>CAZUFC010000029.1:0-71636 GCA_964619725.1 uncultured bacterium | reverse complement strand
GCCCTGCTTTGCTTTCAAACGACTGTACAGATCAGACCAATGTTTCGATTACGATCACCGCTGCACTGAGCACGAGCATGAAGAATTCGAACTGAGAAATTGTAACCCTGACATGGCCATTTTTGATCAGCGCCCGATTAATTAAACAAGCTGTAAAAAGTTTTGAAAGAATCGCAACCACGGTTTGATCAGTCCCTATTCTGATTATTTGTAACCACAAAAGATACATTTGTGATCAATACCGCCGCTTATTTTTGAAATACGAAAACGCTTGCCGCTGATTCTTCCTGTTTGTAGTCGCTTTTCTGAAAATCCCCGAAATGCCCCTTTAATATGAATCTCCGGCGCTTGTGCACATTAATTATTTCTTCACTTGTTATGGGAAACAACTCCTGTTCCCGAACGAAGACTTCCTTGTTATCCACACTCAGTCGAATTTCAAAAATCACGTTCTTTGCCGTTATTTGAAGATACCTTCTGTAGAATTTTATTCTGCCGTTCTCTCTTTCAATAACCGGAAACCGGTAGCTTTCCATTGGCAGTAGTCTGTCCCAGTTTACCGTTTGAAGAATCCAGAAGCCGTTCTTGATCAGAATTTTTTTCATAAGACTCGCATAATTATCCCACTGATCACCGGGCAAATGCGAGACGACATTGCCTATTGAATAGGCCAGACTGAATTCCTCGTTCCACACGCCGATATCCATCATTCCCATAGTCTTGAAATGCGCCTTATGATAATTGTCTTCAGCATAACTTATCATCGCCGGCTCAATATCTATTCCGGTTGCATCATGTTTTTTCCGCGCGAATTCCTCTGGGTAAGCGCCTGTTCCGCATCCTATGTCCAATATGCGGCTCTTCGGTGGGGAGACGAAAGATTCCAGGAACCGAAAAGTCGTCGCTTTGAAAGGAAATATTAATTCGTAATATTCTACGAAGGGTGAGTAAAAAGTCATAATAGTTCAAGCCTTCAACATTGTTTAATAATCGTTGGAAAAGGTTAATTCATAATCCCATTCATCGGGACCGAAATAAGGAGCGTGCGATCCGGCTATCAATCGATGACCCAGGTGCGCCGCAAGACAATCGTCAGAATCATTTTTTCCGGTGAAATTCACTTGAGAACGACTGCATGATTTTTAATCGCCAGCGGACAATGGGGTCCCAGGCACTGCTTATTGAGATGTTTCTGTGAGCAATTCATTTGATGCTCCGCTTTCAATTTCACCGGCAGAAGTTTTTCGGATAATCGGGCGGCTATTTTTAGAGCGATCCATGAATCCCGTTGACAGCATCGGGCGGCTTTAAAAGCGCTGATATCTTCAAGTATTTTATTAACCGCTTGCATAACCTTCTGTCTTTCGACCGGTTTCAACGGATTAGCCTTGAGAATAAGACTGAAAGCGATGCCGACGCCGAGAGCGGCTCCGCAGACGCCCATAAAAGCACAGTATCCTCCGGCAACTGAAGCGCCGCGTTTAATTCCGGTTCTGATGAGGGATTCCGATACGTTTCCGCCGAGGTTACGATAAGCGGCGAGGATTATTCCGGGGACGAGCGCATGGTGTTCGGGACCGTTTATGGGTACGGCAGGATGACTTCGGATTTCCTCCATCAGTTTAATCATATCTGTTTCTTCTGTGTTAAGACAAAAGTATTCAATGACTTCCAGGGCATTCTCCGAATGACACCTGTCGCAGACGAAGTGGCCCTTCCGGCAGAAGGCATTGGCCGCCTGAGTTCTGCCGCAGTAAGAGCAGGACATTTCCCTTTCCTGGTCGGGATAAATCAATGGAGTCCCGCAAACCATGCATTCAGAGCGATGCTTTTTCTGTTTTTTCGATTTATCCGCATGTAGTTTTTTCTGTCTGCCGGCGGATTCTTGCGTCTTCTCTTCCGGCGGCGAATAACAGGCACAGGATTCGTCGTCTTTTAAATTAGTCGCCCTTCCTTCATCATCCAGAATCAACAATTGATCTTCGAGCGTTTTCGCTTCGGAAGCGCTGAGTTCCGACACCAATCCGGCATGAAGACACTTGCCGTTTGAAGCCTTGACGGACGCGAAAGGACCCCTGTAAATGACTTTAACTTTAACTTCCTTTCTCGCTTTACAGGCTTTAACAGTAATGGAATAAAAGGGATGCCCCTGGACGGTCCTGTAAAGAAAACGCTTCAGAATACGGATATTTACGAATCCAGACTCATCCAGTATCCCCATAAGGTCCCTCTGGGTCATCGCCCCTGCAATGCACTCGCCTTTTAACTTTTCATCGTTTTTCAAAGAGGCGGCGGGTTCATCTTCGCATACCACGTCAGACACGACGAAGCGTCCTCCCGGTTTCAATATTCTGAATACCTCTTTGAAGGATTTCCGTTTATTGACGGAGAGGTTCATAACGCAATTCGAGAGCGCCAGGTCCGCATAATTGTCCTGTAAAGGCAAATCTTCAAGCAGACCTGGTTTGAACTCAACATTAGAATATCCCAGGTTTTCCGCTGCTTTTTTCGCTCCCTTCCCGGCCAATACGATCATATCCGGAAGCATATCGATTCCTGTTATCCTTCCGGAAGAGCCGGTTAACCGGGCGGCCACGAAGCACTCCACACCTGTTCCGCAACCCAGGTCCACCACTGTCTCCCCCTGGCCGATCCCGGCATCCAAAACAGGACTGCCGCATCCGTAACCTCTGAAACGGAATTCCGGCGGAATATGTTCGATAAATTCTTCCGGATAACACACAGGATTTAAAATATCTTTGTTTTTGTCGCCGGCGGCTTCTGTATAAAATTCTTTAACTGCCGTAAAACTGTCTTTTTGTGCCAGCGCCAGTAAGCAATTTGAATGAATCAGCGCTATTTCGCCGTGAGCGCCGCAACTTTCAAGTATGTCGCCCATTTTTAATCGTAAACTGGGCGGACCTTCCTCACTGCAAAGACGGGCTTCATGCTTGATCAGCCATAGCGCCGTCTTTTCATAAAAAGACATATAAGGGTCTTTCCCCGTGAAACAGCCGCCGTGCAGGTAACTATGATCGATGTCCCCTCCGCCCAAGATATATCGTAAAGGGGATTCATCACTCTGGGCGGTCTGTTCTCTTATCGTGTTGAGAATCCCGCTGTCGCGCCAGGCGGTCGAAAAATCCTTCTCAATTGCAACGGACAGTTCTTTTACTCCAACTAAAGCGGCTGATGGATACAGCTTCCCGTCCGGTCCCAGGGCTACGGATTCCCAAGCCGTACCGGAACCGTCATGAATGGTGCCTGAAGGAGCAAATACCTGAGTTTTCAAAGCTTCAATATTGTCGATCTTTACTCCCAGAGAACGGGCTTTCTTCTCCGCTTTTCTTATATTCTCAAAGATTATTTCAGGTTCTGCAAAATATTTTCGTTCTCCTCTACCCCGAACGAAATACCACATGAAATGCACGTTCGAAGCTCCCGTTTCATGCGCTAAACTGATTATATCGGGCATTTCATGGACGTTGCAGCGGTTGACGCACATGGATAAAGTGAAAGGCATACGGTTTCTATTCAAGAAATTGAATTGGCGCTGCAACCGACTGAAAGCGTCTCTTCCTCTTATTCTATCATGGTTTTCCTGAAGGCCGTCCACGCTGATCTGCAAATGCAATCGTCCGGTTTCCCAAGGCTTTCCCTTCAAGCGCTTATCCAGGTTCATCCCGTTCGTCAACACAGCCACATGCGTCCCGGAATGAGCCAAAATTTCGCTGATGATACGGTCTATCTCCCTGTGAACGAAAGGTTCCCCACCTGTCAGGGCAAATATTCTGCAACCCAGTTCGACCGCCTGATTTGAAATATCCAGAATGATATCCGCGGTCAACTCCTGCTTTTTCTTTTTTGAACAGGAAAATAAACAATGAGAGCACCTCATGTTGCAGCGATCCGTTATATGCAGCCACAACTCTTTTAATTCCTCAGTTTGCAGGAGCGAAGCGCGACCCTTGTAATCGTAATGAGTCGTTTCCGGGAGTCGTTCAAGAAAACGCGCCGCCGTCATATCGTTTATGATCATATCTCCGTTTGAATGAAGTTTCCGAAGCAATTCATCTCCCGACTTGTTGGGTACGAACCAGCCCGACTTGTCTCGCCTGACGTATATCGGAGTGCCCTCAAATTCCAATCGACGCCACATGTCCGGTTTATAAGTCATAAAACGCAGAAGTCTCCTATGCAAAGCTCCGTCGCCTGCTCATCACAGCATGGGAAATATGAACTGAAAAAATAGAATCAGCATCACGCCCCATATGACGGAACCGCAAGCCCCTATTAATAGAGGATTAACGCTTTTCGTCGCCATGATGGGCGTATGCAGAAAAATTATTGTGAATGCTCCCCATAATCCCTGTTTCAAACTTCGTTCTTCCTGCAGCAGCTCCGTTACGGAATCATAGCCTCTTCTATACATCTTCAGGCGTTTATACAGAGCATAGAACCCATAATAACCGAATATGATCGGTATCGCCCAGAACGGCGTCATCTGAACCAACTGCTCTTCTGAATATCGATCGAAATTAAAAAAATAAATGTACACTACGGCGGCTATTCCGCCCAATATGCATAGAGTGAACAGGAACCTCAAACCGCTGTGAGCGGGCGATTCGCCATTTTGAGTCAACAATCCTTCACCGGCAGCGGAATGTCCCGTCGTCTTCATCTGATCGACGCGCAGCATCATGTACCTGTATTTCGCCTGCTCCTCGTCCCCTTTTTCAAGCGTCAAAGCTTTTGTCCACAAAGCCTGGTCAACTTTTCCCTCTTTCAACTCCTCACTGGCCTTTAAAAACAGTTTCTCGTCCCCCAATGTTTAATCCTCCTTATACTCTGCCCTATAAATTCTGTTCCGACTCAAACATGGGACTTGACCCATTGAATGATGGTTTGAGCGTTCATAGCGCCGGCCTGACGGGCAATCTCTTTTCCGTTTTTGAAAATGATCGTGGTCGGAATGCTGAAGATGTTGAATTGAGAAGCCAGCGCCTGCTCATCTTCCGTATTAACTTTTCCGAAGCGCAGGTTAGGTTCCAATTGCGCGGCAGCCTGCTGAAAGGCCGGGGCCATAATTCGGCAAGGTCCGCACCAGGGCGCCCAGAAATCAACCAGGACCGGAATGTCGTTTTTCTGTATGTTCTTGTGGAATGAAGCGCTGTCAAACGCCACGGGGCTGCCCGTAAAAAGCGGACTCTTGCACGCTCCGCATTTTGGTTTCCTGGCGATTTTGTCTGAAACAACCCGATTGACGCTGCTGCAATGGGGACAAACCAGATGCAATTTATCGCTCATTTTTTTCTCCCTCTTTGAACTTCGTTATTCTCCGCTTGGACAGATTGATCAGTTTCGTGATCTTGATGCCACGGGGACAAGCCTTTGTGCATTCAAATTTATTGTCGCACGGCCATACTCCGTTCCGAGCATCCAATACCTCCAACCGCGCCTCAAATCCCCGGTCCCTGGAATCATCATTGAAACGGGCGGCCTGCACGATGATAGCGGGGCCTATGAATTCGGGATTATCATCAATGACGGGGCAGGCCGACATACAGGCGCTGCACAAAATGCAGTTGGTGGCATCATCAAACTTTTTGCGATCCTCGACCGTCTGTATACGCTCCTTTTCTTCCGGCTTCTCATCATTGATCAGATAAGGTTTGACGGCTTTGTATCGTTCGAAGAAGCCGCTTTGGTCAACCATTAAATCTCTTTGAACCGTAAAATGACGTAAAGGCTCCACCCTGACCGCTCGATTGTCGTCTTTAACTACATCTTTGATCAGCGTCTTGCATGCCAATCTGTCCTTCCCGTTTATCCTCACGGCATCCGATCCGCACACTCCGTGTGCACAGCTTTTTCTAAAAACCAGAGAATCATCCAATCGACTTTTTATCTTCAATAAAGCATCCAGAACCCTCTCCTTCGGCTCCATATCCAGTTCATAGCTCTGAAAATAGGGCTCATTGTCTTTTTCCGGATTAAAACGTTTTATTTCAAACGTAACTCTCATTTTGCGCTCCTTTTTCCCTCGACTCCTCTTTTCATCCAAGTCATCAGACTGCATCATCCATTTATCTCGTCAATATTTTCGGGGCTTCGGCTTCCATACCGAAACGTCGACTTCCTTATAACCGATGACGGATTCTTCGCCGGCGAATTTTATCATGGTGTGCTTCAACCAGTTTTTATCGTCGCGGTCCCGAAAATCCTCCCTCGAATGCGCCCCTCTGCTTTCTTCTCTGTTCAGAGCTGCTTGCGCCGTTACAAGGGCCAAATCCAGGAGATTCTCAAGTTCCATGACATCAACCAGCGCGTAATTGAAGCTTTTCGAATCGTCTTGAACGCCTACCTCTTTAATCTTCTCACGAAGCTCCTTCAACCGGTTGACGGCCGATTCCATATCTTTTTTATTCCTGTAAATCCCTACCTTTTCCATCATCAGAAACTGCATCTCATTGCGAATATCTTCAGGATCGGCGCCTTTCTTCATAGAACGTATCTTCTCTATCCACGCCTCTGCCTCTGCAATATATGAATTGACATCAGCGTTCAATCCCTTCGCCTGCTTTACATATTTCTGAATATGTTTACCCGCTCTTCGACCGAACACGACCAGATCGACCAGGCTGTTGGTGCCCAGCCGGTTGGCGCCGTGCACCGAAACGCAGGCGCATTCGCCGGCAGCATACAGTCCTTCATAGAATCCGCCTTTACCGTCACAGCAGACTCGACCGTCGGCATCAGTCGGTATTCCTCCCATGGCGTAATGAGCCGTAGGATGAACAGGTATCGGTTTTTCAGCAGGATCGATATCCAGGTATGTGCGACAGAAATCGGATATCTCCGGCAGTTTCTCCATCAGCGCATTTTTACCCAGACGTACGGCATCCAAATAAACATAATCGTCTATCTTACCGTCCCCTCTTATTCCTCTCCCTTCCTTTATCTCCGTCACTATCGCCCTGGAAACCATATCACGGGGCGCCAAATCCAGCAGCTTGGGCGAATACCTTTCCATAAAACGTTCGCCTTCACTGTTCAATAATATGCCGCCTTCGCCTCGGACGCCTTCCGTTATAAGTATCCCCATACCCCGGATACCAGTGGGATGAAATTGAAAAAATTCCATGTCCTCCAACGGAACCCCGCGGCGCAAAAGTACCGCAGGCCCGTCTCCCGTATTGGCAAACGCATTGGAGGTAATGCGAAACATCCTCCCGAAACCGCCGGCAGCAAACAAAACCGCACGAGCCGAAAAAATATGGGTTTCCCCTGTTCCGGGCTCAAATACGACTACGCCGCCGCATTTGTTGCCTTCTATGATGACGTCTATTACATGAAATTCATCGAAAAAAGAAACGTCGTTTTTTATGCACTGCTGAAAAAGAGTCTGCAAAATCATATGTCCTGTTCTGTCCGCTGCATAACACGAGCGATGAACCGGCGATTCTCCGAAATTCTTCGTATGTCCCCCGAATTTCCTCTGGGCGATCCGTCCCTCTTCTGTCCGATTAAACGGCAATCCCAGGTTCTCCAGATCATAAACCGCCTGCACCGCCTCCTCAGCCAGAATCATCGCCGCCTCCTGATCAACCAGGTAATCGCCCCCTTTTACCGTATCAAACGCATGCCACTCAGCGCTGTCCTCCTCAATATTGCCCAACGCAGCGCCTATGCCGCCCTGAGCCGCACCCGTATGACTCCTTACAGGATACAACTTCGATATTACGCAGGTTTTTCCGGATTTCGACGCCTCCAATGCCGCATAAAGCCCGGCGCCGCCCGCTCCCACAATTACTGAATCAAATTCGTGTATCAATTCCAACCTCCTTACGCTCTCCCGTTCACCTGATGCCTCTTTTTAAATGATTCGACATAGCTTATGCCGATGCCGCGTAATGTGACTCCATTATATTTCACATTATTCTGTCCATCAAGCACGCCGCCTTTACTGATTCAAAAAATTTCAGTCCCATTCTTGCTGAATTATCGAATAATTAAACGAATTCCTCAGCAAAATCGACTTCACTCTAATAAAGATTCAAAAAATGACGGAACGTTTTAAATATTTTCTGGAGACTGATCAAACAGGGGTAACAGCTTTTGCCGGCAAAAAAATTGACTGAGTGAAATCCCCCTTAAAAAACCTACTATTACACACACGTGACACAAGAGTTCGATTGGCTCCATTCTGAATATTTGATTTACAATTGCGATGCCGATACCGACGCCGAAACAAACTGTCAAACGTTTTGAAAAAAGTGTAACCACGGTTTGATCAGTCCCAATTTATTATATCTCCCGAGCCTTTGCAGACTTCGTACTGCCCGAATTGTAACTTCAAAATACCGATATTTGATCAATGCCGATTTTCTTAATCTGATGCCGAAGTCCTGAAACGCGGCAGCGATCCTTAGCCGGTTTTAAATCTTAAACAATTTATCCAGCGCTTTTTTGGCTTCATCCGCTGTCATCGGTTTTTTTGCGGATGAGTCTGCTTTCAGCATGGGATCAAAATAGGAACATTCATTTCGCTCCATTTTCTCGGATATTTCGTTTTCAATGGGCTTCTTGCATTGGAATTTGGCTTGTCTGTCGTAATTTTTACAGTGAACACAGGAATGCAGAGAGGTTCCGCAACGTGAACACACGCTGTCCGGATTCACTTTTGAAACGAATTTATTCCTTTCGCTGCATTTTTTGCAAACCAGGACTTTCAGCATTGACCCGAAAACCACGCCGCCCGCCTCGTCATCTTTTCTTCCTCTTTTTCCTTTCCAATCGCCGTCCATATAACCATGCTGACGATATTTCTGCCCCATGTCATCAACTCCTTTTATCACATCATGAAGAAATGAACCGAACGGCAATCGCCGTAACGGTTATTACTCTTCAAGCATATCGAAAATGAACTGAATTAACAAGGACCGGCCCCCAATGGGATATCCTCCGGCGGACAGGCGCTGCATTAATTATTTCGTCTATCCTTAAATCCCTGCCTTCAGGATTTGCCCGCAAATGATCGTGCGCCCACCGTTTGAATTCAAGGGTGGTGTATTTTTTCTAAAACCCGCGTTCGGCAAACGCTGAAATTTCAATGGGAATCAGCGCAATGTTCGCCAGTTCCGGGTAACTGTTGAATATTTCAGAAGGAAGAATATTCCGCAGAACCGGATATTGATAAACGCGCTTAGATACTGAATCAGATTCAGAAGGCATTTTGAAGTCGTTCACGGAATCGTCGCTTGTGAGTACAGTCGACAATCCCCTGTATATATAGTGATACCCATAGTCTGACATTTCTCTGTCTTTAACGTGGTCAGTTCTCGTCGTTCCCGCATAAGGAAGCATCTCGCTTCCGGCATTCAGGCAGGGACTGTCCTCGCTTTGCCCCGCAGCGACCTGACTGAGATAAAAATCTCCCCAGGGGCCGGTGACGAACAAGGGGTCACCGTAAAAATTACCCTCAACCGGTCCATCTTCCGTGGAGCAGTTATGAAAAATATTGCCTGTAAATTCAAAAGCCGCGCCGGGACACCAGCCGACGCCGAAATTTACAAAGGTGTTGAATGATATTTCCGCATATGAATAATCTCCATGGATAGACTGATACTCATTATCGAAGAATATATTGTTTCTGATCACAGAATTGTCGGCGCAACACATTATCCCTGAACCGTATGAATTATAGTTTTCACTGAAATAATTCCCGAAGACAAAAGGAGCCCCCACTTCCACAAAAATACCGCTGCCGCCCATACAAGCTTCAGTCATAAAGGCATCATTATTTATGAATGCGTTGTTGATGATCGAGGGTGAGCCGCCGTACGTTCCTATACCCGCTCCGTTTTCTCCCGAAAGGCAATCGATGAATACATTGTTGATGATCGTCGGCGATGCATCATCGCAGACTACCGCACCAATCGGATCGGACATGTTATGATCCGTCAATGTAAATCCATTTAATATCGAATCAGGTTCCTCACCATTGTAAAAACTTACGATGCTTCCGTTTCTGATTATCTTCGTCACCGCAGGCCCCCCGGAACTCAACAAATGAACTGCCTTGCCCAGAAAATTCACGGAAGAATGATAAGTCCCCGGAGCGACGAGTATCGTATCGCCGTCCTGGGCCGCATCCATCGCTTCCTGAATCCCGGTATATTCCGAGGGAACATGAAAAGTCTCGGCATAACATTGATGAAATGAAGCAACACCCAGAATGATTAAAATCGTCATCAGCGCTTTCATCTTAACCTCCTTATTCATTGAAATTATAACGCCGTAAATACTAAACGCAATCGTCATGCCATAGAATTCCAGGACATAACTGGAAAAGGCAATAATGGGAGAATCGCCGCGAAAAGGCCCTGTAAAGTTTAAAAATACAAAGGAATATGATTTTGCTTTCAACTCAGGTCAGTGATATTGATAGATGAATTCCGCTGAAGAGGTATTCTCCGTATCCTGATCATCCGACATTTTTAAGCCACAAGATGTGCATATTACACGAAAAATCGTGTACGAACCGGAAGCCGGGCGCAGCGTATCCGTTTTCTTTACCGCGCTCTCCGACCCCATTGTCGAATGCAAAAAATATCGCGATACGGATTCGCTGCGGCCTGCGGTAAACGCGGAGGACGATGACGAAATCGACATGAGGAAAACCAGAAATCAAGCGAATCACGCTAACAAGAGGGGCGGTATTGCCGTCAATACCACCTCATTAGTTTTTGTCCATAAACAGCGAATTTTCCCCAGTACTGCGTCAGGCTGCGGATTTACTCAATCAACGTATAATAAATACCCCTACCTCGCAAATCCTTGCCTTCCTTGCCTTAAGATAAATTCGCCCGTTTATGGATCAAAAATCCAAGTGGCTGTCCAGCATTAAATTTTGAATCGAGATTCGAGTCTATGGACAGGCGCTCATTAGGCTTTTCAGCAGCAAGAGTGCACCCGAAAGCATTCACCGATGGGCGTTGATCAAAAATACTTCTTTTGAGGTTACAATTCGACGGAATATCACATCATTTTGTTTCGGTTTTGGGTTTCGATTGCGATTGCGATTGAGATCATGTACTGAAATAAATCTTCAAAAGTATTTAAAAAAGTGACAAAGATAAAGGGACAAAGGGACCTAAGGGACCTAAGGGACCTAAAGGACAGAAGGGACGACTGGAATATCAAATCATTCGTATAAACAAAACCGGTATTTGAACATTAAACGTCTCAAAAAAGAAACGGAATTTTAGGACTCATCATAGCGGGCTGCACTTCTTTCAAAACGTTTGACAGAGTGTTTCGCTAATCGGTATCTGGGTCGGGGTCGTAGTCGAGGTCGGGGTCGGTATCGGTATCGGGGTCGTAGTCGGTATCGGGGTCGGGGTTGGTATCGGCATCGGGGTCGGGGTCGGTATCGGTATCGGGGTCGTAGTCGGTATCGGGGTCGTAGTCGGTATCGGGGTCGGGGTCGGTATCGGTATCGGGGTCGTAGTCGGTATCGGGATCGGGGTTGGTATCGGCATCGGGGTCGGGGTTGGTATCGGTATCTGGATCGGGGTTGTAGTCGGTATCGGGATCGGGGTTGGTATCGGGTTCGGGGTCGGGATCGGGATCGGGGTTGGTATCGGTATCGGGGTCGTAGTCGGGATCGGGATCGGGGTTGGTATCGGGTTCGAATTCTAAACGAATGCTTAGCCCGCATCTCTCATACAAAATCTATTACGAGACATTGCCCCCCGTCAATCTAACCGGCATCCTGAAATAGGCGCTGATCAAAAATGGCCCTGTCAGGGTTACAATTTCTCAGTTTAAATCCTTCGTGCTCGTGCTCAGTGCAGCGGTAATCGTAATCGAAATATCGGCATGATCTGTACAGTCGTTTGAAAGCAAAGCAGGGCAATCATTTGAATCGATCTATTACGATTACGAGCACAAGCGCCGCTTCGCTGAGCACGAAAGTTTTTTTTATTATCTAGTTTTTGTCCATAAACGGCGAATTTTTCCCAATACTGCGTCAGGCTTCGGATTTGCTCAGTCAAAGTATAAGCGCCGCCCCTGCCTCGCAAATCATTACCATCCTTGTCTTAAGAAAAATTCGCTCGTTTATGGATCAAAAACCGCAGTGACTGTCCAGCATTAAATTTTGAATCGAGATTCGAGTTTGTGGACAGACACTATCTAGATCACAATTTGTAACCCCTATTTGATCAGTCCCCATTTTTTCTTAAGACAATGAAGGCAAGGATTTGCGAGATAGTGGGTATTGCTTATCCGTTGCCTGAGTAAAGCCTTAGCCTGACGCAGCATTAGGGAAAATTCTCCGTTTATGGACAAAAAAGCGATTAAAATGACCTGTTGAAAAAGTCCGGAAAAAGCACTATTATTTTGCCGCTTTTAACTTTTTTGCTGCGAAGAGGAGAAAAATGAAAGCTTTTTATATTTTTTTAGTCGTAACAACGTTGATGATTTCAACCGCTTCTGCCATGGACCTTGAAACTTTGATGACCAGGCACCGGGAAGCGCTGGGCGGCGAGCGCATACAGGAAATTCATTCCAAGCACGCCTTATATGACATTTCGATCGCTACATTCGCCGGAACATTCGAGGAATGGTCCCGCGTTCCAGGCGAGTACAGGATCGAATTTAAACTGCCGATTATGTCCAAAGTGCAGGGCGGAGACCTTTATCGGGATTGGACCCTTGAAGGCGGTCAGACTAAAGTCGAAGAGAAGAAAGAACCTTCACGCCCCTCGACTGTTCTGCCGGAGTTTGAATATCTTTATCCCGGCCCAGACCTCAATCTGGAATACGGCGGAGAGAATCAACACGAAGAAAAAGGGACTGAGTATATTCTGATCGTAAAAGAAAAAAAGGACGGCAAGTGGACAGAACAGACATTTTATATCGATGCGGAGTCCTTCCTGGTCAATCGTGTCGAAACCGAAGAAGAAGGCATGGATGTCACGCTTCATTATGATTCCTACAGGAATATAGACGGCATGAAAGTTGCGGAATCCAGCCGTCAGGTGATCGATTTTCCCGGCGCCACCCCTATGGTTTTCAAACTTAAGACCTGCGAATTTAACGTCCGTTTAACCAACGAACTGTTTATGCCCCCCGGCGAATCAGTCAAAGACTATGCTTTTCCGCCGGGAAAGAAAATGATCAAGGCGCCGATTAAATTACTGGACGGTCATATAATTCTTCAGGTCGCTGTGAACGGTTCTGAAAACAAAAATTTCCTTTTGGACAGCGGCGCCGGAGGCACCATCCTATCAAAAAACCTGACCGATGATCTCGGCCTGAAAACCACTCCGGGCATCCAATCCCTCGGAGTCGGAGGCATGGAACAGGTCGGTTTCGTGGAATACGATCAAATCGATATCAACGGTCTCAAGCTGAAAGCCAGAAAAGCCTATTGCGTCGATTTCTCTCCCCTGGAACCTTTTCTTGGGATGCGTATCGACGGAATTCTGGGATACGATCTTTTTTCTCGCTTCGTTATAGATTTGAATTACAGCGATAAAACTATAACCGTCTACGAAACACAAACTTTTGATTCAGAACAATATGAGGATTGGACCGAAGGACGTTTATCCATGAACCTCTTTGAGATACCGGGAGAATTCGAGGGACATAAAGGCTGGTTTCGTCTCGACACCGGCTCTAACGGAAGCCTTCATCTCCATGCACCCTTCGTCGAAGAACACAACCTCCTGAAGGATCGCAAAACTTTTAAAATTTCTGCTCTCGGGCTCGGCGGCGAATCGGACGTTTATGTGAGTCGCACCGACGAATTCCAACTGGCCGGCTACGAGTTCTCCAATATGCCCGTTGACCTTATAACCGGCGACAAAGGAGCTCTTTCCATCGGAAAAAGTTATGGTACTGTCGGAGCCAAAATACTGTCGCGTTTCCGCATCATCTTCGATTACATGAATAATCGCCTGCGGCTCATTCCCAGTGAAAAATTCGATGACCCGTTCAAAGTGAACAAAGCAGGCCTTGAAATTATGAAAGAAGATGATGAGTTTAAAATTTTCAAAGTATATGACCGGACGCCCGCTTCAAAATGCGATCTACGCAAAGGCGACGTCATCATAAAAGTTAACGGTAAAAAAGCTGAAGAATACGGCTTCTATGACTTAAAAGAATTGTTTTCCGCACCTGAAGATACGAAAATAAAAATTCAATACCTGCGAGACGGAAAAAAGAGAAAATGCAAATTCCGCCTGAAGGAATTCTTCTGATCCTTAAAATGTGTTCAGTTGCATCATAAAACGCTTGAGACAGACCGCATGATATTGCCGTTCCGTATCCGGAAGCCTGAAGGAAGGGTGTTGATTCTTCATGAGGTTTCCCCATAAGATGTAACCGTCATGGATTTTGTGGATCAGAAACCGCAGCGCCTTGCCTGCAGTAAAATTATAACCGGTATTTGAGTTTATGGACGGGCGCATTCGAGTTTGAAAAGCGCTTCGCGGATGCGGCGGCGAAAGCTTCGCTGTCATCCCGACTTCGATGAACGAACTATCTCAGTAATCATTCCACCATTTCGTTGATCGTTTCTTTTATCCTGTTGAATAAACCCTTCTTTCTGGGATTGATCTTTTCTCCAAAAGAATCGGCGAGTTGCAGGAATAACTGTTCCTGTTTTTCATTTAACTTGGTGGGGGTTTTAAGGCTAATTCTGATCAGTTGATCGCCTCGGCCGTATCCGCGGGGATCATAAGCGCCGGCGCCCCTGATGCGAAATTCCTTACCCGACTGAGTTCCTCTGGGAATGCTCAACTTATGCACTCCCTCCAGAGTCGGCGCCTCTATTTCATCGCCTAACGCCGCCTGCGAAAATGATATGGGTACTTCGCATACGATGTCGTTGCCTTCTCTTTTAAAAAATTCATGCGGTTTGACTCTGATCCGCAAAAACAGGTCGCCGGGCATTCCGCCGCCGATTCCGGCTTCTCCCTGTCCTCTCAGCCTCAATTGATCCAAATCCTTTACGCCTGCAGGAAGCTTAACCTTCAATTTGCTCTGACGGACTTGCCTTCCGCTGCCGCTGCAGTCCGGACATGGTTCAGGTATCGTTTCGCCGGTACCCCGGCATTGATGACAGGTGGTCGCTAATGTAAAGAATCCCTGAGACGTCCGAACCTGTCCCGATCCGCCGCACATGGGACACCTTTCGGGTGAAGTTCCCGGAGCAGCCTTGCTGCCGTTGCATGTCTCGCATATCTCGTGTTTTTCAATATCGATTTCCTTTTCTACTCCAAATGCCGCTTCAATGAATTCAATCTCAACTTCCTGCGCCAGATCGGCCCCTCTCCTGGCGCTCCTTCGCCCCGTCCTTCGTCCTCCGAAGAAACTGTCGAATCCGAATATATCCTCGAACGCGCTGAAAATGTCCTCTATACCGCCGAATCCTTGAAAACCTTGTCCGGAAAGTCCTGAATGACCGAACTGATCATATATGCGCCGTTTCTCCTGGTCTCTTAATACTTCATAAGCTTCCGCAGCTTCTTTAAATCTAAATTCAGCTTCGCTGTTGCCGGGATTCCTGTCAGGATGATATTGTAATGCCATCTGACGATAACTCTTTTTGATCTCATCAGCAGAAGCGTTCTTTTGAATTCCCAATATTTCGTAATAATCTCTTTTTTCAGCCACCGGTAAGCACATCCTCCTTTGATAAGCAATTCCAATATTTCAATTTTCTACAATTTCCATAATTTTTCAACCCTCTTTTTAACTCTTTGACGAACGACAGAAAATCGGAACGGATGACGGCACGCGAATCAAAGCGGATGCCGCCTTCTCTCCTTCCAGTTCAACCAGCGTTTCATACATTTGCCACATCATCTCCTTCATGCTGTCATTCTCCATTTCCAGCGCTTCAATCCTATCATGAAGCCGGAGAATAATTTCAACCCCGTTAAGGTTTACGCCGAATTCATCAGTCAACCTTATAATGGTTTTGATCCTTTCGACATCAGAATCAGAATATAATCGAGTGTTGCCCCTCGTCCGCGAAGGCGTCACCAATCCTCTTTTTTCATACAACCTTAACGTCTGAGGATGCACATTCAACATCTCAGAAATGATTCCGATCGTATATTTTCCCGTTTTATTCTCTTCAAAAGTCATAGATCACTCTGCAGCATAATTCGGAACTTTAAAAAAACGTTTCCTGGGGTTTTCTTTGTTCAAATAGGCGAATTCCCGTATCAACCGCCGCGACTCCTCATCAGAAACGCTCGGAACATTAATCCCCACCTTTATCATAAGGTCTCCCCGGCCGCCTCTGTTTAATCGGGGAAGTCCCTTGCCCGCCAGACGGAATACTTTGCCGCTGGGCGTTCCCGGAGGCACAGTCATTCTGGCTTTTCCTTCCGGAGTCGGCACGTCTATACGGGCGCCTAATACAGCTTCATCAATGGTTATAGGCAGTTCCAGCTCCAGATTGGCGCCCTTCCTTGAAAAAAATTCATGCGGCTTTACTCGAACCACAATGTATAAATCACCCTGCTCACCGCCGTTTTTTCCCGCTTCGCCCTTTTTCGGCGCCTGGATTCTGTAACCCGTGTCGATTCCCGGCGGTATCCTTACAGGAATCTTTTCCATCTTGCGTCTAACTCTTTTTCCCCGGCAGGCCTGACACAGCGAATCCCGCACATGGCCCTCACCTTTGCATCTCTCACACGTTACAGCATATTTCAGAGGTCCTTTCGTTACGAATTTCTGTCCTGAACCGCCGCATTCCGGACAAGGCATTGTCACGGAACCGGGCTCAAAACCCTTTCCTCCGCAAGCCGCACAAAACTTCTCCACCGGTATGCTGATCGTAGCGGTCATGCCCCGATACATCTGGTCAAAATCGATCTCCATCGGATACGTTATGTCCCGTCCCCGCTCCTTCTTCCCGGCCTTCTCAGATTTCATCTTGTCTCGGAAAAACTCCCGGAAAATACTCTTTATCGATTCCGATGCTGTTTTGCCCGAAAATTCTGAAGCATTAAAACGCACATCAAATCCGCCCGATTTCCTTCCCGATCCGCTCATATCCTCACGCATCCTTCTGAATGCAGCATGTCCGGACCGATCGTACAACCTACGGCTCTTAACGTCCGAAAGAATTTTATAAGCCTCCGATATTTCCTTGAATCTCTTCTCGGCAGTCTTGTCGTGAGGATTGACGTCCGGATGGTATTGTCGCGCTAATTTGCGATAAGCCTTCCTTATCGTCTCCTTGTCCGCATTCCTGGGAATTCCCAGTATTTCATAAAAATCCCTCTTCACGATACATTCACGGTGAACTCCTCCGCCGGCCGCACCCTCGGAACAGCCGGCGGTAAGTCCTCTCCTTACAATTCTAAATTAGTAGCACATCAGGAACGTTGCGGCAAGCAGACTTTCCCGTTCTGCAACATCCCTGCATATGTTCGCAATTTTCTTCTTCTCGAAACCCGCAGAACAGGTGAAAAATCAATGCTTATTCCACATCTTCATACTCAGCATCGACTACATCCTCGTCCTCTTTTCCGCCTCCGGCAGATGTTCCGGGGCCGCCCGCAGCGCCTTCGCCTGCAGCTCCTCCGGCAGCCCCTCCGGCGCCCGGTTGCTGCTGCTGATACTGCTGCTGCGCCTCCTGATACATGATCTCCGCCAGCTTGTGAGAAGCCTTCGTCAAATTCTCACCCGCCTGCTTCATCTTCTCCAGGTCGTCCGTCTTCAACGTCTCCTTCGCTTCCTCTATCGCCTTCTCAATGTTGGAAATCTCCGCCATCGGTATCTTCTCCCTGTGCTCGCCCAACGTCTTCTCCGTACTGTATATCAAACTGTCCAGATTGTTCCTCTGATCAATCAGCTCCTTCGACCTCTTGTCCTCCTCAGCATGCTCCTCGGCTTCATTCACCATATTACTTATCTCATTTTCCGACAATCCGCTCGATGCCGTTATCGTTATAGCCTGCTCCTTGCCCGTTCCCAGGTCCTTCGCCGATACGTTCACGATTCCATTCGCATCTATATCAAAGGTTACTTCTATCTGAGGCATTCCGCGGGGCGCCGGCGGAATTCCCACCAGATGAAATCGGCCCAGCGTTCGGTTGTCCTTTATCATCGGCCTCTCACCCTGCGCCACATGTATCTCCACCTGTGTCTGATTGTCCGCCGCAGTGGAAAAAATCTCGCTCTTGCGCGTCGGTATCGTCGTATTCCTTTCTATCAGCTTCGTGAATACGCCTCCTAACGTCTCAATCCCCAACGACAACGGAGTAACGTCCAGCAACAAAACGTCCTTTACTTCGCCGGCCAAAACGCCTGCCTGGACCGCAGCGCCGATCGCCACTACCTCGTCAGGATTCACGCCCTTGTGAGGCGCCTTTCCAAATAAATCCGTCACTAACTGCTGAACCTTCGGTATCCTCGTCGATCCGCCGACTAATACCACCTCGTCTATCTCACTCGCCGATATGCCGGCATCCTTTATCGCTTTCATGCACGGCGCCTTCGTCCGGTCTATTAAATCATCCACCAGTTGCTCGAATTTCGATCGGCTTAACTTCATGTTCAAATGCTTGGGGCCCGCCGCATCCGCCGTTATGAAAGGCAGATTGATGTCCGTCTCCGTTACCGTCGACAACTCCATCTTCGCCTTCTCCGCAGCCTCCTTCAATCGCTGCAATGCCATCTGGTCCGCTCCCAAATCAATCCCCTGGTCTCGTTTATACTCCTCTACTATCCAATCTATTATTCGCTGATCAAGATCGTCCCCGCCTAAATGTGTGTCGCCGTTCGTCGACTTTACTTCCACTACACCCTCTCCCACTTCCAATATCGATATGTCGAACGTGCCGCCCCCAAAATCATATACCGCTATCGTCTCGTCCTTCTTCTTGTCCAGGCCATACGCCAATGCCGCCGCCGTCGGCTCGTTCACGATCCGCTTTACATTCAATCCCGCTATCTTACCCGCATCCTTCGTCGCCTGACGCTGACTGTCGTTAAAATACGCAGGCACCGTTATTACCGCTTCATCTACCTTCTGACCTAAATAATCCTCCGCAGAAGACCGCAACTTCTGAAGGATCATTGCCGATATCTCAGGAGGAGAATACTGCTTATCCTCTACCTCCACACGTGCATCTCCGTTCGATGCCTTTACTACGCTGAACGGCACCAACTTGATCTCACCTTGCACCTCATCATATCGCCTCCCCATAAATCGCTTGATCGAAAATACCGTGTTCCTCGGATTCGTGATCGACTGACGCTTCGCTACCTGACCAACCAGTCGCTTGCCGTCCTTCGAAAATCCCACCACTGAAGGCGTCGTCCTTCCTCCCTCCGAGTTCGGGATGATCGACGGCTCTCCGCCTTCTATAACCGCTACCGCGGAATTCGTCGTTCCCAAATCAATTCCTATTACTTTTCCCATGATTAGCCTCCTGTTTGTTTATTATTCAGCTTTTAAGCCTGTTGGCTTTTCCTGTGCACTCGCGATAGACACCATCATGAGTGCGATAATAAGATAATACCTGAGTCCCGCTTTGTCAATTTTTTTTCATTCAGTTTTTCATATTTTCTTTTGCCGGATATCCTGAGAATACTTGCGGCCGAAACAGAAGATTGACCCCGGCGGATGCTTCGGGCATCAAAACGCTTTGCTTGTATGATCCAGTCGCCGGCAAGAGGAAAGTATCGCCATTCCCGACGGGTTAGGATAACGGGCGATGGAGCCGTGTCGGAGGGAAGGCGCGGCGCCTGGAGGAGAACAGTAAAGCGGACGAGAGAAAAGCTTTGAAGGGCGCTGAAAATTTTATATTTGAAATTAAGGGATAGTATGCTAGTATGGGTTTCCGTGTTTCTCCTTTGATAAACGGAGCCAACCGCTAACAGGAAATTACTTTTATGAAGAAGCTGTTCTCTATTGTTTACGAAATCATTTTAGAAGAACCGGGAAGTTTTCAATTTCACCTGGTTCAACGCGTGAAAGAGCGCTATCTTGCGAAGTACGCGAAGTTCAACATCACGGACGAGAAGATATTGAAAGCGTTCAAATCCAAAGGGATGCTTCATCACCTTGCGAGATTGAAGTTTTCGGCATTATTTTACTGGCTGGCGGAATGGAGTGCGGAGCGATTTCCGGAATCTGAAGCACGTGACTATACGCGAACTTTTCGGTTTTACTGGTTGCGGGAGAAATTTCAGCCGACGATGTCTGAATCGGATATAGCGGCTTTGTTGGATCATATTGGATTGCTGTCTCCCGAGCAAAGGCTGACATTTTGCGACGTGGTATTGAAAAAGAAGAAGATATCTTTGAAGGATAAGGACCTGGAGATCAAGTTAAAGTGGTTGGGACGCCGTTATTTGACAGAAGTTGTGCAGAAGGAGGAGACGGAGGAATTAGAATTATTGCGCGACAAGGTTTCGGAGATGGTAGGATCGGATTTTTCGGGCCGCAAGGCGAAGCTGGGCGCCAAACTGATCGAATGGATAGGCGATGAGATAAAGCGTTTGGGATTGTCTCAGAAGGGGGGATTAACTTCTTTTCGTGAAATATGCAACATCAGCATTGATTATGAGCTGTGGAATCAGAAGATCCCGGACATCGTTAAGCAGGAGAAGGACAGAGCAAAAGCGAAGGCCCGGATATTGGAGTTAATGAAAGATAAGGCGGTGCATAGTGAAATAAGCCGTGCGGCCAAGGGTGCCCGGAGTCTGGACAAGGGATTGGGCGAGTTTTGTCTGGGTCTTTTAGAGGAAGACCGTAAGAACTGGGACAAGGCTGTCGCTCGTTTTTCCAAAGCCGTGAAGTCAGGCCTATCGTATGAGATGCTTCTGGTGGAAAAAGCTTATTGTCATTACAGGAGCGGCGAATACCTGGCTGCAGCCAAGATTCTCGTTTCTCTGAACAAGAAGGCGTTGCGCGAGCAGGACACGAAGTTTCTGGTAAGTTTGGCGGAGGAGCTTCCTTCCGATTATCATGTTGTTTTGTGGCGTTTGATCAGCAAATATGATTTAACGGACAAAGTGAGCCTGGATCAATTGCGTGAAATAGGGGAATCATATTTAAACGCCGGAAAAAACAAGGTCTCAGAAAAGATATTTCAGCGGATATTGGACCAGGACCCGAATGATTCAGAGAGTTATTTTCACATTGCGCGAATTCGTTACCAGCGAGGCGATATGGAAGGGGCGCGGGAATGGATTGAGCGTATGATTCAATTAAAGCAGAACAATCATACGGCTTATTTCAGCGCCGCCTCGCTTTATCTCGATCTGGGAAACGAGCAATTTGCGCTTGAGTATCTGGCTCAATGTTTAAAGCTGGAGCCGAATTTTGAAGAAGGAATCGATCTTCTTATCGAGCTGACTGAAAAGCGGCGGAATGAACTGCTGCGTTTTTTACGGGCTGATCCGCAATCGGAACCCACGCGGAATCCGACCAGGGTCTTGTTTCGTGAGGTTTTAAGAACTGCGGAGCAGGCGGGAATTTACTTGCCGCAGTCGACGGAAGGTGATGGGAAATCATCGGGTGAGACTTACATTAAACAAGTGATGGACTCCATGAAGAGTTACCTTGATTTGCTGAAGTCGGACGGAGCGAATTCCGACAAGATCGTTTACCTGGAGGAATTCATTTCACTGCTTGACGCTTATCATGAAACTTTCCGTCAGATTGAAATCATTATTCCCCGGAACAAGGGCAAACGTTTATTATTGATATTGGCGAAGGAGCTCCACGGGCACGGCGATTACCGGAGCGCCCTGAATGTTTTGAAGCGCGGCGAGACTCTGCTGACCCAGAACCCGGAATGGTGGTGGTATTTGGGTTTATGCGAATTCGGATTAGGTCGCCATCAGGCGGCTGAGGAGGCTTTTGAAAAGTCCTATGAACTCGGTTACGGCGAGGCTATGGTATGGCTGGGTAAGCTGTATGCGCGTCAAAAAAGGGTGCGTGAGGCTGCGACGATTTTAAATAAACGATTGGAAGATGAAAAACTGGAAGCTCAGGATAAGCTTTTCGTTGCCAGGGCATTCATTGATGCCGGAGATTTCCGGGCGGCTCAGATCATCTGTGAAAAACTGGATGAGGAGTTGCCTGACAAACATAGTCTGCTTCCCGATGTAAGGATCACTTTGGGCAAAGCATTGCATTACATCGGCCCCGCCAAAAAGAGGGAAGCCAAAACGGCGTTTAAAAGCGCTGTGAAAGCACTGTCGCCGGGACCCGGACGCTTTTTGGACGTCGTTCTCGACGTTTACCGGCAAACGGCTGACCCATCCTATTTACAGGCAGGAATTTCAGCCCTTAAGCCGCTCTTGGCTAAAAAAAATCCTCGAACTTTCATTCATTATGCGGCCGGACGTTTATATTATGAAATGGCCGGCATAAAATCCAAAAACGTAAACGCCCGAAAAGGAATTGAGCATCTGGAAAAAGCGGTCGAACTGGAGACGCATCATTATCTTTATTTTACTTATCTGGGAAAACTTTACAAATTGGTCGACGATAAGCAAGCCGCCATGAAAGCCCTGCAGAAAGCAATGGAAATTAATCCTACCGACTTCGAATCCGTTCTTGAACTCGCAATTCATTACCATAATTCCGGCAGCGCCAAGCTCGCCATGAAAACTTTCAAAAACGCTGCAGGCGTCAATCCGAAAGCATGCATGCCGCATCTTTATCTGAGCAGACTGCACAAGGGTAAAAACGAATGGGAAGATGCCGTGAAAGAGGGTCTGGATGCTCTTGCCGGGGCGCTTTCCTCGGATAATAATACGGAAATTGATGAAGCGGGCAGGAATCTCAGCGATATATTCCTGACCATGGAGGATTCCGATTCTTTCACTACTGTCTTCTTGAAACAAGTATCCAAAACTGCCTTCCCTGAACGAAAAGCCGCCGCAGCCTACTTTCTCGAACAAATTCCCCGTCTGCCCAGACAGTCCGGGTACCTCGACGTCGGCGAATTGGTGCTTCCTATCGAAGGTACCCTGGAAAAACTTAAATCCCATGTCGCCCTTATCAATAATATACCCAAAGACTTGAAGAAAATGACTATACTGTCCAATCAAATTTTAAAAAGGACGGTCGAAGACTTGAAGTCATTGACGGAGAAAGCCCTGAAACCTCTTGAAAATTTTGAAGCCGCTCCTGCAGCCGCATCCGATGAAGATGAGGCCAAGATTTTTTATCTATCCGCAACTGATCGCAAAGCTTTCCTGGAAATGCGAAAAAGAATAGAGCTTCCGAAAAAGAAACACGATAAACTGCATGAATTGGAAAATCAAAAGAAAGAAGGAACCTTCGAATATCTCGTCGAATACCTGGTCGCATCTGATTGGAACGAAAAACTTCTTGATTTTACCGTATCCCGGCTGGTTAAGTCCGCTCCCTTTGAAACTCGCCTCGTTTTCTTAAAAAACCTGATCAACACTTTGACCATGAGATCGAGAAAAGGCGTTGATCCGAGAACATCAGGAAAAATCGCCGGACTCAAAGAAAAACTTGCCGAGCTCAGGGAGTGGAGCAATCGTCTTGAGAAAGAGTGGAAAAACAGGGAAGATTTCAAAGAAAGCCTCACCGAAATTCCTGTTCTTATTCAAGAGTGTTTTCAGGAATATGAGAAAATTAAAAATGCGATCGTAAATCTGACGAAATAGTCGTCCAGTCTAACAACAACGTTTTTCTTCATTTAGTCGCCGGGTTCATTGGGATGAGCAACAAACAAAGGGAACTTTTCAAGCGTCCTGAGTTTGAAATCACGAAATCAGGGGATAAAATTTATTTCACCTATCATGTACCCCACACCATCGTCATTAACAAAAAAGACAAAATTTCCGTTAAGTATGAACTGATAAGGCTTGTGCAAAGCAAAACAAGCACTTACCAGGAAGTCGGCAAAAAATTCGGCATCCATCCCACTACGATCTCTTCTTATGCTGATAAATACTCGAAAGAAGGCATGATTGGATTGAAACTCGACAAACGGGGCCCAAAAAAGTCTTTCAAATTCCAACCCTATGCAAAAGCATTGAAAAAAATCTTCAAAGAAGACAGAACCTTGTCAGTGAAAGCCGTCTATGAAAGGCTGAACGTCAAAAACGGCGAAGTTTCCATGGCCACCGTCAGAAGGCAATGGAAAAGTCTGCACGAAGCTGCTAGAGAACTGGAAGAAAAATTCCTGTAAAATCCACACAAATCCAATTTTTCTAAAAATACTCACAAGGCATGCTGATCATCGCTAAAAAATTTGATGACTTCTGTCGGGAAATGACTCTTCCTCTCCCCGACTCATCACATTTCACCCCTGCTTGCGATGAAAAAATGGTTCCATGCGAGCGTCAGCTTTTCCCTTATAGGGATCGGCTGATCCTGCTTGCAATTCGCCCTCCCTTGATTTTTTTTGCTCTTTTCGTGCTGACGCTTCGCATTGAACCAATGATCCTGGGTGTTTAAATTCCCTGCATTCAGGGATTCCCTCTCTCCAACTGAAGACATGCAATCCGAATGCCATTTTATTAAATCCTTCTTTTACAATAAATTATAGCTGCCTTAACACTCGTTCAACCCCACAGACCCCGTTGCTTGCCTGTTCTGTCCTGAAATAGGTTACTTTTCGTCGCTCTCAAGATTAAACCTGTACTAAAACAGATCGTATACAGGCGCAGTAGCGGCCTGCAAAAGTGAACCCGCGCCTGCGCTTAAAATCGAGTCCGGTTTCGAAGTTCGTTGCTTGACCGGCTCTGATCAGTCCGTTACGTTTTTCAAACGGGTACGTAACCGTCTGACCTCTTCGGCGGCATTCAAGACCTGGAATACTTCAACAGCTTCTTTCATGAGTTTTTTCGCCTTGCGCCCGTCGCTGTTTTCCAGGTGAATTTCTGCGAGCAGTTCTTTAGTTTGAGCCGAGCCCATTTGGAAATTCGCATCCTGATAATGCCTTAACGCTTTCAGCAATAATGCTTTCGCCTGTCTCATATTTTTCCGCCGCATCAACAGCATGCCTTCAACTTTCATAACCTCAGCGATCCCCAGCAGAAAGTCCTGCTCCTTATAAATTTTTTGGGCGTTTTTCAGACAGTATTCAGCGGGTTTGAAATCATCCTTTTCCATATAGATTTCAGAGCGAGCGACCAACTGATGGGCGACGAGCAGGTTGATTCCGATTTTTTGGGCGATAGCGGCGGATTTATCAAGCAGGCTGACTGCCGCATCATAATCTTTTTTTTTGATGAATATCAGCGCCGAGTTATAAGAACTTTCAGCGATGCCGGGCCAGTCGTGAACTTTTTCCCGGTAATTGATGCTGCGCATGAGATGTGATGCGGCAGAATCGAATTTTCCCTGAATAGAGTCGATAATGCCCAGATTATTATGCAGATGTCCTGTAAGCAAAGGATTGACTCGGCAGACTTTAAGGCTTCGATTAAGAAGAGCCAGACTTTCGGAAAAATATTTTTCAGCCTTTATGATATTTCCCTGATCCATCAGAATGAGTCCAAGATTGTTCAAACAATGAGCCTCATTAACCGAGTTCTTATTCTTGCTGAAGATGCGCAGGGCATTTTGCTGACACTTCCAGGCCTCTTCATGATGCCCTGCTTGTCGCAACAAGTCACCCTGAAGCCTTGCTATTAAAGCTTCAGAGCTGGTTTCGACCTCTTTGTCCGGCGCCTGATGCTCAAAAGAATACTTCAAAGCCTGGTGAACAAGTCCCAGAGTCGTCAGACTTCTGATTATAATCGAAAGCAGGATATACTTTTGGGAATCTGGTAAATTCTGAAGGGGAAGTTCCCGGACGGACTTCATAAGTTTGCTGACCGGCATTGGTTTTCGCTTCCCCTGCAACTCCAGAAAACTCATCAGGCAACGAGTCGCCGAAACCGTCACGGCGCCTGCAGACTCATCTACTGATTTTTCCTTTAAAAGTCCAATATATCGATTAAATCGATCATCCCAATATGATTCAAAAGAACTCATAACTATTCAGTATAAAACGCAGCGACTTCATTCCGCTTCCCACAGCTCTATCTCCATATCCTCTCTGTTGGACGAAACCGCATATAATGAAAAGTGGCTTATCTTGAACTCATACGTCTTTGTTCCTTCATCGTGATATGCCTGAACGCATAACCACTGCGACGTCTCTTCGTCCCAATACCGGCACACGACATCGGATGGACCCTCTGGAAAGTCGAAATATCTCAGAACCAACGACACCGAAGAATTAAATTGAATCCCCGGCGGTCCGAATTCAAAACTCGTTACCGTTTTATCCTCCAGATCATAACGGCAGACCTCAGCCCATAAAACGGTTCCTTCATTGAGGGAACCGCCCGGTATGATGAGTTTGGTCCCCTGGTTCAATGCAAGGATTCCTCCGCCCTCCGGCGGAAAATACCTCTGCTTGTACCAGCATTCAATATCCGTTGAAAAGTCTATATCGCAATCCTGAGCGTAGACGTTGAACCCAATCGCCCCTATCAAAAAAAACTGCAAAACTGTTAGAATACGCTTAATCACTTCAACCTCCCAATTTTTTCTGCAATTTTTATGCCTAATTATTCATTTCGTTTCGCTTTAATGCTCTCTGAATACAACTGCCGGTTCCGGCGCGCTTACTGAAACCTCGTAAACGCGCCGGAAACAGCAGAATTAAAAACCTCTAATTATATCGGAAAATCGCCATATAATTTCCCAAAGGAAGTTCGATTTGACCGCTCCCGACCCACGCCGGTTCCGTAAAATCGTATCCGAATGTCGGACCGTCAACCAAGTCCGTCAGATAAACGTCTCCGATTATTTCGTATCCCATCAGATCCGCAATGTCGAGGTCAATGATGTCATCGCATGTAATTCCATCATAAACGCAATCCAGAACACCGCACTCACGGAAGAAAGCAGCTCCTTCTTCAAAAAAAGAATAATCATATCTAGCCCTGTTCGACATAACCTTCAACTTAGCTCTGAATATCTTTCCATACTGTCCATCCGCGGCTGAAATTCCTTGCACTCCTCCATGATGGTTCTTCATGTGTCCATGATGATGGCCTCCCGGTCCTCCGTCGTCAGGATTGTAAATCAAATGACCGGAACCGTAAGGAAATGTCGCGCTTTCGCAATATTCATACCCCAGATAACTAGCGCAAACGGTTATATCAAAATTGTCTTCATTGAGCTGCATTGCCTCGACAACCAGATAGGCCGTTCCATCGTCATATATTACATAGGGAACCTCGCTTTCATCAAAACGGGCGTGAATATTCACAAAATCCTCAATGACGATATGATATCGGACCACCCCTGATGAAGATACGTCCACGCGGAAATTACATTGCGGCAGATCAATATCATCTGCTTGCGCGGACCAGGCGCTGACTAACGTCAACACAACCGCAATCCATAAAAACTTCGATTTTTTCATATGTACTCCTTTCAAAAAAAATCCGTTAACGTTGTTGAGATAAAATTATATATGCAATTTCCGTGCCCCATTCGATACGGACAGATCGGGACCTGCCTTATCCATGAAAAAGGGCTCCTGTGACTTTAATCGCCGCCTGTAAATAATATCCCTGTCCGGGAATATACTCTTCCAGCGCACAAACTCTGCGGACTTCCCTCGATAAATTCCAGTTTTTCGTTTTAGAGCTCTGATATGAATATATTGTTTCCAGGAATTTTCGAAATATTTTGCAGGCGCTGCGAAACAGGACAGTTCAAACCAGGAGGAAAGATTTGATTTTACTTTCCACGCGCGCAATATCCAGTTTTGCTCCCATCTGCTGAAAAATCTTCAGAGATTTTTTCAACAAGGGTAAGCTCTCGTTCGTATTTCCCAGGCTGCCCATAATTTCAGATTCAACTTCAAGCGCCTCAGCTTCGCCCAGTTTGAACCTGATTTTTCTGAGTATTTTTAATGCTGCGTTCAATTCCGGCAAAGCATCTCCGGAATTTCCGCATTGCATCAGAGCCTTTGCTCTTAATTTTTTAACCTCTGCTATACCGGCAAAGTTTTTTTGTTTTTTGTAAAGCTTGAAGGCATTGTTTAAAAAGGCCATTGCCGGTTCATGGTCCGACTTTTCCAGATATATTTCCGCTTTCGCGGCATGAATGTGAGCGATTAATTCTGCGAACAGGAGTTTTTCAGCAATTTCCCGGGAGCGCTCAAGCATGGACAGGGCGCTGTTCAGCGTCTCTTTTCGTATGCAAATGAGAGCTTGATTGTAAAGAGTTTCGGCGGTCCCCGGCCAATCATACGACTTTTTTCTGTAAGCCAGGCTTCTTTTCAGGAGAGAGACAGCGGCGTCCAGGTCGCCCTGAATGTAATGGATTATACCGAGATTATTGAACAGATGTCCCTTCAGAAAAGACGAGTCATACGGCTCAATTAAATCCATTCCCTGCTCGAAATAATCTCTTGCAACAGCAATGGAGCCTTTGTCTAAAAAAATGATGCCCATGTTGTTCAGGCAATGTGCTTCACTAATTTTTTTTTGATATCGGCTGAAAATTTTATAAGCTTTTTTCTGCAGTTGGAAAGCTTCATCAGACCTTCCCTGCCGCCTTAGCAATTCCCCCTGATATCTCGCCAGCAAAGCGTCAGCAGGAATGGCGATCTCAGAATCAAGAGATTGATGTTGCTCCGAAAATTTCAGCGCCTCTTCTCCGTAACCCAGAATGCTTAAAATGTTGACGATTTTTGTGACCATTGTTTTCCTGATGGGCTGAGGTAAAAGATGAAGAGGTATTTTGTCGAATGCAGCTTGAATTTTACCGACAGATACTTTTTTGCCTGTTTTCTTGTAAAAAAGGAATTTTTTCAGACATTCGGCTGAAGCTATAATCGCATCGTGATTCCTCTCTCCGGTCATGGAACCGCACAGCTTATCCGTCCATTCTCCAACGGCGTCGGTCCAATATGTCCTGGCGGAATTCATATTAAAACCTGAATATCTGCCTGTTAAACCCTGACAAGTTTTAGGTCTCTTTCAAAACAGTGAAGCCGGTTTTCGAAATCGACAGACGTACCGCTCTTTTCAATTAAGTTCATCCAATACTATATCCAGGTCTTCCCGATTGGATGAGACAGCGTAAAGAGAAAAATGAGGTATTTTAAAGTGAAAAGATTTATCGTCCACATCGTGATATGCGTCTACGATCACCCAGGTGGAATTCTCTTCATCCCAGAAATAACAGGCGACTTGGTCACTCGGTTTGAATTCTCCGAAATAGCGGATCGTCAAAGTCGCGGGCGGATTAAAGGCAGTTCCGCCGGGACCGAATGTTATCCCCGTAATCATATTGTCGCTCATATCAAACCGGCATACTTCTCCCCATATCCTGACGCCTTCACCTAATGAACCGTTGGGAATGGTCAGGCATGAACCTTTTTTCAAGGTCAATGAACCGCCCGCAGAAGGTGGGAAATATCTCTCGTGGTACCAGCAATCTCCATTGTCATTGGCATACTCGAACTCGGCATACTGAGCCGAAACGACGCAAATCATCAAAAACAGAACGCAGCCCGCGGGCAACGCTTTTGAAATTTTATTCATCAGAAGCCTCCCTATAAAGAAAATTATATGAAAATCAGCCGTTTGTTTCATTCGATTTATCCCCATTCTTTATTGCTGTCGTTTTTACCCTCTTCTTTCAAGTTATGCTTGTCGATCATTCGTAGAAGTCTGCTTCGAGGCATTTCGAGCATCCGTGCTGCACGGGACCGGTTGCCTTTGGCCAGAACCAGAGTCTGGCGGATTACTTCTCTCTCCGCATCCTCAAATCGTATCCCTTCCGGTCCTAACATTATTCTGATCGTTTTTTGTCCGTTATTGCCGCCGGGTTCATCATCCCAACCGAAATCTCCGGGCTGCAGCATGCCTTCCTCTCGCAATATTACCGCCCTCTCCGTCTTATGCTTCAATTCCCTCACATTACCCGGCCATTCATATTTCTCCAGACCCCTCAAAGCATTCTCCGTTATACCCTTGACTTTAAGGCCGTAAATTTTATTGAAATATTGCAGGAAATGTTCGGCCAGCGGAAAAATGTCCTCTTGCCTCTCCCTTAACGCCTTCATCTTAATCGGAAACACATTCAGACGGTAATAAAGGTCTTTCCTGAATTTTCCCCTTTTTACCATCTCGGGCAAATCCGAATTCGTCGATGCTATTATGCGGGCATTAAACTTGAGCTCATGCTGCCCTCCGATTCGCCGGAATTTCTTTTCTTCAATGCATTTCAAAATCTTAGCCTGCAGTTCGTAAGGCATGCAGCCTATCTCATCCAGCAAAACCGATCCCTTCTCCGCCAGCTCAAGAAGTCCGATCTTTCTCTGCCGGGCATCTGTGAAAGAACCGGCCTCATAACCGAGCAATTCGGATTCCAGTAACTGCTCAGGAATCGCGGCACAATTTATCTCTACAAGCTCCCCTTCACTCTCGGAATAACGGTGTATCAACCGGGCAGCCAAACCCTTGCCCGTCCCTGTCTCACCCTGAAGCAACACAGTCAAACCCGGCAGTTTCGCCACCTTCTTTATCGTTCGACTGAGGTCCCCAGCAAACGGACCTGAACCGATAAACCGGTCCGACAAAATAAAATTCCGGCTCAGTTCATCGATCTTCTTCAGCCAACTCTCATATTCCTTCGCCGCTGCTTCAGAAATAGCTCCTTTGTCATTCGAAATCGAAAAGTAATCGCAGGCGCCGGCCTTAATCCACTCCACCGCCGCCCTGACGTCGTCTTTTTCCCCCACAACTATGAATGATGAATCTTCCAGGGCAAAATTCTCTATCCTGCAAATTTCCGAATATAGTTCAGATTCAATGATATAAAAATTGAATTGTCCATCCAGCAACTGAGAAAAATTTTTCCGGCTTATCGATCTGACTTCAAGATGTGGGGCTTCAGGCATATAACCCTTCACTACAGCAACGAATTTCTCACTGCCGTACAAACCGATACGGAACGCTTCCCTCCTACCGAATCCTTTCTTCGATTTTTTGCCGTTATCCATCATTCAGCAGCTTGTTACTCATTCTTGGATTTTTTATCCTTTATTTTCGAATCTGCTCTTCCTAATTGCCGCAACCCATACCCATTCTGAATCTCAGAAGATTTTCTTCTTTCATATTTTATTGACTCAATTTCGTCAAGTCAAGATTATAAAGCAAATTTTATCCTGTTTCGCTACAAAAGATATCCGAAAATACGGCAAATCCGAACAAGCAACGGAAGTAATTCCTGTTGACAAACGACTTTAATATGACTTAAAAGATAAGAATGAAGCGCAGGTGAGGATTTTTCAAGTTGGAAGGAGTTTTCAATGTCAGGCCAATTAAAATGTTTATTGATCGTTATAATGATGGTTTCTTGTCCTGGAATTTTCGCGGAAGAAGGGGAAGAAAAAGAGTCGAAAATCTCAGAAGCTGCCGAGCAAGTTTCTGAATCAGGGGGCAAAAATGTCGGGGAATCCGTTGAGCAGGATGAGGATGAAGTTCGAGTGGAACGGGAGTATTACGAGGATGGATCGCTTCGTAAAGAGATACATTATTCGGGCGAGTTGAAGGATGGGAAGGAGAGTTGGTATTTTCAGAACGGACATGTGGAATGGGAAACTAGCTGGAAGGAGGGTTTCGCGCATGGCGCCGAAAAGCAGTATTTCGAATCGGGAGCGATTCAGCGCGAGCTTCATTGGGAAAACGGTTATAAAGAGGGTTGGGAGACGGTTTATAACGAAAACGGCGAAAAGATAAGAGAAGTATTGTGGGAGAAAGATTCAATTTCCATCCTCAAGGATTATGAAACAGTGTACGAAAAAACGCACGCTTATGATAAAGAGATTCATTTCAAAAAGGATAAAAAACACGGCAAGGAGTCCTGGCGTTATCCTAATGGAAAATTATATTGGGTGATCTATTGGGAAAACGGCATAGCTCAGGGATTTGAAAGGGAATATTCTGAATCCGGGAACATTGTCCGGGAAGCGCAATGGCTGAACGGCGTAAAAGATGGTTGGGAAATAACGTACGACGAATCGGCAAACATTGAAAAAAGAACGCTATGGGAAAACGGCAATATAATAATGAACTCTTCGGAACCTGCCGAGAAGCTGCAAAAAATGAGTTCTGAGGGTTAAGCCTGCGGGAAAAATTCCAGTTTCATATTCAGTTTTTCGGACAATTGTTCAATAGTGAACGGTTTTTGGATAAAGGATTCATTTTTCATCAGAGAATCATCGAGCTGTTTTTCTTCAGAATGCAATCCGCTTGTAATCAGTATTTTAATATCTGGATCAATTTTTTTGAGATTCAACCAGGTTTGTTTTCCATCCATATCGGGCATAATAACGTCCAGAATCACAAGATCGATTTGATCTTTTTTTTCGCTGAGGATTCGTATGGCCTCTTTTCCGCTCTGCGCTCCAATCGTTTTAAAACCCAGTTTATGCAACATGTTGCCGACTACATTGATAATCATCTCTTCATCATCAATGATCATAACAGTTCCGGCGCCGGGCTGAATTCGTTTCTTTTCCTCCTGCATAAGATCATCGCTGTAATCGATCAGAGGCAAATAAATGTAGAACGCCTCGCACTGTTTTTCACCATGCATTATTTTGATGAAACCTTTATGATTTCTTATTATACCGTAAATTGAAGCTAGTCCGAGACCCGCAGTCTTTGCTTTTTGTTTGAGCGTTCCGGGAGTTCCCAGGAAATTTTCGATATTTTGTTCACTCAAACCGTGATCTTTGTGATCGATTGAAATGACCACGAAACGACCGGGGTCCACATCATACATTTCTGCCTGTTCGGGTGGTAAAGAAACGACTTCCGTATTCAGTGAAATTTCAGCATTTTCATTTTTTCTTTCTGCAATACCGGCGTAAATATCCATCAGCGCCTGTTCGATTTGACGCCTGTCCGCGTTAATGTACCCGATTTCATTTTTTAAATTTTTGATGATCCTGATTTGCTTTTTCGTCCGGGCAAAAAGTTCAGATGTTTTTTCTATTATTTCATTAACGTCTACTGGCTGAATCCTGTGTTTACCGGCGCCGGCCATTCCCGACAGTTGTTTGGTCAATCTAGCGCCGCTTTGTGCGTATTCCTCTATATTGTTCAATCTATCCATAAGTTTCTGATCATGGATCAGATCGTACTTCAGAAGACTGACATAACCAAGAATCCCCATAAGAAGGTTATTGAAATCATTGGCTATTCCCCCAACCAGGGTTCCGACTGACTCCATTCTTTGAACTAAATCTGTTTTCGATTCAAGTCGCTTCTTTTCGGTAATGTCCCTGATGAAGTTCAGTTCCGCGGGCATGCCCTTCCTGTAAATCGAAGCGGAAGCAATGTCGGCCCAAACCTCTTTCCCCGATTTATGGAGCATTCTGAGAGAGTATATTTTTGGAGATTCAGCGCTTCCAGCACCCGAAAAACTACGCTTCTTCACGGTCTCACAATCGTCCGGATGAATCAGATATTTTAGAGGGATACTCCTGAGCTCCTCCGCGGAATACCCGAAGATTCTTTCCGCTGCAGGATTCGTGAATTCTATATATCCCTGATTGGTTATCAGGACGGCATCCTCGGCATGATTGATGAGCAGTCTGTATTTTTTTTCCGATTCCCTCAGCGCCCTTTCGATCCTCTCCTTATCTTCAATTTTTGCCTTGAGTTTTTCATTAATGTCCTTTAATTCTCTCGTCCGATCCAATACCTTTTTTTCAAGCGTCTTCTGATGCTCCGTCAACTCCGCCTCAGCTTTCTTTCGTTCCTGTATCTCCGTTTCCAGCTCCTGATTGACCTTGTCCGCTTGCTTTTTTGCCCTGGATAAATATTGAACCAAATCTGCGTTTTCGAATTGCAGCCGAAAAGCCTTCTTCATCGTTTTATGCATATTAACGGCTGCCATAAAGGTCAAAACTCCGAACAAAATAGACATCAGCCCCATAGCTTTGTGCACTTCGCCCGGCAAAGACAAAAATTTCACGATTATAGGCAATAAAGCGGGTAAGCTGAAAGCAGCAAACGCGAATAACACTGCAGAAAAAGCGGATGCAGCGCCGGAAACCATTCCCCCCAGAACTAAAGCCAGAATAAGCTGATGAGCCACAGCTTCCCCAGAAAACAATAAAACCCCGCCGGCGCCCCATATTATTCCCGAGATCGCAATACCAGCGATGAAAACATTCTTTCGCTGATTTATATTATGTTCATCCAGAACGCTGATTTTAAACCTTTGATAAAAATAGTACCTGAGGCCCGTCGTCAACGCCAGACTCGCAAACCATACCAATATCACCTTTCGATCAATTACATTCCATTGAATGACGGCCAGTATAAAAGCATTGATCATAGAAGCCGCGAATCCTATCGGCGCATTGACGTATAAATGTTCCACCTGCCTTATGAGCAGGCGATGCTTTTCATTTGTTTCCCCCAGTTTTTTCCTCACGGTTCTTCTAGCCTTTAACGCTTATTTTTATTGCATTATAAATACATCAAACACAAAAAAGTTACTCATATCCGCCCATGTTATTTTTTTCTATCATCAGGTTTCAAAATTATTCCGACAAGGGGATCGACGCCGAATTCAAAAAAATACGACATCTAAAACTCTATTATTTTGTTTTTTAAATGTCAAATAATTGAAAAATGTGAAATCGAAAGGCTAAAATGATGAAGGATTATCATCAGGATTCCCAAACCGCGATGCAGGAACCAATGACCATACATATCAGGAAGGCAAGCGAACATAATCTGAAAGAAGTAAGCCTGGATATTCCTGACGGACTGACGGCCGTAACCGGCATATCCGGTTCGGGAAAAACATCGCTTATTTTCGACACTCTGCATCATGAATCGCGTCGCCGTTTTTACGAGATATTTTCCGGGGGTTCCGCGGACAAGCGCTTAAGTCCTGCCGAGGTGGAAGGCATAACCGGCCTGAGACCCAGCGTCTCTTTGAGTCAGAACCTTCTGAACAGGAATCCTCATTCTACATTGGCTACGGCCTGCGGATTGCATCCTTTTCTACGGCTTTTTTATTCTCATTTCGGCGAACGCCTGTGCTCAAAATGCGGTTCCGCAGTGAATGTGATGACGGAAGATGAAATTATCGTCCGGTTATTGAAGGACTCATCCCAGTCAAGCATTCAGCTTATGGCTCCGCTTGTCAATCGGGTGAAAGGGAGTCATCGCACATTAATCAGATTCTTAGCGAAGGAATTCGGTGCGACTTCGCTGGAAGTAGATGGTGAAGCTTTCCAGGATAAAGATTTAAATCCGTTCGGGGAACACAGTATATTTATTAAATTGGGTCGTTTCGGACCGGACAGCGATGCAGCAGAATTTCGCAAAGAATTAAAAAAAGCCTGGTCACTCGGTTCCAATGCTGTAATGGCAAAAACATCCGGTGAAAGTCGGCTTTATTCCCATACAAGGGCATGCAGTGAATGCGGTGAGTTATTCGACGAACCGGCCCCCGTGTATTTTCATACTGCCTGTCCGCACTGCCGTGGCAGGGGGTGCGAAAAGTGTACCGAGACAGGAATGCATCCCACGGCTGCTTCTGTTTTCTGGCAGGGTCTGCGCTTCAGGGACATGTTGAGAAGCAATGTGAAGACAATTCTGAGTCTTTTCAAAAGTTCAGACTGTTCAGAAACCGCCGATCGTCTGTTGCTGGAGATAACGATGAGGTTGGAAGCTTTACGCTCCGTCGGACTGGATTATCTTACTCTTGACAGACCCTCGCCCACCCTTTCGCGCGGGGAATCGCAACGTGTGAGGCTGGCCGTCATTCTGACCAGCCGGTTATCGGACATGCTGTATGTCCTGGATGAACCGACCATAGGATTACATCCGGTGAATATCGACAGGATAATTTCGGTTTTTCATCGCTTAAAGGGACCCGTCATTTTTGTTGAACATGACAGAAGAGCCGCAGCAGCCTCTGATTACGCCGTTGAACTGGGTCCCGGCACTGGAAAAGAAGGAGGCCGTTTACAGTACGCCGGCTCTCCTGCAGGATTATGGAAATCAGATACCGTGACGGGAGAGTATTTCAGTTTAAAAAAGCGTGCATCCATCCCCGAAAAGCGACCCGAACCGGAAGAATTCGTGATAATTCGAAGCGCCTTCTTGCGAAATTTGCGTAACATCGACGTCAAGATTCCCCTGAAAAACATCACCGTTGTTACTGGAGTATCCGGTGCGGGAAAAAGCACGCTGGCGGAGGATGTCATAACGGCTTCCTTGAAGAAAAAAAAACCTGTCGGATGTATTTCTTTCGAAGGACCGGCGCTGAGACCATTATTAGCGGACCAGAGTCCTATAGGCAAGAATCCCCGATCCAATCCCGCCACCTACACTAAACTTTCTGACCTGATACGCGATTTGTTCTCCGGCTCCACGGGACTATCGCCGGCTCATTTTTCATTCAACAGGCCCGAAGGAGCCTGCCCCGTGTGCAAGGGACTGGGTTCAGTAGAAGTGCGGATGCGTTATCTGGCCGCGGACTGGCTGGTATGCAGCGAATGTGGAGGACGAAGGTTCAGTGATGAGGTATTAACGGAAAAAGTTGATTTTAACGGTAAGGAATTATCCATTGCCGATTTTTATGAATTGAGCGTTTCAGAGGCCAGGGAGTTGTTTCTTCGAACAGATAAACTCGATAAAAAAGAAAAGAAAAAAGCCGAACGCATCCTGAAAGCTCTTTGTGACATCGGTTTGGGATATCTGCCTTTGGGTCAGCCGTCTCCTTCTCTTTCCGGAGGAGAATCACAGCGGATAAAACTAGGCCGTTATTTAAATCAGAAAAGATTAGCTGATAGAATGCTGATACTGGATGAACCCACGACGGGATTACATCCGCACGATATATCGGGATTGCTGAAGGTTTTGGACGAACTGTGCCGCAGGGGAGCGACCATCGTCATAGTGGAACATAATCCGGACATGATCAGTGCGGCTGACTGGGCGATTGACCTGGGTCCTGGAGCGGGCGACGCGGGGGGCTGCCTGCTCTATGTAGGACCTGCCAGGGACCTTATGGAGTATGCAGACGAATCATTAACCGGTAAGGCTTTATTGCAGGAAGAACAGATTCGGCCTGCTCCAGAACAGGATAACAAGCGCCGTCCGCGAACTGCGGCGCCTGTCATTTCAATTCGAAAAGCGAGTATTCATAACCTGAAGAATATCGATGTGGATATTCCTAAGTCTGCATTGACGGTCGTTACAGGAGTATCGGGATCGGGCAAATCCAGCCTGGTTGACGACGTATTGTATTCCGAAGCGATGCGGCGCTACCTGGAAACATTGTCATTGTACGAAAGACAGGGTACAAAAGAAGGGCCGGAAGCGCCGGCTGATTCCATTGAGGGACTCGGCGTCACCCTGGGCCTCAAAGGAAAACGTAAAAGATTCGACCGGAGATCGACAGTCGGATCGGCATCAGAGCTGTCTCATCATCTCGAAATCATTTTTGCTTTCGCCGGAATTAAAAAATGTGAAAATTGCAATGTCGCTATGACCAGGAAAGCTGCCTGGGTATGTCCTCGTTGCGGAAATCAATCGCAAACGGCCCAACCCAGACGCTTTTCACCCGTTAATTACTCCGCAGCCTGCCTGAAATGCCATGGAATCGGGACGCTTCAAATGCCAAAACCAGATAAACTGATCATAAACCCCGGCAAACCGCTCTGCAGAGGCGCCATGCACTCCCCGGGGTTCTTTCCGAAAGGTTATTTGTGTAAACCTTTCAACGGGGGCTATGATATGCTCCAGGCATTGGCCGGCCGTTACGGTTTTAATCCGGATACTACTCCCTGGAACGAAATGACGCCTGAAGCGCAGCGAGCCTTTCTTTTCGGTGATAATGAACCTTTAACGGCCGTTTTTCACAGCCGCAACGGAACCGTTAAAGAAGGAAAATGCAAATTTCCGGGTTTTTACGGTTTTATCAGAGATTGGGACATAGGAGGCGCTTATACCGAAACGGTTCCCTGTCCGGAATGCAAAGGCGCCAGGCTGCGTCCTGAATATCTGGCCGTTGAATTCGCCGGCTATAATATCCATGAAATAAAACAGATGTCACTGATCGAAGCGTTCAATGTTATACAGAAGTATCCTTTACCCGACCGCCTGCTCCCGCTTATCGGTCAAAATATCTCAGTGATGCTGAATCGCTTGAATTTTCTGATGAAGGTAGGACTCGGTTATCTGAACATGGATCGCCTTACAGCCGAACTTTCTGCCGGCGAGGCCCAGCGAATAAAACTGGCCGGATTCCTGGGCAGCGAACTCTCTTCTCTCACCCTGCTTCTGGACGAACCGACTCGAGGCATGCATCCGTCTGAAGTCGAGTCTCTTCTCGATACCTTGAAACAACTCAGAGACGACAATAATACGGTTATCGTCGTGGAACATGATCCGCTATTCATTAAGTCCGCCGACCATATCATCGATATGGGTCCCGGAGCGGGAGCTGCAGGCGGACGCGTTGCAGCACAGGGAACGCCCGAACAGATGCATGGATATCAGACTCCAACGGCCCGGTGGCTTCGTAAAGAGATAACGATTGAACGCCGCAAATCGAACCCGAAATGCCGCCGGTGGATGACCGTCAAAAGAGCCTTCGAGAATAACCTTCGATTAAATGAATTACGATTCCCACTGAAAAAAATGACAGGTCTTTGCGGTGTATCCGGATCAGGCAAAAGCACCCTTCTGATCGATACGATAGGACGGGCGCTGGCGCCGAGAAAACACACGACTTCAGTAGCTTATGAACCCCTGATGCCCGGAAAGCATGGAGCGATAGAAGGAGCTCCGGCCCGTGTCATCATTATCGATCAGACTAAAGCAGGCATCACCAGTCCTTCGAAACAGCTTAAACTGCAAAACCGGTTGCGCCGTTTGTTCGCTGAAAGCGAAGATGCCAAAGCATTGGGTCTGGACATGGGTAAACTTTCCCGGCCGTGCTCAGCCTGCAGGGGCGCCGGCAGAAAAAAACTGGATATGGGCTTCCTGCCGGACGTGTATGAAACATGCGAAACATGCGATGGAACGGGTTATCCGCCGGAAATACGGCAAATTAAAATAAAAAATAAATCATTGCCGGAAATATCGCGTCTGACCCTGGACCAGGTTTACGAATTGTTCGGCGAAACAGATCAGATAGCTCGCCCCCTGTCGACAGCCAGGGAAGTAGGACTCGGTTACCTGGTCATGGACCAACCCGGTTACGCTCTTTCAGGAGGGGAAGCGCAACGCTTGAAAATAGCGTGCGAACTCGGCCGTAAAACCATACCCGACACCCTTTACATCCTGGATGAACCGACTGTCGGTCAGCATATCTCTGACATTCAGAAATTAATTGATGTGCTGCACCGTCTCGTTGAACAGGGCCATACCGTCATCGCCATAGAACATCATCCCCATTTCCTTGCAATATGCGACTGGCTTGTCGAATTGGGTCCCGGCGGTGGTCCGGACGGCGGCAAATTGATCGCTCAGGGAACGCCTGAAGAGCTGGCCGATGGAAATACGCCTACAGCGCCTTTTATTCGGGAGGCGCTTGAACGGAGTTTAATCTAAAAATGAAAAATGATCTGGTTCAATTTAACTTGATCCTTCAGTCCAAATGAAAATGAATTTAATACCGCTGCTTTTGACCGATCCATCGGCCTGCCTGAGAAGTCTCGTCCTGAAAGACTTGATGAATAGATCGCCTGAGCATGACGAAGAAATAAAAGAACTGAAAAAACTCCGTTACGAAGACAATCTGATCAAGCGACTGATTCCCTTTCAACAGAAAAACGGGGCATTCGAAAGCATGGCATCACGCTTTCATCGTTCTAAAATAATCATAACCGCCCAGGCCCTGACTCGCATGGGTTATCTCGGCTTCGACTCAAACTTCCCGCCTGTTGAAAAAGCCCTGCAATACCTCCTGTCCAAACAGAACAAGGACGGTTCCTGGCCCCTGTCATACTCCAGGGATGAAAACGAGGCAAAAGAAGGATATTCCATGATTCCGCTTCAGACCGCTATCCCTCTCCTGGGATTCGTCATGTGCGGAGAAACGGCTCTTCCCGAAACAGATAAAGCATTCGAGTGGCTTCTTAACCGGAGTCTCCCGGACGGCGCCTGGCCTACCGGGATCGCATCCGGAAACTACGGTCGAGTCGCCGGTTACCGAAAATTGGCGCATTCCCGGTGGGGATGCCGATCTAATACCACAGCCGTCTTGCGCTGCCTGGCCCGCCATCCTGAATTGAAAAAAAGTCCCTCCGCTCAAAAAGCGCTGGACCTGCTCCTCGGAAGAGAATCCAAAGAGAAACACACACTGGGCTTCGAAACAGCAAGAATAATCGGCCTGGAACCATACAGGGGGTTCCTGACCTATCATGCCCGTTTTGATCCTGCCCTGATCATAAAGCTCTGCGCACTCATCGGCGTCGATAAAAACGATCAAAGATTAGCCGATATGTTAAAGTTCATCAAAGAAAATCAAGGTCCGTTCGGACTGTGGGAATACCCCGCCAATCCAAACGCGTCTCGTTGGCTCACTTTCGACCTCCTGCGATCACTCTCGAATATCGATGATTCCTCCGACTGGATCAGCCTCGAACCGAGAACGCCGTTCCAGAGTTATCCGAAACGACCGAAAAGGTATTAATTCCCGTTGAACTCTGATTATTGTCTTTACTCTACTGCAGGCGACTGATATATTCTTTATTGTAATTTTTTCTCATTCTCCCGAACGAAAGAATCAAATGAATGATTCCTTGACTTCTGAAAACAGGAAATAAAATGCATTGTGAATTAGATCACAAGTCGGTGAAAATCTCCGTAATAAGCAAAAAATCACCCGGCAACGATAATGTCAATGAAGATGCCTGGTTTATAGTGGAAAAAGGCGCGGTTATATACCTCGGAGTCATTGACGGAGCATCTCAACGAGTCCCCACTGACAAACTCAAATTACTATTTGCCAAATTTGGCAATAAGGCTACGGCTGCCGCATACGCTGCAAGATTTACAAAAGTTTTTATTGAGAATGAGATAAACAATAATGAAATTGTTTCTCTAAGCAAATTAATGCTGAAGGCCAATAAAAACCTGGGAAGTGAAATCGATCTTGCTTTTAGACGGGTTTATGCAGACGGACTTTTCAGCGAAGAACCGGGTTTTAGTTTTATAAGGCAGGACCCGCGGTTAATTCGTCTTGCTCTTCCAGTCTGCGTTGCTACAATCGTGGAATTGAATATAAAAAAAAATAGTCTGAAATTTGCACATATTGGTGATACCGAGTTAACGATTTTTAACGACGACGATGACCTTATGTGCCTTACGGAAAACCAGATGGGCAAGCATGATGAAAAAGTGATCAGATTGGCTAGACAATTGCAAAAAGTGAGACATGCAAATCATTTATCGGATGTTTTGAATGCCCCAGAAATAATAAGCAAGAATAAATATCTCGCCGTCTATCACAATTATATCGACGAGTCAGGCCGACCAGACAGAAACCTTGGGGTCGGTGTTATTAACGGACTTCCTCAAATGGAATACTATATCCAAACAGGAAGCCTGTCTTTAGATTCCGTATCAGAATTCCTGCTCTGTACAGATGGATTCCCAAGACCACCTCAATGGGATGAAACTCAAATAACGGAAAAACGACGGTATCTCTGGATGCGTAATATAATAAAGAAACAAGGTTTAAAAATTTACCTGAGGCGTCTGAGAGCCATTGAATTAAAAGATGAAACCAGGGATAAATACCCTCGATTAAAAGTTCATGACGATGCTACCGCCATATGGGGAGTGATGAAGAATGAGTGACGTTTTCATAAGTTACTGCTCAGAGGACAGAGCGCTTGTCGATTATATATATTCGGAATTAAATGAGAAGGGAGTAGCGGTCTGGTACGACAGAAATCTAAAAACAGGCGTCCAATGGGATAAGGAAATTATAAAACATCTCGTCGCCAGCTCAATTATCCTGCCCGTTTTATCCAAAAATTCTATCGGGTCAGATTGGATTCCTATTGAAGTGAAATTAGCGAAAAGCCTTGGAAAGAAAGTCTTTCCTATAATTTTGCATAAAGAAGTTTCGATTCCTTCGTATTTGAGTGAATTCCAAATTTGCCGATACACTGCTCAGAATTCACTCCATGCATTGATTCAAAGGATTTCAGAAGAAAATCTTCAAGGTAAATTCTGGTATGAACTTTTCTTTAGCGGTCTCGATATTATCATCCCCCTCGAAGAATTCGGTGAAGTAGCTGGAGTAAATCATAGAACATTAAAAACAGCATTCGATTTGCAGCAAAAACTGTTCAAACTTTTTAATCCCTACCTTTACAACCATAATCCTCTTCAAGTCGTCATGATTCATCCATCGGGACATAACCTGAATCCCGGCAGGAACTGGCTGTTCCTTGGAGGACCTGGAGCAGTTTCCTTTGTCCAATCTCTGGTAGCTCAATGGGCTAATATAAGTGAAAAAATGTTAAAAGGCTACCGTTATGTCGTCAGACCAAAAGCATTCAAACAGGGCCCCCTTTTGAGAGATACCTCGGATGGACGTTTAGGTATAGAAAATCTAGTAAACGGCGTCGCAACAGATTTTTACGAATGCAAGCAACCCAGCTATTTCAAAGACGGAGAAAGTTTCAGCGTAATATACACAAAAGGGCTTGGGGATTCAAGCGGTGACGGAAATAAAGCGGTTGTCCTCGGCGCTTTCAGCCGGCATACACTCGATGGAACAGTTCAGTTCCTCATGAATGAAACCATCAGAAAAACATGGTTACAGAAAGTCACTGCCTGCGGTCCAGCATCCGAAACACTCGTCAGATTTAGAATCGGAGAAGGAAAAATTACTGAATTCTGCGGTTATGATCCGCCCCGGTCACTGTCTCAACAGATCGGCTAAAATGTTAGCGGTTGTTTTTGTTAAAAATCTCTAGATTGATCAAATCGCGTTAACACTTCTTTAAAAAGTTTTGACGGTTCGTTTCAGTAACCGGGGTCGGTATCGGGTCGCAATCGAAATCGAAACAAAATGACGGGTCATTCTGTCAGATTGTCACCTAAAAAAACGCATTTTTGGTCAATGCCAATATTTGACTGATGAAATCCTCATAATAAACTGCCCCTCTCCCACAAATGTCTGCCTGAAGAACTCACCGCTGTTTTCTCATCAAGAGTTGTTTGCTTAGTTATCGGCGTCGGTATCGGAATAAATTATGACGAGGAGAGGCGTTTTGTTTTTATCAGATTTTCCAGGCTTCTTTATTGTTAAAGGCTGAGAAAATTATAACCTCGAAAGGGGCTATTTGAGCAACACCGAATACTTTTATGATGAAACATTAAAAGGGATGTCCGGCACGGCAAAAGTCTTTCCGCCCAGATGATGGAGGGATTTTCCCTCGTAATTTTCCGTTAACACGCGCTCATCAAACGCTTTTATCCCTGCTGCAGCGTAAACGCATTCGCCGATAATCAGACCGGTGTTGCTCATGTGAATGATATCTGCAACTCTGCATTCCAGATAGCCCATAGATTCCGCCGGGATTCTAACCTTGACTTTTGATCCTTCAAATGTTTCTACTCCGAATTTCCCGATTTTATCAACGTCCCTTCCCGACGCGGAGCCCAGTTTCATCACGATCTCCGCCTGACTTACGTGAGGAACGCACGCGATAAACTCTCCCGCAGATTCTATGTTCTGATAAGTCATGTGACTTTTCCCCACCATAATCGCAATTCTTGTCGGAGCCTTCTGCGCGGGACAATTCCAGGCGATAGGCGCGATATCATACTCATTATTCTCTGAAACGGTCGACACCAGGAGTGTCGGACCATGATTGATCAACCGGTAAGCTTTATTGACGGAAACCTCTTTGAATTCATTCATCATAATTCCTCCTTCCAGCCATTATAGGCAGTGAAGGCATGTTCGTCCACGCAAATTGCAGACCTGACCGGCAGACGATTGCCTTGATGCTTTGTTTTCGCGTAAATTCACGTGATTTCACAGATATCAATTCTTCAAAAATACTTTAATCATTTACCAATGCCGGGCTTGCTTTCTTATCCGCGAAATTTCGAACCGACTAAAAATTCGTTTGTGGACAGTTACTGCTAAATTATTCAAATTGTTTTCTGGTAGGCATTTAATGATATAAGGATAAAAAAAAACGAAGGGACAAAAGGACAAAGGGACCTAAAGGACCTAAGGGACCTAAGGGAGAGAAGGGACGACTGGAATTTAAAATCTTTAGGTTAAACAAAACCTGCATCTGAAAATTAACCGTCTCAAAAAATAAACGGGATTTTGGGACTGATCATCTCTGGACTGAACTTTTTCATAAAACCTTTGATTGATTGAAATCCCCTGTTTATTTCATCGAGGGCCGTTTGTATCGGGGTCGCAAGAAAATAACTACGAGATGATATGTGTTATCCTGATCATATTCTAAAAATTTCCTGGGACTGATCAAACCGGGGTTACACTCTCTTTTCAAAACGTTTAACTGAGTGAACCAATCAAAAAAATCGGCGTATTGAAATCCCCCTTAGCAAAAGAGGGGAAAGATACGCTTATGCTGAGATGAGACGCAGGCGAAGTCTCAGCATTAGCGGATCGGGGGGTTGTTTTTCTTACTGGTCACAGCCCAAACATCAATTTTCTCAGGTCCGTTATAAATGATGTGATATTCTGTAGAATTGTAACCTTAAAAGACTCATTTTTGATCAATCCATCCCCTCATTCGTCAGATTCGTTCGATTCGCCGTTAAATTCCGCATGATGCCGTCTTCTGCATTTGAACAAATCAGTCAATTCTCTTATGATTCCCCTTAGATATCCGTCTCGTTGCGCAAAAATTGCGGGATAAAGAAACATCGATTGGAGGTTGCTTTTTAAAATGAAAAACGTCCGTCTTATTCACTGGAAGGAGAGTGAAGCGGCAAAATGCGTCGAAAAGCTTGAAGCATCGGGTTTCAGATGCGATTATAATGCTGTGACGCCTGCTTTGCTGAAAGAAATCCGAAAAAATCCGCCGGCTGCTTTCGTCATCGACCTGTCACGTCTTCCCTCGCAAGGACGGGATATCGCCCTGAACCTGCGACATTACAAGGCCACCCGGTTCGTTCCCCTTATCTTCGTTGGAGGCGATCCAGCCAAGGTTTCTAAAATTAAAGAATTATTGCCGGATGCCGTTTTCTCTTCATGGAATAATGTAGCCGAAGAGCTTCATGAAGCCATGCAAAATGCGCCTGAGAATCCGGTCGTCCCTTCCTCGGTTTTTGCCGCTTATTCTAAAACTCCGTTGCCTAAGAAACTCGGAATTAAGCAAAATATGTCGATAGCGGTCATCAATCCGCCTGATGAGTTCATCAGCAACCTGGGAACGGTTCCCCCAGGAACAAAGATTGTCCGAAAGATCACAAGCGATCATGATTTAATCATCTGGTTCGCCTTAACAAAAAAAGTCCTTGATGATCGCCTGGAAGCCATGATCAACGGGTTGAACCATAACGGCTCCATATGGATAGCCTGGCCCAAAAAAACTTCAGGCGTCGCATCCGGCTTGTCTCAAGCCGTCGTCAGGAAAACCGGCCTTGCTGTTGGAATAGTCGATTACAAGATCATCTCCATAGACGACGTATGGTCAGCCCTTCTTTTTACCCGTCGAAAAGCATAGAACAGCCCTGCAGACAATTTCTTCGCAACCCCTTCTGAAATAATAACACTTCCTCAGCGCTGAGATCGTGATGAAACGGCTTTATCAAGGATTTCAGGTAGTTCTTTGCGGATGAGCTCTTTAACGCTCCGGGCGTCTATCCATTCCTTCAGAGCCTGGTTGATTAAAGTCTGGTATCCTCGTCCCGCAGGAGTCAGCTCTTTAAATTTATGCAGAATGTCTTCGTCTATCCGGATGGTGATTCGCGTTTTCGCCATCTCACGCCGCTTAGTTCGCTCATCTTTTCCCCTGCGAATTTTATCCCTCTCAGGAGTCTTTTTTTTCATGTAATCCTGATAATCAAAATTTCTATTTTCTGTAATATTCATTCAGCCATGCCTCCTCAGCATCAAATGCCGTTATTAAACGATAAAGAGGAAGTTCCTCTTCGGAATACACTACTGCCAGAATACGGTTTTCGACCGTAGCTCCAACCCATAACCATCGATCTTCATGTCCGGCAGGATCAGGCGTCTCGTATCCGTTATCATCATCAAAAGAAGAAACAACCTCATAAAATCTGACATTATGCTTTTCTAAAACCTCAAGATATTTTGTTTCTTCCCAAACAAATCCGATATCCACTCGCCAATCCTCCCTCCAAGAAAAGTATGCACATTTGTGCTTCATAAGTCAAGCTCTTGAGCGCTCATGATAATACGCAAATCATCAGTCAGGTTGCAGGTTATTAAGGGTCACTCGTTTGTTAACAAGATCAGCGCCATAGCCGACGTCTGGTCAGTCCTTCTTTTTACCCGTCGAAAACCTTAAAGCAGCCCGAAATACAGCTTCTTCGTAAACGCCTCCTTTGCCGTGAGTCAGTCCTTTGGGCGTCAGCGACATGCCGTGGTCAGCGGTAATGATCAGGGGGACGTTTTTGGAAACAGCCAGTCTTTTCATGAAGGGCAATTCGCTTTCGAGCGCTCTGGCGACTACGGCGGGCATTTCCGGCAACCTCATGCGCGCTGAATGAGCTTCTTTATCAATCAGGGCAATACGGATGATCAGGGGCTTCGCTTCCGAATATGGGGGCAAAAGCTGTTCCAGGTTAGAAGTTTCATCGCCTTTTACATTAACGTAGGGAATATCCCGCGCGTGAAACTCTTCGACCGGATCGCCCGTAAAATCGAACATGGCAGCCAGGGCATCCCGGGTTTTAGGAGGAACCGTCAAGCGTCTCCAGGATATTTCGAATTCCCTCAGCATATTTGGACCCAGGTTCTCCGTCGCCTGCAGCCAGACATCCGGAGCAACGCCGTCCAGGATCAATACTATGGGATATTCTTTCAAGATCAGCGGTTCCGCATCTTTCAGCGAACTCAACCATTCATCTCCCCTGGCGGCGATTTTATGCAGTTCGAGCAATACCGTGCTTCTGAGATCGTTCGTAATCCAGGAATCAACCAGCATATCTGCCAGCGGAAGCCGGGTTTTCAGGGCTTCGGGTAAATTTTGCCGATGCAATGTATCGAACCGTTTGAGAGCGGTGAGACGATCCGTAATTCGAACCGCTTTTTCTCTGTCATAGTATTGTGATTTAAACTCTGCTGAGGTCGGAAATACTTCCCCGCCGAGGACCCTTTCTGCCAAGATAAGCCAGGCGCAACGGACGGCATGCAGGTGAAATTTCTCATTCAGGATAAAATCGTAAAGCTGTTTAGCGTTGAAACGCTTCAATTCATCTTTGAATTCCGCAACAGGCAGGGTATTCTCCAGCTTGGCTTCTAATCCGCTGACGGCTCTCGGTTCCTGTTCTCTGAACAATTCAGGATGAAGGGCTTTCCACCAGGAAAACTCTTTTTTTGACGGAGCTGTCGTCTGCGTTTCATCTTCATCAATCGCAGCGCCGACATCTTCGATTGAAATAACGCTGTCTTCCGGGGCTAGCGATATCCATTCTCTAAATACGTCATACAATTGATTAGGAGTTAAACGTCTCCCTCTCAGTTTTCTTTCAAGCGATTTAAAACTGCGTCTTTCAATTTTAATGCGTCCCGACAGGGCCCGTGAAATTTCATCCAGAACGATGTCATCAAGAACGTCAAGCAGGCCGGCTGCGGAGGAATGTTGGTCTTGAATGAAGCGACTGAACCTTTTCAATCTTTCCGCGCTTTCGGGCATGACTTCTGCGACTGCGTAAATTCGGGCTGAAACGGCTTCCCGCACTTTAGCGCCTTTGAGTATATCAAGATAGTCATTTAAAAACCCCTCGATACGGTCCTCGGGTTTTTGCGTCTCTTCCGGCGTCGTATCATCCTTCTGAGGTTCATAATCGCAACTGCACACAGGGGCTCTCATCAATTCTTCCGTGAGATTTCTATTGCAAATTCTCCTGTCCGCGCCGCGTAAATCCTGTATAAGCGCATCCAATCCCTCCGGCTTATCAAGCGTTTCAACGGACGCGAGCTTTTCCAGCAGGCTGAGGGCTCTGTCTGCATAGCGCGACAGCTTTTTTTTCTCAAAGCGTCCGTAATATTCATTGTGCCGGGCTGCATAATAGTGGGCGTATAGGTTTCTGTATCTTTCAAACAGGTCCGTAAGCATCGGAACCTGGTCTTCCAGGATCAGTTTTTCCAGGTCATTCACAAGCTCAAGAATTTTTTCTCGATATTCGGCCGTCTGTTCGTCCTCAGAAGCTGCGGCTTCGACCGCTGAATGCCGTATATAATAGTTAATGAAAATAATCTGAGCGGCATATTTCTGGAAGAACTTGTGAGTTTTGAGGATATATTCCACGTCATCCGCTGTAATGCCTGAACCGCGCCAGGCCCTGACGAACCGCTCCAGGCCGTCTCTAGCAGTATAGGAAATTTTAATTTCATCTATCGCGTTCTCCATCCCGCTCACCAGTGATTGAATTCTCTGGCGGTCCAAAGTTTGAAACGCGGAAAAATCCTCCATGGAAGCCATCTGCTTCCGCATATCTTCCAGAATCTTATTCATTTTTTCCTTATATTTAATCAGTTCACGCCATATGTCTCTCTGCTTGCGCAGTCCGAAAGCTTCCGTTTTTTTCACTGATTCGAGGAAAGTGCATTCCTGCAGCAGGAAGTTACGGTCATTCCTGTTGATCAATTCGCCGGGAGCGACAGTATCGGCATTTTCCACTGAATTTAATTGGAGAAAATCGACGGAAATGGTCCTTCCGTTTTTCAACAGCGTTATGAGTCCGCCGTGAGCGAGCGCTGCGATGAGGAAACGGGCCATATTCCTGGGGACGCCGTATTTGCCGGTTTCCAGCTTATGCATCAATTCGGAAGTTGCCGTGGTTCCGCCGGGACGAATGTGACTGAACAGATAGGAGAGCAGCGGATGAGATTCCGGGTCAGGAGAAAACAGATAGTTGCCGGCTTTCATTGCAGCCATGCCCAAAGGTTTCGCAAGCCCTTCTATGGCATCCGACAATCCGCGCACATGCGTTTCCCGAAGCGTGAGGGAACCGGGTATAACGAATTCATCCAGCAGCCTCTGGTATAACCTGGGAAAAGGTTCGACCTTTTTCGGTTCTATTTCGCGGAATCCCGGATATCGCAGCTCCAGCAAATGATTCCCCGCTTCTTCCAATATCCGGTTAAAAACTTTCAACTGTTTTACCACGGGGTCTATCTTTATGTCCGGATACGTAAAGGTCCCCTGGTAAAAAAGGTCCAGGGCCTGCTGCTGAGCCGCAGGTTCGAGTCGTTTCAGCAGTTCCTTCACATGTTGAATCAACGGCGCTTCTGCTGGATTCGACGGTTTCAGGGATTCGGATATCTGTCTGGCGGCGAAATATTCCTTGAGTATTTCCAGGTTCTTCTCCCCAGGAGGAAAAGGAATTTGCCAGACAGCGCAATTCTGGTTTTTAAGACTGCTTTTGCCTACAGTTACTAATACACTGAAATCAGCCTTTTCCGCTTCAAGGACTCGATTAATTCTATCATCTGAAAAGATATCTTCTTCATCGCCGGCAACAGCAGGATCGAGAAATAAAACGAACGCTTCGCGGGCGCTTTGACGCCATTTGACAGTTCGCCTTACTCCCTGAGACCATACGGCGGGACCCGGCCAGGAAGAAGATTCAGGCAAGGCAGAAAGCGCGGAAGTCAAAAGTCGCGTATCGTCGTCCGGGATATCCGATGCAACCTGCGCCAGGCGCGCTTTCAAGTTCTTCGTCGGGTCCTCGCGTGATACCACTTCATACGCCGCGTCCAGAGGATCGCCGGACTTCGAGGGCCTCTTCACCAGGAACTTGCTCTCCAGACATAACGGGTCCAGGATCACCTCACTCACAAATTGATAGTTTAAATCAGGGTCCTGGTCGGCTATGGCGCATGCCGCCAGCTCCGTCAATTCCCGCATGGGCGGCGTCTTTTCGGTCGGATGAATCTGATAAAGAACCAGAATCCGTACTATCCGTCTGGCAAGCATTCTATCCTCTTCCTCAACAATGATCCGATCTATCGTTTCATCCAAATGAGGCACGATATGCCGTGGATATATGTGAAATGCGGAAAATTCCGCCATTTTTTGTGAAAAATGGTCGTAAATGCTGTCCGGTCCCAGCAGTTCGTAACAGGCACGGTCGAGTATCCCCCTGATTCCCCGGCTGGGGTCTCCGGCTATCCGGGTATGGACGAAATCCACTATTCCCCGGTGAACGGAAAAAAGATCGCTCAATCCGTCCAATAATGAAATGGTCAAGGGATGAACCGGATATACCGCATAAAAATCTTCAAATGTCCACTGAAAAGACCCGAATTGACGCCTCAGATAATCATATATCCCCTGAATATGACTTTGCGCTGCAGGTTTCCATTTCCTGAGTCTCTTTTCAATTAATGATTTAATATGCACCGAAGATAAAGCGAATTTAACGGGAAAACGGTCTTTGATTTTTCGGAAAGTCACCTGGGCAATATCGCCCGTTCGTTCTATGCTTTCCTGCACCGCTCCGAGTATCCATAACGGCGATTCGGCGGTGAGTTCTCCGAATAACTGAAGCGTACGGGCATCTTCGTTCAAAGCCCTGGCATCCGGTTTCGATCTGAAAAATTCCGACAATTCATCCAGTAAAACGACAAGGCCGTCATATCCGGCATCCTGAACAGCATCCATCATTCTCCGGAAAGTCTCATGCCGCTCTTCCACCAGCGATTCCGGCGATTCGATACCCATTTGCCTGTAAACATTGATCCCCAGAGTGTAAGATTTCCTGGGACGCTTTTCAATAAAAGTCGAAATCTCCTCAGGCTTTATCCCCGCTTCTTTAGCAAAACTCATCGCAGGTTCTTCCTGCTTAAGCGTTTCCTTGAGTTCCTCAAGAAAGACGGCCAGGGGCGTCAAGCGCACCGGACGGCTGAGTTTTTCCTTCAACGCCTCTTGAACGGATTCTACAATAATCCTTTCGAGTAAAGTAGCGGACCGGAATCTGATCAGCGAAACGTCAGCCGTTATAAATTTTTTCCCGGACTCTTTCAGTTTTTTTAATCCGCCATGCTTTTCTTCCAGGACTTCCGACCCCGGAGCGTTGTTCAACCAGGCTGACAGGACGGCCAGGAAATGAGTTTTCCCTGAACCGAAATCGCCCTGCAGGAAAAAACCTCTTCCCGTAGCGGACATCAAGGCATCGCACAATACCGTCACGTGAGAAAAAACCTCAGAGGTAAAGACGAAATCTGTTGCGATGGTTTCTGATTCTTTTTTACCTTGTTCAAGCCTTATGACCGTATGCACTGGCGGCGTTTCAACCACGTCTCCGATTTTCAATGACTCTATCATTCGCTCTATCCCATTCTGCTCTTTATTCTTTTGATATGACCATAAATTCTCTTCTGCTCCGGATGAGAATTCAATAAATTTTCGTAAAATTCAAGCGCTTGCTTCAATCGACCGACCCGGCCGCAGGCAGCCTGATACGCCGAATGCACATATACATCGCCCGGATTCTGCTTCAATAACTCCTCCATTAACGGGATCGCCTCATCCTCCCGTCCCGATTTAGCCAGCACAAACGCCCTTTTGCGCTCGATACGCGGCCGGCTCCCCGATCGACTCATCTCCGAATATGCCCTCACAGCCAGTTCCTGCTCGCCCGTCCTTCGGCATAACGACGCATATATCTCCTTGTAAATCGGCGGACGAGACGGGATTCGCGCCAGCCTTCCCATCCGTTTGCGAACCGGAATAATTCCCTGCAGACGCACCTCAATTTCCGTCAATTCCCACAGTGCAACAGGATTGTCCGGACTCAGATTCAGCCATTCCTTGCACTTTTCCGCAGCTTCCTCCAGGCGGCCTGAACCCGTCAACGCTTTTACGCTCCACTTTAACTGCTGAGTTCGCGGTAAATTCGAGTTGCTGATGAATTCCAGCATCTCTTTCCACTTTTGCATACCGGCCATACATTTTAATACGCCTATTTCTGCAGCGTTTCTCAGTTTCGGATTCTCAACAAGCTCCCTGTAGTATTCCAGCGATTCGTCGTATTGATTCATTTCACGCAAAGCATCAGCAGCCGCCAAAACGCTGTAGGGATTACCCGGATGAATGTTCAACGCTTCCTGAGCCGTATTTAACGCCTGTTCATGCATACCGGCTTTGTTCAGCGCCGATGCTTTCATATTCAACCAGAACGAATTCGTCGATCCGCCCTGTATATACTCATTCTCAGCCAACCGGGCCGCTTCCATCGCCTGACCGCCGTCAATTAATCTCCTGTATTCCTGATAACTCGACGAACTCATCCTTGCCCCTCGCTGTCATATTTTTCAGGTTCCTTCTCTTCAATGCCTGATCACTCATTCTCAATCCCAGATTATAATTAATTATGAATCAAATACAAGCGTTTACCGACACCTGCGTTCAATCCCTCTTCGTCCGTCCATAATGATAGAACCGCTGCATTCAGAATTAACAATCATTCATGTTCTTTCCGCCCGCTGATGATATCCGGTCAAGCAACCCTATCTCTTCAACAAAATGTTCTCTCAACGCCCTTCCACACTCATCAAACCTGACGCCTTCCCGCTCCAGCAGCTTCCTTTTCAATTCAACTCCGCCCTGGAATCCGCCCAGCGAACCGTCAGCCCTCACCGTACGATGGCATGGTATGACTATGGGGTAAGGGTTCTTCGCCAGAGCCCTTCCCACGGCTCGAACCGCCCTCGGCTTTTCTATCCATGCGGCCAGCGTTCCATAGGATATTATCCGGCCCGGAGGAACCTTCCTTTCCGTTAAAAGAACGTGTTTTTGAAATTCCGTTTTAAACTGCAGGTAATCGGGCGTCTCATTAAATTCCCACGCCCCGCCGTTCATATATCCTCTCAACTTTTCGCCCAAACGCTCCGCCTTCCTGCAGGCTTTTCGTACAATCTGAGATTCGTTGTTTCCGGCTAAAAGCGCTTTGTTTCTATTCAGCGTCCCTGGAAGGCAAATCATCAATATCGCGATAGAATCCTCCTGACCGGCCCACAGGATATCCATCTCTCCGCAGTCCGTTTCAACTGCATAATCATAAATTATTCCCTGTCTTTCGAAGCTCACGGTAAAATTCCGTTCAGATGCACACGCTTTTAGGAAGCTATGATTTCCTTCCAGTCGCTCCAGGTTAGACGTCTCTTTCCCTTGACGTCTCGATTATAAGGTCTGTCATATAAAACATGTTCCCAGGAGGGAGGATTCTCAGAACCCTTTACATCCGGTCGATCGTCAATCAATATGTTCGCCTTTATGACTGTTTTATCTTTCGTCAGGATGACTCTCTTCTTCCATTCCCTTCCAAGATGTTTCTCTACCCAACGATATTTCTCCGTTGCACAATACTCGTGACTCAACATCGGACTGCTGCAGATAAACACCTCCCAATCCATCTCCGCCATTTCCCTAACCGCAGACAATCCTCCCGGAACCGGCTCCAGATTGTAAAAAAATCCCGGTTCGCTCCTTATCTCTACTATCAGCGGCTTCCACTCCTTCGGATACTGATCGATGATATAGAAACCTTTCCGCTCCTCAGGCTCAAAGACTCTCTTATCCGGATGCTTCTCTTTCCACCTTCTGATGAAACCTTTTTCAAAATCACTCAGAACTCCATCCATATCAACCAATATTCTCATTTTTCAGCATCCTTCTTTTCCATGATTATTATTAATGCTTATACAAAATCTTCCCCTGACTCTGCCGGCCTTCTGCAACATTATCATCAAACCGGCGAACGTCCTGCCCTTCAGACAACGCCGCACCCGCTGCACATCTAAAAATATTTACCAGTTCGCCCCTTTGAACACAAGACTTTATATCTATTCTGTCTCTTTTCCAAAGGCTTCCCTTTTAAATTGCATTGAAAAACTGTATAGTTTCTGCGGTGAGGGTCATTCGACCCCGATTTTGTCAAAGAAAAAGGAAGGCCGAAAATGAAAAAATTTAATGCAATTGTGTTTCTGAGTTTACTCGCTTGTCTGTTTGCAGCCGGATGCGCCGATGAACAGAAAACTATGGAACCCGCCTTAACCGACGGTTCCTTCTCTGAAGATCAAAATCAACCTCCCGGAGCATCAGATTTCCAGGCGGAAAGCGCGCCTGAAAGCTCAACTATCGCCCTGGTAAACGACCAGAAGGTGACGCGAAAAGAAGTCGAAGAAGAAATGCAGAACCTGTTGATGCAATTCCAGAACCAGATACCTCCAGACCAGATGAATGATGCGCGAGCCGGACTCTGGAACCAGGCGATAGAAAATATGATCAACAGAAATCTTCTCCTGCAGGAAGCGAATCAGGAAAATATTGAAGTCGAAGATTCGAAAGTCCAGGATCAATACAAGCAAATCCTGAGCCGGTTCCCCAGCGAAGAAAACTTCCTGGCATTTCTCCAGCAAAGAAACATTACTAAAGATGAACTGCTGGAAAATATCAGGATGAACCTGAAAATCGAAACCCTGGTTGCGGAAAAAACAGAATCGACGGAAGAAATTACAGAGGAAGCCATCAGCGAATTCTACAACAGTCGACCGGAGATGTTCGAGCAGCCGGCGCAGGTCAAGGCGAGTCATATACTTCTCAGAACGGGAAATGAGCAAGAAGATAAAGCGCAAAAGAAGGCCGAGCTGGAAGAAATCAAGGAAAAAATTGAAGGGGGCGCCGATTTCGCGGAAATGGCCCGTCAATACTCGGATTGTCCCAGCAAATCAAAAGGCGGCGATCTGGGATTCTTTGGCAAAGGCGCCATGGTCAAGCCGTTTGAAGAAACAGCTTTTCATCTGGATGTCGGCGAGATGAGCGATATAGTCGAAACCAATTTCGGATACCACCTGATTAAAGTAACCGATAAAAAAGAAGAAAAAACGCTGACGTTAGCCGAATCCACCGAACGGATTAAAAAGATGCTTCAGGACCAGAAACAGAATGATAGAGTCAGAAACTATCTCGAAAACTTAAGAGATCAAGCCGAAATAGAATATGTAGATAAAACAATTTCATCCAATCTTTCCTGATGGTTTCACAAAAACCGCGCCGGTGAGGCTGCTCCTCTTCGCAGCGGTAGCGGTCATATCGAATCAGTTGACCAGCGAAAACTGCAGTTCAAATTTTTAACAGCCGCTGAAAAAAAACGACAACAAAATGCCGCCTGTTTAATTTTTCTTCCAATTCAGCATCTTCCCTGGTTATCTCTCCGCTGAGTCTTCTCAGTCGTCCCTGATTCTCTATGCAGAAATTCATTGACATCCGCTGCAGACTCTTGCCTCGAAAAAATACACTTTTTCTATTTTGTTTTTTCATTTCCATTCCATATACTGAAAGCGACTCCAAAAAATATTTTTTCAACAGGGGAGGAAATGATGAAATTTTATGTACTGACAGCGCTCGTCCTGACCTGCATTACGGCGTTGCCGCGCTCTGTTTCGGGCGACGGCGCAATACCGCATCGCATTAATTATCAGGGTTATTTAACTGACGCAGACGGCGAGCCGTTAACAGGTCAATACGACTTCACGTTCAGGATTTATGACGATCCAACCAGCGGCGAACTGAAATGGTCGGAAACTCAATCCGCAATATCAGTAGAACAGGGATTATTCCACATTGAACTGGGATCGGTTGATCCTGTTCTTTTCAATTTTGACGGAGCGTTCTGGCTGGAAACGGTGGTCGGCGGAGAAGTTCTGACGCCGCGGCAACCGCTATCCAGCGTCGGCCAGGCATTTAACGCAGCGGACGTATATGATTTCGACATACATCCACGCAGCGTAAGCATCTCGAATTACGGCGAAGTTATCGATTCGACGGGACGCTGGACGGGAGAACCTGACGGCCTGACGGGCCCTCAGGGTGAGACCGGTCCTGCAGGACCCCAGGGCGATACAGGGCCGTTGGGAGCGACGGGTATCCAGGGTGAAACGGGTCCGTCCGGACCTCCGGGAGCTCAAGGAGCGACCGGTGTGATGGGGCAGGCAGGACCGACAGGACCGACCGGCATGACCGGTCCTCCAGGTCCGCAGGGGTATACCGGCGTTGCAGGACCTGCCGGAGAAACAGGACCGGCGGGTCAAACCGGACCTGTTGGACCCCAGGGCCCGAGTGGTCCGACAGGACCGTCATTTCAGTTGAGTTTGCTGGAAAGCCAGGTTCTGTACGGCGCTTCTGACGGTACAATTACTCAGAGTTCCGATTTTACGACCGACGGCTCTAATGTCGAAATCAACGGCTACGTTAAAGCGGAATCCAATGTCGGCTGCGCAGACGTCACGGCTTTTCCGGGCGCTTCATTTACAGAACGACTCAATGCCGCCGCTCTGCATGCTGAAACGAACGGACTGAATCTCCTGATACCCGGAGAGGTAAATGAAACCATAAATGATTCCTTTACAGGAACAACGGCACATACGGTCATTTACGGCAAATTGGCCTGGTCCGGATTCTATCCTACCTTTTCCGGCGGCATCACTGCACCCCTGAAGCAAATCTTCGATTGCAGCCTGGAAGACGTTCCGGCGCTCTCTAACACCCCTTTACTTTATCCCCAGTGGTTCGGAGCCCGTGGCGACGGAACGGCGGACGATACGCTCGCTTTCCAGCAGCTTTTCGCCGAAGGAAACCGTCATGTCTGTATTCCCCCAGGCGTTTACATGGTCGCTGCCAGGGGAGCGGATAATTATCTTACGCCGAAAGAGAACACCACCGTCGAATTGTCTCAGGGCGCCGTTTTGAAAGCCATTCCTCACGGCGGAAATAATCATCGGATATTGAACATTGAATATGACAACGTAACCGTAAACGGCGGCGTTTTCGACGGAAACCGGTCAGCCATGAGTGATCCGAACGCCACGCATCAGCACGGAATAGTCGTAAGCGGCGCCATTACCAGAGCCAGGGTACTGAACGCCGACATCGTAAACTGCGCAGGAGACGGACTCGCTCACCAGGACGCAGAAAACGGAGCCTCCGATACGCCGTCCGGCACATTCCTCCAAAACCTGCACATATATAATTGCGGCAGAAACGGAATAACCGTCTCAGGCGCGGACGGCCTGGAAATGAATAATATCTATATCGAACATCAAAACGGGACCGTCGGCGACTGCGTGGCCGGCATAGACCTGGAACCTAATGAGAACAACTATATCCGTCATGTTCTGATGAATAACGTCTTCATCCGTGATACCGACAACAAAGGTTTGACTATGGGCAACAACGACGTTCAACATGTCTCTGTCAATAACCTGTACGTTGAAAATACAGCCTATCATGCCGTGACCGTTTCACGAAACGCCAGGCACATTCACATTAATGACGCTGTCGTAAGGGATTGCTACGGCTGCGGTTACCGAATCACCAACGACGATCCTCTGAAATCACTGGAAAACATCCACCTGAGCAACGTTGCGGTCTACAATGCAGTCTCGTCCGGCATTTACCTGAGCGATGCCGACGGACCCGTCAAAAACGTTACAGTTGACGGCTTCAAAATCATCAATGCCGGCAATGCCGGACTGGCCACAACAGTGGGCGACGTATCGAATCTCATTATCAGAAACGGCTACATCAAGGATACCGGCAACATCGGATGCTCTGTTAACGGCGTCAACGCTTGTCGCGTGGAAAATATTGAAATAATCAACGCCGGCGGAAGAGGCTTTCAGCTTGCTGCAGCAGGCGGTTACGGAAACAATTACTCCGCTTCCAATATCGTCGTTCGCAACGCTGCAGAAGACGCATTCCGTTTCAGAGAACTCGTCAAAAGCTCTATATCTCATTGCACCGACTACGGCTCCACAGACGTTTCATTCCTCATCGAATCATGCGAATTCCTGGTTCTTGAACATTGCAGCTCCTTCGATTCCACAGCAGGATTTGAGATTTTCGATAATTGTTCCAATGTCACTCTCACCGATTGCACCGCCGTCGCCGCGCTTCAGGACGGCATAGGAATCTATAACCTGAATGATTCGGACGTTCTGAGCAATATTATCATCAAAAATTATACCGCTCACTCCTGCGGCTGGCGCGGCATCAACGTGAGTGATATTACTGGTGCGCTTAACGGACTGTCGCTCCAGCAGGCAGAGATTCTGGACGCAGGAAACGACGGCATTAACATCCAATATGGAACTGGATCAATCACCGGACTGAAAATTTCCGGCTGCTTTATCCGCAATACCGGGTCACGCGGCATTTCTATCGCCGGAGTCTTTGCACCCGCCATAACTAATTGCGAACTGGCCGATATCCATCATCGCGGCATTCAAATCGCCCCCAGCTCCAGCACGACCGGGCAGGCGAAAATCATCGGTTGTATCCTGAGAAATATCGATTCTGACGCTATCCGCCTTAATTCATGCGACGACAGTCTCGTTGCCGCATGCTTCATTTCCGGCGCCGGACTTGAAACGGACGATACATGCGACGGCATATCACTGGAAAATTCTGACCACTGCTCTGTCGTCAATACCAAAATTCGATACGGCGACGGCAATAAATCAAAATACGGCATCGAAATCGACGAAAACTGCGATAATGCCCAGGTCATAGGATGTAATCTTCTGCAGGCCGGAATCTCCGCCAATATCAATAACCACGGCGCTAACTCCGTCATCCGAAACACCCTGGGCTGGATCACCCATAGCTACGGCCAGGTCGTCGTTCCCAACGGCAGCTCCTCCGTCGCCTTTAATCATCACCTGCCCTTCAACCCCGGTAAAAACGCCGTCTCACTCACGCCGCAAAACAACCTCGGAAACGCATCCAAATACTGGGTCAGCACGACAACCAACTCCACCGTTACCATTCAAACCGACGTCGATCCCGGCCCCTCAACCGCTGTCTTCGGATGGTCCATCAGCAGATGAAACGATTGCCGGAATACCGCTTATAACAGATTGATTCTACATCGACGCAATCATAATCGAAACAAATTTTTATTTTTCCATCCATTATGCTACAATTACACTTGAAGCGCCACTGCGGCGCATCAGTTCCGGGAGAAAGATATGAAAGAAGTCAGCATTCGTGAAGCAAGACAGATATTAGGTAAGTTGGATCGCATTCTCGAAAAGGAGGGAGAGATTAAATTAACGAAACGGGGAAAACCTATTGCGGTTATCACGCCTGTTAATTCAAAAAAATGTATGCCCTCTCACAAAAAGTTGAGAGAATCCATGCGCTATATGGATCGGAGCAGTGAGTCGATGATAAGAGAGGAGCGTGATAGTCGTTGAGGAAAATCTGTTATTTTGATACAAGCGCTTTAGCTAAATGGTACATTAACGAGTCCGGTTCAGATGAAGTGGAAAATTTTATAAGGACGCATGGACCGATTGCAATCAGCAGTGTAACGAAAATTGAATTCAAATCTTTATTGGCTCGCAGACGCAGAGCATCTGAAATTGATCCTGAAACAGAAATGAAAATATTATCGCTATTCAAAGAAGACTTGCTTTTCGGATTCATAATTAATTATTCTCTGACGGATGAAATCTGTGATGAAGCCTGCAATATTATTGACCATCTTCCTCAAGTCGCTCTCAGGACATTGGATTCATTGCATCTGGCCGTTTGCAGATTAAATTCCATAAATCTCCTTGCAACGGCTGATAGATTGATGGAAAAAGCCGGAGACCTGTTAGGCATTGAGACAGTCGGATTCGGTTAAACTTTTAAAAGATAGTCTGCCCCCCTGACTGAGGGTCATTTGACATTTCGATTCAAATAACTAAAATCTATTCAGGGTTAGGGGATGGGATTCTTTTTCTGTTCAACTCATCCGAAATTATTAAAAAGCTTAAAAACTGAAATTCTTTTGCTCAATTCTGATTTTTCTCTGCATTGGAAAAAGGCGGCGATACAGAAAGGAAAAACATGAAAGAAGAAAATATCCTCATGCGCCTGGAAGAGATACCCGGCGGCGCGGAAATTATGCTTTACGGAGCGGGCGAAGGCGGCAAGGCTGTCAGGAGAAGCATTGAAGCATCCCGAAAAGACGTATACATTGCGGGTTTTATCGATACATTCAAGATAGGAGTTCTGGACAATCTGAAGATATTCAGTCTTGAGGAAGCAAAGGATTCGGGGCGATTCGATTTCATCCTGGTGACTTCCAATTTCTGGCCGGAGATAGTCGGCAAGCTTGAATCCCTGGGGATCGATAATTACAAGATTTACACGAACAATTTCAACGTATATCACACTTATGCCTATGAATTATTCGATAACGGTTCCTATGAAGAGTTGAAGCCCTCATGCACTTATGCTCCCTGGAACGACGACGAATCATTTCAGAAAACCTACAGGATGATCCGCAATCACACATTCGTGGACAAGTATCGTTGCTATGAGTTATGGACGCTCGTGGACCAGGTTAAGCATCTGGAAGGAGCCATGATCGAAATAGGTGTCTGGAAAGGCGGAACCGGCGCGTTGCTGGCAAAAAAAGCGGAATTGAGCGGATTCAAAGATAACGTATATCTGTGCGACACTTTCAACGGCATAGTCAAAGCCGGGGAAAAAGACAATCACTACAGGGGCGGCGAACATTCCGATACGTCTGCAGAAATTGTCAGGTCGCTGGTCGAGGACGTTTTTCAATTAAAAAACGTCAGGATACTCAAAGGGGTCTTTCCCGACGAAACGGCTCATCTTATCGACGATAAGCGATTCCGCCTTTGTCATATCGATGTCGACGTTTATCAGTCCTCAAAAGAAATCGTGGACTGGATATGGGATAAAATGCCGATAGGAGGCGTCATAGTTTTCGACGATTACGGATACTGCGGTTGCACAGGTGTTACGAAATACGTCGAAGAACGCATGAACGACCGGGATAAACTGGTGGTACATAATTTAAACGGACACGCATTGATAATAAAAACCACCAATGCGCCTCCGGCGCTTTAGCCCGGATTTCTCATACAAAATCGTAGTGACAGCGTTCTGATTCCCGCCGATTCCATCTCTTGACCCGGGATTGAAGGTGCGGGGATATGTACGCTCGTAATAGGTTTTGTATGAGAAATACGGGTTAGACGCCAGGGACTGATAAAACCGGGGTTCACATCTCCAATTATACACTACTTACACCTTTGAGATCAGGGGTCCGGTTGCCTGGGATGCGGATCAATTTTTTGCTTTAATATTACGTACATTTCAGTCATGTCATCCAGGAGCTTCATTCCCCTCCAAAGCGCTTTAGTTCCCGGGAATCCGTCGCTCTTTCCGCCGATGTAACCTCCAATCCCTGCTATCATCATAACAGCTTCCAGCAAAGTCGGGGGGTCATCCGGAGGTAATGGAGTTTTGTTGACATAACAATATAAAGCCTTCCATTCTTCAGCTTTTAAGAAAACCGTGCATAACTCATCAGGAATTTCTTTTCCCAACATCCTAAGGTGAAAAATTCGCCGGGCATCCGCCATGTCGATTCCCAAGCAGGTTTCAATGCGATCTGCGTACCCAAACTGACGATTTTTAATCCTGCAGCCGCTCTTAAGAGTTCTGTGGTAAACATCAATACCCCAGCGACTTGAATACCATTTGACTCTTTTTTTGGCGTCTTCGAGAGTTTCAACATTGACGTTAGATAAAAGCATCCACTCTACTGGTTTTGTATTGAGGGGAGGTTCTGTTTCTATAACATAAACTGCCCAGGCTTTTACGACAGGAAATGATTTTCTGTCCCTCGCAGGATTCAATTCGACTTCTGAAAAACGAACCTCAGCATGGGCATCTCGCGCTTTTCTGTTGCCGCGCTGAGGTATATGAATTTTCAATACTCCTGCCGGATGCTTCTGTGCCGTTATATCCCAAAGCATGCACTCTTTTGGGAGACGATTGCACGCTTTAACGAACCTGACCAGAAGTTGCGGGCCGTCTTCCTGACGTTTCGCTTCAAGGAAAAGCTCATATATATCCGATTCACTGTCTCCGACGCTCACAAGCATGGTATCGGGGCACTGCTTTTGAACCTCAGCGACTCTATGATAACTGCGCAACCACTTCATGCTCCCTTTTTGTTCTATCGGCGGTTTTTTTCTTCTCCTCGATTTATCCGCTTCTTTCGCATCTCGCACCCAACACTGCGCATCCAATACGCCTAACGGCGTGCCGTCTTCCGTAAATGCAAAGGTATCATGAAGAATCAATCCTACGGATATATGGCCTTCATCGTGTATAAGACCCAAGCCTTTAATATCAGAATGAACGACGTAATTCAGGGTGGTCGTGGCCTGATGCGCCAAAACTATCCCCTGTTCCTTTATTCGCTCAATCGTCTTTTCGGCTTGTGAATTCAGTATTACGTCCATGGAAACCTTTCTATTTTTAAAATAACTGTTTGCCCCGATAATTCGGCCTCGCTTCCGCAAGATTCGGGGATATCTGCTTCAGGACTGTCATAAAAATCCTGAGCTATAGTATAAAGCCTTTCCTTTAATTTATCATTAAAAAAATTGGGACTGATCAAACGGTAGTTACACTTCTTTCAAAACGCTAGACAGTTTTTGTCCATAAACGGCGAATTTTCCCCAATACTGCGTCAGTCTGCAGATTTGCTCAGTCAAAGCATAAGCATTACCCCTGCCTCGTAAATCCTTGTCCTCCTTGCCTTAAGATAAATTCGCCCGTTTATGGATCAAAAACCCAAGTGGCTGTCCAGCATCAAATTTTGAACCGAAATTCGAGTTTGTGGACAGACACTAGACAGTTTGTTTCAGTAATCGGGGTCAGGATCGGAATCGGCATCGGGATCGCAATCGGAACGAAATGTTGGGATATTAGGAAGAATTGTAACTTCAAAAGACGCATTTTTGCCCAATGCCGTTTTTTCTTAAGCGCCGAAGGCGCGTTGTATGAAAGGGTAGAACCCGATAGTAAAGTGAGCTCTGAAAGAGCGTAGGAACAGCCGCTGTTCAAGAATTATAATTGTTATCGGCTATATCCCTCATTCATCGCATTCCAACAGGTTCACTATGGCGCTTTCCAGGTCACCGAAGCTTTCCCGGTAATCCCGGCGGCTTCTTTGGATCACTTCATAAGCTTCGTCGCGTCCGTAAATGTGAGTTATCTCGCACAGGTACGGTTTTTCTCCCGGAACGTTTTTATAGGTCAGAAAATAGTGTTTCAACCGGTTGATGATCCTGGCCGGGCATTCATCGATTTCTCTTATCTTTCCATAAACCGCGTCGTCCTGTAATACCGCTACTATTTTATCATCCGCTTCGTTGCCGTCAAGCATGCGGAATCCGCCGATGGGCCTGGACTGAAGGAGGAGATCGCCGTGAGTAATCGTTTTCTCCGTCAGAACGCAGATATCCAGGGGGTCCTTGTCGCCAACGATATCCTTGCGGCCTGTTTTCTCCATACAGAATTCGGCCGTTCTTTCGCCGCAATATGTTTGCGGAATCAGACCGTACAATGTGGGACATACATTGGAAAACTTCTGCGGACGGTCTATTTTTAAATGTCCCGTATCTTTATCCAGCTCGTATTTCATCGTATCGGTCGGCACCACCTCAATATAGGCCGTTATTCTTCCCGGCGCTTCCTCCCCTATCGCTACTCCATGCCAGGGATGCGACTTGAATAATGATCCCAGCATCTGACGAATCCGCTTTTCCTTATCTACCATTTCTCCTTCTCCTTCATAACATTTTGTTCATTCCTCCGCATTACAATCCTATATTTCTTTTTCCCGTCGAACAACCTTTATTTTACTGTTTAATTTGAATATACTCAAAATTGCCCCTCCACAATCGAGAATGATCGGAAAGGGCTGCCTCCAACTTGAATCTTCTCCGGCAAAGGAGTCAAAATGGAACAAAATGAATTGTATGAAAAAGCAAAAAGGAGAGTCGAAGAAATCAAGGGTTTCTATGTTCATCTTGTGGTTTTCGTTCTCTCGATGTTCTTTATGATCATCATCAACGTTATGACGAGTCCTGAATATTATTGGTTCAAATGGCCGCTTCTCGGCTGGGGTATCGGCGTCATCGCCCACGGCGTCTCCGTTTTCGGCTTCGGACGATTTCTGGGACAAGACTGGGAAGAGCGAAAGACCCGCGAAATAATGCACAAGATGGAAAGCCGGAAAGACGGACAGGAGTATTAAAAATGGAAGCTATGGGCATAATGCTTTACGGGTATACGCAGGAGGACGCGGAAAACATAAAAAAATTCGTCGGTGAATTAATCGGAGACGATCTTATCCTGTTCAGCGCTACGGAGAAAGAACAGGTAAAAATCATTGATATCCTTAAACAGGGACCGGCATCCCTGTTCGGCGATGAAAAAAACAAGATATTGATGTTCCTCGGTTTCAACAACGAACAGATAGGAAAAGTAATGAGGAATTTCCAGTCATGTCTGAACATCGAACGCCCCATATTCTGCGGACTGACCGAACAGAACGTCGGCTGGACATTCCAGGACCTCCTGGAACATCTGCTTGAAGAAGAACGTCATTGGGCGGAAAAAAACAGAAATGAAAATTGAGCTGCTCGGAACAGAATCGCTGGGCGTCAGAGGATTATGCTGTTTCGTTCGGACGGGCGACAGAAAAATCCTGATAGACCCCGGAATCGCCCTGGGCTATGTGCGTCACGGACTGCTGCCTCACCCCTGCCAGGCCGCCGCGGATGAGATGCTCCAGGAGGTCATCATTGAAAAGTGGAAACAGGCGACCGATATAATCTTCAGCCATTTTCACGGCGATCATGTTCCCCTGGCTGATGCAAATCCTTACCAGTTGTCTTTGAACAAACTTAAAGACCTCGATAACGATAAACGGTTCTGGACCAGGAAACAGTCAAATCGTTGCGGTCTGGAAAGAAAAAGAGCCGACGACATATCCCGAATGTTGAAAATCGATTATATCGAAGCCGAGGGTCGGGAATTCGACGTGTTGACTTTTTCTGAAGCTGTTCCGCACGGCGACGATAAGGAAAAGCTCGGTACGGTCGTCATGACGAAAATAACCGATACTGACCGATCCTTCGTGCACGCTTCGGACAACCAGTTGCTGAATGATAAGGCTGTCCGGATAATACTGGAATGGGCTCCCGACATAGTATTCTCTGACGGACCGCCCATCTACCTGACCAATAGAATATCAAAAGCCCAGCTCCAAAAAGCGCATCAAAATGCCCTCCGGCTCGCTCAAAACATAAAAACGGTCGTTCTGGACCATCACCTCCTGCGCTGCAGGGCAGGGCTCCGGTGGCTGCAAAAGTTATCAGAAACTGCCGGAAAAAAGATACTGTGCGCAGCGGATTTTATGGGGAAACCCCGCATGATGCTTGAAGCGGAAAGGAAAAAATTCTACGATGCATTGCCTGTCCCCAATGACTGGCATAAAAAGTATGCGGCAGGAAAAGCCGATCTTAATGAATACAGGAAAAATTGGAACAGGAAATGCTCATCCCTGATTCATTAGTGACTGTCCGGCATTAAATTTTGAATCGAGGATCAAGTTCGTGGACAGGCACTAATTAGTTTTTGTCCATAAACGGCGAATTTCCCTAATACTGCGTCAGGATGCGTATTGGCTAAGTCAACGTACAATAAATTCGCCTCCTTCGCAAATCCTAGCCATCCTTTCCTTAAGAAAAATTCGCCGGTTTATGGATCAAAAACCCAAGTGGCTGTCCAGCATTAAATTTTGAATCGACAATCGAGTTTATGGACAGGCACTAACTAAAAAATTAGAACAAAGCGTTTTCCGAAATTTTCAGAATGCCCCCCCTAAATCCCCCCGCAGGCGGGGGGACTTTTTTGGGACAAGCCGCATTTATTATCCGGCAGAGCTTTGCGAGCATTATGCATATCTGTCATCAAAGTCCCTCCGCCTGCGGCTTCGTCATTGGTATAATAATAAGTAATTGTATTTAAAACAAATAAATTTAAAAATGTATTCGTTGGCGTGATCGTGATCGTTGTCGTTGTCGAATTTATACTTGACGCCGATTCAGGCGAAATTTAAAAATCATTTCGCACTTCACTCCTGCAACGACAACGATTCATCAGATAACACATTGAAAAGTAATAAAGTAAAGCTTATCCCGATACGTATACCGCTCGTGAAGGGATTTAGCCCCTATTTATCATACAAAACCTGTCAGGACGTCATAATCAGGAGCTCTGACATTTCATTCCCAAAGTCCTGGAATTCAAAGTTACACGACAGCAAACAAAATAGAACTTTTCTTTCAATAAGTTGTAGTTTCATTATGAGGGCGTTTGATAAGACTCGGCATCTGATGAAAAGAGTTGCAACAAGTTAACGGCTCCGAAAACCGTAATTCTTTTGGAGCCGCTTCATCAAAGGAGTAAAGATGAAAAAAGCAGCGACATTTGCTTGTTTGCTGACAGGGATTTTGCTGTTTATGCTGTATTCTTCCGCAGGCGCAGAAGTTCGGGATTATGCTGTTGAAATCAACGCTGCGGCATATGAGCATCCTCCTCATATTGAATTTACCTGGCGAGGCGATCCCAATGCTCAGCAATATTGTGTATTCCGGAAGGCAGAATCGGAAGAGATATGGGGACCGGCAATAACAGTTTTGAACGGCGATGCGACCGGCTATATTGATTATGATGTTGAAGTCGGCCAGGCATACGAATATTCATTCCGTAAAACGCCGACCTTTATATCAGAGAATCTTCAAGTTTCTCCGGGCACAGAAGTCACATTCACGATCTTCGACAGCTATGGCGACGGCATCTGCTGTCAGCATGGCCTGGGATTTTATGAAGTGAAAAGCGGAGGGACGATTTATGCCGCAGGCGGCGAATTCGGCGCTTATGAAGAAACATCTTTCATCGTGGGCGACGATGGAGAAATGGTCGTCTTTATAATGTTTGACGCGTTTCCGCCCGAAACATCCTGGACGTTGAAGGAAAATTTCAGCGGAGAGACACTCGCCGAAGGCGGGCCCTACGATTCACCGAAGTACGGGCATGTTTTCGCGGGCATCCGCTATCCTGCGATAGAATACCGGGGCAGCGCACTGCTGCTTATTGAAGAGGCGGTATCCACTCAGATGCCCGGTCCTATAGAAAGACTGGAAAAAGATATGATCGCCGACGGTTTTCGCGTTGAACGCAGAATAGTGACTGCGGGTATGACTGTTCCCGACGTCAAGGCGCTGATTATGGCTGCATGTCAGGATAATCCTGGAATTGAAACGCTCTTTTTACTGGGTGATATTCCAACGCCCTATTCGGGGAATCTTCTCGGCGTTCACGGCAACCATCAGGGCGCCTGGCCGGCTGACCTATACTACGGTGACCTGGACGGCGAATGGACTGATTTCGAGGTCAACAATACAACAGCCTTCTGGCCGGAAAATCACAACGTGCCGGGCGACGGAAAATTCGATCAGACTTTTCTCCCCTCTGAAGTCGAATTGCAGGTGGGACGAGTGGATTTAAGCGATATGCCGGCATTTTCGGGGGATGAGTTCGATCTTTTAAGACAATATCTGGACAGGAATACTGCCTTTCGACGTGCGGAAGTCGCAACCATAAAACGGGGACTCATAGATGACAATGTCGGCGAGTATTACGGTCTGGCATTCGCCGCTTTCGGCTGGCGGAATTTTACGGCGCTGTGCGGCTCCGGGGCCGTATTTGAACTGGACTATTTCAGTACGCTTGAACAGGAAAATTACCTGTGGTCCTATGGTTGCGGCGGAGGCAGCAATACCTCCTGCGCCGGCGTAGGAACGACCTGGGATTTTGCCGAAAAGAACGTTCAAACCGTATTCACCTGCCTTTACGGCAGTTACTTCGGCGACTGGGACAAACCGAACAACTTCCTGCGCGCTCCCCTCGCATCAAACGGCCTGGCCCTGGCTTCCTTCTGGGCGAACCGTCCTTCATGGCATCTCCACCACATGGCCCTCGGCCGTACGATCGGTTACAGTACGCGTTTATCCCAGAACAACAATTACGAATATACCGTAAGCGACGGACAAAGACAGATATACATCGCCCTGATGGGCGATCCGACGCTTAAAATGCATGTCGTCGCTCCCCCGTCCGGTCTGCAGGCGCATCCTGAAAACAACGGCGTAAGGTTGACCTGGGCTCCGTCGCCCGATGCCGGCCAGGGATATTATATATACAGGGCATCCAGCATATACGATTCTTTTGAACGCATCAATGATCAACCCGCAGAAAACGCGAGTTATTTCGATCCCGATCCCCTGCCGGGTCGTAACGTATACATGGTAAGAAGCCTGAAACTGGAAACGTCTGCAGGGGGAACATTTTATAACCTGAGCGCCGGCATATTCGCAGAAATGACCCCGATCCCGACGCCGACGCCTGCCGTGACGCATCCCACAGGCGTCCGCCTTGAAATATCCGGCGATTATGTGCATCCAGGAGAAGAATTCCAACTTAAGGGATACCTGGACAATGACGGAACATTCATGCCCCAGGTTCCCGTATTCTTTATTCTGGATATCTACCGGAATTACTTTTTCTGGCCCTCCTGGACTTTGTACGATCCGCCCGGCCGACCGGACATAGACTTCCAGGTCCTGGATATCCCGCCAGGCACATCAACCCTGAACGTAATATCACCCTTCGTATGGCCCGATACGGGAACGGAAAGCCTGACGGGACTCTTCTTCCACGGCGCCATGCTGAACGAAACTCTCGATTCAATCGTCGGACATTACGCCTCTGTCGAATGGGGATACGGACCCTTTTAGATTAATTGTTTCCGAAGGAAAAAAACCTGTTTGCTCCAAATTTTCAGGCTCCGTCAGGTCGCGCCTGCCGTAAACCAAAACCGTTTCGCCCTCACGGACATATTGCGGATTCTCCGGGAAATTCATCAAAAGCCGTCCCCAAAACCGATAGCGCTTATTTAGCGCTTCATGATCGTAAATGGCGACTCTCATGGGAATATCAAACCCTATGCCGGCGACAGCAGCCAAATCCATACCCATCTTTGCAAAAGGATAAAGAATCAATATCCACAACAGATTGGAATATCCTTCCGTATGTTCCCCTGCATTGAATACCAGTCCATTGCCCTGAGCCAGATTAATGCAATATCTGAATCTGATGAAAGCATCGTCCGTCATATCGCTGCCGCTGAATCTGATGACGACGTGCAGAACGAATAGACTGCAGAGAAATAACTGTATTAAAGCATCCCGGGACAAACGTTTTCCGTACATTACGCCTTGATTCCTTTTTGAGGCCTTATGAAAACAATAACAAAATGCAATGCCGGTTCATTCTTATCCATTACCCTGCATTGCTCCGCATGTCAAGTCATCGATGCCGGAACGCTCCGACCTGATACGGCAGATTCTTCTGGACTGGTCAAACCTGGGTTATACTCTCTTTTCAAAACGTTTGACTGTCTGATTTCGGCAGTCAATTATTTTTGCTCCCAAGCAGCCTCTGTCGGGAATCCGGGTCGGTATCGGCATCGCAATGGTAAATCAAACGTACAGAATCGAGCCAATCGAACTCTTGTGTCAAGCGTGTGTAATTGTAAGCTTGCCAGGGAAGGCGGTATCGGTATCGCAATCGAAATACGTAATTGCAAGGAGATATGTTTTGTCTTTATCATATTTTAAAAGCTCCACAATTATTCAAGTCTGCAAAAAAAATGTAACCTGGAAACAAGGATATCGGAGCAGCGCTGAAATTTCTGAAGCATACAAAATGAATTCTGTCGTCCCTTCCGTCCCTTCCGTCCCTTAGGTCCCTTTGGTCCCTTTGTCCCTTTAAAAATGGATTTCGACAGGGCAAAGTTTGAACGGGGAACGCGGAAATTACCATTCTAAACGAATTCACCTGGCCCGATATAGGCCGAAACGAAATCCAGTGACTGAAATTATGGGTCGCCGCGCTGAACGAAGAAATGAACGATATCGGGGGCTACTACGCTTTGATTGAATTCGGGTTTGGGCCTTGATGCGAAGGGACAAAGGGACGAAGGGACCTAAGGGACCAAAGGGACGGAAGGGACGACTGGAATATAAAATGCTTTGTAGTCACAAAAACCATCATCTGAAAATTAAACCTCTCGAAAAGAAACTGAATTTTGGGACTACTCATACCGGGCTGCACTTTCTCATAAAACCTTTTACTGATTGAAATCCCCATTCAAAAAGGATACTTGCTCACAACTATCTGTTTGACGAATTCACCGCTGTTTTTTCCTCCGAGGGCCGTTTATTTCAGTATTGGTATCGGGATCGGGGTCGGGATCGGGATCGGGGTCGGTATCGGGATCGGGATCGACATCGGGATCGGGGTCGCGATCGAAATCGGGGTCGGGATCGGGATCGGGGTCGGGATCGGGATCGGGATCGGGATCGAAATCGGGGTTGGGATCGAAATCGGGGTCGGGATCGAAATCGGGATCGACATCGGGGTCGGGATATAAATCGGGATCGACATCGGGGTCGGGATCGGTATCGGGGTCGACATCGGGGGCGGGATCGGGATCGACATCCAAACAAAATGATGGGATATTCGGAAAAATCTTCAGCTCAATAGACGCATTTTTGATCAATGCCGGCATATAAAACAAGGAATGCCCGTCCGGACGGTCGACCAAAGTCTACTGGAACGGACGGGCTAAGGGTATTTAGCATCGAGTCTTTAATGACCCGTACCAGGACGCTGCCTGTACGTTTTACATTTTTTTTTCGATACGTTTTTCGATTTCGTCACGTCACAGTCTCGTATTGCGTTAAAAAAAATAAACCGTATTGCGGCGGCGGCGAACACGACACACACGAAAGCCGACATTGTCGTTACGATTAGCGGCATCGTTACAGTTACGGTTACGAACGTCGAGGTTGTCGACATCGTTGTCGAAACTCCCGCCGCGCAACGGCCGAACAGGACCGCAGCTTTTTCCGGCAGCGCCCTTTATCTCAAACATTTTTTATTCTTTTCAACCAGCCGCCGAGTTGACGGCCGATATTATTTATCATGGAAACATCATGCTTATAACGTTTTAACTCAAATTCCTCCATATCCATCTCCATTCTTAAATGAACACTCAGCACGGCGGTTTTTCATCCGTAATGACCGCATTTTCCTCAACGTTGTATCCTTTCACTGCCGGAGTCATATGTTCCATCAATTCTATGGTCATGACAGATATCTTTTTTGTAAGATAATTGTCGACAATATTCCTTTTGTTCGACATGTTTTTCAGTATCCACATACAAAATTCATACGTATCGATGAACATAGGCGCTTCTTTCATTTTCGCATCTTCGACTCGGTATGCTTAACAAGCGAATTGATTCCCGCAATTATATGCAATTCTGTATATTCTGGACCAAAGATGCCGGCGATTCCGGTTTAAAGATGCCGCCCATT
>CAZUFC010000028.1:0-72534 GCA_964619725.1 uncultured bacterium | reverse complement strand
GCCTGCGGGGGGATATAGGGGGGGGCTAAAAACTTCACAATTATTATGCCGAGTTACAATGCAAGAAAATCACACTTTTTCAATAGATTGTGACATTCTTGTCAGGAGTTCAGAACCTGTGAAGCACGGTTGACCCATTTCAATCGATCCATGGCGGACGCTGTTCTTTCAAGGATGTCGAGGGCGTCTGCGGTTTTTTTCATCGTCGCTAAAATCTGTCCGAGAATCCATCCGGAGGCGGCGATTCCAATGGGCCGGTCGAGCCTGGTATTCAAGCGAAAGCTTTCACTCAATTCTTCGGAAATGGTCTGAGTTTCTCCAGTGGAAAGACCGCCCCGGTCGAGACGAATTTGGGCGCAAAAAAACGTAACCTCAGCAATGCTTTTGATATCCATGATTTTTTTGAAGTCAGGCAAAGCCTCTTGAGTTAATATTCTCAACGCCTCCCCGGACTCGCCCCTCTGATGCAGTATGGCGGCTATTTGTGCCATGGTTACGGCACGGGAGCGCACATCGCCCAGTCTCTCGTATACGGGAAGTTGTTCCTCCCGCCGGATTCTCAACGCCTCCCCGGACTCGCCCCTCTGATGCAGTATGTCGGCTATTTTTCCCATGGTTACGGCACGGGAGCGCACATCGCCTTGTTCAGTAAAAGTATCCGCTGTTTCCCTCAGCGTTTGAAGAACCTTTTCAGGGTCCTGCCGGTATTTAGTCGCCAGAGCGTACGACATTCTTATTTGAGCCATCGAGATATTATCATCTGATTTAAGGTTCAGAGCCTTTTCCAATAGAGAAATTTGCAGTTCTGTTTCACCGATACGCTCTGCACATTCTGAAGCCCACCGTAAAAATAACGGATGCAGAGTTCCGCCTTTCTTTTCAATTTTTTCCAGGGCTGATTGAAAAATTTTTAACGCCGCTTTTGCCTTGTGTTTGATTTTAAAAAGATAAACTCCGGCAGCCAGAGCCGCTGCATGAAGAATCTCCGGCGCCGCATCCCCCATCAGGGCCAGTCTTGCAGCTTCTTCTCCCCGAAAGTCTAGTAGGGAAATAACCATCATTATCCTGCCAGGCTTCCGACAGCGGGACCATAACCGCTGCGGCCAGGACTTTCCGCTCCGCTTCGGTCAGATTTTCTCCTGCAAGCGATCTGGCCAGAGGATTCAGGGCCGCATGTTCTATATCCCGGAATTCGGGCCAGATATCCACAAGCCCCAGTCCGATCAAACGCGTCAGGCATGCATGGGAATCATCAACGTTCAGAGCGCTTCCTGATGCTTCAAGCGTGGGAACCGGCACAGGCACATTTTCGGAAAACAGGGTTGCTGCCCGAAGCTGCCTTCTCTGGAAGTGCGTCAGGGCATCACGGTAGATTCTGAATGATACCCTTTTAAAAAACTCCTGTGCAACGTTATCCTTCTTTGGGATTTCGCCCGATTTCCTCAACAGCTACCTGGAGAGGCAAAGCTTTCGTGGCTTTTAAAATAGCCGCCTCTTCCGCTTCAAAATCGAGCTCGATTTCCCCTTCAGGAGCAGCAGCCATAAACATCATGGCAATGTCCTGGCGCTCCGGCGTCACAGGCGTTGCATTACTCCTTCTGCCAATGCTGCGGAAGACCGCGAAAGGTTGGAGTTTGTTGAAGGCAAGAAATTCACCCTTTTGCATGAGCGCCTCCCAGGGAATTCCAAGCAAAGCGCGTGCGGCTTCAGATTCCGTCTCGTTCACCGCAACCTCCAATCCCCGACGTCCCGAACCGCGTGTCCATCTTGAAGCCCATCCGCTTTCATCCAGCCAAATAAATATTTCAGCTCCCAGAACTGGAATATCAGAGTCTTCGTCCGACCGGACCGCTCGACGGTATCGATGCATCCAGTTTTGTAATCTTTCTATCGTATTGTCTTTTAAAGGGATTCGTGAAGTCGACGCCGGTACCCGGTCGCCGCATTCACATAATATGTCATTTCCCACGATGGATATTCGACCATCCATTTACATCTCCTCCAGAAATTGGTCACACTGTATTGTAAAAAGACTTTTTCATAGCGTTTAAAATTACAGCCTTGGATGTTTTCGTTTGCGATTCGCTGATGACAAGTCTACGAAAATTTGTACTCATAAGCAAGGTAAAAATAAGCTGATTTCCGCTGTTGCGTCTGTGTTGGAAGACAAATCTGTCGAATAATCCTAAACTTTTCCGACAAAGGCGCCAGTCGTAGCCCTTCGCTAACCCCTTAATTCCTCAGACAGCGAGAGTCTGTATCAATGACCAATATTTTGGGACTTATCAAACCGGGTTTACACTTCTTTCAAAACGGTTGAAAGCTTGTTTCGGTAATCGTTATCGCAATCGGAGTGGGTATCGAAATCGAAACATAATGATGGGATGCTCGGAAGAATTGTAGCCTCAAAAGACGCATTTTTGATCAATGACAATGTATTATTTGCTAAAGGCCGCTAAGAGGTTTATGGAACCGCAATGGGGCATTTCAGCGATATTTTTGATCTTGAACCATAATTTTCAAGGCAGGCTGGAAACCTGCGTTCCCAGTGACATGATGTAGAGCTGATATTCGCCGATGCCGGCGGAGGAATTCGGGACCGTTAAATCGACCCGAACAATATCCCATCAACCGTTATGTAGTTTGTTACCCGATGTGGCTGCACGGCGCCCTGGTGAGGGTAACGCGCCGTTTTCATTTTGAAATCTCATTTCAAGAGAGCTGGAATAATCCCTTCGCACTCCGTACGGCAGGAAGCTGGCTCAACGCAACGAAACCTTTCTGGCGCTCGCCGGACATACTCACGGCGGTCAGGTGCAAATACCCTTCTTCGGTCCCCTGTTTACGCTCACCAGTCTGCACAGAAAATACGCCGACGATTTCCTGCCCTTCGGTCCAGGAACTCTTTCCGTATCAAAAGGCATAGGGATGGAAAGATACGACGCTCCCCGGTTGAGGTTTCTCTGCAGCCCGGAAATCCGCGTGATAACTCTGCTGCCTGAATAAACGGGCAGCATTAATTCCTGTTGCTGATAAAAAAACCACGAGTTTCGAGTTTTTTGCAATAACAAAAATAATGAACTGCCGAAATCAGACAGTCAAATAGCGCTCACAAGCAAAGTCCCCCCGCTTGCGGGTCCGTTGATTTAATCGAAAATAAAAGCGCTTCAAAATCATTAGGCATCATCTTTCATAACATTTTTTTATTCCCATGGTTCGCATCGAATTTCGATTAAATCAACGCTCTTCTACCGGATATAGGGGGGCTTTCTATGAAGTCACAGTTTTATCTGTTTTCGTACTGACAAATTAGTTTTATAAATCCTTATATTTGAAGTGTAAAATGAAAATCATTCGTCCATTGTGTCAAGCGTCTATAAAAGTCAGCTTTGTTAAGAGGCATTTCACAGCGGCGATCATTTTCCCCAAAAACTCTGCTCTTTCAGTAACCATCCTTCCCGATAAGCATCTAAACAAGGTGAGAGGAGAATGATCGTGGAGAACTCCAAAACCAAAAGCAGTCTGAAAGTAAGAGGAATGACCTGCGCCATGTGTGCGGGAACGGTGGAGAAGAGGCTTTCAAAGCTTCCTGGAGTTGAGAGAGCTGAAGTGAATTTAAACGCTGAAAAAGCGAATATCGACTATGATGCTTCCCAAACGGGAATTTCCGATTTTGTGGAAGCGATTAAGGATGCGGGATATGGAACCGATGTTGAAACCGTTTCATTCAAGGTCGGCGGCATGAGTTGCGTGAAGTGCGCTCAGGCTGTAGAAAAGGCGCTTGGAAGCCTTGCCGGCGTCGTATCGGCTGAAGTTAATGCCGTATCGGGGAAAGCTGAAATCGAATATGTCTCCGGCTCAATCGAAGCGGATGATATGAAAAAAGCGGTTGAAAAGGCCGGTTTTCAATTCCTGGGATTATCCGGAGAAGCCGTCGCCCCGGATTCGGACGCTCAATACCGGCAAGAACTTCAGCGCAAGAAAATACGTTTTTATTCAGGAATAGTTCTGGGTCTTGTTCTGATGCTGATCAAGCATGCCGGCTTCGACTTGGGCCTCCCTCAAGAATATCTGTTTTTCATCGTTTCGACGCCTGTGTTCCTGTTCGTATCTTTTCCGATTTTTAAAGCCGGTTTTCGCGCTTTAATCAAAGGCGTTCTGAACATGGACGTCATGTATTCCCTGGGAATGGGCGCGGCTTATCTGTCAAGCGTCATGGGTACATTCAGGATTCTTCTTACCGGCGAATTTATGTTTTACGATACCGCGCTCATGCTGGCGGGATTCCTGACGCTGGGACGGTATCTTGAAGAACGGGCCAAAGCAAAGACTTCCGAATCCATAAAAAAACTGATCGCTTTAAAACCTCAGAGGGCTACTTTAATTAAAGAAAACAATGAAACAAAAATTCCGGCGGAAGAGGTTAAAGAAGGGGATATTCTCAAAATTAAGGCCGGCGACAAAATTCCTGTGGATGGCGTTGTTCTGGATGGCGAGAGTTATGTGGACGAAGCAATGATTACCGGAGAACCGATACCTGCATTCAAAAAAGCGGAGCATTCCGTAATCGGCGGAACGATCAACCAGAACGGGGTGTTGAAGATGAGAGCGACCAGGGTGGGAAGCGACACTACGCTGGCGCAGATTATCAGGCTGGTAGAAGAAGCCCAGTCCTCCAAGCCGCCGATTCAAAAATTTGCGGATAAAGTCGTGAGTTACTTCATTCCGGTTATACTAATTATTGCTTTGAGCGTTTCCGCAGCCTGGCTGTTTCTTTTCGGGGAGCCCCTGATATTCGCTTTGAATACTTTAATAGCGGTTCTCGTCACCGCCTGTCCCTGCGCACTGGGGTTGGCGACTCCTACTGCAATTTCTGTCGGAGTCGGCAGAGGCGCTGAACTGGGCATTCTGATTAAAAACGCTGAAACTCTGGAGATATCCTCGGATATTTCCGTCGTGCTGTTTGATAAAACCGGTACCTTAACGGAAGGAAAACCGGTGGTTGCCGATATTGAATCGTACGGGACGGATGAAAATGAGATGCTTGGTCTGGCAGCTTCAATCGAGAAGGATGCCGGGCATCCGCTGGGCGCAGCGATTGTGGATGAGGCCAGACGGCGTCAAATAGAGCTTGTCGAAGCCGCAGAGGTCGAAGTAACCGGCGGAAAAGGAATCAAAGGGCGGGTATACGGCAAAGCGGTCCTGATCGGTAATAAAGCCTGGATGGATGAAAATAATGTTGTCGTTCCTGATAAAGCGCTTGAACGGGCCGAGGCCATGAATAAAGAAAATAAAACACTGGTTTGGATAGTGGTCGACAACTATTTGACTGGCCTGATCGGCATCAGCGACAGAATAAAAACCGGCGCCGATTCCGCCGTGAATGAACTGAAAAAAATGGGCATCAGAACCGTTATGCTCACAGGAGACGATCGGCAGACCGCTCAAGCGGTCGGGAGCCGTTTAAATATCGATGAGATTCAATCCAACGTTATGCCTAATGACAAGGCGGAAATCGTTAAACGCTTCCAGTCCGATGGCTTGAAGGTCGCTTTCATCGGCGACGGAATTAACGATTCGCCGGCGCTGACGCAGGCCGATTTCGGCATCGCCCTAGGCGCAGGTTCGGATATCGCTGTAGAAAGCGGAGACATGGTTCTGGTCCGCAATGACATTAAAGATGCTGTCGCCGCTGTTCAACTGGGGAAAAAAGTGATGACGCGCATCAAGCAGAATGTCTTCTGGGCTTTTGCCTATAATTCAGCCCTTATCCCTCTCGCAGCCGGAATATTATATCCCGTCTGGAAAATCACTTTTCGTCCTGAACTGGCAGGACTGGCCATGGCGATGAGCTCCGTAACCGTGGTTTCGCTCTCTTTGTTGCTGAAACGCTATATACCGCCCGCAAAGAAAAGGCATTGAACCCCCTTTTTTAGATGCTAACATCCGGGACTGATCAAAACGGATTTACACATCTTGCAAAACTCTTGACAGTTTGTTTGAGTCATCGGGGTCGGTATCGAAATCGAAACAAAATGATGGGCGATTCTGTAAAATTGTAACTTCAAAAAAGGCATTTTTAATCAATGCCAAACATCCTTTTCAGCGCCTGTCCACAAACTCATTTTTAACTCTACATGCCGGGTCGGACTTACACTGCGAGTTATTATCCATAAACGCGCAAATTTTCTTTTTATCTTCCGGCGAACCACCAGTCTTTGGCTGCAGCTAAGAAATGGGCTTTCGAGATAATCGGAGCGCTGATTTTTTCCTGGAGTCTGCGGGAAATTTTTCCGTTATTTATGATTTGTCTTCCGGCTTCTCTTATGGCTTCCTTTACGGGTTGCGAGGTCGCTTTCGTGAATTCGGATTTCAGGGCCGCCGCATGCGGTCGAAAAATTTTTGCTATAAGAGGCATGTGAACATCCCGGGAAAAGTCTTCCAGTAAAGATGAAATCGATTTAAAATTTTCTTTCTCATAAAACGCGCATATCGATAAGGCTGCCAGATTGGGCAGACGGGGATAACGGCTGGGATGCCTGCAACGATTCTTGCCTTGAAAAATATAAGGATGTTTCATCGGCAATAGCCGATCTATGAAATTTTTGAGCAAACCCGGAAAAGTATTAACATAGAGAGGAAAAGCCAGAACAAGAAGATCGGTATGGGGAATAAGCGGCAACATTTCATCCATATCGTCTCGCTGTATGCATTCGCCGTCGGATTTCGCCCAACATGCAAAACATCCGCGGCAATATCCTATCTTCTTATCCATCAAATTCATCGTCTCAACTCTTACGCCCGCATCAGACATTCCCTGGATCAAATATTGCAAAACATATTGAGTCAACCCCTCCGGGCCCCGTGGCGATCCCTGTATCGCAAGCACTTTTTTAGGCACCTCCCATTTCCCCGACTCAAATCCTTTCTCATTATCCGTCATGCCGTACAAGCCCGGCGGCGCTTCGTCAGATTTCGGAGCGCCGCTGAATATCTTATGAAGATTGTAAGCTCTCTTTTTTACGCCTTCCAGCTTCAGCGCTCCTGACTTATGCGCCCTGGCCAGAGTCAATTCGCCGTTGATTATATCGATGTATACCTTTTCGTCGCCTTCCAACAATACCTCGCGTGTTTCCGGAATGCCTTCGCCGAAAGCGCATTTACCGTTGTTTATCCTTATGTTATAATCGCCGGAATTTTCACCATTTACCCTGAACCCGATAATCGTTTCCAAATCGCCGGCTGCTCTGGCGTTGAAAAAACGAGGTAAATTCTCAAGGAATAATTTAACCTTCATATGTATTATTCCTCCTTTCAACAGACAAAAACAAATGAATAAAAAATTATTATAACTCAACTTATTGCCGAATGTAAAGAAAATTCTGCTCCTGGCGCTTCGGGCAACGCCGCTTGAAGATAGCCCCTGCCTTATTTCTTTGATGAGGGTTATGCTGTAATGGAAAAAATGCCGTTATTCGCTGGAAATGACCGGCAGCGCCTTTTGCGATTCTATGGGCTTTTCAGGAAGCAATATCCTGTTCTGACCGGAACTTTTCAACTCGTACCAGCAGAACCATCCGTCGTCTATGAGCTTTTTTTTCATCACATAGTTTTCATTAAATTCGTTCAATTCCAGCATGCGCCAATCGGCATCAAAGGAAAAATCTGAAGGGGGAGACTCCCATAATTGCTTGAAGTTAGGAATAAGTATGTATTTGGGTTTTTGTGAGATAATATGCCCGGCGACTTCTAACCGTTCAGTTTCGTAATTTTCGGCTTTTGAGATCAATTCGGCTATTTTTTTATTGGTGAGTCCGCCGCGGTCAAGGTTCGGCAAACGGGCATAGTAAGGTATAATGCCTCCCAGACCCGTAGCCATGACATCGCCGGGTTCGGACATGTCGGCGAGCAGCATTCCGACTTTTTTCCATTCTTTATGGCGCCGGTATTCCCATCGCAATTTATCGCGGCCTCGACTGGAAGAAAAAATTTCAATTCCAGCGGAAAAGGACATGACGATAATAATCAGGCCTGCGGCGGTTTTCCGGTTAAATTTTGATGCGAAATCCACAAGCCCTACGGCCGAGACGATAAAGAAGAAAGGAGCCAAAGGAACGAAAAAGCGGCTCATGGGCATCCAGTCGCCGCCCTGATAGAGGATGTATAATGTTCCTGCAGCAACGATCATGAAACTGCCGAGGATTTTCAGGTTATTTTTTTTTCTGAAGAGGGCATAAAAGAAGAAGGGAAGGGTGATCCAACCGGTATAGGGCAGAGCGGCCTTCAGATAATGGAATCCGTTGCCTTTGAAACGAATGGATTTAACGTAGTAAGTATTGGGCAGGAAGTCTCCATAGTAGTGATACCTGAAGAGGAAAAACGGAAAAATGATGATCAGGAAAACCAGGATTGTTTTTTTGACGGGGCGCAGGTATGAGCCTTTTTTTATAATTCCAGCGATGAAAAAGAATGCGGCGAGGAGCGGAAAATAAAGGAGGGTTTCAGGCCGTGTTAAAGCGGCGGCCCCGAACAGGACCCCGGAGAATGATATTCTGGAGTCATCCTGCAATTCATCCGCAAACCGGAGGACCGCTGCGGTAAGCAGGCATGAAAACAGCGGCGTTTCCAGGCCGGCCTGGCACCAGACAGCGAATGCGCTGCAAGCCCCCAGAAGAACGCCGGGAACCAACGCCTTCATTTCATCATGAACGAGGGATTTACTTTTTTTCATAACCAGAAATACGGTAAAAGTTCCTAACGCCATGCCCAGGACTTTCGCCGCATGTATCATGGGAAAACCGGCGGCATAAAGAAGGCCCAGGATAACGACCCACAGAAAATTCGTATATCCTTCCACATATTCGCCGGGATTATAGACGAGTCCTTCTCCTTCAGCGAAAAACCGGGCGTATCTGAAAGAGATATAAGCGTCCTCAACCGTGTAGAAATAAAAGGAAAGCATGTGAATCAAGGAAAACAAAAGTATAGCCGCCGTTATCCAGGTAACGGGCTTAATTTTCCGCATTGGCGTAACTCCAGAATTTTTTCCAAATGTGAGAAATCAGCAGTTCCTTGTTTCGAACGGCTCTCCTTATTTCGCCGCCGACCAGCCAGGCATATAAAACCATAACGGGAACAATTTTTATCGAATGATAAAAAATGTCCTGGAATGCTGACCAGGAAACCTGCGGCATAGGGAGAGAAGGATCATTCCAGAAAACGAATGGAGTCGGGATTGCCGTGAAGATGAAAGTAAAAATTACGATACGATCTCGGGTATGAAGAAAAAGCAGCACGAGAACAGGCAGCATCATGATGTAATGATGTTCCCAGACGTATCTGTAAGCGATAAAGTAAGTGCAAATCCACATGCTGAGTAATTTCAGGGGATCGTATCGGAGGTTAAGGAAGGTAACGATGATCGAAATTAAAATGAAAATGTTCGCCAGCATTTTGAGCATGGGAAGAATCAGAGAGGGGTCTGCGCCGGCTCTTTTCCATACGACGGAGAAAAGTGCCCAGAAACCCAGGCTGTTGGGTCCGTCGCTGATCAGTTTATGTTTGAAATAGGAGGCGAATTCGGGAAAACTGCCTTCCACGGCAATGAAGTAAGGGGCTGAAGTTAAGATGATTATTAATCCGATAATAATAAGCGTCTTGAAACGTTTCATTCTTACGAGCAGAGGCGCGGCCAGAAGCGTATTCAATTTCCAAACGGCGCTGCCGGCATAAGCGGCGTTGAACAGTTTATCGCGATTTTTCAGTATCCCGTAACCCATCAAGAAAAGCAAAGCGACTGTAACGAAAGATTGCTGCCCCATATACAGTTCCAGGTAGTAGGGGGAATAAAGCAACCACATGGACGCGGCCAAGCGAAAAACGGTGTGGTTCCTGACAAGCTTCCATGTCAAGAAGATACAAAAAAGAAAAAGAAGCTCCACAACGCTTATCCAGCTCCAGTAAGAAAGCCATGGCGGAAAAACGTTCAATGCTGCTCCGTAAGCGTATGCATAAACCGGCAAATATCGGAAACCGCTGAAGTAAGGGACCACCAGGTGTTCATCGCCGAAACGATGCTCCCTGACTCCAAAATAAACGCTCATGCCGTGCAGAAAATTGTATCCCGCCTGGTAAATCGAAAAAAAATCAAACCCCTTGCCGTAGTCCCTGGTTGCGTCATGAAAAAAACGGTCGCAGACTCCCGTATGAAGCGAAATAAGGAAGTTGGCGTGAACGAAAAGACCACAGAAGAGCAAGACCCACGATAATTTTTTTCGAAAATTTTCCCTTATGATGATCCTTATCACTCCTTCCCGCCCGAAGCGATCAAGTGACTATAACGGTATTCCGCTCAATTCGCAAGATGCGGGGATTCCTGTTTCATGCTGATCATGTTCGGGGAAGCCCATTCTTGATTGGCCGACTCGTAATACCGGTCTGCGGTACTCGGAATGTATCAGCAAGAATTTGCATCAATAATGCGGGCAAAATCTTTCATTCTTTGAAAATGCGAGCCTTTCCAGTAAATCTTTTTGCATTGGGGACAGCGTTTGAACTCAGAATGGTTTGTCAGGACATATTCCGGCGCTTGTCCTGATTTACGGGCGTCATCCTTTGTAATGGAAACGATCTTTTCATTGCATCGCAGGCAACGGTTCAATCCGGGCGATTCCAGATTGAGTTTCAGCGCCGAACGCAACTGATCAAGTTGATCTTGAACATTATCATGTTCTATAAACAGACATCGGGGAATTGAATCAGCGCGTTTCAACCGTTTAATGAACGAACGATCTCTGGTCAGGAAAAAACGGTTTTCCGTTTCCGCCTCCCTCAGGGGATCAATCCCTGTTCCCGGAGGAATGAATGTACAATCATAACCGAATATTCGCAGCCATTTAGCCAGCTTTCCTAGCATTCGATCGCATATAAATTTTTTATCTTCTGTATTTCCCGTAAAATCCGTCATTTGAAGGGTTGTTTCTCCCGGATTCATTATACCGGCATGAAATTTTTTCACAACGGGCATTGCCGGATGCGCTTGAGCAACTCCAGATATTTGTCGTTTCATGCAGACGGTTGACCCGGAAAAATGAGTTTATATAATGGTTGAGGAGGAACAAACCAGTGAAGATACTAATAACTGGCGGAACGGGCTTGATCGGATCGAATTTATATCGGGAATGGCGGGAACGGAATGATTTGATATTTACCGTTCACCGCAGGGAAGGCAATTTCGGAAAGTCTGAAACCGTGGAACTGGATTTGAGGTTTCCGAATATTGTGAAAGAAAGCGCTTTAAAAATAGAGCCGACCCATATCATTCATACCGCGGCCGTCACGAATGCGGAAAAGTGTAAAAATGATCCCCGATCTTCAGGCGCCATCAACATCGATTCCACGGCGGCATTGGCTGAAGCGGCAGCAGAAATGGAAGTTCCGTTTTATTTTTTGTCGACTGATTTAGTTTTTGACGGCAGGAAAGGCGACTACTCTGAAGACGACGAACCGAATCCGCTGAACCTGTACGGACGTCAAAAAGTTGAAGCTGAAAACGCGATTTTTTCAATTTATCCCAAAGGATCGACGGTATTACGGTTGGCGCTCTGCTTCGGCATAGGTTATTTTTGTCCGAGGGGATTTACTGAAAGCATGCTGAACAAATGGTCCGACGGCGAAAAAACGCCGCTGTTTTCCGACCAGTTCAGGACCCCAATATTTACCGGAGACGTCGTCAGAGCTTTTCAAGCCGCCCTGGAGAATCCTCAACCCGGCTTATATCATCTGGGTGGACCTGAACGCATATCACGGCTCAATATGGGTTTGAAAATCGCCGAGGTGTTCGGGTTATCACCGGAGTTGATTCACAGCGCTAAAATGAAGGAAGCAGGACTTCCGGAAAGCAGACCGCCGGACTGCTCCCTGGATTCATCCAAATTTCAGAACACTTTCAATTGGAAACAAAAATCTCTTGAAGAAAATTGCATCATCATGAGGGAACATTGGAATGGAAAATACAAATCTTTGCGCTAAGTGCGGCAGAAAATTGAAACCGGGATCGCTCAAATATTTCTACAGAGTCGAAAGTTGGGCTGCATTCGACGGTATTTTACCGGAACAAGACTCTTTTCAGACCGAAGACGATTTGAAACGGCTCCTCGACAAGATAAAAAGAAAAAGTGAAAAACGACTGGAAAAGGACGTTTATTATAAAGTCGAATACATCGTGTGTTCTCACTGTCGTGAACGATTAATGGTCAATCCTTTGAATTTGCCCCTGGATACCGAGATACCTGATTCGATATCCGATGATGAGTTACAGGATTGATTTCATGCTGTCAGGGATTACGTCGGTATAAAAATCATAGGACAATGAGGTGAAATATGTTGAATTTTATTGAAAAGGCTATTCAGAAAGGCAATGAGACGGTTGATGACTTTACCAGAGAGCTGATGATGAACGAGCATTTTTCATCTACGTTGGAGCGGATAATTTTAACGAAGGGAATAGTGGAAAAGAAGATCGAGAAGGTGTTGAATTCGATGAATGTGGCGACGCGAGGCGACGTAGACGAATTGGATGACCGAATCCGGAAGCTGAACAGGGAGTTGAAGCGAGTTCAAAAACAGATGGACAGGATGAAAAAGTCAGCGGAAAATAATGAATGACGATAAAATGTAGCCGCTGCGGTACCGCGAATACGGAAGAAGCGTTTATTTGCAGTAAATGCGGAATGGGACTGCAAATAATATCGGTTCCAGGATCGGATGAGATGGCCGATTGCGATTTTAGAGCGTTATGGAGCGCTTCTCTGATCGGCGCCGTCGTTACGGCCCTGTTTCTTCCCGCAGCAGGAGCGTTTTTTTTATGGATTCAGAAATTTATTGGGGGCTTGCCCAGCAGTCTGCTGACCAGTTATGTTTCATTCACCATATGGCACATCGGACCGTTCATCGTTGCTTCGGGCTGCGGATTCGCCGTCTACGTCAAATCAAAACGAATGAATGTGAAAGTCTCACTGTGGAAAACGATATTCGGTTCGATTTTCGGCATGGCAGCGGTTTATTCCATCACTCTCTGGGCTGGCCGGGTCGCTTATCTGACCGCTGTCATAATATGCCCCTTTTTGGCTGCAAGATTCGGCCTGAATCTTCTGAAACCCTGGTGGTCATCAATTAAAACGTTCTCTTCCGCTTTCGCCGTTATTTTACTGTCGCTGCTGATCTGGCGTTTTGAAGCATTAAGTTCAGTCGAACGACAAAAAGCCGGCGAACCTTCCCAAATGATAACGGCTGTCGCAGCTCTGTCGGATAATGAATTTTTCATCGCCGGCAAAAACCGTAAACTTGCCAGAATCCTGATAAATCCGAATGAGCTAACGCCGGCCATAATCGACCGGGCGGAATTGCCCGAATATTGCATTGAATTTCTTGAGGCGGATAATCGCGTCTTCGGCACGACGTCCGCCGGATCGCTCTATGAAGTATATCCCGTCGCTTCTCCCGCTCCTTGCGCTGCTCCTCCTGCAGAAATAACTGAACTAATATGTCTGAAAGAAGCCGGTGAGAAAATATTCCTGGCCGGTACTCTGGACGGCGTTTACCTGTCAACGGATGTCCGCAAGGAATGGAGCTTGTATTCTCGCAACCTCAAGTCGCTGATAGAAAACAAACACTACGGTGAAGTGACCGGGCTGGCCTTTTCATCAGAAGAAAACCTCATTTATTGTGCGATTTTCGGCGGGGGGCTCTATGAACGAAAGCCGGGAATGAACTTCTGGACGCGTTTTTCGTCTGAAACTGTCGGGACGCAAAGCAGGACTCCCTGGATACGAAAAATGTCTTTTTTCCAGAACTCTTATCAGCGTCTTATCATTCAAACCCCGGAAGGTTTGTATGAGAAAAAAAGGGTGACTGACGGATGGGACAGCGCGGCAATAAGATTTCCTGAGAGAGAAATAATCGAGAATGTCGTCATTCACGATGACGAAACAATGTATTTACAAGGAAAGGCAAGCATTTGGAAACGGAGCGATCGGCAGGCCGAACCGCATAAAATAATTGAAACCGGCCATCATATCGAAAGCGTTATTGTAACTTCCGATGAAATCATTTATCTTTTCAGCGCCGACAGGCTCAATCTCTTTAAGCGTGACGGCAGGCCGGTGAAGTCTATAGAGCTTGAGGCGATATTGAGGCAGTGAATTTTCAACTGTAATGTCAAGCTGATTAAGGAGGGATAGGAAATGTCCGGTTTAAATCGATTCGGATGCTTAGATTTCACAAAACGAGTTTTTTTAATTTTCATAATTTTACTGATTTCTTTTTCATTCGGAACGAACGCTCAGTATTCATCGACCGGTCCGGTTGAAGCCGAATGGTTCTTTTCAGCAGACAAAGCTATTCAAGGCGGTCAAATATTATTCGGCGCAAAATTCGACATCGCCGAAAATCAGCATATTTTTCATCATTCTTATTCCTATGATGAGGATTTTACCTATCCTCTTTATACCCGCCTCCAGTCTGGGGATTCGATTGAGATCGCCGGGCCCTTTTACACCTCGTATGAAATTGAAAAGCAGTTTGATACGAAAGTTTATAAAGATGTCGTTTATGCACTTTTCATTTGTTTTATCCCGGATGGTCTCAATCAGGACAAAGCGGATTTTCAATTCGAATACGGGTGGCAGAGCTGCAACGATGCAACGGGCGTCTGCACTCCGCCCGTCGATAAAAAAGAAAATTTTTCGTTGACCGTATCGCCCGATACAGGGGAGCTGCCCGGCGTCAGGAATAAAAACGAATTTATGGAGGCTGTGTCGGACCTGGAATTTCCCGAAAAATTCAAAGAAGCGGCGAAACAGGAGCTGTCCTGGGTGTGGAAGAGCGCTGCGAAGGAAACCGTAGAAAAAATGCCTTCCTCAATAGAGTCGGATGCCGTACCTGAAGAAGCGGAAGGACAGTTTGAAAGAATAATCAGAACCAGGGGCTCATTCACGGCATTATTAACGCTTTTTTTTCTGGGCATAGCAGCATCGTTTACTCCGTGCGTTTTTCCTATGATTCCGATCACTGTCGCCTTCTTTACCCGGCAGGGAAGTGAAAAGAAATCCAAAACCTTATCGCTGGCGTTGGTCTATGTGCTGGGAATATCTATAACATATTCCGCTTTGGGACTTTTCGCCGCGGGTGCGGGAGAAACTTTCGGGAGTTACTCCAATCATCCTTTCGTAATCGTTCCTCTAATAGTCATTTTCGTCATTCTCGGTTTTTCGCTGCTCGGTTCTTTTGAATTTCGTCTGCCTTACTGGCTGTCCAGCCGTGTGCAGGTATCCGGCAAAAAAGGGTACGTCGGAGCTCTTCTGATGGGATTGGCGCTGGGTTTTATAGCCGCTCCCTGCGTAGGTCCGATCATCCTCAGCCTGCTGTTGTTTATCGCCAAAACCGGAAATTATTTTCTGGGATTCTGGGGCCTGTTTATTTTCGCCTGGGGAATGGGGCTTCTGTTTATAGTTTTGGCCCTTTTTTCCGGGGCCGTCAATGTGCTTCCGAAAAGCGGAGTCTGGATGAAATCGGTGCAGCGCATTTTTGCATTCATGATTTTTGCCGTCGCTGTTTACTATACGGGAAAACTATTTCACAATGAAAGTGTCTCCAGGTTGCTCTGGGGCATTTTCTTCACTTTGAGCTCCGTCTTTTTCGGATTGGGCTCCGTTATGCCGGAAGCTCCCTCCGTTATAGAGCGGCTGAAAAGAGGAACGGCGTATTTGCTCATTATCGCCGGCGCATTGCTGGTCTGCGACGGAATGATCGGATTGAACTGGATCGATTTGTCGCTGGGAACAGCGAAGATTGGAGAACCCGTTCGTCAGGAATGGCTCCACTATGAAAAACAGATTCCGGACTTCAGCGACATGGCCGTTCAAAAGAATAAGCCCCTATTCCTGGATTTCTGGGCGACATGGTGCAAAAATTGCCGGCATATGGACAAAACCACTTTTGAAGATGAAAGGGCGAAAGCGGCGCTGGATGATTTCATTCTGATCAAAATTCAGGCGGAATCGCTGGAAACCGAAGGCGGACGGTTATTGAAGGACCTTCTGAAATCCTACTATCAGATTGCAAATGTTCCTACAGGCTTACCTTCTTACATCATCATCGATTCCACGGGAAAAACGGTTTCTCACAGAACAGGTTTGATCAAGCCGGAACAATTTATCGAATGGGTGAGGAAATATAAAAGCTGATCCCGGAATTATTTTTCTCTTTTCAGTATCATTATTGTCGTGTCGTCCGCCAGCGGCGCAAAGCATGTAAAGGAATGACGCTCCTGGTATGTTTCTTCGAGTATGCGGCGACTGTCCAGTTCCCGTCGCTTGTTCACCGCTTCCAGAATTCTGGCGTTGCCGAATTCCTCTCCCTCCGGGTTGCGGGCTTCCGCTAATCCATCCGTAAAGAAAACGATCACGTCGCCCTTGTTTATGGGGATGGTTTCCGATTTATACTCCCAGTCGGGCATGACTCCGAGTATTAATCCTCCTGTGCCGAGTTCCCGGGATTCATTGTTGTCTGAGATTAAAATCGGATGATTGTGCCCGGCGTTGACGTAAGTCAGGGTATGTTTTTCGGTATCAAGCAACGCCAGCGCCATGCTTATGAATTTGTTGCTTTTGGATGCCTCGTATATCAGCCTGTTTAATTCGGATACCGCTTTTACAGGTGTGCCCAGGTGCGGGCGAGACAGGTGCAGTCCGGCATGCAGAGTGGAAACCAGAAGACCTGCAGGCACTCCTTTTCCCGTTACGTCTGCAATTGCAAAGACTACTCGGCCTTCGCCTATATCCAGAACATCGTAAAAATCTCCCCCTACCTGGAGGCTCTGAATAGTCTTTACCGCCGCAGAATAACCCTCTATCTTCGGTACGCTCTCCGGCAACAACTCCTTCTGTATTTCTGCAGCCAGCTCCATTTCTCGCGCCAGTCGCTCCTTCTCAATGGCCTCCCTCTGAAGCCTGGTGTTCTCCAACGCCACCGAAGCCAGATTAGCGAATGCACTCAATAACCTTTCGTCCGCCGCAGAAAAATCGCTTACTCCGCCGTGACGCTCCTCTTTGTCGCAAACACATAAGAATCCCAGTAACTTGGATTCAAACCGGAGAGGAACGATCAACAAGCGCTTGCCCTTCAATTTTTCGATAATTTCTTCGGGCGATTCGATTTCTTCGACGCTTTTATCCTTTATGGCTCCCAGAAAATCTTTAACGTTTGAAGGCAGCTTCTCGCTTTCAGATTCCATGTCTATCCCGAAAGATCGTAACAGACTGAAATGTGAATTGCTCGATTCTCGTAATACCAGCAATCCATGCCTGGCATCAAGTAGACTCGTCGATCGGACCAGTACCTCCTCCATCAATGAGTCAATATCTCTCAAAGAATTAATCGCCAATCCCACCTCGTATAACGTCTCCATCTCCAGAACCTTCCGATTCAATTCAAACCGGTTCTTCTGCATCTTCTGCATCGTCATGTGCTGAAAATACGCATTCGTGATAGGGTGACTCAATAATCGTATCAATTCATAATCCGACTCATTGTAACATTCATTCGATATCTTGTCTCCAAGACATACGAAACCGATGAATTCCATTCTCGCTGTCATCGGTTGTACTAACGTTAATCCCAGTCGATTCCAATCCGAATTGACTGAATCGAAAAAATGGGCTGTCGTTGCAGGGGGAGAAGCGATAGCATGCGGAAATGGATTCTTAATATAATAGTCGGTTACCTCTTTTTCGGGCTGTAAACGAAAATCAGCCTCTTTGTTCATACCCACCATTACATGAGGACGAATTTCATTCGATTGTAAAAAACGCACCAGGATGGCGCCGCGAGGCGATGCTATCGTCCCCAGCAGCAATCGAAGCAAATATCGCCCCGATTTCTTTATGTTGCCGGCAAAATGAGACGCCTCAGACATCTCTTCGATTGAACTCAGTATTATCCTTAATTTTTCCTGGAATTCATCCATGACTCAATGCAATCAGTGATGTCAACGTTAAAATAAGAGATAAAAGAATTTCCCGCAGCCGTTTATCAAAACCCCTGGCCTATGGAGAAGAATTATTCTGCCCGCTGATTTCCGATTCAAAGGCCGCCAATGCTTCTTCTCTTGAAGGAAAAGCTCTCGTAAACTGGAATAAACCCATGATCCGAAACGTCTTGTCAATCGTCGGCGTCAGATTGCAAAAAGACAGCTTGCCCTCTATCTCTATGATTTTTTCAATTATTTCAATTAATATCGATATCCCGATGCTGTTTACAACCTTCGAATCTGCCAGGTCTAATATGAAATTCTTATATCCTTTATCCGTCAACTCAAAGCACTTTTCCGCTATCTTCTCGCCGGCTAAATTGTTGATGTATCCATGAGTTTCAAGAATCACCAAAGAATCCTGTTTCAGGACCGAAAGCTCAGGCGTCTGCATTCCTTGATTCCTCCATACCGTTTTGAGTTTTTTTTACCATGATTAATGTCGTGCCTCTTGATCCGGAATAAATCCTGACACCATCCATTAACTCCGATATCAGCGTTAATCCCCATCCCCTTTTCTTCAGCTTGCCCGACTGAAATGCAATGCGATCAGATTGAAAATCCTTGGCCTCGCCGCCTTTACCGTGATCCTGGATTATTATCTGCAATTCACCCTCTTTCATGATAAAACGCAAATTCACCTTGTGGTCCCGACTCCCGCTGTGCTCAAAAGCATTTAAACATCCCTCTATGACCGCTATCTTCATCTCATCGACCTGGTCGTCGCTGAAATCCATAGACTCCGCAATCACTGCAGCCATCAGTGAACCCGTAAGCTCCAGATTTTGCTTCATTGGAATCGTCATCACTATTTCGTTAGGTTTCTTTGTTTGTTTCTTCATGCACTTAAAACGCCGAAGTTCGATTTCTCCTTATCATTATAATCTCTGTCGCGGCGATTCACAAGTTATAAATCGTCAACAAGAGCTCAGGAAAATTGAATCAATCGGTAATTATCCCAAAAAGCATTTCATATCAAGGAATCAGAACGCTCCCGCATGGCTGCAACTTTTGCATGCAATGTCCGGGCGCCTCTGACGGCAAAGGCAGCTAAACACGCGATAAAATGGAAAATCAATGCATTTTTTGCATGACGATTCGATTTTTTTTACGGAAATCAGCCGTATAAGAAACGGCGTTTTTTCATAAAAGGCTTTGTTTGCAATAGATTAAAAAAAATTCCTCAATTTTTGGAAATCGGCAGATATTTTGCTATATAATGTAGCTGGGCCACTGAATTAATGGTGGAGTCCAAAGGAGGTAAAATGAATTTGAAAAGGTCATTAGGGTTTCTTGGAGTAGTTACATTAGGAATAATTTTATTGATTGGCGGGCCGACGAAAGCGATGCCCGTTTTTGATCGGGAAGCGCATGACATGGAACTGGAGGATGTACAGGAGCGAATTGAGCGAGAAGGACTGGATTGGACAGCGGGTGAGACGTCGATGTCGGCGCTTCCTTTAGATGAATTCATGAATCGTTGCGGATTAATACCGCCGAAGGATTATGTAGAGCCGCCGATTGATCCGGCGGTGAACACCAAGTCATATCCGTCATCTTTCGACTGGCGAACGATGAACGGAGTATCTCCGGTGAAGGCACAGGGCAACTGCGGAAGTTGCTGGGCATTCGGAACATTGGCCGGATTAGAATCCATGGTGATGATTTATGACGGTTGGACGCCTGATTTATCGGAGCAGCAGATGGTATCGTGCAACAATTACGGTTACGGCTGCAACGGCGGTTGGATGGATGCATTGAACCTGCTGGTGAATCCGGGTTCGGTAGGGGAATCCTGCATGCCTTATCAGGCGAGCGATTATGTGCAGTGTATCCAGGATCAATGCGACATACTGGCGAGTCTTGACGGTTGGGAATACATCAACACGAGCGTTAATTCAATTAAGGATGCTGTGATGAATTACGGTCCGGTTCCTTGTGCGATGACAGTATATTCGGATTTTTCATACTATTCGGGCGGATGCTATTCTCACACGGGTTCAAGCAGCGTGAATCATGCGGTAATGATAGTCGGATGGGACGACAACGATTGCAGCGGCCAGGGCGCCTGGATCGTCAAGAACAGTTGGGGAGCAGGCTGGGGTGAAAACGGATTCTTCAGGATCAAATACGGTTCGTGTCAGATCGGATACGCTGCGTGCAAACTGTATTACACGCCGTCAGGACCGACCGTGGAACTGCTTTACGCGGGGCATGACGTGCAGGGCAATGCTGATCCTGGCGCAACCATCACCTTGACGATGGATTTGTATAATTCAGGAAATTCAGCAGCCACTGGCGTGAGCGCCGGGGTTTTCTGTTTCAACCAGAATGTTGCGCTTAACGATAATCACTCGGTATTTCCTGATATTCCTGGAGGAGAAGCGAGAACATCATTATCGCCGCATTTCAATATGACTTTCGACGATTCGATAGAGATCGGAACGAAAATACCCTTCATGTTGAGGCTCAACAGTAATGAGGGGGAATGGTACGGATCGTTCAGCATAACTGTAGGACAGCCTCCGGAGATTTATTACAACGGGTTTGAAGCGGCCGGCGACGACGGTTGGACCCATTATGAGGTATACACTCAGGATGACTGGCAGAGAGGCAGTCCGACCGGGGCCAACAATTATGATCCGGGATCAGCCTATATGGGCAGCAAAATGTGGGGTAACGATCTGGCGCCTTCCGGATGGGACGGCAACTACAAGAACAACGTGCACAACTATTTGCAATCGCCTTCGATCAACTGTTCCGGATACTCGAACGTGCATCTGCAATTCATGAGATGGCTGACGGTGGAAAAAGGGCAATATGATCACGCCAACATTTTAGTCAACGATCAGCAGGTCTGGACGAATCCTTATAACGCGGACCTGGTGGATACTTCATGGCACGCCATTGATCTGGATATTTCTTCCATAGCGGACGACAATCCCGACGTCACGGTCAAGTTCGAAATGATTTCCGACGGAGGAGTAGTTTTTGGAGGTTGGAACATAGACGAGTTCAAACTGGTGGGAGTCCCCGGAGGCGATCCCACGGCCACTCCGACACAGCCGCCCAACACGCCGACGCCGACGCCTTCTCCGACTCCCGATCCGCAGGATTGCACTGTTGATGTTGATCGCATCGCCTATTTCGCACTCTGGAACAGCTTGAGAGTCAGCGCGGTATGCGACGAAGCTGGGGCTACGCTGACGGTATGGGCGAACGGTGAAGATTATGTTGGCGAAATGACTTACAGGGCGAGTAAAGACCTTTACGTATTAAAGGAAACATGGTCTCCGATGCCGGTTTTCGTCGAGGTCAGGAGCGACTGCGGGGGAACTGACACCGAATACTTCTAAAGGTCGCCTGAACCGTTGCGCTTCCCTTGAAACGGGAAGCAGACGTATGAACATAATGCGACATGCGCTGTGCAGCAGCGCATGTCGCTTTTTATTACGATTCGCTGGGAAAGATTTGATGGGTCTCCTCGGCGTTTGATTTCCGATTCAGAATTTTTATAGCATGGAGGGCTATTATGATTCTTCGATTGGATGAACTCACACAGCAGGAAACGTCAGAATATCTCGAAAAAAAACAAGCCATTGCGATTCCTTTCGGGACCCTGGAAGCTCATGGACGGCATTTGCCCATGGGAACAGACGGCTTCTGTGCTCAAGCTTTTTCGGATAAAATCGCTGAGCGCTTTTCAATAATGTCTGCCCCCGTGCTTTCATACGGCGTCACCAACGGACTGTTTCGTTATAAAGGAGCCTCAACCTTTAAAAAGGAAACGTATAATAATTTCGTACTGGAACTGCTTGAATCATTTATAGAGGCGGGATTTCGTGAATTCGTCCTGGTCAACGGCCACGGAGGCAACGTCGAAGCCCTTAATTGGGCCGCTTTGAACATTATGAAAGACAAAAACGCACGCGTTATCGTCGTTCACTGGTGGGACGCAGTTGACGATGCCGTTGCAGCCGTATATGAAGGAAAAGGCGGTCATGCAGCCTGCGAAGAAACTGCCGTCATTCTCGCTTACAGACCAGAGCTGGTTAAAAAAGAAAAATATGATGATATCTCTTGTTATTCACCGAAAAAGGGAATCGTAGCCTACCCTCATCCCGGCACTGTTCTGCTTTATGACGAGAAATCAATAAAACCGGACTTTGATGAGAAAAAAGCGGAAATTTTCATGGAAAAAGCCGTTGAATTCTTATTTGAAAGAATATCCGAAGCCTTTGAGGCCTGGAAACGAATGTAGTCGGCGCCTGTCCACGATCTTATTTTTACTCGGCTTCCAATGGCGGACAGGCGCTTCGAATTTCGTTGAATCAACCTTACCAACCGAATTCCCATTTCGCCACGTTGCTCAACAGTCGTTCAGCTTTCGGATCAGTAATGCCGGCGTAAAAAACGGCATCAAGCGACGTTGTAGTTTCCGGCCAGCTCGATTGAGGAATAACGTTTATCGTTTGAATGCCCGGTTCAATAGCGATTTCATACCAGGAGGCTATGCCGGGTTCAGCCTGCCATTCAGGAGCAAACCAGTAATTTCCGTCAATTTCCAATATCACGAACAGACGCTGATCGGTAATGGGTATCGGCGTTGAGTTTTCAACAGTAATATCCAGATAGAAATAGTCCGATGGATTATAGAAATCGGCGGGCATGTTGAGGTTCAAATTTAATTCATCGGCTGAGGAAATATTCGAATAATACCCTTGCAGTTCAAGGAGTATCCTGCTCTCCAGCGGATCGTTGCTCAAAATTACCATTTCATCTTCATAGGAGCCGAAATTATCCGGTTCGAACAGGACCTCAATAACGGTTTTTTCATCTGACTCCAATGTTAACGGCGTATCGGGAACAGAAACCTGAAAACCTGACTCAGGTAATTGAATCTCACTTATCGATAACGGACCCAAACCTCTGTTGTGCACTTCAATTTCCTGCGAAGGCGCATCGTACCCCTGTTTTGAGTAGAAATATAATTCACTTTCCGAAGGAATCAACCAGCGTTCCCGACCCAGGGCAAAACCTATTCCAGTGGGTCCGGATTCATCCCAACCTTCATAGGCGAGAAGCGTGAATCCCATAATGGAAAAAACCGACGGCGATCTTACGTGCATCTGATCCCATCCCGGCAAATGGCCCGTTTCCACGGTAGGGCCTCTTCTGATCCAATCAAAGAATCCGTTCGTCGCATAACCTATGCGATACATCGGGCTGGCCAGTCAGTAATGGAGACTTGTATAAAACATCCGAACATCATCATCAATCGACCACAATTCTGGAGCCAAAGCCCCGGCATCATCGAACCCATGCGGCCCCAATCCGAATACCGCGCCTTTTCCTTCATCACCCTGAATCTTTAAAAAGCTCTCGCCATCCTGAGATATAGCTAATCCCAAACGCTTCCACACTGTTCCGTCGTGTCCCTGATACATCATCATGAACACTCCGTTTCTTAACAATACCGAAGGATTGCTCGCTCCCGTCTCATCGAAAAGCCCAGGATTGCCTGATCCCGATAATACTCTTCGGGGTTTACCCGTGTTTCTGGAAAACCAATAACCGTCAGGAGATTCCACTAAACCGACAGATAACGTCTCAGAAATTGAATGCCCGGTGTAGTAAAGTCTGAACCCTTCCTCTGCTCTTACTATCGCCGGGTCGGATACGCCGCCTGCGTCAAATCCTTCCTCACCGCCCTTAAAGACAATCCCATACGGCCTCCACGTCAATGCATCCGGCGACAGCGCCAGTGCAATGTGATGCCTTCCTGCAGCATCAACCGCCGTGTAATACAGGCGAAATTCATCTCCATCCCAGTATATCTCAGGGTCAAGCGCTGACCCTGCATCATAAGCTCCTCCAAATCCAGGATATATTACCGGACCCGTCGTCCAGGAATCGAACCGCACGTTGGCTTCACAAGGCGCCTTAACATTCCACGTCAAAACCGCCGCCAATATCAAAAAAAATAAATATTTCTTTTGCATTTCATCACCCCCTTATTTAGATTCATCGCTCTTAAAATTGATTCTTGAAGTCTTCCTGAAATTTGATTAATATGATGACAGGGAATGCCGGGCGTTCAAAATTCCTTGCACGTCCGAAGTAAATCTTCACCAGGCGCCGTTCAACAGTTCGGTTTGATATTTCTCGGGAATGAAAAAAAAGCCGGTCCTGCTGAGAATCCTTGACAAGACGGGTCCCTCTCAGCATCAAATCTCTGTCGGTCAACCCAATTGCCGCCGCCGGAAGCCGGTTCCTTTTTCACCCGGCAAGAAATATAAAGTAAAACTTTAATATTTGGGAGGAGTCATGAAAGGAAAAGTTAATTGGTATCGTCGGGGGAAAACCATAATAATTACAGGAATATTATCAATATTATTAATTTCAGGCTTTGAAGGGGCATCGGCGTTAGTTATCGATCATAACTGCACAGGACTCGCTGAAGTTCCGCAAAGTTATATCGATGCGGCAAGGACAAATTTCAGGATATGGTACGGTCATACGTCGCATGGCAGCCAGATAACGACGGGAATAGAGAATCTTCAGTCACACTACGGATATCCTTACACTTTTAATGAATCCGGTTCCGGCGGGGCCCTTTCGTATCAGGAGGTATACGGAGATTTAGGTCATAACGGCGATCTGGCGTGGGAACAGATGACGCGAGATCAGATGAACAGTCCCGGTAATGACAGGAATGTCGTGATGTGGTCGTGGTGCGGTGGAGTATCGGACAACACTGAAGAGGGTATAAACATATATTTGAATGCCATGGCGGAATTGGAGAACGACTATCCGGGAGTTCAATTCATTTATATGACGGGTCATTTGGACGGCAGCGGAGAAGGGGGGAATTTACATATACGCAATAATCAGATTCGAGATTTTTGCGTCGCTCATAACAAGATACTTTTCGATTTTGCGGACATTGAGAGTTACGATCCTGACGGAGAATATTTTTTGGACCGTGGTGCGGACGACAATTGCAATTACGACGGCGGGAACTGGGCTCAGGAGTGGTGTGCGGAGCACCCCGATTCAGATTTGTGCTGGGATTGCGATTGCGCGCATTCTCAGCCTTTAAACTGCAATTTAAAGGGGCGAGCGTTCTGGTGGATGATGGCGAGGATGGCGGGATGGACGAGCGGTCCGACGTCAACGCCGACGCCGACGCCGGTTCATACGCCTGCGCCGTCTCCTACGTATCATGATTGTTATGAAACGGGCGTTCAGTTATGGATGCCCTGCGTTCAATATCACCAGAACGACTGGTGTCTTTTGGATGCGATCGTGTGCAACAGCGAGGGATACGCTTTAGATAATTATCCGTTATTCATCATTCTGGAGGTTTACGGGAGTTATTTTTTCGGTCCGTCGTTCACGGAAAGCCTGGATGATTACCGGTCGATTTACCCGGTTATACCGGTGGGCGAGTCGACTTACAGGATTATCGGGGAGTTTTACTGGCCCGGCGGAGCAGGAACCGGCGAAGCGACCTTTTATGGGGCGATAACCGATCCGGGCGTGAATGATATGGTAGGAAATTTAGGCAGTTGGGGATTTACCTGGGGTGAATAGTCCGATTTGGAAATCGCGCCCGACCGGTTACCGAAAGCTCCCGAAAAACTACAAGTGACGCATGTTTGAAGAACGGCTTTATTATTCTGAATGATTATTGTACAATATGATATGGAAGACATAAGTCATTCTTCAAAAGTATGGAGTCAGACCAATGAAAAAATTGTTGTTCATAATGTCGGCCATGATTCTCGGCTGCAGCGCCGTTGCGCAGGAATCTGATATTTCAGTGAAGATCGGCGAAGACGGCGTGCCGGTTTATACGAATCCTGCTCCCGATCCTGATGCCGAAAAGAAAAAAGAACCTGAAAAAAGCGAATCCAGAGAATACCAGCCTCCTGAAGGGCTTCTTGATTATCAAGAGAATCCCTACGCAAAAAAACAAAAAGTCGTTCAGAATGTCAGGTTCAGATGGCACGGAGCATCACCCCTGGTGCGAGTGGACATAAACGAATATCATCACGTTAATATGATTCTGGATACCGGCGCTGCAACCAGCCTGATAACCGGAGATGCATTAAGCAGGATTAATCCGAGTTATAAAAGCCGGCTCAAGGGACCTTATTTGGCTTCCGGCGCATATACGAGTTTTCTTTTTGTATCCGGGTACGAATTGAAGTCAATCGGAATAGGAAAATTGGTAGAAGAAGACATGGAGATAATAGTTGGAGAAGATCAGGATTGGGAATTCGACGGGTTACTCGGCCAGGATTTTCTTATGAATTATAAAATGGAAATTGATCCCGCCAGGAAAATTATCAGATTCGAATCGCTCGTAACGGGTAAAAAAGAATACGGCGGAAAACCCGGAATATGGTGGTGCAGAAAATTTGAAAGACTTCATTCGATGAGAGATTTCTGGAAAAAAATGGCGAAACGCTCAGAGAGAAGATTACGAAGAAGGTTTCGCATGTCTAAACAGGATTTGAAGCCGTATCTCGATTTCATGATAGAGACGACACAGGACCAGATTAATCAGCTTCACGGGAAGGCGGCTCGCTACGCCGTGCCTCAACGCTATCGAAGCGCGCCTTGCGAGTATGACTATTGAAATCGAGAAACGAATCATTTTTTTATTTTTATGCCTGCAGCAGAAAACTCGATTATTCGGCCTGTTCCCATAGGGATGAATTTTTCTTTGTAGACGTTCCTAAGCATCTCAATTTGATGATCTCCCGTACGATGAGTCGCTCCGCACCGTCGAACATTTAATGTTTTGAACTCATCAATTATCGAATTGACCTGTTCATCAGTATGTCTTAGCAGATGGAATCCTCCGGCAACCAGGGACAACTCATCGACATTAAGAATTTCTTCGGCTTTTCTGACGATATTGAGGATGACTGGATGCGAACAACCCGTAATGACGACGGACCAATCATCTTTTTTTAATGCAAGAGACTGTTCCTTCATAAAACCCCCCATTTCACCGCTTGTTCCACTCTTCGACATTTTCCTGATCCTCGCCTTTCGGAAAGATCGGCGCCAAAGACAACTCACTGATATCAGTTTTACAAAATCAATTTTTTGTAGTTGAATGGAGACTGAGGGGCTCTTTATGGGCATTTTCATTATTCGTGTTTATTTTTTCTATTGTCATACGATGATAAAAAAGTTTTAAGGAGAAATAAGAAATGAGAAAAAAGGTTGTTGACCTTCGAAGCGATACAGTTACGTTGCCTACGGATGAAATGAGAAGCGCGATGTTTACTGCAAAACTCGGAGATGATGTTTTCAGCGAGGACCCGAATGTAAACCTTCTGGAGAAAAGAGTAGCGGAAATGATTGGAACTGAAGCCGCATTGCTGGTAGTAAGCGGCACCATGGGCAACCAGGTATCGGTTTTGACTCATTGCCGGCGCGGGGAAGAGGCGATACTGGGCGACGTGTCTCATATTTTCATAAATGAAGCTGGAGCCATGTCGGCTCACGGCGGGGTCCATCCTCGCACAGTTCAGAATCAGCCTGACGGAACCATTGATCTGGACGACATCAGAAAAGCCGTGCGCAAAGAAGACGTTCATTATCCCAGAACCAGGCTCATTTGCCTGGAGAATACGCATAACCGTTGTTTCGGTTCGCCTCTGAGCGTTGATTATACGCGCTCTGTAGTCAAAGAGGCTAAACAGAGAAATTTAAAAATACATCTGGACGGCGCTCGCATATTCAATGCAGCCGTTGCCCTGGATGTCGACGTGAAAGAACTCGCTGCAGGATTCGATTCCATTAATATCTGCTTTTCGAAAGGTCTTGCAGCGCCTGTCGGCTCCATCGTATGCGGTTCTGAGAAATTCATCTCAGAAGCGCGTCGAACTCGGAAAATGCTGGGCGGCGGCATGAGGCAAGCCGGCATTATTGCCGCTCCGTGCCTGGTGGCTGTCGAAAAAATGATCGGACGCCTGGAGGAAGATCACCAGAATGCCAAACTTTTGGCTGAAGGCATATCGTCTATTCAGGGACTTGAAATTGATCTCGATCTGGTTCATACGAATCTCGTCTATTTCAATATTAAGCATCCCACAATGGATGCTTCTGATTTCGTGAGAAGGGCCGCCGACAGAGACGTTTTGATCCTGGCGACGGGACAGGATCAGTTCAGGGCGGTCACGCATCACGGAATAACCAGCGAGGACATCCAAATCGCCGTGGATAATTTTCATGAAATAATGTTGCTTTAGATTCCCTCAGTCCGCTCGCCGGATTTTCGGATTACAGGTTGAATGAAAAAGGAGCCCAAATGATTATACTTATGGGTAACGGAGTAAACAACGTCTCATCTGAATACAACTGGCAGAACCTCATCGAAGACCTTATCGAATTTATCGGCGCCGGCGGACAAATCGACATTAACCACAAACCATTCCCCTTGCTTTATGAAGAAATTTTCCTGGAAGCCGTCCGTTACAGGGGCGCCAGAGAAAGAAAAATTAAAAAGTTCATTGCTGAAAAAGTTTCGGAAATCCCCGACAATGAAATTCATAAAAAACTGCTGGAACTTGACTGCAATGAATTTCTCACCACAAACTACGATTATTCACTGGAAAAAGTTCTTACCAGTAATCTCAGCGGACTGAGAAACGAAGGCAAAATAAAGGAAAACGTTTTCAGTCTGTTCAGACATAACCGCATCGGACAAAAAAGAATCTGGCACATTCACGGCGAAAGCAGCATCCCCGCCTCTATTTCCCTGGGTTACGAACATTATGCCGGATACCTTCAGCAAATGAGAAACTATGTCGTTACCGGAACGGGAAAAACTTACAAAAATATCGTTTTTGATCCGCTTATGAAAAGATTCCTGGAAAATAAAATTCAATTCGACAGTTGGATCGATTTCTTCTTCACGGACAACATCTATATCATTGGCTTTACCATGGATTTCGTTGAAATTCATCTCTGGTGGCTGCTCACTTACAGAGCCAGAAGAAAATTTGAAAAAAAAATGCCCATAAACAACAAGATCGTCTACTTTTTTCCAGATAAATATTGCAAGTTAATAAAAAATAAAATCGATCTCTTAAGAAGCAACGATGTCGTACCTTATTCCATTAAATTGAACAAAAGCTGGAAAAACTATTATCTCCGAATTCTGGAAAAGCTGGAGTCTCACGATATATTTGAGTAACGGAATGCAGGGGATAATGTCCGAAACAGAGAATAAGTAAGTCGGCGGAGAGGCGCTGATTCGGGCTAAATATCCAGTGTTTTTTTCAGGTGGAGTCGCCCCCATTTATTTACAATCAGATCGTTCAACCAGTAAATCCGGTCGTTGGCTTCATCGCCGTATTGTTCGGCCAGTTCGCGCCTGTTTGTTCGCTGTAAGATTTTAAAGGGCAGAGGCGGATCGTTTACTGCCTTTTTTATCATTGACGCCAGACATTCGTTTTTCAGACTGCCTATTTTAAGATAAGGCCGAAGTTCGGGAAACGGAGCGGAATCGCAATCTCCCCCATATAAAACATCCATGTCTACGTTTATGTCAAAAGAAGCTCCCTGACAAGCGCTTTCGACAGCGAATTTTTTTCCGGCTTCATCATCATTGGTGATCTCATTAATGTATTGTCTTTCGGATTTCCATAGTTCCTTTTTAAGCGGCGTATTTACTATATCCGCTTCTCTAATTCTCCAATCGTCGACAGCTCCTCTGCCTTGGTAATGAAAAGGAAAGCAACCCGCCTGGGCGCCGTTTCTGCCGATTTCACTGATTCTGGACTTTATATCGCCTAGTTTGTCAACATTACCGGTGTGGATGATGATTCCGGCATACCAGCCGATGTCGTGCTCGTCAGCTTTTTTAGCGGTTTCGAGCAGGTCCTGGAAAGCTCCTTTTCTTCCCGCAAAAGCATCATGATTATCCTTCCATCCATAAAATGTGAGTTGAATGTCAGTTAGTCCTGCTTTTTTAAGGCGGCGCCATTGCTCGTTATTCATTCGGGCTAATCCGAAGCCGTTAGTAGGGAAGAAGAAGCCCGGCCAGACCATTCCTGCTTCGGCCTGGTATTCAAACATTTCCGTAAATTGGGGATGGATGGTAGGTTCTTCAAAATATTGCGGCAGAACGAAAGGATAGTCTTTTTTCAATTCAGCGGCCTTTTGCAGAATGAAAAGGATATCCTCGAATTTCATGGCCGGTTTTCCTGGAGCGCCGAAAGCGTAACAATGCTTGCAGTGATTAACGCACGGCATGCCGTAAATTTTGAGGTAGATGCTGCTGATTTCATTTTTTTTCGGGGATTGGTTTAAATTTTCCATTATCGATCCTTTGGTTCTGTCCTGTTTTCAGAAGCAATACAAATGCTCTTCTGAACAATAAAATTATCGGTAGGAAAAATCAACAGAATCCATGACGATCAATTCCATTGCTTCAGGATCGACGAGTCCGGCGTAAAAGAAGAATCCTTGAGCGCTGCCGGCATCAGCCGGCCAGGTGAAGTCCAGGAGATCATTCGATTCGAAGGAGTTTTGCGGCAGATTGACTGTTTCAAAGTCAACGCAATCGGGGTACCGGCACCAGGAGGGCCAGAAGAAGAATTCATTCCCCGTGCCCGGGTCCAGGAAGAGGTATAATTGAGCGTTAAGAGGTTCTTCATAATTTATTAATTGCAGATTCAGCAGAAATCGATCACCTTTTTCGTACATGCTTTGATTGAGACTAATATTCAATTTGAGATCGGAGTCGGCATCGGCCTGCTTTATTCGATATATTTTGCCTTCAAAATATGAAGCGATATACAGTTCGCCGTTTTGATCTTCACCGAAAGAGGTAATGCCGGATTGTACTATTCCAAGCGAAGTTTCCGACCAGCCGCCCTGGCCGTCGGGCGCCAAAGCCCAGAACTCCCCGCTGCAATGATCGGCCAGGAAATAGGCGCCGTTTAATTCCGGATAAAGGTATCCTCTGTAAACGTAACCGCCGGTTACAGAGCATCCCGATCCATGATCGTATTCAAAGATGGGAAAAACGTATTCATCGGGGGAAGCGCAACCGTTGGTATTGAATTCATGGTTGCCTTCATAGCATCTCCATCCGTAATTTTCTCCGCCCTGGCTGTCAGCCGGTTGATAATTTATCTCCTCCCAGTTGCTCTGACCGACGTCTGCTATGAAGAAATCATCGGTGTCCCTGTCAAAAGAAAAGCGCCAGGGATTCCGTAATCCCCACGCCCATATTTCATCCAAGGCTGCCGGATCGTCAATAAAAGGATTGTCGGGAGGAATGCCGTAAGGCGCTGTCCCGTCCACATCAATTCGCAGGATTTTACCGAGTAAATCCTCCAGGTTTTGAGATCGATTTCCCGGATCGCCTCCGCTTCCGCCGTCTCCTGTCGAAATGTAAAGATATCCGTCAGGTCCGAAAGCGAGGTCCCCGCCGTTATGATTATCGAAAGGCTGTGAAATGCCCAGGATTAGAGTTTCACTTCCCGGATCAGCCTGATCGGGATCATTATCATCGACTTCAAATCGGGAAACCGCCGTATCTCCCTCTAAGTCCGTATAGTTCACATAAAAGTAACCATTTTCCGAATATTCAGGATGAAACGCCAGTCCCAGCAAACCCTGCTCTGAAGCGGTCGATGTAACCCTGTCTGAAATATCCAGAAAAGGAGTCGACTCCAGGCTGCCGTCGGGCCGTGCTATGCGGATGTAACCCGCTTTTTCCAAAATGAACAACCTGCCGTCGAAAGCGTGAACGATATCGACAGGATTGTCCAATCCTTCGGCAAATAAAATCAGTTCTATATTCCAATCGTTCGGAGTTCCCGGTTCAGCGCAGATCGTTTTTTCAGCCCAAACGCTTACAAAAATGAGGGCGATAATCGTCAAAAACTTCGGCATTATTTGCTTTTTGAAATGTTTCATTCTATGTCCTCCTTAAAAAAGAATAAACAAACTCCTCCATTCAGAGATGCGTCAAAAAAATATAAGTTTCCTGAAATTCGACAGGATCGACTGATTCCGAGAACCAATGTCCCGTATTCGACTTTTCTCCCAGTAATATTATAGCAAAAGAGGCAGGAATCTCTACCGATTGAAATTGAAATAGACTATCAAATAATCTATCGGCATCTGTTTTGAGACGGCTGTTCGGGGTTTAAACGATAAGTGACGTCGATCGTATGATACAGAGAAAAAAGGTTTGCGGCATTGATCAAAAAATCGGCTTTTGAGGTTACAATTCTACAGAACCTTCCATCATTTTATTTCGATTTTGCTCCCGATACCGATACCGACCCCGATTACTCAACAAAATGTCAAAAGTTTTTGAAAGAAGCGTACCCCCGGTTTGATCAGTTCCGGTTTTTTCAAGACATTAAACGGTTGCATTTAAGACCTGATATTACCGATTGTGGATTCACTCCAAAACGGGACCATGCCGGCATCGACAAACCCCGGAAAGAAATTTAAAATGAACATTTCTGCGCGCTTCTGTGTATAAAGTATGAAGGAGGCATTCATCGCATGTCTTTGACTTTCTGAATTCTCTGTCAATAATATAAGGATGGTAAAGGAGGAATCACCATGCGGAAAAATACGGCAAAGTTGATATTGGTATTTTTTTTATGTCTTTCAGCGCCGGCGTCGGCTGAGGTTCAGGAACGCGTCATACATTTTTCTCCTGCTTCCGGCATAATGCAGGAAGGAGAGAAAGTATTTCTACTGGGCGCCGATTCCCGTTTGACGGCTTCGGGCGGTTATGAATTACCATATTTAATCAAGAGTTTTAAATTTCCTGAAGGGACGGTTGTAGGCGATTTGAAAATCGATCAACTTCTGATTAAGGAAACGGAACTGAGGGAGCCTTTGAGTGTGCTGCCTCCCAAGCCGCCGGTGTATGGCGGAAAACTGACAGGGCCTGTATCCAATATTTTATGCGGCGGCGATTATTATCCCGATCGATGGTTTCGAATGGAAGTAAGGCAGGGCATTGACAGTGAAACGTTTGAACCGACTGTATTTGCTACGGTCCACATTTATCCCGTCCGGGTCAAGGGAGTGCACGTAAAATATATCGAGTCGATTGACTTGTTCTTGCCGGTGGAAATTCCTGATTTTCCCGAATCCAGGGATTCTGCAGCTTTATTGATCATAGGACCGGAAGAATTCCTCAGTGCGACGTGCGTTGACGAATTCGTCGCTCATAAGTTGAACGCGGGAATTGATACGATGACTTTATCGATGGAATATATTCAAGAGAACGAAACGGGTCGCGATGAGGCTGAAAAGATTAAGAAGGCGATCGAAACATCTTATTATGGTAATGACATCCGTTATGTTTTATTGCTGGGCGACGTAGACAGGATACCGGTTCGCTATACATTTCACAGCGACTACGGCGGAAGCGACGATTGGGAAAATATTCCGAGCGATCTCTATTATGCCGATCTGTTCGACGGCGCCGGTAACTTCTGCGATTGGGATGCTGATGGAGATGATATTTTCGGAGAGTATGAAAACGGCAATGCGGATCAATGCGATTTCCTGCCCGATGTGCTTATCGGCCGTATCCCTGCCGGCACGCTGAGCGAACTGGAAGCGGCTACGGGCAAGATATTGCACTACGAACAATCGCTAGCGGGAGAAGAGGCATGGTTGAGCCGGATTGTGCTTGCCGGAGCTGATACTTTTTCTTACGAAAGTCACGGCGAAACAAGCGGCATTCCAGAGGGAGAAGCGACCAAGGAATTTATTGCCGAACATCATTTGAATGATTATGAATTAATAAAGTTATATGAAACCGGGACGTATGAGCGAACGGCCGAGTTAACGACCGAGAGTCTTTTCGACGCATTCGAAGACGGGGCGTTATATGTGAATTTTGCGAATCATGGTTGGATTGACGGCTGGTCGTTCGAGGGCGGTTTCACGACATCCCAGGTTGATGAATTGACGAATTATGAGACGTTGCCGGTCACATTCGGATACGCTTGTTCGACCAGCGTTTTTGATACGGAGAATCCTGAATGTCCCGTGAACGGTTATGACCGCTGTTTCGGCGAGGCGATAATTTTGCATCCTGATGGAGGAGCGGTAGGTTATTACGGCGCCACACGTACGGCTTTTGCCGGCGGATACGGCATGGGCGGGCATTTGGGCGCCATGGGTTACCTGGATGAAAAATATTTTCAGGCTATTGGAGCGGGTCACAAAACGCAAGGTTATGCAGCTCTGTCGGCCCTTTCTTCTTTACTTCTGGATAAAGGTCTCGCGGACACCGTTGATTTCATAACGGTTCTTCAATTCGAATATTTCGGCGATCCCAGTCTGGCGACGGGAGGAGCGCCGGAGTCTCCCGATTTTCATCTTATCTGGTCGGGAATCGATGATTCCGCAAACGGAGACGGAGACGGATGCATCGAACCGGGAGAAACCATCGATTTCATAATGTACCTGGCCAATGACGGAGCAGCCGCTGAAGGCGTTGAAATAGAAATGACTCTGGTTGACCCCGAAATAACTCTGTTGAATGCGTCAGCAGTCCTGAACGACATGGGTCGAGGTACAAGAAAAGCAATATCACCGCTTTTATGTATTGATCTGAGCGAGGATTGTCCGGCGGGCCGCTCGCTGCCATTAGATTTTCGGGTCAGTTGGACCGAAGGGGAAACTTCTTTTTCAGAAACGCTTTTCATCGGAGAATACCCTTATCTGACCGCCGAAAAAATCTGGATAACCGGAGACGACAATAATGACAACATAGCTTCTCCGGGCGAAGAGATTAAATTTGCGCCGGCGTTTCATAATATAGGTTGTGCCGCAGCAACGGGATTCACGGCTCAAATAGAAATAGACGACCAATGGGTCAGAAATTACGGCGTTCGCGGAAATGGAACCGTGGCTGATATTCATCCAGGAGAAACGTTTATTCCGCAGAGATTATTTTTTGCCGAATTGGCGCCCATGACGCCTCACCAACACATGATCGAATGTTTTATCACCCTGACGGACGAAGAATCACGACTGGAATGGCAATACGAGCTTCAAATTCCTGTTCTGGATTACACTCTGCCTGTCGTGGAAAATTTTAAAGTGAATCCTGCAGAACCGGAACCAGGGCAAACCGTCTTCGTCACCGCAACGGTTAAAGACAGTTCAGGAGTCGAAATCGTTCAATGCACATTACGCAGTTATGAGATAGAAACCCCTTTAACATTCTCGATGTACGACGACGGCGAACATGGAGATGGAAACGAAGGAGACTATATATTCGGAGCAGAGATCACATTAAGTTCTGTTCCGACATATTATCAGGCCGATATGTATGTCGCTGATACTTTGGGAAATAAAGGCACGGTCCCGGGAGCCGGCGGCGCTTCGACCGTTCCCTTCGTTTCCAATGATTCCATTCTTATCGTGCCCTGCGCTGACAATGACGCTTATCTGGGTCTTTTTACACAGGCGCTTCTGGATGCCGGTTACAACTTTGATGTGTGGTCGTGGTACCGTGGAGGCATGCCTCCTGAAGCTGTCCTCGACGAATACACGGACGGCGCTGTCGTCTGGTTCTATTCCCATACGTTTCCCATGCTGGAAGAACAGGAACGCGACGCCATCGACTATTATCTCAGCAAAGGCGGGAACCTTTTGATTACTGAACAGGACCTGGGTTGGGCGATGGTCGATGAGGGTACGCCGGAGACTCAGCAGTGGTACGAAAATACTCTGCTGGCAGAATACATCAAAGATTCCGTCCCTCAAAAAACAGTATGCGGCATTCCGGGGAATCCTGTCTCGGTCGGACTGGAATTCAATATCGACGGCGGCAGCGGCGCTAAAAACCAGCAATGGCCCAGCCTCATAGAACCTATAGCTCCCGCACAAACATGTCTGACCTATAAAGATTATTCCGGCCCCCAGTCCGGTACCGCTGCTATCTACGCTCAACGTAACGGAGCCAAACACGTTTATCTGGCTTTCGGTTTTGAAGGCATAGCCTCTCAAAAAGACAGATGCGATCTGATGGCAGACATCATGAATTATTTTGGCCTGGCTCCTGATGAGGATTATGTCGGACTGCCCTGGAATCAGTCGCCGGGATGGTGGATAGGTCCGGAACTTCCCCTGAATTCCATGTATGCGGATGCCGTATTCTGTCCGTATGACAACAGAATCTATCGGGCGGGAGGCATCCCGGAAGATTTTGCCGGAGGTTCAGCCGACAAGTCTGTGGTTTATATTGAAACTTCGACCGGATTGAGCGGAGACGCCGGCGTCGACTTGCTGCATGATCGTTTTTATCATGCTTCAGCCTGCCTGTTCACACCTTCAGGACCCAAAATTTTCTTCATCGGAGGTATAAATTTCTATTCTCAATTAGTGAACGACGTTGAGGCGTACGATCCTCTTACAGGTGAAATTTCGGTCTGGGATGACGATCCCCTGCCTGTCGGATTCCAGGGAATTCCGGGCTCCTGGGTCACCGCTCAAAACAAGCTTTACATAATCGGAGAAGCCCTGCTGACGCCGCCTTATCAGAGAGGAAAAACGTGGGTTTTCGATCCGAATGCCGAACCGGGTGAACGCTGGACTCAATTGGATGCCGATATCTCTCCCCCTCGCTTTTTCGCCGCTACGGCCTACCTGGATGAAAAAATTTTTCTGATCGGAGGCATTTCGCAAATAGATCAGGATTCCATCCGCGTTTACGACAGAGTAGACGTCCTGGACCTCTCAGATTCAACTCCGCAGTGGAACGATTCCGCCGCTCAGGACCTGCCGAAAGCCCTGTTTTTTGCCGCCGGCGTCGGAATAGCCGAAGGCAGCAATGTGCTTTTTGAAAATAAAATCCTGGTCGCAGGCGGTATGATGATGAACGACGATCCTTCGGCATATCTTTATGATCTCCAGACTGATTCCTGGAGCCCGTACTGGCCTACTAAACTCCCGCGAATGCTTCATTCCAATCTCCTTACGGCGCCGGGGCCCAGGGGGCCTGCAGTATGGATGGTCGGAGGATACTATGAGCTGCTTTACGGCAATACAGCGGTTCTGCAGTTGGGACCTGATCCGGAAGGCTCCTGGGTCAATATCAGGACCTTTCCGGATACAGTTCCGGACGGAGGGCGGCTATACATCGATATGGACATTGCCGGCGATGACGCTGCAGAGCCTGTCGACTGCTTCGTGGCCATGGAAGTCTTCGATGAATTTTACTTCCTTACTGCCGATCCGGCTTTCCCCACCTTCACCGAAGAACCGATGTCCTTTTTCTCCAGTGTCCCCCTCACAAAGGATGTCGTCTATTCAGGCCCACTGCTTGACCTGGATGTTCCGCCGGGAATTCCTCTTATTTCAGGAACTTTCTATGCCGCTACAGTCTTTAGCGACTCTGGTGAACTGGCCGGAGGACTTTCCTGGAGCGATTTCACTATAGGGGAGGAATAAAATCAAGTCGTTGCAGCGACATATTATTAAGAATTGCCGGTTCGATTAAACTTTTTGTACTCCGGGTTTTACGCTAAGATACGCTGACGGCGAACGGTTTCCGGCCGGTCGCCGTCTTTCGCATCCTGTAAACAAAAATTTGATTTTCCTATTGGAGAAATGAAAATGAAAAATTTTTTCGACTTCTACGGTCTGAGACACTTCCTTTCGGATGATGAATCTGCCATTCTGGAAACCTTTATGCGCTTTGCAGATGAAATTACTCCTCATGTCGATGCCGCAGCCTGGGAAAGAAAACCTTACGATAAAGCATGGGATATGATGGCGGAATTAGGGGTCTTCGGCGCCCATATACCGGAAAAATACGGCGGGACCGGCCTCTCTGAAGTGCAGTACGGACTGATGATGCTGGCGCTCGAATCAGCGGATTCCAGCCTGAGAAGTTCCGCCTCAGTGCAAAATGCCCTCGTCGGATATCCGATCCTTCAATTCGGCTCAGAACAACAAAAACAAAAATATCTGAAAAAGTTAGCCGAAGGTGAACTGGCAGGGGCCTTCGGATTGACTGAACCGGATCACGGCTCTGACCCGGGCAGCATGAAAACGGTCGCTAAAAGAACAGAACAGGGATTTGTCATTAATGGAGCTAAGCAATGGATAACTAACGCCGATAAAGCTGACCTCTTTGTCGTCTGGGCTAAATTGGACGGCGAAATATTCGGTTTTCTCGTAGAAAAAGGCGCTGAAGGTTTGTCCGCACCGGCCATGGATCGCCGGGAAAGCCTGCAGGCCGGACATGTCGGTGAAATAATCCTCCAGGATGTCCTCATACCACTCGACAACATCATGCCGCAAAGCAAAGGACTTAAATCTCCCCTTAAATGCCTTAATGAAGCCAGATACAGCATCGCCTGGGGTATCCTGGGAGCTTCCATGTCGCTTATGAATGCTGCAAAAGAATATACTCTTAATCGTACGCAATTCAATAAACCAATCGCTTCTTTTCAGCTCGTGCAATGGAAACTGGCTGATATGGCTGCTAAAATCACTGCAGGGCTCTCCCTGGCGCTTCACCTCGGAAGACTCAGAGAAGCTGGAAAATCTAAATATTTCCACGTCTCTTTAGCCAAAAAAATGAACTGCGACGCAGCGCGCTCCATCGCCGCAATGACTCGGGACCTCTTCGGCGCTAATGGGGTCTCTTCGGAATATCCCGTCATGAGAATCATGAAGAATATCGAATCCGTCTACACTTATGAAGGCACCGATCATATGCACGGCTTGATCGTCGGAGAGGCAATCACAGGAATCCCGGCTTACAGGTAATAACAACTTCCTAAAAAGCGCCGTCGCCGCTTGTCATTCAGACTCGGCGTGTAATATAGCTTGACTTAATACTCATTCAAAACCGTCGAAATGATGTCATAAATTTGACATTTCAATATATTAGCCTATAATGTAATTGGGGTTGATGGGATTCGTAGCCCATTCGCTTAACTCACAGTCAAGTCATTTATAACGAAAAAAAGCTTTTTTATTCAGCTCGCTCACATCCGGCTCTCGGTAATAATACAAGGTCGAAATTTCCTGTAAATCGAACAAACGCCGGCTCTGAAAATGAACGAACATCTAAAGAAAAAAACATGTAAGTAATGAAAGGATGGTTTTATGACCGTATTGCAAGAAATAGTCGAGGGAATCGATTATTTTCCTGGAATGCATCCCACGCTTCATAGAGCTTTGAAAAAAATCGACGATCCCGATGTGACTACTGACGATATTCTGAAGGACATAGAGACCGATATAACCATCACCGCCAACCTTCTGAAGATATGCAATTCACCCATGACGCCGCTTACCCGGAAAATCAGTTCAGTCCGTGAAGCCTTGCTTTATGTAGGATTGGAGGAACTTAAACGAATGATTCTTATCCTGGTGAGTAAAAACATATTCAATAAAAAATTGTCAGGTTATGAGACTGAACAAGGCCAGGTATGGGAGCACTCAATCGCTGCAGCCATTTTTTCCACGAATTTAAAACAGTATGCTCCCGAAATGGAATCCGATTTGTTCACTGCCGTCCTGCTTCATGATGCAGGAAAAATAGTTATGAGCGACCATGTGGGGTATGCGGTGAAGGAGATAAACAGGCTGTTAGAGGAGAAAGGCATGGATTTTCTTTCTGCTGAGGAAGAAATGTTTCAGATCAACCATGCTGAGGTGGGAGCCAGAATACTGGAAAAATGGAATTTTCCCGATGAAATGATCCATGCCGTCAGATACCACCATTCTCCCGACATATCGCCGGACCATCCCTTGACTCATTTCGTATCGATCGCCAATACGCTCGCTATGCTGGCAGGTTATGCTTCAGCCATTGATGGACTCTCTTATAAAGGCTATCCCGAAATTTGTAAAAAATACGGCATCAAAAAAAGCCATCTGGATGTCATCATGGCGTCCTCTCTCGATAAAATAAAAAAAGCCGCCAATTTTCTGGAAGAAGAAAACAAATAGTGACTGCTTGTAAAACTCCGATTAAAAAAAAATATTCTCAGGAAAGAGCCGGATAAGAGCATAAAAAGCATCTTTTTACATGTAAAATCAGCGTTTAGAGCCGCCGGTTCCACGACCGACATTTCATTATGAAGTAAATACCTGCAAGTATCCGTCTTCAAGAATATTGAAAAATACGCTGAAACATTATACCCTTAGTGTTTCTCACCGGCGATCCGGTGAGAAATTTGCGACTGAATTCAATGCTGTTAAGGCTTTGCAGGGTTTCCTCAACCTCTTACAGCGACGGGATCGTAAGTTGAGATTGAAGAGCATACTCATCGGAACATCACTCGGCGGTCTTCGCGGATTAATCGAAGCTGTTGAAATAATAAGGAAAACCAATGTAGATCAATCCTGGACGGATAAATTCTTATTTCTGATCGGTTCAACATTTTTACATTCATTGCTGATAGGCATCCCCGCGGCGCTGCTCTCATTCATCCTTTTTCGCAAGAAACATAAGGTCTCATACTTCATAATGGGCGCTTTGACTGCAGTATTGATTTTTTCAATCGATGCAGTCTCTTTTTTCACTCCGGAAGTCCCATTCGAAGTCGAACACGAGGGCCCGAAGAAATACGAACAAGATAAAGATTATCCCAATATCCTCTTAATCAGCATCGATACTCTCAGATCAGACCATCTTGATCTTTACGGGCATAATCGACCGACGGCTCCGTTCATTTCGAAATTAAGCAGAAACGGCGTCGTCTTCCAGGATTGCTGCACGGATATTCCGGCGACCACGCCCGGCCACGCCGGCATAATGACAGGTATGGAGCCGACAGATCATGGGAGCTTATTCAACGCGGTACCCATTAAAGATGAAATTGCGACACTGGCTGCCGATTACCGGGACTTGGGATTCCACACCGCAGCCTTTGTCAGCGCTTATCCTCTGCTTGCCGGCGTTTCCGGATTGAACAAGGGATTTGACCTTTACAATCAGTTTTTAGCGCCGGACCGCGGAAATCAACTTTTTTACAAACTGTCCTTTATGAAAGTATTGGCCGGATTCAGAATTATCGAAGCCGCAGAAAGAAAAGCCTGGATGGTCGATGAATTCGTAACCCGTTTCCTCAAAAAAACGAAGCAACCCTTTTTCCTTTGGGTCCATTATTACGATCCTCATTTGCCCTATGAACCGCCCGAACCCTATTCACTGTTTTTTACCGATAAAAAGCGGACGGATGCTCTTGAATGTTCTGTCATGAATGTATGGAAAATGAATAACGGACTTCTGGACCCGGCGAGCGCGGACTTTGAATACGCCGAAGCGCAATATGACGGTGAAATTGCCCTGGTCGATCGTATGATCAGAAACATCGGCTGCACGCTTATGAAATTAGGAATATTCGAAAACACTATCTGGATCATAACTTCCGATCATGGCGAAAGTTTGACCGAACACCAATACTATTGCTCGCACAGCAAGTATTTGTATCAACCCTCGCTTTCCGTACCGTTAATTCTGTTCGCCGGCGACTCTTTTTCCAGACCCTGGATCGTCGATGCTCCGACCGGCATTACAAAGATAAAGGACATCCTTAAGATTCTGTTTCTTAACTTCAATTACAAAGAACAAGAGGAAAAGTTGATTAGAAACATCGCAGAGGTATCTTTTGTTGAGACCAGGACTGCTGAAAGCGCTGAAGGAGTCTACCTGGAGGCGCATGAGCCGGATAAAAACAAAATTGAGGAAAAGCGTCGGGCAGTCATTCAGATGCCGTGGAAATTGATTTTAAACGAGGATGACGTCGAGCTTTACAACCTTGTCGAAGACCCTGAAGAAAAAAATAATCTGCGCGGCTATGCCGGCGAAATAACCGAGCATTTGACGAACATGATGAAAAAGAAATATAAAAACGTCGGCATAGAGATGCCGTCTTATGACATTCGGCTTGAAAGGCAAATAAGACGAAGATTGGAATCGTTAGGTTATATAGAAAATGAAGCAGAGGAGCGAACGGTTGAAAATAATCCTCGTTAAACCCAGTTGGACTTATCCGATAGACAAATTTGAGTCGACTTATAATCGCATTTGGCCGCCCTTGTCGCTGCTGAATTGCGCTGCTCTGCTGAGGAATTCCGGTCATGAAGTTAAAGCGCTGGACGCCGTTACAGCGAAAATCGGGCCTGATGAACTGGCGGAAATATGTTCCGGCTATGATATGGTCTTTATTACTTCGGCCAGTCTGGACCGGTGGCAATGTCCCAACATCGACATCAAGCCTTTTTTGAAATCCGTTGAAGCCGTCAGAAAACTTAACACCAACATCTTCGTCATGGGCACACACGGCACTGTGCGGCCCCACGAAATTCTCGAGCTGACCGAAGCGAAAGCCGTCATAAGAGGCGAACCAGAATGGACAGTCGGCGAATTGGCTGAACAAAAAGATTATCAATTGATTGACGGCATTACTTTTATGCGGGATGAAAAAATAATTTCAAATCCCGATAGAAAACCAGGTCCTCTCAAGGATTTGCCTCGTCCCGCTTTTGAATTGCTGGACTATTCAGATTATTTTTATGAAGTGCTTGGAGAACGCTTTATACTTTTTGAAACATCACGTGGTTGCCCTTTTTCATGCATCTTCTGCGTCAAGAATATGTACGGTCCGGGTTACAGAGTAAAAAATACTCAACAGGTCATTGATGAAATAGATTTCGCCCTGGACGAATTAAATGTCCGTTCCGCATACTTCATCGATCTCGAATTCACTTTGAATAAAAAAATGGTCTACAGCATCTGCAACCACATCATTGATTCTGATAAAAAACTGGACTGGTGCTGCCAGACTCGTGCCGATTCAATCGATATGCATATGCTGAAAATCATGAAACGCGCGGGATGCCGCATTATTCATTTTGGCGTCGAAACGGGCTCGAAGACTATTGCCGGCAAGCTGAAAAAAAATATTACTATTTCACAAATCAGAGAAGGCGTCAGGATGACTAAAAAAGCCGGTATACAGACCGTATGCTTTTTCATGTTCGGTTTGCCGGATGAAACGCTCGAGGATATGAAAAAAACTATACGGCTCGCTAAAACGCTGAATCCTACTTACGCCTCCTTTCATATCGCCTTGCCCTATCCCGGAACGGAATTTTATTATTTGGTCAAAGAACACATTGACGATAATCTCTTTCCTCTGGCCTATACCGGACAAATGTCGCTCAAATCCCTGGAGAAAGTTGTTAAAAAGGCTTTTTTCTATTACTATTTAAGGCCGAATTATCTGTTTTCCCGGATAAGGGATGCGAATTGGAGATTCCTGTTGAAACAAGCTCGATTTTTCATGAATTACCTGAAAAAAAGGTTAAAGGGCTAATTTCTATGAATAAAATGGAACAAACAGAAAAAAAAGTCGATTCAGGCTATTATCAAACCCGGTTATCGGTGCATCCGGCCCGAAACGTCATCTGGAAAGAAATTGCGGCCTATTTGCAGAAATTCATCCCTTCAGACGGAACGCTCCTGGAATTGGGAGCGGGATATTGCACTTTTATTAATAATATTAAGGCAGGAGAAAAACACGCTCTCGACGTTGGAAGCATAGTCAAGCAATATGCAGACAAAAAAACTTTCGTTCATTTAAACAGTTGCACAGAGATAGGTGAAATTTTTCCAGCGGAGAAATTCGATACGGTATTCGAAAGTTTTCTGTTGGAACATCTTACAAGAGAAGAAATGGAAGCGACTGTATCCGGAGTTTTGAGAATTTTGAAACCCGGCGGCCGTTTCATCGTAATGCAGCCCAATTTTCGTTACGCTTACCGTGAATATTTCGATGATTATACCCATAAACAGATATTCACGCATATTGCCCTTAAAGACTATTTCAAGGCCAGGGGATTCAAAAACATTCTCGTAAAAGGCAAATTTATTCCGTTTTCCTTTCACAGCCGGTTGCCCAAGTCCGCTTTATTGACCAGACTTTATTTGATGTCCCCAGTTAAACCTCTGGCAAAAAACATGTTGATCATAACAGAGAAACCGATCGAATAAAGAACTATGGCCAGGATTATATTTTTACAAAGGATATGGTTTGAATTTCTCGGCTCTATGTCTCTCTCTGCTTATCTGAAGCTACATGGACACGAATGCCGGATGAGGATAGGCAAAGAAAAACAATTGATGGAAGAAGTACGAAAGTTCAAACCGGATATAGCGGCATTTTCTGCGGTCACCGGTTATCATCATTGGGTGGTCAGCCTGGCCGAATTAATCAAAAACAACTATTCTTCATCAGTTAAAACCGTCATAGGCGGTCCTCACGCTACTTTCTTCCCCGAAATCATCAATGAACCCTCCATTGATTTCGTTTGCAGGGGAGAAGGGGAAGGAGCGCTCAAAGACCTGGCGGACTGCCTGGATCAAGGCGGCGATACGTCGAAAATCCGGAATATGTGGACCGTGAGAGACGGAAAATTAATTAAAAACGATATCAGACCGTTGATTGATAATCTTGATGAGCTGCCTTTTCCCGACAGAACAGACTATTATAAATACAAACACCTTTATGAGAATCCCGTTAAACGTCTTATTAGCGGAAGAGGCTGTCCCTACGATTGCGCTTTTTGCTTCAATCACAGCTCTAAAAAACTTTACGAAAATAAAGGAAAATACGTCCGGCGAAGAAGCCCGGAAAACGTTATTGAGGAATTGCAACAGATTTTAGATATGGTCCCCGTCAAAACATTTCGATTTGAAGATGATCTTTTCGGATCGCAAAAACAGTGGCTTCGCAGCTTCAATCGCCTTTATGCCGAACATATCCGCAAACCTTTCATATGTTCCATTCGGGCTGATTTGATGGATGAAGAAATCATTTCGGGATTAAAAGAAGCAGGATGCATTAATGTAATTTTCGGAATTGAAACAGGAAATGAAAAATTGAGAAATGAAGTCCTCAGAAAGTCCTTAACCAATGAACAAATCATCAGAGCCGGCGCTCTGCTGAAAAAATACAACATGAATTTCTGCACTACGAACATATTCGGAATTCCAGGCGAAACATACGAAAACGCCTCAGAGACTATTCAAATGAACCTCAATTTAAAACCGACTTTCGTTTGGTGTTCAATTTTTCAGCCCTACCCCCGTACGCAACTCGGCGATATGCTTCAAAAATCCGATAAAGTCGGAAAAATAGACTGTGGTGAAATCGATCCGAACTATCACAATAAAAGCATTCTCAAACAAAAAGATATAAATCGGAGCGTTAATTTTCATAAGTTTTTTTATGTGGTTTTTCGATGGCCCTGGACTTTCGCAATCGTTAAAAAACTTGTTAAATTACCGCCGAATCCACTGTTTCTGATGATCCATCGGCTTACCTTTCTTTCCATTTATGCTAAACGGTGGAACATCAGTTTGACAAGAGCCGTTAAAGAGGCCTTGAGATCAGGGGGATTCCACAAGAGAACCAAACGGTCATCTTCGAAAAAAATGAAAGATGCCGTTCAATTGAACAGCGCGGAAAATAAATGAATCAGATAAGCCGAATAGCCTTTAATGCCTTAGTCTGTGATGAAATTGACGGCCTTGACCTTTTTTGCTTCAAATAGTTTGACTAAAGGGGCGATTTTTGGTTACATATCCTGAGAAAATATGAGTGCATGGAAGGAGACAAATGCCGACCAATAAAAAGAAAATATTGAAAAGCGCCGAAAGGCATGTCGCTAAAAAACAATGGGACAAAGCTATTGCGGAATACGAAAAATTGTCTCAGGATGATTACGGCGAAACCAGCCTGTACAATAGCATTGGTGAACTGTATCTGAACAAGGGTGACATACCGAAAGCAGTGGAAAATTTTCTCGTAGCTGCCGAATATTACGAAACGCGCGAATTTATGCCTAAAGCTATCGCGCTTTATAGAAAAATCTTACGGCTCGATTCCTCCAGAACTGAAGTTTACTCCAAGCTGGCCCAGCTTTATTCAGATCAGGGGCTTATTCGAGATGCCATTGAGCAGATTCAAATACTGGCTCGTCACTACGAAAACAAAATGAATCTGGATAAGGCGCTGGAAAGTTACAGACAAATTGCTGCGCTGGACCCCTCCAACCTGGAAGTCAGAATTAAAATTGGAGAAATGTACGACCGGCAGGCCATGCCCGATAAAGCTGCAAGCGAATATATCAAAGTCGGCGAGGGCTACTTTCGAAAGGGCGAAATTCAGAAAGCTTTTACCTATTACAAAAAAGCTTTCAATCTGGACCCCACTGAAACCAGCTCCTTAAAAGGAATAGTCTCCATCTATATGCATTCCGGCCGCAATGACCTGGTTATCGACACCCTGCAGAAAATATTGCGTCTTTTTCCAGATGATATTGAAGCTCTTTTTACACTCGGTAAAACTTATATTCAAGAAGGCCGTACCGAAGCGGCTCTGACCGCATTCCTAAAAATCCTTAAATTACAGCCGCAAAATGAAGACGTTCAGGAAATCGTCGGAAGACTTCTTCTTTCAATCGGAAAATATGAGAAGGGTTACAAGTATCTGAACAGCATTCTCCAGAAGTATATGGAGAACGAACAATACGAAAAGGCCTTAAAAATACTTCAGCAAATGAGAGAGGCAGAACCGTCGGATAAGAGAGTTCGCAGAAAGATCGCTCTTGTTTTTCAAAGACTGGGGATGCTGGAGAGGGCAGAGGAGGAATCTCTTGCCGTCATTGATGAATACAGAAAAGAAGGAAATGTGGGAGAGGCTTTTAAATTAAGCGAGCGTCTTTATCGCGCCAATCCGGAAATCCAGGCTTACCGGAAAAATTATTTTGAATTAGCCAGGGAGCTGGGGAAAAAACCGGTTTTCATTGAACCGGAACCTGTTTCAAAAGCGCCGCAGAAAACTCCGTCGCATGAAATCGAAAAAAAAGTTGAAATGGAAAAGACCGATGAAGAAATGGAATTGCCGGATTACGACGAAACATTCGGCGTGGAATTCCAGGGGCTGAAACGGCCGGAAGCGGAAAGGAGAAAAAAAGGGTTCGCTCCGGTTCTGACGCGCAAACAGAAAAATATGATTGATGAACTTAGGAACGAAGCTGACGTTTTTATAAAATATAACTTGATTGACAACGCGATAAACAGGTTCCAGGAAATCCTGAAAATCGATTTCACCGATCCGGGAGCTCACCAGGGTCTGAAGAATATCTATAAATCAAAAGACGATATTGAATCTTTTGTTAAACATGCAGAATTCCTCGCCAAACAGTGGATTAAAGAAAATGAACCGGAACTCGCTGCACAAACGCTGAATGAGATTCTACAGGTAAAACCGGATCATGAGCTGGCTAATGAATTGATGACGCAGTTATCTAAAAATAAAAATACCGAAGACATCCTGAAAAGCGTTCCTGAGAATGAGATGTTCGATGAATCGATTTTCCCTTCGGAATTGCATGCGGATGAAATTCGCGTGGATGCTCCCGTAGGCATTCAAACCGATGTGGATGTGAATCAGGTTGTGGACGAATTCAGAAAAGGAATTGACAGAAAGGTCAGCGCTGAAGATTATGAAACCAGATATGATCTGGGAATAGCTTATCTGGAAATGGGACTCATTGATGAAGCCATCAGTGAATTTAAATTGTCTGCAAAAAGTCCCGATATTTTCCTGGAAAGCGTCATCAACCTCGCCAGGTGTTATATTGAAAAAAATGAGGAGGATGAAGCTGTTCAGCTCCTGACGCAAGCCATAGAGCAAGTGCACAACGATAAAGATAAAGTGATGGGCTTGAACTATGAGCTGGCGCTCATTTATAAACAAACCGGCAGGTTGAAGGATGCCCTGCGCACATTCCAGAAAATTAAAAGCCAGGACCAGCACTTTCGCGATGTCGAAAATGAAATAAAAGACTTGAAATGATCCCCTGACTTGCTATAATAATTTTGCCAAATCGTGCGGGCATAGCTCAGTTGGTAGAGTACGAGCTTCCCAAGCTCGGTGTCGCGGGTTCGAACCCCGTTGCCCGCTTTCTCTTTATAATTGTAAGAGCTCTTCTTCCTGGATTCTCGATCATGAATTGGAAAGCTCGACAATTTATGCTTCCGGAAAAATTTCGGATTCTTTGATACCCGGCAGTCATTCCCGGGCAAAGCAGAATCAAATCGGAGGAAAGACAAGACATGGCTTTTAAATTTTTTGATAAAAAAACAAAAGAAAACGGGTTTGAAGATAAAGAATACAAACCCGTACCAGCAGCCAGAAAAACGGAATCGGAGAAAAAAATGACCGGGAAACCCACATCAGCCGATTTTTCAAGAAGACCTTCGTTTGCAAAATCTCCTTCCTCTGTTCGGAATTCCGCTCCTCCTATCAGGGAGGCAAGTACGACTGTTTTCGGAAAAGATATTTCTTTTAAAGGTGAATTAAGAGGAAACGGAAACGTCAAGATTGACGGGCGATTTGAAGGTGAAATCATTCTGGAAAGAGACCTTACCATCATGAGAAACGGCAATGTTGAAGCGGATATTGAAGCTGACGTCGTCAATGTGGAAGGAAGATTAGTCGGAAATGTCAATGCACGAAAAAAAATGATCCTCAGCGCTCAAGGGTCTATGATCGGGGATATTCGATCCGAAAAAATAATCATTTCCGAAGGCGCTGTCTTCAAAGGCAAAGTCGAAATGCAAGATGCAGCTTCTGCTGAAAAAAAGCCGGAAGCTCCTGAAGTATCTGACGAGGATAATAAAGCAGCGAACGGTGAAAAAAATAATGTTGCCCGTCAGAAAAAAAATTCAGCCAAGGTTCAGACAAAATTCAGCGAAATGAATAAAAAAACTGGAACAGAACAGGGCAAATCACCGGACCATTCCGGGAACAGTGCCGAAACCCCTGATAAAAAACAATCTGCGAACAACAAAAACAAGAAGGCGAACGGCAACGATTCCAATCCGGAACTTTTTCAGAATTCCCAGAAATAAAAATACCTCTACGGCAGTAAAATTTCATTCGGCATTCGAATGTAGACTCAAACGCCGACTCGACAGCTTGGCTTAATGTAAAGATCAAGAGGCGCTGCGAGTTTTCAGGGCGGCGCCGGCTATAAATAGATTTCTATATCAGCTTCGTTCTTCATCTTTTCGATGAATTCATCTTTTATCGTTTTTGTCTTCCGGTGTTTGAACGTCTTTTCCACTTGCTCTTTCATATCTTCGAAACTGGCTTCTTCAGGTTCGGTCCTTTCAAGTACTCTTATGATATGATAACCGATCGACGTCTCGATTATGTCGCTGATTTTATTCAGCTCTATCGAAAAAACGACTTCATCGAACTGAGGAAACAGTCGTCCCTTCTCGACGTATCCCATATCTCCGCCTTTTTCTGCAGTTTGGGTGTCATCAGAATGTTTCTTCGCCAGTTCGTTGAAATTTCCGCCGCTTTTCAACTCTTGTAGTATTTCTTCGGCTCGTTTTTCTGCTTCCTCTTTGCTCGCTTCATCCGTTTCATCGAATTTAATGAAAATTTGTTCGACTTTCGCTTTGGGTCTCTCCTGAAATCTTTCTTTGTTTTCCTCGAAAAAGGCTTTCAAATCGTCGTCGGTATAACCTAACTCTTCCGGAACAATTTGATTCAGCAATTTATCGATCCTGGCTTGTTTCCTCACTTCTTCTCTGAATTTCTCCATGTCATCTATGCCTTCTTCAAAACGCTTCTTCGCTTCCGGCGAATCTCCGAATAATTTTTTAACCCCGTCGATTTTGCTGTCAATTTCCTCCTCAGTCACCGCAATGTTGCGCCGATCACATTCTCCAAGCAGCACTTCCTTCTGGATAATGCGATTCAAAAAATCCTTTTGCATATTTTTGAGTTGCGCTTCAGAAAACTTCAATTGAGGCATTTTTTCGTGAAATTTATTGGTTAATTTTTCTACTTCTTCATCGACTCGGCTCATGGGTATAGGCGTACCGTTTATTCTCGCCGCAATATCCAGCTTTTCATCGGATGCTTTTTCACGCTCCGACGATTGCTTCTTCACCGACGACTCAGGCGCTTCAGGGACCTCGCGCTTTTGAACTGAGGTTTCACCTTTTTTATAAGGATCGATCATTTCCGATATGTCTTTCCCCCTTGATTTTTTTTCTTCAGAAGAACAGGCGAAAAGCCATGATGCAGAAACGATTAATACGAATATCGCTGTTAATCTGAGTTTGTCATTTTTCATTTAAAGCTCCTTTCAACTTCAAGTATACTTTATTGTTTCAGAGTCTGAGCTCAATTTATTCACTACTTTATTGATTTCCTGCGTTTTATCTTTATCGCAAACCAGAAAAACGTCGGGGGTATCGATAATCACTACATCTTCACAACCTATCACCACGCCGAAACGTTCCTTGGCGTGTACTGCAGCGTTTCTGCAATCCATGAAAAAAATATCTTTGTTCGAGATGTTGTTCTGATCTTTCGCTTTGCCCATGGACCTTAATTCGTCGAAAAATGAACTGAAATCGCCGACGTCGTTCCAATAAAAATTTGCGGGAATAGTATAAATCGGAGAATAATGATTCATTATACCCACATCAAATGATACAAAATCAAACTTCTTGAAGCAATCTTCAATAATTTCATCCTTTTTCGCCTTGTTCCAGTTGTCGAGCAACGTAATCATCCCATCATACACTTGCGGTAAAAGTTTTTGAAAAGCTCGCAGAACGGCTTTGACCTGGAAAATGAATATGCCCGAATTCCAGAAATACCGGTTGCTTTTAAAGTATTCAACGGCTTTCGACAAATCCGGTTTCTCCGTGAATGCCAGAACTTCGTGAATCTCCGCAGAATTTTCCTGAACAGCTTCGGCAATTTCAATATATCCGTAACCCGTGGCCGGACTCGTGGGCGGTATCCCCAGGGTTACTATGCATTCTTCCCGTGCCGCTTTGTCGGCTGCCAATCGGATAGCGTCCTGAAATTCTGATCTTGGTCTTATAACATGATCAGATGGAAATACGGCTACAACCGCTTCAGGATCGCAATTTAATACCGGAACGCACGAGTAACCGACGGCGGGACCGGTGTTTTTACCCTGCGGTTCAATCAGAATATTTTCAGGAGGCAATATTTCAATATCCTTTTTTACCAGATCGACGTAATCTGCGTGAGTGACGATTAGAACTTCATTCTCAGTGGAAATCTCTGGATAAAGACGATGAAAGGTTTCAGCCAGCAAAGAACGATCACCCAATAATTTTAAAAACTGTTTCGGCCGATTGCTGCGGCTTAACGGCCAAAAACGCTTTCCCTGTCCCCCTGCCATTATGATTGAATATATCTTGTTTTTATCGTTCATGCCAACCTCCATCCTCTTCAAAAGCGCTTTCTCTTCGGAGTGTAACTATTACATTAAGAATCGTTGTTTTGCAAGGCGATTTCTTGTTCGCTTCCAGATTTTCGTTGCGCAGCCGCCATGGATGCATTGCGGAGAAGCCTGAAAATTGAATTCTTTTCGATAATATTATTGACAGTAACCTTTTGAATATGTTAAACAGTTTTTCGTGCCTGTCGCCCAGCGATCTCATATTAATAACCGGGAATTTGAAACATAACGCCGGGCGCGATAAAAGGAATAAGAGGTTAACCATAAACGTCGGAGAAGGAAAATTGGATGCTTTGGGCAGACATGTTTTATTAGATTATTTTGATTGCGATGTTCGCATCCTGAAAGATGCTGAGCGATTAAAAGAAATTATGACGAAAGCGGCCGAAAAAATGGAGGCTTCGATTCGTTACGTATCTCCTTTTATAAATTTCGATGAATATGGAGTCAGCGGAGTGATTATAATCGCTGAATCACACCTTTCAATCCATACCTGGCCCGAATATGGCTATGCCGCCGTGGACTTTTTTACATGCGGCAACACAATAGACCCCTGGAATGCCTACGATTTTTTGAAGACGGAACTGCAGGCAGGATCAACTTCACAGAATGAATTTAAAAGAGGAATATTTGCGGACAGACCTGCGGGTTCGTTGTCACACAAACCGACTTGACTGAGTTTGCACGGGTTGATTAATGATGCAAGATGGGCTCTGGTTCGTTGAACATAATACGAAAACGTCTCGTTTACAGATTAAAATCCAAGGCATTTTACATACCCGCCAAAGCCCTCATCAACGAATTCAGATAGCGGAATCCATCGAATTCGGAAGAATGCTGATCATTGACGATACTGTTATGCTGACAGAATTTGATGAATTTATCTATCATGAAATGATCGTTCATGTCCCGCTTTTCGCTCATCCCAACCCCCAACGCGTTATTATTATCGGCGGAGGAGACGGGGGAGCGGCAAGGGAGGTTCTAAAGCATGATACTGTCGAGTCGGTCAGAATAATTGATATTGATGAAGAAGTAGTAAAGGTTTCCAGGGAATATTTATCGGAGGTGTCGTCCTCTTTTGAGTCTCCTAAGGTCGAGTTTATATGCGCGGACGGACTTCAATTCATTAAAGAAACGGATGAACGTTTTGACGTTATGATCGTGGATTCGACAGACCCGGTCGGTCCGGGCGTGACATTGTTCACAGAAGATTTTTATCGAAACGCTAGTTACGTTCTCAAAAACAACGGAATTATGACCGCACAAATAGGTTCATCTCTTTATGAAACGCAGAAAACCGCCGAAATATTCCATGTCATCAGCCGCGTTTTTGACGTCAGCGCCCCTTACTTTCTGTCCGTTCCATCCTACTCTAACGCCCCCTGGACTTTGTCTTATGCCTCTGCAAGAATTGACGCCTGCGACGAATCCGCTCTCAACCGAAGGTGGCTGCAGCAGAATATTGAAACCAGATACTATAATCCTGATGTTCATAAGGCGGCTTTCGCTGTGCCTTCTTATTTCAGCGACTATTTGTGAGGATAAAGCGTTCGGTTTTCATAGCTTTCGCATTATGCTGTTTTCTCTTTCCGTTGAAAAAAAACGTGTATTCTTTAAATATTATTAATTGAACGCCAGGGAGGTCTGAAAATGATTAAAGAATTATCGGTCAAAACACGACAGAGGACTCAATTGATCGATATTACCGGAGAAGTTCAGAAAGCAGTCAAGGAATCGAAAATCAACTCAGGATATTGCCTTGTATATTGTCCGCATACTACGGCCGGAATAACCATCAACGAAAATGCTGATCCCGACGTTAAATACGATATCGAAAAGGAACTGAATAAGGTCATCCCTTTCGAGGACGACTATGCTCACATGGAAGGCAATTCTGCAGCCCATATCAAGTCTTCTTTGATCGGAAATTCGGAATTCCTTATCATTGAGGGCGGAAGGCTGCTCCTGGGGACATGGCAGGGTATTATGTTCTGCGAATTTGACGGACCCAGAAACAGAAGGGTCCTTCTCAAGATTCAATCCGACTCCTGAGACGGCAGCGTGTTTTTCGCATGATGACAAAAAGAAAGCGCTTCCTGGCTCTTCTGGCAGGCATCGTTGCAGCAGCTATCCTGGTCGCTGCCGAAGCGCTCGTCAGCCGCTTTTTTGCTCCGCCGCAAGCGCCGCCTGTTCTGGGCGCTTTCGCTAATCCTCACTGTCTTAAAGAAATTTCCGCTGCTTTCTGGGAATTCAGACCCAATACGACAGCCCTGGACGACCGATTGAATTTGAAATATCAGATTAATTCCCTCAAACTGAGAGGACCCGAAACGAAGCTGCATAAAACGGAAGGATGTTTCCGGATTATTACTTTGGGAGATTCGAGCATCTTCGGTTTGCGAAGCGAAATTCCTTTGAATGAATTTATCGAAAATAAACTCAACCGGATGCAACAGGAAAAATTGCATTATCAGGCCTGGAACGGCGGTATTCCGGGTACCACCTCTCAGCAGGGCGTCATTTTTCTTCAAAGACGACTGGATGAGCTGAATCCCGATTTGATCATCATTAGTTACGGGTGGAATGATGCGGGACCGGCAGCGCAAAGAGGCTATACTGACAGAGAGCTTTACCATATGAGTCGGAAATTTGCTTACAGAGTTCGTTATTTTGTTTCAAAATCAGGCATATTCCGGTTGCTGGAATCCTGGTTGAAAGGAAAATGGAATCCTCCGCCCATCCTTCAGCAAAAAAAAGGGCCTTCCTGGAGTTCAGTGCTCGTCAGGTCGACCGTATCGCATCTCGTCAACGAACCTGATCCCATGATCGATTACCTTAAAGAAAATGAAATTTTATTGAGAGTCAATCCTCTGGAATACAAGCAAAATGTCGAAACTATGCTGGACCTTTGCGAAAAAAAAGACATTTCAATCATTCTGGCGCCCGTTTCCGTTCCGCATATTTATATAAGCGAATGCCGGAAAATAGAAAACTCCAGGTTTTTTATCGCAGAAACGGAACGCCGGCTGTGGAATAATTACAAAAAAAACAATGCAGCAGATGTTTCCCCCATATCCATGCATGAAAAAAGCGCGCTTTTCGCCGATATGTGTCATCCGACTCCCGAAGGACATGAAATAATTGCTGACGCCGTCATTGAACTGATGCAGGATTCCGGCTTGATTTTATGAAGCGGACAGCTCCACTAATCAGTACCGCTCCATAAACTCGCATCCAGCATCCAGATTCAATTTTCAGCGCTGGACGGGCGCCGACAAGCGCTGCTGATCTCCGACTTCTAAAAGATCAGACGGTAACTTAATCCTGAAACCAGAAACTGTAGAAAAAAATTGTCCGTTCCATGAGGTGAAAAAGCTTCTATTATTGAAGATGCGGCAGCAATTAACGGAGCTGCAAAAATAATCATATTTAAATCGATTGTAACTTCAGGCGACAGATAACCCGCTACGAAAACAGAAAATAAAGATAATAAAAATACTGCTCCGGTTCCTTCCCAAGAACGAATCGCCCTGACAGATCGAAGTGAAGGCACATAATACACATGCTTTCCATACCTGGTTCCTACTGGTTCGGCAGCCGCATCGCCCAGACCCGTTACCAGATAACCCATTATTGATGACGATCCGAAAAATATGTTACTCGACAAACCGCCGATTAATGTCGAAAGATATGGAATTATTATGAAGTAGGTCCTGTGAGGTTCATCCTTCGGCCGCGCCAGCGCCTCGTATAAATAATCCCCATCTCCGCGAAATACCGAAAAAAAAATGACCAGAGTCGTGCAGGCGCCAAAAAGACATACTGCCGAAATGCCGTAAGTCAATTGCAGAACAAAAGCCGTGATAAATATCAGAAAATGGAATATCTTGCGCGAATAACCCGTAGCCAGGGTATATCGGACCTTTAACCGGCCCGCAATCCACAGTGATAAAAAAGCCCATAAAAGGAAGGGAGGACCTCCGAAAATAAGCATCCTTAAACTGGGAAATCCCCGGATGAAAAAATCTGCCGATCTTTCAACAATATTCATTTTGCTGCAGCTTTTCCGTCCGGCATTATATTCTTTACGCTGAATGGACCTGTAGACGAACCGCTTTTAATTACAATATTTCAAAATAAATCGGTAAACCGAGTTGTTTCAATTCCTGCCGATTACTAATTTGAAAAGCGAATTAACTCTGAATTTCTGACTACTCAGCTTCCGTCGCTTCTCCCTCATCCTCAGTCAATTCCTCCAGGTAAGCCTTAACACTACTTTCATCAGGGTCTATTTCAAGAGCTCTCTCAAAAGCTTCGACGGCTTTCTCCGTTTCGCCTTGCATTTTATAAATTAAGCCTGAATTAATGTGAGCGGATATGGAATCCGGATCCAGCTCAAGAGCTTTCTGTATTCGCTCAAGAGCTTCATCGTATTTTTCTTCATGAGCCAGAAAGAGCGCGTATCCGGCTTTTGCGAAAGCCGACTGCGGATTAATGTCCATGGCGTTTTGAAAATATTTTCCGGCTTCTTCCAGCATGTTTTTTTCTAAATAAATGTAAGCCAGAAAAACATTGCCGTCGATAGAAAACGGATTTTGTTTAAGAATGGTCTCGAAGATTTCCTGAGCTTTGTCAAATTCCTCAGTTTTATAATAAGCAATGCCCAGATTAAATTTTATTTCTAAAACTTCATCGCTCAATTCAATGCATTTTTTGAAATTTTCAATGGCTTTATCATATTCATTCCGCAAGAAATAGACCGTAGCGATGTTGTTGTAGGCTTCGGCATATGTGGGTTCCAGTTCAATCGCTTTTTTGTATTGCGCTAGAGCTTCATCGTACTTTTGCTGCATATCCAAAGACAAACCCAGGTTGTTGTAAGCTTCCTTCAAGCCAGGTTCAAGTTCTATCGCTTTTCTGAACAATTCTTCCGCTTTTTCATATTCGCCCTTACGCTGATGAGTCCAACCCAGATTATTGTGCGCTCGGGCCGATTTCGGGTCCTTTTTTATGGCTTCTTCAAACTTGCGGACGGCGTCGTCTATGCGGCCCTGTTTTAAAAGATTATTGCCCTCTATAATGATTCCGTTTACGTTGCTTCCGCAGCCGCTTGAAAATAACCAGCAAAGCAATGCCATCAGAATATTGACGAAAATTATTCTCTTTTTCAATCCGTCCTCCTTTTCAATCTAGAAAGTACTTCTGTACCATTACGTCATTTCAAGGTCGAATCGGCGGTTCCACGCGCCTTGAATTTTCCTCCTCTGAAAATTCTTTGTCATCCCAACGACGGTGATGTCTATTTCCCCGTTTTTCTCTCCGTTCTTGCCGGCTACCGCGTTCTCCCTTCAGGCGACCGAGCATCCTTCTTACATCTCTGGGAAAATCCTGTTCAAAAAGCAAATAACGAGCCTTCTGTTCGACGCTCAGCATGCTCATTAACTCGTTACGCAGTTCATCCATTTTCTTCTGAAAATTATCCCGCTCTTGTTGAATCGTTTCCACGACCTTCTGCAGAGCTTCCTCATTTTTTTCGTCGCTTTCCACCAACTCTTTCAGTTCCTTAAACAAAGAAGCTTCATTTTCCTCGTGTTTATTCAACGCCTCGTCTATTTCCTGAATTTTCGGAAAAACCGTTTCGCCCTGTTTAGAGTCAATTTTAACGTCACGTGTTAATTTCCAAATTCTTAACGTCTCCAGAACCTCTCTGGCCTCCTTATCAGGATGCATTCTGTAAAAAGGCGCTTGAGCGCTTGAAGAATGTATCAGGAAGAGAACCAGAAGTCCAACAAAAAAAATTGATGCTTTTCTCATCTGTTTATCTCCTTTTCATATCATGTGGAACCGGGGGGCATGTAAGAATTCTCCAGCATTGAATGAAGTTCCTTTATTTCCCCGTCTGACAGTGCCGACATATCATCGAACAACTCATACGAAGGATCGTTGATGGACGAGGCTGCGGTTTCAAAAAATTCCACAAGGTCCTCCGGTATTTCAGCCTCTTCCAGAGTTATCTCGTATTCTGTCTCATCAATAAAGTTTTCGATGGAATCAGAGAGCGCTATCACTTTTTGCACGTCCAGGTTAGGGGGAAGGACCGCATTATTGTCGTATGCGGGTTCTGTCGTGAAGGAGAATCTGAATATCGCTGCAATGAGCCCCAGCATGAAAAGACCGGCGACGGCGACGCCCGGCAATGGCCTGAAAATGAACGTCCTCTTTCTCAAGCTCTTCTTCTCAAGTTTTCGCTCCAATCCCGATTGAAATCTTCGGAGAACGTCAGGAGCTATCGGTTTCTCCTCCCAATCCTGAACTTCCCGAATCAATCGCTTCATTACAGCCAGCCGCTGTCGACACTCGGCACATTCCTTCAGACGACCGGTTGCGAACGTCGGCTCCGATTCTCCATTGACTTCAATGATTTTATACAATTGCTCATCTGTTAAATGTCTATTCATTTTTCTCATCCAATGCTTTTTGCAAATTTTTCAATCCGAAGAAAAAATTAGCTTTTGCCGTCCCTAAAGCCGTCCGCATTATCTTAGCTATCTCCTTGAACGACAACTCTTCCCGAATTCGCAGCAGTATGACGGTCTTTTGTTTGATCGGCAGCGATTCCAGGACCTGGTTCATCCTCTCCTTATCTTCTGCAGCGATTAGTTTCGCCAGCCCGTCCGCTCCTTCCCGATTCCCCGTTCTTTTTTTCTCATTCGATAAAAATATGTCGTGAAGCCTTCTCCTCCGGATTCTCTTCAAACAAAGGTTGTAAGCGATTTTATACATCCAGGTTTTAAAAGAACTCTCCTTTCGAAACTTCTTTGCATTCATGTAAACTTTGACGAATACGTCCTGAGCCGCCTCCTCAGCTTCTCCTTCATTGCGCAACATCCTGGCGCAGAAGCGAATAACCGGCTCCCGCCATTTTTCGACCAGGTTTGTAAACGCTCTTTCGTCGCCGTTCGAAAATTGTTCTATCAGTATCTCATCTGACCCGGAAATCGCTCAATCCTCCTCATTTATATTTGATCCGCGAAAGCCGAAAAAGTTTAATCCATTGTCGTTTTTTTGTCCATAAACGACTGATTTTCTGCCGTTTGTCTTCCTCCTGCTCCATATCGGTACAGCGATTAAAACTTTTTTATTCTTGATTGACAAAAGACGATCAACATTCTTATCATAGAAGCGATGCGAGTGAAGCGTTCATTAAAGCTCAAAAAAATGAGGATTTCGCCACTCATGACAAAAAAGACAGTGTATCATCCGGGAACTCGGAGGTGAATGAGTTTGGAATTGATTATCGCCTTAACCGCTTTGGGTTTCATCGCTTTCATGTATTTCGGTCTCATGAAAACCAGAAAGTTGGCTCTGGAAAGGAGAAAACTGGAGAGGATGAAAGAGGTGATGAGGATCGCCTCTAAAAGGGAAAAATTAACGCCGGCTTTACTTTCCTTGAATACAGCCCTGGATCATGCCGAGGCGGAGGACGTTCTGAAGGAAATGATCGGACAGAACATCCTGGAGTATGAAGTGAGCGAGGACGGGGTAATAGAATATTCTTTAAAAGACCCCGATCTTTTGAAAATCAACGGGGGTAATGCTGATGAGCGTGGAGCGGAGACAGAACGATAATAACGATATTCGGTTGGAGATAATCAACGGCTTACAGAAGGAGAAAAGAATATGAATTCAGTTTTTTTAATCGGAAATTTGGGCGCGGATCCTGAAGTTAAATATCTGCCCAGCGGAACGCAAGTGACCAATTTTAGTCTTGCGGTTACAGATGTGTGGAAAGATCGGCAAACAGGCGAAAAGAGAGAAAAAACCAATTGGATATCAATAGAAGCTTTCGGCCGAACAGCCGAAATTTGCTCCAAATATCTCAAAAAAGGAAGTAAAATAGCCATTAGAGGAACTCTGAGTTATCAGGAGTGGAACGATCAATCAACAGGCGAAAAACGCAGCATTTTGAGGGTTAAAGCCATGGAGATGGAGATGCTGCAGACGCCGCGTACCAGGGAAACGACTTCTCCCAATCAATTCTCGACTCCTGATCAACGTTCGTCGGCACCGCCGCCTCAGCCGGATTCAGCCTACAATGAGCCCGACTCATCAGATTCCGGCTCGGATTTGAATGATGAAATACCCTTCTAACCGAAGTCTCGATGAACCTTTAACGCAGTAAAAATCATCAGACTACCGAAGCTGATTACAAGCGAGAGACTTCTCATTCCTTCGCTTCTTCTTCTTCTTCTTCTTCTTCTTCTTCTTCTTCTTCTTCCTCAGAAGAATCCGCCTCTTCTTTTCCCGAAGGCAATGAATGCCTATCGCCGGACCCCGGCAAGCCAGGTTTCTCTTTTATATCTTCCAGAAGCCGCTCATATTCGGTATCGACTTCAGACCCGACAGTCAGTTTGTCCAGTTCCTCATCAAGTTCTTCACCCTCGCTTAGAGCCAGATTGTCCAGCGCCTCGATTCGATCGGATTCGGACATTACTTCCTCCATTCCCTCTTCGAATATCTGGGCGGCGCTGTCGATCTGATAGTCGCCGGTGGCTTCGTTTATTTCTATTCGCGCCCGATTTAATTCTTCAAGGGCTCTTGCGTCTTTTAACTGCCGCGCTCTCGTTTCCACTTTGTCCGCCGCTTCTTTTAATTTTTGCTGAACTGATTCTACTGAATTTTGAGCATTATTCAGAGATTGCTCTAAGAAAGACAATTTCTCAACCGATTCTCCGCGTAATTGGAGCGCCCGTTTGGCAAGAGTCTCATATTTCTGCTTTTCCTCGGGACTCTCAGCTTCGACTGATTTCTGTGCAGCTAAGCGCGCCTTTTGTTCCAGCGACTGTTGACGTTTATTTTCCTCGTCATAACGACGCTGTATTCGCTTCTTGTTAGCCATGGCTTTTGCCGCTGCATGACGAAAATCATTCAACTTTTTCCGCATCTCTCTCAAAGCCTGATCCATCTGTTCAATAGTATATTTTCGCTCCGCTCTGCCTAAAACTGAATTCACAATGGCTTGTACCAGTCGGCGTAATCTGCGTAACATTTCTTCCTCCTTCACGAAGATAACAGATGCAATGGTCTGGACCATTGTCCATCATTATTCTACTTGCTAGCATTTTCTCATCAACATGTCAATTCTAACGCGAGGAAGTTTTCATTTCACTTTATAATTTTCTTTTTCTCCCGACGGCATGGAAAAGAGTCAAACGCTTCCTTGACAATCGGCTTGTATGACTGTAATTTTTAAGACTCTTTTTCGACGCCGATCGGCGTGCGAAACTGGAAAAATTGCATTCCACGAGGTTTAGACAATGAGATTTTTTCTTCTTTTTAACTTGCTCCTTTTATTGAGTCTTCTCATCGCATGTTCTTCAGAAGACCCGCGCTCATACACATCCTCTTATAATCTGCAGATGCCGGAATTTTCATTGAAGGATATTAACGGCAATATCGTTCATTCTAAAGACCTTAAAGGCAAGATCATCCTGATTGACTTTTGGACTACATGGTGCATGCCTTGCCGGATGGAAATTCCGCACCTCATAAAACTTCAGGAAAAATACGCGAAAAAAGGCTTTACCGTACTGGGCATCAATCTTGAAAATAAAAAAAGGGAAGTCATAAAAGCCTTTGCGCAAAAAAATAAAATAAACTATCCCATCCTGATGGGCGATCAAAAAACCGCCGGTAAATTTGGGTCCATACAATCCATTCCTACCGCTTTTCTGATCGATAAAGAGGGAAATATTAACTCCAAATTCGTTGGATATAAAAAACAACAGGTTTTTGAACGAGCAATCGAAAGGCTGTTGGATTAGAACAGGAGGAAAAGACTATGAAATCACTTTTTCGCCGTAAATTTCGTTCTTACGTCCTTTTGTTCTTACTTGCGGTTTTATGCAACAGCACGCCCGTCTCACTGGCTCAACAAACGGAAGACAGCGGGGACGCTGATGTAGAATCCCAGGAAACTGAATTTTACGGACCCCATATTCAAATGTCTGAGACTGAATTTGATTTCGGAAAACTGTTTATTGATGAGGAACTGACGAAAAACTTCGTATTGCAAAACAAAGGAACGGGCATACTGGAAATATACGATATATTTTCGGCCTGCGGCTGCATTACTGCTCTCATGGAACAGAAATTAGTCGCACCAGGCGAATCTGCCGAGATAACGGTAACCTACAAAGCAGGGAAAAAACTGGGACCAGACAGTAAAACCGTTACAATTCGAACGAATGATCCTCAACGCCCGGTATTGAATTTGAAGATTTACGGGAATATAATCAGCGCTTTCATTCCGAAACCGGCATACGTGTTTTTTAACGAGAGCCTTCCGCACGAAGAAATAAAGACCGAATTAAAAATAGAGCGAGTTCCGGATTATTCAGCCGAAATCATCGGTTTGGAAACATCCTCCGATCACATACAGGCGGAATTGGAAAAACCGGCAGAGGATGGTTCAGCCTGGACCGTTCATATGACCATTGACGGCGGACTGCCGATCGGTTTTTTCTCGGAAACTTTATTCCTTAATACGAACATGGCGAGACAGCCCAGAATAGAAGTCCCGGTTAGAGGCAGAATCAAAGGGCCTCTCTCAGTTGTGCCCACTCACTGCTATTTTAGGTTTATTGATGCCGCTGAGGGCGCTGAACAAAGAATCATCATCGAAAATGAAGGGAACAAGGAATTAGAAATTCTGGAAACTTCCTCTGATCGAGAAGACATTAAAATCGAAAAGAAAACTCTGATGCCAGGCCGGAAAATTATGCTTCTAATCCAATTGATACCGCCCGTCGAACCCGGAAGCATTGACGGAAACCTTTATATCAAAACGAATATAGAAAATCAGAAAAACATCACTGTTCCTATATCGGGTTATCTTCGAGCAGCGCCGAAATTTGATCCCAAATACCAGGAAAAAAAAGATAATGCAAAACAGGACTCTGAACAGGAAACTCAAGAAATGCAGTAATGAAATCGGCGCTTCTGATCCGATTTTTTGTGATTCAGGCAGCCGCTTCCTGGAAAAGATAGGTCTTAACCGATGCCGTTCCACCACATGGATGCTTTCAAGAACCACTCAGAGGGAATAAGAATGACGGCGAGAAAAAAAATTATCAGAAATATAAGAACAATTTTATCCAGAAAAGGATCGTCCTCGCCGTATTCCGGTTTGTCGGCGCTCTTTTTCACATTTTCTTCCGTTTCAGGGGCTGAATTCACGACATTAAATCCTTCTGTAAAATGCAAAGAATTAATTTCCATCAGGATACCGACCTGGGCGGTCGGTATTCACTAAATTTTTACTCGAGAAATGAAAGCTTTGTCAAATCACTTATTCCCTGCAGGTCCGATTCAATGAAAAAATCTAATTCAGCGGGGACTCTATTTATTAAGAAAAAAAGAAATATCAGTCCTCTGATCTGCATCAGGATAGAATTAATTTCACCACGGGTGAAGATATATGATATTTGAACAAGACGGCTTACCGACAATCGCTATCATCGGCAGGACGAATGTGGGCAAGTCGACCCTTTTTAATCGGCTTGTACAGAAACGCAGCGCCATCGTCAAAAACGATCCGGGTGTAACCAGGGACAGAAAAACAGGCATTTGCGATTGGGGAGACGTTATCTTCAGGGTAGTCGATACTGGCGGACCGGATAAAATCGCCGAGGGCATTGTAGGCGAAAAAACCGCTGAACAGGTATGGAAGAGTCTTGAAGAGTCTGACCTGATTTTTTTTCTGGTTGACGTAAAAACCGGTCCGGTTCCCGGTGATTGGGAGATCGTCGATAAATTGAGGAAATACAGCGAAAAAATTGTCCTGATTGTGAACAAAGTGGATAATGAATACAGGAAGGAAGATGTCGGCGTTTTTTATTCTTTCGGTCTGGGAGAACCTGTTGCCGTATCCGCAGAACACGGCCTGGGCATTGAAGACATAATAGATATAGTCAGGGAAAGAGCCCCTGACATCAAATCTTCTCCTGTGGCCTCGCCCGGAATCAGGGTTTCCGTAGTTGGAAAACCTAACGTGGGTAAATCTTCATTGGTCAATGCCATACTTGGCTCGGAACGAATGATCGTGTCTCCGGTCGCAGGAACCACCAGAGATTCCATAGACACTAAAGTAAAGATCAATGGAAACACCTTTACTTTGATTGATACCGCAGGCATTCGCCGTAAATCCAAAACCGTCTCGGCTCTCGAAAAATACTGCGTTATTATGGCCATGCGGAGCATTCGACAATGCGATGTCGCCGTGCTTTTGCTTGATGCTGAACAAAGCATTGCAAATCAGGATGTCCGGATCGGCGGATATATCAAAGAACTCGGCAGAAGCTGCCTGATCGCCGTAAATAAATGGGACGTCAAGCCGAAAGGAAATAAAGCAAGACAGGAATTTCTACGTCTGTTAAACGATAAAATGCCTTTTCTGGCCTATGCTCCCGTTATCTTTATCTCAGCTCTTCAAGCCGGCAATATCCATATGATTCCTGATCATATCAGTAAAATTTATGAGCGTTATAATTCCAAATTACCGACGTCGAAACTGAATGAATGGCTTGAAAATGCCCTGAAAAGGCATCATGCCCCCAGACTGCCGTCGGGCAAACCTTTTAAAATTTTTTACGTTTCTCAAACCGGCATTAGACCTCCTGCTTTTCATTTTATTGTGAACGACAGCAGATTCGTCCATTTTTCATTTGAAAGATACCTGGAAAACAGATTGAGAGTTCAGTTCGATTTAACCGGGACGCCTGTAAAATTTAAATGGAAAGTGCGAAAAAGACGAAATATTCGCTGAACATATCAAATTCTGTCCATATTTATTCGTTTTTTTCCTTGCAGTAAGAAGAAAGGGTTGTTAGAATTGCCCATCGCAGTCCCATCAAGGACTGTAATCCCTCGCCGTTTCTGGTGGAAGGGAAAGATTTTATGTTGGGGAGGTACCTCATTAATGATTAAAGACGATAGTCAAGACGTCGAATCTAAAACGACAGAAGACTCAGTGGAACAAAATTCTGAATTGGAACAGAATGTCGGCGCTCATTCGGAATTGGAAATGAAAGTCGACGAAGCGGAATGGGAAGAACTCGAACCTGAAGATATGGAAAAAATATATGAAGAAACATTCCGTAACATCAACGAAGGCCAGGTGGTTACAGGCCGCATTCTTGAGATCACTGAAGATGAAGTGCTTGTGGATGTAGGGTATAAATCGGAAGGCGCTATTTCGATTGAGGAATTTCGTAATGTACTTGACGAAGGAAGCCTTAAAGTAGGCGACGAAATTGATGTTTATCTTGAAAAAACAGAGGACAGCGAAGGATTGATTGTTTTATCCAAGGAGAAAGCGGATAAAATTAAAATTTGGGATAAGATCAACCGCATCTACGAAAACGGTGAAATCATCGAAGGCAAAGTGATAAGCAAAATAAAAGGCGGCTTGACCATGGACATCGGAGTAAGGGCCTTTTTGCCTGGTTCCCAGATCGACATCAGACCCGTACGAGACCCGGAATCGCTGATCGGTCAGACGCTGGAGATGAAAGTAATCAAACTGAACAAGCGTCGAGGCAACATAGTTTTATCGCGACGAGCCATCCTCGAGGAAGAACGTGAAAAATTAAAGAAAGAGACCCTGGAAGCTCTTACAGAAAACGCCATTGTGGAAGGCACAGTGAAAAACATTACGGAATACGGAGCGTTCATTGACTTAGGCGGAATCGACGGCTTGCTGCATATTACTGATATGTCATGGGGCAGAGTGAACCATCCGTCTGAATTATTCGTAATCGGGGATCGCGTTGAAGTGATGGTGTTGAAATTTGATCCTGAGACGGAGAGAGTTTCTTTAGGCCTGAAACAGAAAACTCCGGACCCCTGGGAAACGGCCGACAAAAAATATCCTATCGGAACAAAGGTGACCGGCAAGGTGATAAGTCTTACCGATTACGGCGCTTTCGTGGAATTGGAAGAAGGCGTTGAAGGTCTCGTGCACGTATCTGAAATGTCCTGGACCAGACGAATCAAGCATCCGTCCAAACTGGTTTCCGTTTCTGATACCATTGAAGCCGTTGTATTGGACTTGGACAAGGAAAACAAACGCATATCTCTGGGGATGAAGCAGGCGGAACCCAACCCCTGGGATTTGGTCGAAGAAAAATATCCTATCGGGTGCACCGTTGCAGGGAGAGTCCGCAATCTGACCAATTTCGGCGCTTTCATAGAACTTGAAGAAGGCGTAGACGGATTGATTCACATTTCCGACATGTCCTGGACCAAAAGAATCAATCATCCTTCGGAAATGCTTAGAAAAGGCGAGAAAGTCGAAGCGAAAGTGCTCGATATCGATCCTGAAAACGAAAGACTTTCTTTAAGCCTTAAACATACGGTGGAGAATCCCTGGACCGATGCCAACGAAAAATTCAGACCCGGTTCGATCGTTAAAGGGACAGTTATCAGAAATACTGATTTCGGCGTTTTCGTTGAACTCGAAGGCGGTATTGAAGGATTGGTCCACATCTCTGAATTGGATTCAAAACGCATTTCTCATCCCGATGAAGTCTGCAATGAGGGCGAAGAACTCACCATGCAGGTCCTCAAAATTGAACCGGATGAAAGACGCATTGGACTCAGCGTTAGAGCTTACAAAGAATCGCTTGAAAAAGCCGAGACTCAAAAAATAATGGAACAGATCGAAGCGGACAAACCTCTTTCCACCATGGGCGATGTGATCGACAAAGATATAGAAACCGCTGAAGATTCAGAACCGCAGGATGAAGGGGAACAGGCAGAGGAGACAGCCGAGACGGCAGAAGATGCGCAGGAAGACGAAAAAGAAAAGGTTCAAGCTGAAAGCGATGAAAATGAACAGGATGAAGCGCCTGATGTCGAAACGGCAGCGGAAGAACATGAAGCGGATTTAAAAACTGAAAAAACCGCAGATGAATCGGAAGGGCAAGAGTCCGTAGAATCAGAAGAGGAAAAACAGGCGGAGGAGGATGCCGCTCAGAAATCAGAAGAGGAAAAACAAGCGACAGACGTTGAAGAGGAAAAAAAGGCTGAATAGGGCAGAAGTTACCCCGCCGCAAGAATCAGGAAAAATGAAATCGCCTGTGAAAATGGAAGTATGATCTTGAATTATGGAGAAAATAACATCCATGCTTTGATGCTGTCGGCATTTAAACGTCTGTAACCGATAAAATGAACTCCAGCGCTTTAAAGGCGGTTCGTGATTTTCATGATCCGCCTTTTATTTTTATTTTCATTCCATTGAAATTATTCCGTTTGTAGTTTTATGAAATTTAACTTAATATTTTTTGAGGTACGGACCTTTGTCCGGAAATCGAGCAAATGAGGTCATATCTATGGAAAACATTATCTGGGCGCCTTGGCGTATCGAATACATCAGATCCGAAAAAAAAGTCGGGTGTCTGCTGTGTCGTCTCTTTCGGAAAGAGACCAAAGAAAACGATTACATTTTATACAGAAATGAAAACATATTCGTTTTGTTAAATAAGTATCCTTACAATCCGGGACATTTGATGATCTGTCCCGGTCGACATTGCGGCCGTTTTTCTGAATTAACCGACGCGGAATGGAAGGATATTAATCATCTGCTGGTGAAAAGCGAAGAGATATTACGTGAGGTTTTGAAGCCTCAAGGTTTCAACATAGGCGTCAACATAGGAAAAGCCGCAGGCGCCGGCGTAGAATCTCATTTGCACTGGCATATGGTCCCGAGGTGGAGCGGCGATACGAACTTCATGAGCGTTTGCGTTCAGACCAGGGTCATTCCGGACCTCCTGGAGAATGCATATGATCAGTTCTCACCTTTTTTTCGTGAAATATGATTACTCATTGACACATTATGAAGCATCTTCGTAAATTCCTGCTTTTTATCCTACTCCTTCTCATCAGTTCTTCGGTTTATTTCCTCCTTCGGGGGAAAACCTGGGAGAATGACGAAAAAGAAAATATAGTGAAGGAAACCCCTGTTTCGTACAGCGCGGATCAATCCGTTCCAGATGCGGCGGTAAAAAATTTTCGGCGAACCATCATGAAAGAAGGAAGAAAAGAATGGGAAATCAGTTCCGAAACAGCGTATCTTTTCCGACACGATGATAAAAGAGATTCCCGGGTGCATTTAAAAGATATTTCCCAGATTCAATTTTTCGATCTTAAGGGACGCATTTATGAAATAACGGCTGATTCCGGCATCTGGGATCAAAAAGAGGGATATCTGCGGCTTGAAGAAAATATCAGGGGAACAATGTCCCTGGGAATAGCAGATGATCGTTCCGTAAAATTCAAAGGTCAAGAGATTGTTTATAAGGAATCGGAGCAGACCATCACAAGCGAATCGCCGGTTCATTTTCAATATGGAAGCGCCTGGATTAAGGGAAAAGAGATGATTGTGGATATTGATGAAGAAACTCTGGAGATCAGAGGCGATGTTGAGGCGGAGTTAATTGAGATTCCAGGAGAAGGAAATGAAATGGAAAAGTTGGACTCGCCCGTTAAAATATTTTCTGATCTATTTCAATGGTCCCGAGCGAACGAAATAGTGGAATTCAGCCGAAATGCGATAGCGAAACATGGCCCTCATTTCTTATCCGCAGACAAAATATCTTTTTCATTGAATAATCGCAGGAAGTATTTTTTCGCTGAAAACAACGTCGAAGTATTGCTTATGCCTGACGAGGAACAGCAAGAATCGGACAATGACGATGTGTTGGAATATGAAATAACTGAAAAAACGCAGATAAAAAGCGATTTTTTAGCCTATCACCCTGATTCAGGGTCATTCCTTTTTCTTCCTAGAGTCGTCATCGTTCAGCCGAACAGAAGATTTGCCGCTGATCGTCTGGAATTGTTCATGAATGCCGAAGAGGGGGAATTCCTTGGAGCTGTCGCTAAAGGCGACGTCAGGGGTAGAATGGGACAAGACCTCTTGTTTTCGGATTCCGCTATTCTCAACAAGAGTGAGGCAAAAATTCTACTGACTGAGAATCCTCGGCTTCAAAGTGAAAATGCAAATTTAAAAGCGAACAAAATAATTTATCTTATGAGTGAGGAACGATATCGTTTATTGGGGGAGGTTAGAGGGACTTTTGCGCGAAAGGACAAAAAAGAGAATTCGAAAGAATCGAGCGATGAATCCGTCGTATCCCTGGGGTTTTTCAACAGCCTGAACCAGGCTGATTCGATTATGCTTCAGTCGGAATATGCGGAACATGATGAAGATCAGGGAATAACGGAATTTCGTGATTCTGTCGTCATAAAAACGCAGGATGAGACTATATTGACCGATGTAATGATGATTGAATGGAGCGACCTGGAGCAGAACAGTATCCGGAGCGCCGAGTTTCCTGAGGGCATCCGGTATACGAGAGAAAATTACATAGTTTCCGGTGATGAGGGCAAATATGAAGCTGAGGATGATCGCTTCATATTAGCCGGAGATGCCAAAATCTGGCAGGGCAATGCCTATACGAGAGCAGAAAAAATGGTTTTTCTGCTCAGCCAGGAGAAAATACTGTGTTCCAATTCTGTTGAATCTTATGTTGAAAGCGATGCTGCATCAGCAGCCGGAAATCCTGGCGGGAAGGAGGGTTCTGATGAGGCGGGATCGTCTCTGCCTCGTTCAACATGGATAAAAGCCGACAGCTCGGAATTCGACGGAGAGCGAAATATAATCAATTTCAGAGGGAACGTTAAAGTCGACAAGGGAGACCTTGCGCTGACATGTGAAAAGTTAACCGTTAAAATTGATGAAGAGTCGGGTTTCCTGTCCGAAATATCCGCAGAAAATAATGTGGAACTAAAGCTCAATGAAATTAGAGCTCAATCCGATGGTTTGAGATATTCAGAGCGAACAAAAATCGTTTATCTCACAGGAGAAACGGAAGATAAGGCTCGTATTTGGATGGAAGATCGAGGCAGTTTTGGAAAACTGATTGAGCTTGACTTGATTAATCGAAGCTATAAAGTGAAACAGGGGAAATCCATTTTCATGCCGCCGGAAACCGCGGCTGGAAAGAAAAAAGAACAGGAAAAAACTGCTGAGGAGCAAATGCCTTCATTTGACGACGGAAAATTTGAATCGGATAATCAACCTCATGAAAAACAGAATCCTGGAAACAAAAAATCTCATAAAATCCTATAAAAGAAAAATAGTCGTTGATCGAGTCAACATCCACGTTACTCAGGGCGAAGTTGTCGGCTTGCTGGGCCCGAACGGCGCAGGTAAAACTACCACCTTCTACATGATTGTAGGCCTGGCCAGGCCCGATTCAGGTGAAGTATTCCTGGATGAGGAAAGAATAACCTTGCTCCCGATGTACGCACGAGCCCGAAGAGGGGTCGGCTATCTGACTCAGGAGCCCTCGATATTTCGCAAACTCACTGTCAAGGAAAACATTCTTGCCGTGCTTGAAACGCTGGATATGTCCCGTTCGGAACGCGAAATTCGTATGAACGAATTATTGAATGAATTGAGCATCTCGCATTTGGCTGATCAGAAAGCCTACTCATTGTCGGGCGGAGAACGGCGCCGGGTTGAAATCACACGGGCGCTTGTCTCTTCACCCTCTTTTATTTTATTGGATGAGCCTTTTGCAGGCATAGACCCCATGGCGGTCGGCGATATTCAATCTATCGTTTCTCAGTTGAAAGAGAGAGGCATCGGAATTCTTATCACCGATCACAACGTTCGCGACACGTTGCAAATTACCGACAGAGCTTATATCATCAATGAAGGGAAAATTCTGGAAGAAGGAGACCCGGATGCCATTGCGAGAAGTGAAAAAGTTCGTCGGTTTTATCTCGGAGACAATTTTAGACTCTGAGCCTTTTTGACAAGATTCATGGAAAGTGATAATATAAAAAATGATGGAGGACGTGGATAGTCACCATGTAGACTACTAGTAAAGGGTTTTGCATATGGCCTTAGAACAAAGGTTACAGATGAAATTGGCGACCAAATTGGTCATGACGCCGAGTCTTCAGCAGGCGATCAAGCTGCTTCAGTTGAACAAGCTCGAATTGATTGACGAATTGAATCAGGAAGTCCTGGAGAATCCCGTTCTTGAGGATTTGTCGGTAGAGGACCCGCACTTCACCGCTTCAACGGTTGATTCAAGCGAAGGGAACAAAACCCTGGAGCAACTGGAATCGGGAAATGACGGCAAACTCGACGATAATTCAGATATGAACAACGGTAAAGACGACAAATTGACCGAAGCTGAATGGGAACAACTTCTTCTGGACAATAGGGAATTTCGAAATTATTCCTATGAAAAGAAAGAAATGATCGCTCTCGAAAACATCATTCGAGCTCGCGCTTCAACCTTGTCGGAGCATCTGACCTGGCAACTGGATATGAAAAGATTGACTCCAGATGACCATGACATCGCCTCTGAAATAATTGGAAACATTAACGACGACGGATATTTGACGGTTTCAACGGAAGAGATCGCTGATCAAATCGGTTGCGAACCGGAATCAGTGGAAAATATCCTGAAAATTGTACAACAGTTCGATCCTATAGGAGTAGGCGCCCGTGATCCGAGAGAATGCCTTCTGATACAGATAAGAGAAAGCGAACTAAAAGGGGCTCTCGTAGAAAAAATAGTGATGTATTATCTGCCCCTGGTCGAAAGAAACGGATACGCTGAAATAGCAAAAAGACTTGATGCGACTTTAGAAGAAGTCCAGGAAGCGGTCAGTCAGTTGAGACGTTTTGAGCCGAAACCGGGACGCAGTTTTTCCAGTCAGCCGTCTTCATACATTATTCCCGATGTTTTTATCGAAAAAGTCGGAAACGAATACGTCATCACTCTGAACGATCAGGGCATCCCCCGTTTAAGGATCAGCAATAACTACAAGACTTTCCTGAGTTATGGAAAGGACGCCTCCAATAAAGCAAGACAATACGTGGAACAGAAGTACAAAAGCGCCATGTGGCTTTTGCGGAGCATCGAACAAAGACGTCAGACCATTCTGAAAGTCTCTGCGAGTATTCTCAAGCTGCAGTATGAATTCTTCGAAAAAGGCCTGGCTTACCTTAAACCAATGGTATTGCGGGATGTCGCTGAGGACATCGAGATGCACGAATCCACGGTTAGTCGCGTATCAACCAACAAGTATATGCAGACTCCACAGGGAATCTTTGAAATAAAATATTTCTTCCACAGCGGATTGACTTCTTCATCAGGCGACGACATATCATCATTAAGAGTGAAAGAAATGATTAAAGATATTGTAGCACATGAAGATTCTAAAAAGCCGTTAAGCGATCAGAAAATAGCCACGATGTTGAAAAAGAGGGGCATTAATATCGCCAGGAGGACCGTGGCAAAATACCGGGAAGAGCTAAAAATATTACCGTCGAATCGCAGACGGGTTTACTGATTAATAGAGACCCAACTATTCTTACGGATGAATTTTTTATTTCTGGAAGGAGATAGTTGATGCAAATCACAATCACCGGGCGTCGCATGGAAATGACGGATGCCCTCAAAGAGTATGTTCAAAAGAAGATTCACAAATTAGACAAGTATCTGGAAAACATTCTTGAGATTCGAGTCACATTAAGCGTCGAAAAATATCGACACATCGCTGAGATTTCGGTGCACGGACAAGGGCTCGTCCTGAACGCTGAAGAATGGACAGGAGACATGTACTCTTCAATCGACAAGGTTATGGACACTTTAGAGCGACAAATCCGTAAACACAAGGGACGGATCGTCTCAAAAAAACAAAAGCAGAATAGTCGGGCCAACAATACGGCTCCCATGCCCGAAACAGTCAAACCCGAACTGCCGAAAGTCATTAGAAGCGAAAAATTTGCAGCGAAACCCATGTCTCTGGAAGAAGCCGTTATGCAAATGAACATGGGCAACGAGGCTTTTCTGGCCTTCCGTAATTCCGCTAATGAGGAAGTGAATGTGCTTTATCGGAGAAAAGATGGTAATTTCGGTCTGATTGAACCTCATTAGCCCGGATTTCTCATACAAAATCGTAGTGAGAGCGTTCAGATTCCCGCAGAT
>CAZUFC010000027.1:0-72569 GCA_964619725.1 uncultured bacterium | reverse complement strand
TGGCTGTCCAGCATTAAATTTTGAATCGAGATTCGAGTTTATGGACAGGCACTAAATAATATCGGTCAGCCCGTCCAGGTCCTGAAATATTCGGCAAAAGGGTTCAATCTTCCTCGCCATCGCTTAATTTAATCGGCAGATGATAATCGTAATGCTCATAAGAATTGCCGGCGATAACTTCCCAGGGCCGCCACTCCGCAGGCATCCCCGGAAAACAGCCCGGGTCGTTCAATGCCTTTTCACTTGTTTTCGCCAGTAACTCCATAAAACGCTCATGAACATCTTTTGCATTCCTCAACACTTCTTCAATATTTTTATCTTTGTTTTCCTGAAAAATCTTTTCATTCCGTTCCTTCAGCGAAAGGTTCCAATATTCGGACCCGGCAAATTTTTTCTGTCCGAGCAGAACCGTCATTTCATTTTCATACCAGGCGATATGCGCAATAACGTCCTTCATGGACCATTTACCGCAGAAGCCGGAATCGTGCATTTTCTCACGATCGACATTCGAAATATACTTCTCCCACTTCTCATATGATCGACGAATTCTGTCCAGGAATTCCAGTTTTTTGACGGGATGGTTCATAGTCAATCTCCTTCCGGAAAACGGCGATTCGCGATAATAAAAGCAGCTCTCGCGCGACTTTCATTATACTTGTCGAAGGAATTCTTTTACAGGCGATATTTCATCAGGACCAAACAGAAATAATTTCTGTTGAACCGGAAGCGCATATTGAGGATAATTAATGCGGGTTGTTCAATTCGGTGAAGCGGCTGAAAATTTTAACCTGCAGTTAAAAGAAAAGAACCAGAGGAGTCCGGCAGAGTGAAAAAAATTACAGCATTGATTCCCTGCAAAAATGAGGAGATTAATATCCGTGATTGCCTGGAATCCGTGAAATGGGCTGATGAAATACTAGTAGTCGATTCAGGTTCGACAGACCGGACCCTGGCCATCGTCCGCGAATACACGGATTGCATATTGGAACACGAATACGTCAACTCGGCCGCTCAGAAAAACTGGGCCATTCCCCAAACCCGGCATGAATGGATTCTAATCGTGGATGCTGATGAACGGGTTACGCCCGAACTGGCGGGAGAAATACAGGAACTACTGAGGAAAGGACCGGAGGCGGCAGCCTATCGCATTTATCGAAGGAATCACTTCCTGGGGAAAGAGATAAAGCATTGCGGCTGGAACCGCGACGACGTCACCAGGTTCTTTAAAAAATCAAACGCCCGGTACCCGGAAAAAAACGTGCACGCCGATCTTCTGGTCGACGGCAAGGTCTCTGTATTAAAAGGCCGGTTGCTTCATTACACATGCCGCGACCTGGACGCTTACGTCAAAAAATGGGAGCGTTACACAACCTGGGCCGCCGGCGACATAGTCGACAAAAATAAAAAAGCAGGTTTGAGCCGGATAATAGGACATCCGCTCTGGCGTTTCATAAAACAATATATCCTGAGAGCAGGTTTCCTGGACGGAACTGAAGGACTGATAATATGCCGTTTAGCCGCAATGAGCGTCTTTATGAAATACATTAAAGCCTGGGCAATATTGAAAAATAAAAAAGAGAATGCGGATGGAACAGGATAATCGGCCTTGCCAATGAAATGAGCTTTCATTGTAATTGTCGAATATTTGCACCAGAGACATCACGGTTATAACGGCTGAATATTTGTTAATCGTATTCAGAGACCGCTCAAACGCCCGCTAAATTTAACTCAAAAAACAGTCAAAGGTTGAGACTTTGTAAAATAATTGATGTAAAACAAAAAATTTCGGCACAAATTGTTTGATGTTTAGAGTGTTTAATCCGCCATTTAACTTGCAAAGTGAAATAATAAGTAATGGAAAACGGGTAATATTGTCCCTTTTTTCCTCTTCCTGGCTGTCATTTATCCTTTAAATTGCTTGAAAAGGGTTACATCATTTATCGTGATCACTCTCATTTATGTACGGGTTATATTGATTAAAGGACAAAGGGACAGAAGGGACGACTGGAATATGAATCACTATAAGCAAAAACCGGCATCTGAAGAATAACTGTCTCTAAAAATAAACGGAATTTTGGGACTGATCATGACGTGGCTGCACTTCTTTCAAAACGTTTGTCAGTTTGTTACGGTAATCGCAGGTCAATGTCGGTATAGAAATAAATGGCCATTGATGAAGAGCCGGCGGTGAAGTCGTCAAACAGATAATTTTGGGTAAAATTCAGTTTATTTAATGGAAATTGTAATCAGTCAAAGGTTTTATGAAAAACTGCACCCCCGGTAAGATCAATCCAAAAATTCAGTATCTTTCTGAAGAAGGTTAATTTTCAAATAAAAGTTTTGCTTAACCAAATGATTTTAAGCGCCAAAAGTCCCTTCTGTCCCTTAGGTCCCTTAGGTCCCTTAGGTCCCTTTGTCCCTTTGTCCCTTTGTCCCTTTGTCCCTTTATATTAAAGCCCCTACCCAAATTCAACAACATCCTGATAGCCCATGATATCGTTCACTTCATCGTCCAGAATGGCGCCGTAGAATTTCACATCCTTTTTGAAAGGACGAAAAGGACCAAAGGGACGGAAAGGACAACAGAATTCATTTTGTTCGCTTTAATAATTCCGGCTCTGATCATATATACATTTTTCAAGGTTACATTTTTTACGACTGATCAAACCAGGATTACACTTTTTTCAAAACGTTCGACAGTCAGTTTCGGAAGTCCGGGGTCGCTATCGGATTCGTAATCGAAATAAAATGATGAGAAATTCTGAAAAATCGTCACCTCAATAGACGCATTCTTAATCAATACCTTAATTTAATAAGTCGGCATTCTTATCCTAATGCCAAAGGGGGGTGAGATCAACCCACCGACAACCATAAAAACAGCAAACAGCCAAGCGGGTTAACATATAACCCTCAATACTCCAAAGAGACACCCCGCCAAAAGGTTACTCCGGCCCGTAACCCCATTCGACGCAATCATAGTCGCCGAGCAGAGTCATGGCATCCGGTTCCAGCATAGCTCCCCAGAAGAGGATATGATCAAGGGTATCCTCGACGTTCGGCCATTGGAAACTCAGGATCGGATGCGTCGTGATACCCGGTTCCAGGGTAATCTCTTCCCAGGAAACATCTTCCGTCCAGTCGGGGTGGAAAAAATAAATCCCGACAACTTCCAGGATACAAAACAGCAAAGTCGGTCTTTGGTTTCCGGGATTAAACGTTTTTTCCTGAAGATCGAACAGGTCTCCAGGAGTAAAGCGTTCCTGATTAAGGATCAATTCAACGCCCAACGAATCAGGAATATTCGTCGCCGTGGGCTGCGGAGTCGCCGTCGGTTCTGGAATTGACGTCGGCAAAGGCGTAGCCGTCTCTGTCGGAACGGCCGTTACGGTGGGATAGGGCGTTTCCGGAAAAAGATCATCCCATTCGATATGAGCCGGTTCCGTGTAAGCGCCGGGCGGATCGTCTATCAGGTAAGAGAGGAAAAAATCTTTCAAAGAAGGCCGGAAAACCATTTTATGTATGGTGTAGGACCCTTGCCTTACTGCTTCCAGGATGGAGATGACCTCCTCCGTATCGACCTGGTAATCCTCCATAATCATTGAGCTGATCAATTCATATCGCCAGCATGAAACAGGCGGATAAAGCGTCCGGTGATGATTCGTCGCCGCCAGGAAATTGGGGGAAAGATCGGGATCGTCTGAATGTATTCTGACGGCGATTCCCTGAGAATTGGATTCAACGACTTGAGAACAGATGCCTTTTGAATCTCCGAAAACGACCGGCGAAAAACAGTGATTGATGTAAGTCCAGGCCCGCGCCGAAGAATCGATCGCTTCGTACACGTCGTCAATCGTGCAAAGGTCGTCTCCGTTCAAGTCCCTGAATTGCAACGCCTTCCGCATGGACATCATAACAGGAGTCAATTTCGGCGGCACGGACGGCTCTGTCCCGTGATTGCCCATGTTCAGCGTCACGCCCACCCCGCTTTCATTCATGCCTGAAAGAGTCCCCAATAATCCCGGAAAACTTATGGAGCACCACGGCTGTTCATCCGTTTCATACGGATAGGAGGCTACGACGATGGTGTTGCGGGATAAATGATGCTGCGGCGTATCGTTCCAGTCCAGGTTCCTCCCGTGAATCAGGTCGCCGTTCACGTCAGGATCGTTCGCCGTACCCGCTCCCCATCCGGTCAGGCTGGAACATTGAATCACTTCCGGCGCTTCATAAAAATCACATAACCGGAAATCAGCCCCGATCTTATCCGTCAGAAAACGAACATCGGGAATACTCGATCCGATTGCCAGGTCCCTGGCCGTCAAATCCCGTTCCAGCGCCTCAACATAAATCGAATCCAAAGCCGCCGCAGCTCCGTCGATAAATCCCTGGGCCTCATTCGTAAAATCTTCCGGAACTTCAAAATAGAGCTCATAGACTGTATAGAGAAGATTATATTCCTGGGGACTGACGTAAAAAAGAATATAAGATTCAAAGATTGTCATGGCCTCATCGCTCAGGAGATAACCCTGAGCGTATCCCCTGTCGTAATGATTTCCCCAGACTCGTATGACCGGCTGTCCCTCCACTTCATAAAGGATGCCCTGAACGTCCCGGGCCCCGGCGATCCAGGGCAAACAAACCGACATGAGAACAATGGCTGCTGAAAATATATTGTTTTTCATTTTTTTCGTCTCTCCGAATCTTGAATTAATCCCTTCGCTTTTTAATGGTAACCGCTTACAACATCGAAGTAAAGGCAAAGCGGAATCCTGACTTTTTCATAAGACGATGTTGCTTATTCGGTGCAGAGAAAAAAATGGCATTGATCAAATATCGGTATTTTGCGGGTACAATTTGGGCAGTTCGCCATCTGCAAAATGCCGGGACATATCATAAATTCAATAGGCGCTTGTGGTTCCGTAAGAAGAAAAACACCGGCATTGAACTATGATGATTCCTAGCCGTCCGGGGCATTGTTTTACCGCGCTCCTTCAGAGCTCTATTTCTTGCATTCATGACCTGGGGTTGCGCTCGCAGGCTCGCTTAACCCCAGGCTTTCATAAGTCGCGCCTCCGGCGCTGAAGAGAAAATTCATCGCCTTTATTTCCAGACCTTTTGTGCCGTATCAGAAATTCACGTCTTTAAACAACGATTTTCTCAATCCGACCGTATTGCCGAACCTGACATGGTTAATCCATCCTCTTACGCTTGCATTAATGTCTTCCAATTCCTTCTCGCCCCTACGATACTCTGAAGCCATCCCCTTCAGTTTTCTACGATAATAAATTCCCTTTCTTCGTTTTAAACGCTTCCTCTGAGGAAAAACGACGAATCCGAGAAAAGGTATTCCTTCCGTTACAGGCCTGGGATGTGCGCCGGCGTGTATTTTTAACCTTAACTTCCTCAAATAATACTGCAGTTGCTCCAAGCAATACCACAAATCAGCTTTTGTATCGAAAAAAAGAATAAAATCATCCACATAACGTAAATACGCAGGACAACGTAAAGTCCTCTTGACGAAATGATCGAACGGATTCATATATACGTTGGCCCAAAACTGGCTCGTCAGGTTCCCGATGGGTAATCCTCTCGGTCTTAACCCGGATTTCTCATACAAAATCGTAGTGAGAGCGTTCAGATTCCCGCAGATTCAAGCATGGCGGACTGAAGGACTGCGGAAACATAGCAGCGCTACGTTGAGCAAGGCCGCAGGGAGCATCGCTTGAAGGGGCGGGGGATATGGACGCTCGTAACAGGTTTTGTATGAGAAATCCGGGTTAGTACCGCAAAAAGATCGTCGCCGGGGAAATATGTCATTTCATATTCTTCAGACAAAACTCCCAGACCGCTGTCAATAATTTTTTCGATCAGCTTCAGGACCGCACTTTGTGTTACTTTTTTCGGGACTGATCAAACGGGGGGTACACTTTTTCACAAAACGCTTTAATGATTGAAATCCCCCGTTTTTTTCATCGGGGACCGTTTTTTTCAGGGTCGGTATTGGTATCTAAATAGTGGCTGTCCAGCATTAAATTTTGAATCGACAATCGAGTTTATGGACAGGCACTAGCTATCACGGGACGCTTCCTCGTCTCGTTGTATTACCATTCCATTATTTTCAAACAGCCGGGCTATCCTTTGACGGATTGGATGCGGCCACTCTTTCGATTTTTCACGATAAACCGTTTCGATTGCGATTCCGATATCGACCCCGATTACTGAAGCAAACTATCAAAACTTTTGAAAGAAGCGTTACCGCGGCTTGACCATTCCCCTCATCTCAATTTCCTCACGGAATACATGATCAAAACGTTTTATCAACCGAAATGATACAAACGATTTCCATACTTTTCAACAATTATCCATCACCATGCGAAAGCATAATTTGACTTCCAAACCGATTGACGTTAAAAATTTTGAACAGGTCCGGTCATTTTGGACCGGGCGGAAGGAGTTTTATCGTGAAATTTCGGAATTTTTTTCATCCTGTCTGTTCACTGTTCCTTTTAATTTGTTCCTGCGCCGCCTTCTTACCGGCGCTTTCAGCCGATGAAAATGCGGAAACAACGGTCCAGGTCCCCGACATTGAATTTCAGGAACCCCGACATAATTTTGGAGACGTCGGGCCCGATTCTGTTTTGACTCATGTTTTCCGCTTTTCCAATAAAGGGAATGCTGATCTTACCATAGTCGATCTCAAAGCGGGGTGAGGCAGCACGGCGTCCCTGCTGACGGACGAAACAATTCCCCCGGGCGGGGAAGGCGAAATCAAGACTACTTTGCGAACCGGAAAGATGGGCGGAAAAAATTCCAAAGTATATTTGGTGAAAACCGACGATCCTGATGAGGATGATATCCGTTTACAGGTTGATGCGAATGTCGTTCTGGAGGTTGAATTCGAGCCTGACAGGGCTTACTTTGGGACTGTCAGTAATTTTCATAAAAAAGAAAAGATTCTGACCCTGAAAAAACGAATCGATGCTGAAGTCAAAATTTTATCTGTCGAATCGACATCTGAACACGTGAGCGCGGAATGGTTCGAGGAAGACAGCAACGGGACTTCAGAAATCAAATTACGGGTGACCGTTCATAATACTTTACCCGTGGGACGTTTCAACGAGAAGGTTTACGTGGAAACGAATCTGGAAAATTATAAAAAAATCATGATACCGGTTCACGGAAGAGTCATCGGTGATATATACGTCAATCCGATGAGTCTGGTATTCAAAGGATATCAGACAGCCTTTCAACCGACAAAAAAATTTACGGTCAAAAGCCGCAGCGAAAAGACATTCGAAATCGTCTCGGTCAATCCCTCTGATCCCCGTTTAACAGTCGACTATACAAAATCACAGGAACCGGGTCGCTATGATTTTACGGCTCAGTTGAATCCCGGCGATGAGGATTATTTCCTCAGCGGCGAAATAATCATAACGACCGATGCAGAGAAATTCGCTGAACTGAAGCTTGATTTTTTCTATTATGATCCGGCCAAAAGGAAGGACTCCGATTCTTCTTCCGAATCCGGCGGCTGCGGGGAATCATATTAATCCCTTTTCTGTTTTCAGCCTTCGCTGTGCTATCTGAAAATATTCTTCATCAATTTCGATACCCGTAAAATGCCGGTTTAATTTTTGAGCGACAGCGCCGGTGGTTCCCGATCCCATGAAAGGGTCCAGGACGTGATCGCCGGGCTTACTGCTGATGGTTATGATTCTTTTCAGCAGCGGTTCCGGTTTTTCCGTCGGATGAGGCGTGATGTGTTTTCTGGCGGGTATTTTCCATAAATTCCTCATCTGTTTATTATCGTTCATTTTCCTTGCTTTCTGATAATCGAAATAATATTTTTTGGATTTTGCGGCCCACCAGATGAGTTCGACGGAAGGAACCAGTCTGTTTCTCTGAAGCAACGGCGGAGCGTTGGGTTTGAACCATATAACGTCGTTGATCACCCATAAGTCCAATCGCTTCAGGATTACCCCGATCGACGGGTGATTGTGCAAGGTGCCGGATATCCAGATGCTCCCCTCATCCTTGAGAACGCGAACGCATTCTTTCACCCATTGAAAGTTAAATTCGTGAATGCTTTCGATTCTGTCCCATTCGCCTTTGTCGCAGGCGGTCATTCTACCGCTTTTACAGGTTTGATGTTTGTCGCCGGACAGGTTATAAGGCGGATCAGCGAAAATGAGATCGAACGTCCGGTCGCTAAATTTTTTCAGCTCTTCCAGCATATCGCCTTGAATGAGTTTGATTTTCTCCATTGTTACAACCTCTGGTGAGATTTTTTCCCGTTAATTTGAGTTTCATAAGCGAATTATTTACCTTTCATTATTCCGGTTCGCTGATACGGGGCGCACAACCGGCATTTTCAGGTCTATATTCATACAAGAAGGCGCCAGTTCTCTGAGAAAACCGGCGTTCAACGCTAATCGTCCGTCAGGAGACGGAACGCCTTCCGCCCTTATTCTTACAATACTGTCGGGATCGATGCCGGCGAAAAAGCCGCTCAATTCTTTTTTGATCTCAACAAACCCCCTGTTCCTGACCTTCATATTATACTCAATCATAGGCCTTGCCGGCAGTTCAACGAAACTCCAGTCGTCAACCCTTCCGCCGGGAACATCTCCGCTGACCGCTTCAATAATGAGATACCCCTTTTTTTCAGATTTTTCAGCAAAAGAAGTCCTCTCTATCGAACCCGGATAAAAAACGGGCGCGGGAAACGGCTTGCCGGACAAACTGCGATCAAGAGTCTGAAACCGGTGAATATGTCCTGACAGAAAGCCTGCGAAACCGGAGGGCAGATCGACGCCCTGAATGACGTCGGGTTGTCTTCTGAAAACATAATCAGCAGGACCGACGACAGCACCTTCTATAATATGATGAATGCAAAGCAGCCGGATATCAGCCTTCACGTTACGCCATCCCGTTTTTTCCAGGACCGCGGCGAAATCCCGTTTTATCGTTTTGGGATAATAAGGGAAACCCGACAAAGCGGCAACCAGGCCGTTTATCCGGAAAAGGAACGTCTGGGGTCGCCTGAAAACGTAAATATGAGGATGGGAAACTAAAAGCGGATACGGCAATTTTGACCTTTCGTGATTTCCAGGAACGATTATTACCGGTATTCCGGAATCAGCTATTTGAATGAGCGGCTCAAAAGCCTGAAGTGCGATATTTGCAGCAACCCTGCTGCGGAAGAATACATCGCCTCCGTGAACGACCATATCTATTTTCTTCTCAAATGCCGGTTTCAGAGCAAGCCGGTAATTATGAAAAAAATCTTCGCCGCGTCGCCTCCTCTCGATCCGCGGCCGCAAAGGCATATCAATCCCCAAATGCGTGTCGGCAAGAAACAGTATTCTCAGGATTTTGTTTTTCATCTTATCCGCTTCCCTCATAGATCATATGATTTCAAACAGACGACATCAACAAAGAATCCGCGACGCGCCCGGACCCGGACTCATTTCTCTATGAAGTAAGATGCCGGATTCTCCTCCGACGATAAAGCTGCAGAACGCCGGAAAACATAACCTCTATTCTCCCCCGAAGCGCCAGATGCTTCATCTGATTTTCGTGACTGATTAAAACGGGGAAACAATTTCAAAACTCCTGATAAGGACAACCGAACTTTTCCTGTTAATCCCTTTCAGGATTTTAATATTTCTTGTTCTTACCCAGGGCAGCGCTCACTCCGTTAGCTTAAATCCTGGGCTTTGCTGAGATTAATAAAGGGGTAAGATACGCTTATTTCGATGCGAGTCGCTCGCGACGAAGCATGGACATCAGCGTATCGGGGGTTGTTTTTCCTCTTACGGAACCACAAGCGTCTATTGAATTTATGATATTCCCCGTCCTTGCGCAGATTGCTTACTGCCCGAACTGTAACATCGAAAAGCCGAATTTAGTTCACTGCCTGAATTTCATGAATTTGCATTTAAGTTTCTATTTGCGGTTGATTTCGCCTGTTAAGCAAGGATTAATCCCTAGTTTTCATACAAAATCGCAATGAGATCATCCAGCTTCCCGCAGATTCGATCCCGCAAGGCGGGCGGACCAGAGTCCTGCGTAAGCATAGCGGCGCTATGCTGAGCAAGTCCGCAGGGAGCAGCGCTTGAAGGCGCGGGGATATGGACTTTCAGAACAGGTTTTGGATGAGAAATCCGGGCTGAGGCTTTGATAAGAGTTGCAGGCGGAAATGTTTTATGTTACTTTACTTAATCAGCGGGCTTTTGAGGAGCGTATCGGAAAGGGGCCGATTCATTTGAAAGAGAATTATACAATCGGCAAACTTCCTTATCATTTTTTACAGGAGTTACTGGCCAGACAGGAAATCACTGACGACAGCGTTATAATAGGTCCGCGTCCCGGCGAGGACTGCGGCGTAATCAGGACCGGATCGAAATTGCTTGTGGTCAAAACTGATCCGATAACTTTCACCTCGAATCGTCCGGCCTGGTATCTCATTCACGTCAACGCCAATGACATAGCATCCATGGGCGCGGTACCCCGCTGGATGGCGGTAACGATGCTGCTGCCGCCCGGAATTGAAAAACAGCGGATTGAAGAAATTTTTGATGAACTGTATCAGACCTGCAAGTCAATAAATATAACCGTTGTGGGCGGACACACCGAAATTACGGAAGGACTCGACCGACCCATATTGATCGGCGCTGTTTTCGGAGAAGTGGAAGAAGGAAAACTCATAGACAAAAAACAGACGGAGGCCGGCGATCTGATATTGTTGACAAAAGGGGTCGCTATAGAAGGAACGACCATTATCGCCGCCGAAAAATCCGAAGAACTGAAACGCGAGTTCGGAGAACAGACGGTGAAAGAGGGTCTGCAGTTGCTCGAAAAGCCTGGAATAAGCGTGGTCAAAGAAGCTATCCTGGCGGCTGAAACCGGCCAGGTTCATGCCATGCATGATGTGACGGAAGGAGGACTCTTAGGAGGCATTTACGAATTGCTTGACGGAATTCAAATGGGCGGCGACTTTTTTGCCGATAAAATCCATATCTTCGATTCGACAGACAAATTCTGCGATTTCTACAGACTCGATCCCCTGAAACTTATCGCTTCGGGAGCCCTGCTGATTGCAGTGCCCATGCATGAAGCGGTCAACATGCAAAAACGTCTGTCGAACAATGGGATTCACGCCGCCATTATCGGCAGAGTCATGCCCCGAAGCTCAGGCATCAGGATCAAAAGAAACGGGGTTTGGGAAACCATAAAACCGCCGGAATCTGATGAAGTAACGAAATTATTCGAAAAAACCGCATAATTTACCCGGAAATGAACCCGGAAACAATAATGCTTATGCTAATATTCAGGAAGGAGGAGGGCGATAACGATGCCGGATAAACTTGAAGAACTATCCATGTTTTTCCTGGTTTACAACGAAGAGGAGAACATAAATCCGCTGCTGGATTCAGCGCAGAAGACAGCGCAGGAAGCTGCAGAAAAATTCGATATATTCCCGGTCATATATGAGGGCTCGACAGACCGCACCAGAGAAATTGTCGAACAGCGCGGCAAGGAGAATCCTAACATCCGGGCGGTTATTCAGCCTATGGACCGCAAGGGCATGGGAAACGCCATTCGCGTCGGGTTTGAAAATGCCCGATACAAGCATATTTTCTATGCTGACGGCGACAATCAATTCGACCTGACCGATTTTATGCAGTTCGTTCCTTACATCGACGAACCTAAAGTAATCGCAGGTTACCGAATCGACAGAAAGGACCCCAAAGTAAGGCTTTTTACATCGAAAGTATACAATCGTATTGTCGGGGCGCTCTTTCATCCCCAGGAAAGAGACGTCGATTGCGCTTTTCGTTACGTCCACAAAGAGGTGCTGGATAAAATAAATTTGGTTTGCGAGACAGGATTGGGAACTACCGAATTACTGGTTAAAGCGCGAAAAGCAGGTTTTCCCGTGATGGAAATAGGAGTCAAGCATTTACCCAGGCAGGCCGGCGAACCTGTATTTGAATCCAGAAATCCTCTCAACCTTTTCAATTTTCCTAAACCCGGAGTCGTCTGGGATTTGCTGATGGAAATGCGCACTTTGCGTAAGGACTTAAAAAATATGGAAAAGAATGCTTAGTCGGCCGGAATGAACTGATCCGTCCGCTTTTCGGACACTTTTTATCTTTATTTCACGAAAATAAATTTGGTCAGGCGAGTATAATCGATTATGATATCGAAGGAACGGTCTCGCTTTTAAAACAGATCGTTTTCAATCATGAGAATATTTGAAAAATATTAAGGCACAGAAAACAAGGGAGTTGTTTGATGGATATTCATACCAGTTTTGAATCAATGTTTCCGGTAACTGAGTTGAGGAAAGTCGACGACGTTGTGCCGGATATGTTGCCGATGATGGTCAACGACGAACTGATTGAGAGAAGCATGGAAGCGGCGCGCAAATCGGGACGCTGGGTCCTGGCTTTCGTCATTGGAACGAAGCCGTGTTTTTACAAATTTTACGGCAGCGTCCTGGAAGCATCCAAGACGGATATTCCCTATTTCGTCATCGATTCCAACCAGCATTATGACGAAATTCTGACTTACGGACGTTACGAATTTAAATTCAACGACAAAATAGGAGTAAACCTCGCCATACGAGGAAACCTGCTTCAAAAATCGGTGGAGCTGCTGTGCAAAATGAACTGGCTCGGCACCATGCTGAAAAAACGATGGCCTGATGTTTCCGTAATACCGGTGGTACTGGGCGATACTATTTTAACGAGCATCATTCCGGCCGCCTGGATGTTTTCCCGTCAGGAGAAAGCCGTTCACAATGAAGCGGGTTTGCGGTCCATGTGCCCCGACAGCATACGAAACGTAGGAAAAGGCATAACGCCGGAGGAATTTATTAATTCACAGTTCACCGGCACCTGGCATCTTTTGCGCAATGAACCCTTTCCAGAGCAGTGGGACACTTTCGTTTCTTCGGCCGGATGCGAATACATGTTTGCTCCCGTGCAATTGAACAAGGACCATTTGTTGAGGGAGGGATATCCGGAAAGCAATGTTTTCGTGACAGGCGGCGTCGTGGTTGATGCCGTCAAATTGAAATTGCAGAATCCTCCCAAAACGAGCATCTTTTCAATTTATCCTCAACTTAAAGAGGGCAAATGGATTCGAGTCGATATCCACCGCCGGGGCAATCTGACCCGGAAAAGGTTCCAGGCCATAGTCGGAGCCATGGTCAAACTGGTCAAAAAGGGGTATAAAGTTAATTTTATTGAAATGAACGCCACCAAATGGGCCCTGGAACAATTCGGGCTGAAAAAAGAGCTGCTGCAACTCAACGAAAAATACGATAATTTTCTTTATACCGAAGTGTGGCCTGAGTTTGCTCATGTTATCGAATTTTTCAATTCTGATCATTGCTTTGCCGCTTTTACCGACAGCGGCGGCGTGCAGGAAGAGATGAACCTGCTGGGTCAGATATGTTTGACCTGCAGACTGAATACCGACCGGCCCGAGACGGTTCAAATCGCTCAGGGAAACTTGATCGTTCCGCCGATTGACAGCGACTTCATGGTCAGCATGATCGATTACATCAATGCGAATAAAAACCTCCAGGAACGTATGAAAAACGCTCCAAAACTTTATGGTGACAATGTCGGCAAAAAGTTCATCGATATCCTGCTGAAGCTTATGGAAGAGAAACTGCCGACTTTCAGTTGGAGCCATGATGCCCTGGGTCTTTGGAGAGAAGACCGCCATTCGCAAGGTTTAGTCGACGGATACAGCACGGTCAAGAAAAAGAAATAGCGCCGGCTTGAAGCCAGGAACCCTCCGTCGATCTGGAAATCGCCCCCTTTTCAGATTTCCCCGGAATCCTTTTCCCAAATGATCAAGGAGTTCTTTTCTTCATTCAGTTCATTCGCTTTTTCGAACAATTCTGTAAATTCATCGGGTTGAATAATCGCCCTGTGATAAGAAAAACTCCTGTTGATTATTAACTTGTCATCTTCGATTACTGAATCTATTTCAGCCCTGAAAGGTTTCGTCGTAATTATAAAATCCTGCGGAGCATAACCCACAGACATAGGACCGGTCCAGGAAACATTGACGGTAAAAACATAGCTGGTCTCATGCGAACTGATGACCGGCAGATCAATGGATTCTTTCGACGGCATCCATGTACCGGCGTAGATGAACCAGAAGGGTATCGACATGATATCCATCATAATGACGTCGTCCTGGACGAAAGCCATATTATCGTTGGAGAATGCCATCATGAGTTTCGCATCAGAGTTCAGATCGTTAAAGTCTGAAAATTCATATTCGATCAGCCTGCTGCCTTTCTTGATATGATTAGCCCACCTGACGAACATGTTTTTCATCTGAGAATCCTTATTTCTTCTAAGAAACATGCGGCAGTATGAATCAGCCATTCCCCTGAATTCTGCGGTCAATTTTCCCTCTGCTTTTCCTGTTTCATCAAGCGTTAAATCCAGCTTTATCTTGGAATGGTTAAATTCGGCATCGAGAAAAGGCGTATGGGTCAACGAATATCCCTGATCGGAAATCATCAGTGCTCTCCTTCGGCTCATTCGATTAGGAAAAGTACCATACCGGTTGTTTTCACTTCCCGGATAAATCCATCTCCAGGCTGCATCAGCATGAGGTTTAACGCATATCATTATGGTATCGAACTGATCGATGACCGGAATATCAATGAAGGGATCATCTTCGGTCGTTGTAAAAACCGGTTCCGCAGGCACGCCGACAGCTTTCAGCAGACACAGGTACAAAAGAGTTTTATCCCTTATGTCGCCGTATTTGTTCGCTATTATCCTGTCGGGTTCCGTCGGTTCGTATCCGACCTTTCCCAACTTCAAATTTATATTGCGCACATCCCTGATGATATAAAACGTCACCGCCTTTATTTTTTCCTCAAGCGTTTCTTTATCGCCTGCAATTTCTTCAGCCAGCTCCTTCACCTCATCGGTAACTTTAATTTTTGTCAGGAATTTGTTTTTCAGCCACTCTGCAGCAATATCCCAGTCGTCGACTGATGAATACAACAGGCGCGGCGAAATCATGCTGTCAGGAACCGTATCATTGTCCCGAAGTATCTGTTCCAGGTTTGAGAAACTCCAGGAATAACTCGTCATGCCGTTATCTTTTTCGATTGCGGGCTTTTTATCGCTGTTCAGCATCCTGTAATAGAACGGCTGTTCTTCAGGCAGATTGACCGTAAAGGAGACGTTCATAACCGGTTCATCCTTCTGAAACAGGTATTGCCCCTGAAAATATTTTATTTCTTCATCTTGCTTCTCTGCATCTTCTTCCGACTCGACGGCATCTATTCTGTAATGCAATTCCAGCGTTGCGCCCGGAGTGACTCCGGGATATGAAACTATCTTCAATCGAGCGTTTGAATAAAACGGAGCGTTAGCCGCTTCCATTTCACTCATTTCCGTTATGCCGTCTTCATCGGGTTCCAGTATGGTTCCGTCGGGAAGATGTGTTCTGGTCGAAAGCAGCGTCACTTTTTCTTTTTTACCGTCAAAGGATATTTTTCTGTCGCTCTCCCAGTCTCGCGCCCTGTCCTGAAGTATCTTTATGAGCATGAAAACTTCTTTAGTCGCTTCTCCTTCAGGACTAATCGTTATGTTATTATCCGTCTTAAGATAAATCAGCGATGCTTCCGGAAATTCCTCTTTTCCCGGGGCATTGTCTATTATTCGTTTAATTTCTTCATCATTAACCGCTTGCGCAGAATTACAGATAAAACCGACAATAATCGTCATACTGATGATCAGCATTATAAGACTTTTTTTCGCCATCACTTTTCCTCCCAGGCGCTCACTGAACGCAAATGATCTTTCCTTCGCTCATATGCTCGTTTTGCGTCAAAAGATCGACAAGATTTTTAAAACTTTCCCCTTCAAAATAAGTATCTGCGACGCGCATCTCTTTGTGAAAATTAAATACATCGCCTTCGTGGGCGTAATCAACCAGCAGCGCCATATTTTGATGTTCGATTTTCCTGTTTTCCGGGATGGACTTCACTTGATAACCCTTCGGCAATTCGAGTTGTTCATCAATGACGGAAAGGTATGTAGAGCCGATGTGCAGAGGATATTTTCGGTCCGTCAGGTCCGTGCCCCAGAATATGAAACCGGCCAGGAAGTCAAATGAAGCTTCATGAGCGGTAATAGGCAGAATAAGATATTTTCCTGCTGAGACGGCAAAATCAGGCGCTGAATACTCAATAGCGATTCTCATATATCGTGACATATCTTCAGGATCAGAAACGTCCATGGAAACTACTTCGGCATGCGGCGATATTTCTCTGATCATTCGCTTTATCATTTCTTCACGCTTCATGGGAGGCATCCTTTTCAGGAAACTGCGAGCGAAGAAATCCGCCATACCCGCCATAGTCCATTCAACCGAGCCGGTGAGGTTTCCCTGATCATCCAGTTTATTCTGCAGCCGGACCCGGCATATATTATTCTCAGGCGGCAAAAGAGGCGTCAGTGTGATATCTTCGCCCTCTTTCGTGCATATCAGCGCCCATTTATCCTGGTCGGAGCTTGCCAGGAAGTCCTTTGAGTCTTCAACCGTCGGATCGATGAAATACCATTCGCCTTCCGCGTCACGAACCGCGGTGATGGCGTGATTGAAATTCAGAGTCGGAAGATCGACGTCGATTTTCGTTCCTGCAGTGATCAGCGTCTCAGCGGCTTCAATGCCTATCTCTCTCAACATACAGGCCAGCAAATGCGCCTTGTCCCGGCAGACGCCGTAGCGATTGTGCAATATTACTGAAGGCGGATCGGGCTTGAATCCCGCCTTCTCACCCGTCATAGCCGTCTCCACATACCGGATGTTCTCCGACACCCAGTAGAAACAACCCTCTATCTTCTCCGCCGTCGTACCAGCGCCCTTGACGGCTTCCTCAATTACTGCCCTTAATTCACCCGTTATTTCCGCATCTTTCAAACAAAGGTCATGATACCAACTTGAAATGGTCTTCCAGGAATCAATGGTCGTTACGGTCAATACCGGGACAACCTCCATAAAGGAGGGCATGCCGCTTTCCCATATGACCTGCGGCGCATCTTCAACCGTCCAGGTATAAGCTGTTTTATCTTCCATCTCTTTTTGCCCGAACTCAATATCACCCCGGTAAACTTTCCATTGCAGATTCATGCTTTCCGGCGCCATTATCGTCAACAATGAAGACAAAACGGGTTTGAATGTATGAAGAGCCGTCGTATATGAAAAAACGTCATCCATGGGAGGAGCGTTCCGTGATCCCTTCACGCGTATTTCCGTAATGCATCCCGGTGATAAATTGGGAAACGTCACGATGATCATTCTGATATTTTCCATAAAAAATGGACCGAATGCAGGCATAGGAATGTCTTTAATATTTTCTTCGTCTACAGGAACAACCGTACCGTCGGGATGCACGACTTGCGCCTCTTCTATTTCGACCGTATCGTAAAGCTTGTAGTATCCCTCTTCAAATGTTGACTCCTGATCTATGCCGTTCTGCGTCAATATCAGGTTCTTCAGATGGTAATTGTAAATATATGTGCCGTCGGCTGCGACATCGAATGAGGTTTCCTCCTGCAATGTGATTGAATGAGCGTCAGGATATTTTGTCTGATATTCCTCAACATTTGGCTGAACGCCGGCGGCCACAGCCCCTGAAAAAACGATCAGCAATAGAAAAACGCTATTGACCATCAGAGTTTTTCTCACTCTTTTCTCCTTTTGATGATAAGTCAACCGGTGAAAGGACGCATCCTGCCGTCAGGCGTCCGGAAGCTTTGCAAATTTATCACCAATGATCGATTATTACAAGAAATGTAAGCGGAGGTTTTCAGCGCTGCCGCCGGAATATAGTCAACTGACGCGGCTCTTTGCCGTTTATAGGCGCATCGCCGGCAACCCGTGTCAGTCCAGACCGCCCGCGGAACCGTCTCGTCTCGGATCAGCCACGCCGATGATTCTTTTGCCCGACTTCATGACAAGCTGGACGCTTCCCAGGTAAAAAGAAAAAGGCTCTTTCCTGACTAAAGTAAAACCTCTTTTTTCCAGCGCGCCTGAAATATCTGTTCTTATTCTGGAATATTCCAGCGAAACCTTTCCGGCAATAGAGCAATGAAAGCGCGGCGCTGTCACGGCATCGAGAGGCGACTGATGATGCAAGCGAATCAATACCTGCAGAATGGAGGATGCGATTCTTTCGCTTCCCGGAGAACCAATGACGATGAAAGGCTTTTTCCGCTTGAAAACGATGGTCGGAGCCACGGAAGCCCAAGGAACGCTGTTCGGTCTGAGGTAATAAGGATGTGTGATGTCCTTGTAATCGAAAGCGCTCATATAGTTGTTGTAAAGGAATCCCAGTTTAGGCGAGACCACGAATGACCCGTAGGCTCTTTCAATCGACTGAGTCAATGCGGCTATGTTGCCTTCACCGTCCATAACGGACAAGTGAGTGGTTTCGCCGCTTCCTTTTTTCAATCTTCCCCGTATTTGCCCGGCAACCAGCCTGGCGTATTCAGCGCTGATCATTCTTCTGTCCTGCACTTGAGGATAAAAACTCGGATCGAACGGACGGTCTCTTCTGTCCAGTTGCGACCGTCTTATGATCTCCGCCAGCAGCAAGGCCCCTTTAACGTCATCCGGGTCGTATTGCCGGGGTTGAAATTGATTCAATATGTTGAGCATTTCCACCAGGGTACGCCCGGCGCCCGGCGGCGGAAAAGACAAAACGCGCATTCCCTGAAATCGGCAGGATATAGGGCGACGCTCTATGGGATAAGGAATATTGGCCAGATCATCCCTTCGAATAAAACCGTCATTTTCAATCATATCCTGTTCAATTATCGCCGCTATTTCACCGTTATAGAATTCCTCAATTCCTTTTGAAGATAACAGTTTCAGCGTTCCCGCCAATACCGGCTGCCTGAACAGGCTTCCTTCCGGGAAAGGTTCTTTTCCGTCTTTAAGAAAAAAATCGCCGGCGTTGCCTTCTGCCCAGTGTTCATTTTCTCTCTTTTGAAGATCGTGCTGCAACCGGCTTATCTTGTAACCCTTTTCCGCCAGCCTTATCGCCGGCTCCAAAATACGGGAAAAAGACAACCTCCCGTACCGCTCCACTATGTATTGCAACACAGCAGGGGTCGTCGGCACTGTGGTCGCCCGGTAACCCCTCAACCGCATGGATTTACGCGGCAAAAATTCAGCCACCGCCCGGCTTGGGACCCGGGAGGAACCGTCAAGCGAAAAGGTTTTGTTCTCCCCGGCCAGATAAATCTGCATCATAGTCTGGCCGCCTAAACCGCTTGCATTCGGTTCGCAAACGCAAAGAGCGAAGGCTGCTGCGGCTGCGGCATCAAAAGCGTTGCCGCCCTCCTCCATGACTTCAACCGCTGCATTCGTAGCTTCATAATGTTGCGTCGACGCCATGCACCTTTTAGCCGTGGCTATTCTTTGAGGCCAGAAATCCGTCTCATTCTCTGTTTTCGGCATCATGATACCTCAATTAAAAACCGGGTAAGCAATAAAATCCGTTGAATCAAACTTATCCGTTGAACGCTCTCATAAGGAGTATAAAGATTCTCAGCAACAGGACCCATTCCGCATACGACAGGCACAAGTTTCGGGACCAATCCCGCCACAGATGGCCAAAGAGAAGACGTCATATTCACGGGTATCTCCATCTCCTCCCCCGCCTTCCTGACGGCATTCAACAAATCCTTGTTGATTTTTCGTTCCTTCATGGGCGGACGATTGGACATCTCGTCTAGTCTCCAGTGTATGCCTGCGTTCTTTTCACCCAGGATATTTTTTATTTTTGCCAGCGTATCATTATGATCGGCTTCATCATAATAACCAATGTTCAGCTCAACCGTAACCCGATGAGGCAGTCGCATGGGAAAACCCTCAACCCGGATGTCGCCCGCCGAGACGGCTATTCTTTTCGGTTTATTCGTCAGCGAAGAGAGTTCCAGAAGTTTGGCCGACCACCAGACCAGGGGTTCTGAACTTTTTGAAACCGGCGTCTGACCCAGCTTCAGCGGAGCTCCTTGAATGGAAAGACGATACCTGGCCCGGCCTCTGCGTTGCGTTATCACCTTGTCTCCGGAATTGCCCGGTCGTAAAACGAGGACTCGTCCCGCCTTGGATGAAACTGTTCTGATGGTTTTTTCGCTGTAACGGGCCGATAAGCCTTCATCAGCATACACGAAGAATCCCACTCGCTTGCGATCCAGTTTTTTCATTCGTCTTAAAACGCGCAAGGCATACTCGACAGCGACAAGAGAAGCCCGGCCTGCCCCTATTCCTTCTCCATACAGATGCTCGGGGTCTCGATGAAAACGCTGGAAAGGAGCGCTTGAACGACGCGGAACATCCAGATGAGCGATGAGAAGCGTTCCTCCTTCAAACCCGCATTTCGTTGCCCACGTCCATACGAATCTGTCATCCGTATATTGCTCCACAGGCAGCATTTTGAGTTCCCGCATGGTTGCTCCTAATTCCCCGGCAGCAGCGCTGATTCCCACAGGATCGTCCGTCCTCCCGGAAATGTCGCACCATTGATTGAGCCGTTTTTCTATTTGATCCCGACGACGCGTAATGTATTCGAACCCTATGTCCGAATCTTGAATTTTATCGGAATATATGCGACCCCCATCGTCCGGAACTCCCGAATACCTCGATCGAGCTATCTCCACTATTCGATTGATCAAGGCCGGATAGTCCATTCCGATCTCCTGGGCCGCACGCACGTATGAACTGCCCTCTCCTAAACTGGCTAAACTGTTGATCTCGAGAATGTAAAATTCTCCCTCAGCATTCATGCGCATGTCTATTCTGGCGAAATCACGACACTCCAGAGCCTTGAATGCCTTCACAGCAAGATTCACCGCCCTCGTCCGAGCCTCCTCCCCGATGTCTGCAGGACATTGCAGACCTATATTCCGCCCGGAACGATGCACCTTGTCCTCATAAGTGTATATTCGCGGCGCTCCCTCCTCAAAAATCAGCTCCACCGGCGGAAGCGCCTTAATCGGATCATTACCCAACAGTCCGACGTTGATCTCACGACCTTCTATATATTCCTCCACCAGCACCGCTTCCTGGTATTCTTTGAATATAAATTCCGCCGCCTCACGCAACTCTTTTTCGTCGTTGACTATCCTTAAACCGAACGAAACTGCTTCATTCTTGGGCTTCACTATCATCGGAAAAGATAATGCCGGAACCTCAAACGATGACGATTCCAGCACTGCAAAATCCGGCGTCGGCAGTCCGTGCTGGATGAAAACCATCTTCGCCACTACTTTATCCAACGCCAGCGAATGAGCTACCGGACCCGATCCTGTATAAGGTATCCCGATCATCTCCAGTATGCTCGGAACATGCGTATAACGCGCCTGTCCCTGTATCCCGTACGATACGTTGAAAACCATTCCCGGAGACTCTCCCTTTATCGCCCTGGGCATGAATTTCTCCAGGTTCGGAATCAGCATCTTATCCGCCTCCAGCGTCTTAACCTGATGCCCGCCCTTCTTCAACGCATCCGTTATTTTCTTGATCGTCCTCTTTCCATACTTTTCCCGGTTCGGAACACCGAATAAATTTATCACGTTTTTGCTCTCACGATTATATACTAATGCTATTTTCATTGATATGCCTCGCTTTAAGCCGCCGTTACCGCGGCAAACACTTTCCCTGCTGAATATCCTTTATCCTTCCTCTCATGTCAATCCATAAACTCCTCTAATTAACTGAAAAAATTCAATGAGTGTCCAGGACTGTAATCATTGCCGTTGACTTCCCTGGTCCAGGAGTAAAACCGGGACTGATCAAACAGGCGTTACGCTTCTTTCAAATCTCTTGACGATTTGTTTCAGTGATCGGGGCCGGGACCTGGATCGCAATTGAAACAAAATGATGGGAGATTCTGTCGAATTGTAATCTCAAAAGACGCTTTTTTGATCAATGCCTAAAAATCTCCAGAGAAGCCGCGCAGGAACGACAAGTAAGCCGAAGACGTTAAATATATTGAAACCAGTATGTTTCAGAATTTTTCCGGTTTGACTTTCCCATTGTTGTCTGCTAAAAAGCATCGTTGATTAGTCACTTTTCTGTAAGCGCATTTTTTATAAGAAAAAAAGCGATAAAGAGGCGTCTTATGATGAAATTCCCTGACTTTACGGAAAAAATTTTTCTCAGAATCTTGCTCTTTTTGACCGTTCTGACTCTCGATTCCGCTGCAATATCGACGGCTGCCGTCAACTGGTCGATTCAACCCGGAGCATCAGCTTCCGCAGCAGCTAATTCCATTCTGGGCGGTTATTATAGCGGCAATCCCAATAATGTAAGAGACGATAACGCCGGGACCAGTTTGGTATGCGAAGGGCATCCCTTTGTCGGCGCTTTCGACGACACGATTCAAGTGGATTTCGGCCAGACCGCGGATAACGTTACTAGGGTGGAACTGGTTCATCAACTGCCGGGAAATGGAGGCGGAACGTGGGAAGTTTCTCTCTTTTACGGCGGCAGTTGGCATGCCGTTATGAACGGATCGGGAAATTTCGGCACGACCACCGACGCCGCAGACGGCTCCTGGAACAATGTATCCCGTATCAAAGTTTTCGCATCGGGAGGCGGCGGCAACTTGACTTATTCTAAGTACTACCTCTACGAATTCAGAGCCTGGGGTTCGCTGCCTACGCCTACTTCGACGCGAACACCCTCCAGCACTCCCACCGGAACGCCGACACGGACGCCTACTCCCACAAAAACCCCAACCTGCACCGCAACGCTCTCCCCTTCAGTCACTCCAACCTCTTCCCTGTCGCCTACAGGAACGCCCACAGTTTCGCCTACTCTATCACCGTCCCTTACGCCCACTGTCACCAATTCCCCGACATTTTCACCGTCCTGCACTCATTCGCCTACCTTCACACCCACATCCTCTCCAAGCAGCTCTCCAACTCTAACGCTTTCACCTACCCTATCGCCCACAATGTCCCCATCTTCAACACAAACATCTACTCCTTCCTTTTCACCCAGTCATACGGCATCTCCTTCTGCTTCGCCGACCGCCTCACAAACATCCACGCACACCTTCTTCACGACCTTCATTAAAACTCCGACGTCCGATCCTGAAAATCCAAAAGTCCCGGCAGAAAACGGTTTATCCCGACTAATACTTGTATTATTTCTCAGCCTGCTCCTGGTCTTTATCAAAAAAGTTCGCACCGGCGAAGGTCCGCAAACCCATTATTAACCCGGAATGCCTGGACGAACTCGCGCTTCGAATTTTTGCTCCAGAATCAAATCATTACTTGATCCGCAACACCTGGGACAAATGTTTTTCTTTAATTTTTCTTGGTTCGGCATTGACATCTTCCTGATAATTATATAATAAATATTCTGCTTTGGATTTAGAGAAATATTTTTTTCAGAAAAAATTTTTGACTCGGCATTTGCCGGTTTTTTCCTGGAAAGGGGGCATTGGTCATGAGATCACGATTTCGATGACGGGAAAGATATTCGTTCAGAATTGAAACTTCAGCAATCAGGAGGATTAATATGAGAGCTAGAGGATTTTTGATTTTATTTCTTATTTGTTCAATTTCTGTTGCGGTTCATGCAGAAATCCCTTATCAGATCAATTATCAGGGAACATTAACGGACAATATGGGGGAGCCGGAAACGGGCAATTTTGATTTCACTTTCAGAATATACGATTCGCCTTTCGGGGGAAGTTTGCTTTGGGAGGAAACGCATAACGACGTCAGCGTAAATGCCGGCATTTTCAATGTATTATTGGGTGCGGCGAATCCCATTGACCCCGGAGACGTCAATTTCAATGGAACATTCTGGCTTCAGATAATCGTGGACGGTGAAACTATGAGTCCCCGGTTAAAATTAACCAGCACGGGTCAGTCTTATCGTTCGGCACAGGCCGACGACGTTTTCGATCGAAATATAACGCCTCAAAGCATATCCATAACCGGGTACGGCACGGTAATAAATTCTTCGGGCGAATGGGTCGGTGAAGCGATGGGATTGGCAGGCCCCACAGGTCCGTCGGGTCCTTCCGGACCGTCAGGACCGATGGGATTAACGGGAGCAACAGGACCTGCGGGACCGTCCGGTCCCACCGGACCGGCTGGAGCGACAGGTTCCCGAGGTCCTTCCGGCCCAACGGGTTCACCCGGCGCTCAGGGACCTACCGGTGCGCGCGGACCTTCCGGACCGTCCGGACCTATTGGTCCTGCGGGCTCAAGAGGACCTTCCGGCCCGACGGGAAGTCGCGGTCCCAGCGGTCCCCAGGGTCCCACGGGCGCAATGGGTCCCACGGGAGCCCGAGGTCCCACCGGTTCACGCGGTCCGTCAGGTCCGGGGAACGGTTGGACCGACTCAGGCTCAACCGTCAGTCTGGTGACGAACAGCGATACCGTCGGCATCGGCAGCTCAAGCACCGGCTTATACAAATTATACGTGGACGGCGCCAAGCGGGGAATTTATTCTGAAGTCAGCGTGGCGGACAATGACAGACCCTGGGCTTACATGGCGGGAATGAACGCCTCAGGTTCAGCGCTGACGGGGGGAGCCTATCGTACGGATATTACTACTTCCTCCTCAGGTTGCGGATTCGTCTATGGCTTATACGCAGGCATTAACGACGACGGAGGTTCAGCGGTCCGCGGCATCACGATTCACATTTCAAACCAGGACTCGGACGACACGGCCCTGGAGCTGCTTGTGGACTCTCCGGGTTATAACATCTCCGCAAACGGTTCAGGATCGAATTACCTTGCCGGTAAAACCGGCCTGGGTTCCGCCTCTGCCCCCTCATACCAGTTGCAGGTTGAAAGCGATACGACCCACGTCATACACTCCGAATATACCTATGATTCATATACGGATGGAATCGCAGTGTACGGAAGGAGTTGGCCCTATGACAATTGGGGATACGGCGGCTACTTCGAAGGCGGATACCGGGGAGTATACGGATACAGTTATTCCACGGGAGGATATTTCTACGGCGGCAACACCGGCGTCTATGCCTACGGCGATTATTACGGGGTCTATACTTATGCCGACACCTACGGCATAAGGTCCAGCGCCTTGAATCCCATTACAGCGGTCATAACTTCCACTTCAGATTCTCCGCGACCCTGGGGCGTATGCATCAGGGCTTCCGCCTACGGTTCCAGCGCCTATACTAACGGCGGAGGCGCTCATTGCGGCTACCACACCGATGACCTCCCCGCCTATTTCAATTACGGCTTCTATGCTGGAATCGACGATGACAACGGAAGACTCCTGAGGGGTTTCACCGCCACCGGCAGCGGTTGGGGCGGTGACGATATTGCCTTTGAATCCGCTTTTAAAAACGCCGGCTGTCATTTCGGCGGGAATACCGGAATCGGAGTCTACCCCAGCGAAAATTACAAATTACACGTCGCCGGTCCCGCCTGCGTCAACGGACTGTGGATTGCTTCCGACTCCAGGCTTCAGAAAAATGTTCGCCCCATTGATAACGCCCTCGAACTCGTTCAAAAAATCAACGGCGTCTCCTATGAGTGGCTATCAGAAAATGAAGACAAAGGCCTGCCCCAGGGCACGCATTACGGCTTATCCGCTCAGGAACTGGCTGAACTCTTCCCCGACAGCTCCATTATCCGCATCACCGATGGGAATGAATCTATCAAACTAGACCCCGATGTCGCTGAATACTATGATGAGAATCCCATGAAATGCGACGGCGATATGGCCGTCTCCTATTCACAGCTCGTTCCTGTACTGGTGGAAGCCGTCAAGGACTTATCACAACAAGTCGAAACGCTTAAAAATCAGGTGGAGGAATTGCAAGGCTTTTAATGCCTGAACAAAAGCTCTTTAATTCCGGCTACTCTCCATACCGGCATGCCGGATTACAAAAGAGCATGTTTACAGACTTTATCAATCATGACATTTGAATTTCGGACGCTGTTTGTTCGGAACAGCGTCCGAAATCGTTTCTATGCCTTTCAATTGCAAAAGGCTGATTCCGTCGCGCCTGCCCGCTGATTAAAGTCCTGCAATAATCATCAGATGAAATTCATCATTTAAGATTCACCTGGATGCCGAACAATTCCCAATCGGGATACTCATAAATATACTTCAAATCAAAATTCACTATCGGAGGCTTGGATGGATAATAACCTTTCAGCAACAAAAGTTCATCCTCATTTATTTTAGGCGGCTCGCTGAACACAGGCTCCAAATTTTTCACGAAAGTTAAATCGACATCTATTTCCGTAAAGGGTTTAAAAATTTCCAGCAATTCTTCCTCAGTCATCTGAGACTGCCATAACCTGGATATGCCGGCGTGGAATTCGCTGAAATCCTCTGCATTAATCGCTTCCGCCAACAAAAGCATAGACTCGTTCGTCATTTTCTTCAATTCCTCTTCAGGAGGAATTGTTTTCTCACTGACGCTCTCCTCGATTCCTGAAGCCTGCTTGCGAATATGCTGGATTCTCCATCCTCCTTCCTCCTTAACCAGGGATACCTCAACCGGTATCGTTCCCCCCTCGATCGTTTCCAATGCGCCCTTCAACTGACCCTGGTTTTGAGTTATAGAACGCGAATTCCAGGTCGCAGCTTTGTAATCGATTATAGCGGATTGCTCTAAAAATCTTTTAAGAGACTCCAGCGACGTTCCTGCTTGAAATTCTTCAGAGGTGTATTCGTAAGCTTTCTCAAAATCCTTCTCTTTTACGGCCGTAAAAAATTTATCCGTAGTGCCGACCATGTTTGAAGTCAGCAGGAAAACTAATACAAACCCGGTAACGATTATGACGAGAAATCCAAGACATCCGATAAAAATTTTTTTCATGCTTGCTCCCCTTTTCGCCTTCCTTCAGCCTTATGAATGACTGCTGAAGATTCTTCCATACGATGCTCCCGGCTCGCGATGCATTTTGAATGTTCGCAAACCAATAACTCGAATCTCCCACAAAATAAATAATATCTCAATTATCGAGACCGATCAATCTTCTTCGCGACAAAATCGGGCCGTCAGCCGTTTATAACTTTTTTGCCCAGGAACCGCAGCGCCTCTCCAGCAGAAAAATTTTAATCGATAATCGAATTCATAAGCAGGCGCTGACTTGTCGCGTTTTTCGACGAAAAAAACTGACAAGTTTTTGCCGGTAACTCGAAAATCCTGTAATCGATAAAACGGAATTTAGCTTTTGTATTATGAAACAGAGATATTTGACAGTCCGGCCGGTTTATCGCCGCCCGGATTCAATCGGCGTCGGGCTCGAAATCCGTATCGATCCGTTGCTCCCCATACCGGCGCCTCCAGCCGACTTCATCCTCTCCAACAATTGCTGCGCCTTTTCATAGTCGGGTATAATATTCAGCGCTTTCCGGCACTCCAATGCAGCCTTGTCGTATAATCCGGTTTTAGCATAAAGAAGCCCCAGATTATAATGCGCTCCCGCAAAATCTGGTTTGAATTTCAATGCCAGTTCATGATGTCTTTTGGCTTTATCGAATTGCTTTCCATAAGAATAAGCGACGCCCAGATTGTTGTGCGCTTCAGCATAGGTCGGTTTAAGTTCGAGAGCCTTAAGATAATGATACATGGCTTTTTCTGTTTTGTTTTTAGCCAGATAGGCGTTGCCCAGATTGTTGTAAACTACTTCCCAATCCGGCTCCAGGACCATAGCAATACGGTAGTAGTCTATCGCTTCATCAGCCTTCCCCTGGGAGAGTTTTATCATTCCCAGATTACTGTAAGGCGCGGCATAATCCGGCTTCAATCTTATCGCCTCCTCAAACTGTTCCACCGCCTCCTTGATTCGTCCGGCTTCCTGGTAAGCCTCTCCCAGGTTCCCGAAGGCTTTGGCGATGTATGGCTGCTTTTCCGTCACATCCTTCCATAAACTGATCCTGCTCTGCCAGACTCTGTTCCTGGCGAATGTCGCGCCCGTCAGCAAAACAGGAATGACGATCAACAGTGAATAGATCACTTTTTTCATTCTTCTGCGCTCAACTTTTTGCAGTATATAAAAAATTCCCGCCGAAAAAGTCATGAAAATGCCGAAAGAAGGCAGATAGACTCGATATTCCTGCAGCATTATTATGGGAACGAATCCGGATTCGACTGATATGGTAATGAAAAACCAGAATATTCCCAGGGAAACGACTCTCAGCTCGCCATGCGCCTTCCTGGACCGCTTGCAAATTATAACAGCCCCGAAAAAAAGCGACGATAAAAAAAGCACAGACAGAAGGACTTTAACGTTAAAAAGCGTGTATGCTCTTTCGATGTAGTAAATGACCGACTGACCGACAGGAAAAAATAAAAGTCTCAGGTAAATTACCAGGACTTTCAATTGAGTATAAAAAAACGGCAGGCGTGATATTCCCTTAAGAGGTTTGGTCATCGCATCAATTTCAGCGGTTGATTCTTGCAGAGGTTCCTTAAAGCTGATGAAGGACGCTGGAATAACCGTCAAAGCAAGCAGAAACGGAATCATTCTGATCAGACGGCTTTTCCATGGACCCCGGAAGAATAGATGCTCGATCAGCAAAAGAACGAAAGGCAACGTAAAAGCGTTTTCCTTTGTTTTCATGGCTGCGAGCGTCGAGAGAAATGCAGCGGTATAAAAAAATATCGCCTTTGTTTTATTCTGCTCCAGTCTGTATTTTATGAACAGGAACGCCGATAAAAAATAAAATAACGCCACCAATGAGGCTAATCTCTGATAAATATAAGTTACCGCCATCGTCTGTAAAGGATGAGAAATAAACAACAGCGATGCATAGAACGCCGTCGTCCTGGGATTCAGGGAAGTTTTCCTTTTTCGGAAAAAAGGCGTTTGAAAAATTGATGTAATTAAACCATAAATCAGTAAACCGTTTATCCCGTGAATGATGAAATTGACTGCATGATACCCGCATGTTCTAAGCTGATGAATTCTGTAATTTAACGCAAAGGATAAAAAAACGATAATCCGCTGTCGAACGTGAGGTATTCCTCTGATCATCAGTTTTTCCTGCGAATTGAAAAACATTCCGGGGTCTTTTATTCCCGGATTGTTCGCGATAAATGGTATGTCGTCCCATTGAAATGGAACTGAAAATGAATTGGAATAAGCGATCATTCCGGTGGCCAAAATAATCAAAAGTTGAAATATTTTATTGTTTATCTTTCTTGAAAAACTGGAATAAGCGGAGCATTTACGACAAAAAAATCGGTTCAGCGCTTCCCCTATCCGTAGCTGAAAACCCATGAGCTTTCCTCAGAGATTACGCAGCTCAACAGCGGCTTTAATCTTTCGATAAAGTCTTTGCGCCTGAGGAAAATCACGGTTCAAATTTAGAGCTGCCATGCATTCTTTTAAGGCTGCGCTCAATTTGCCCTGTTCATACATAACCAGCGCCAGATTATACCGGGCATTATAATAGTCCGGCTTAAGGTCGATCGCCCGTTGGTGTTCCTTTCCGGCTTCTTCAAGCATACCTTTCTTTTTGTAGGCCGCTCCGAGATTATTGTGAGCCTCCGGAAAATTCGGCTTTAATTTTATCGCTTTTTTATAGTGCGTTATGGATTCCTCGATTCTTCCCATCGAAAAATAGACATTGCCCAGATTGCTGTGTACGACTTCATTGGCTGGGTCTAATTTTAAAGCTTGCATGTAATAACGCTCTGCTTTTGCATATTCCCCTTCAACCATGTACATCATTCCTAAATTATTGTAAGGCGGAGCATGCAGCGAACCCAGCTCTATCGCTTTCAGAAAATGTTGCTTTGCTTTCTCTCGTTTGCCCTCAGACCTGAATTCCATGCCCAGGTAATTGTGAACCTCCGGACGCTTCGGGGATTTTTCCATAACGTCAGCCCAGAAAGTATGCTTATCGCGATAAACTCTATTCCGGGTATAGGTCGCTGCAGCCAAGACGAAGCTTATCGCCAGAAGCAATGCCGGGACGCCGCGCTTCATCCGGGATTTCTTTATCTTCTCCTTTAAGACATACAATCCTGTAATCGCAGCCGTTATGAATCCGATCGAAGGAAGATAAACCCGGTATTCCTGGATTTTCAGCAATGGAATTATGCTGGATTCAACCGACAAGGTTATGAAAAACCATATTATCCCGAATCCGATCAACCGTAACTCCCTTCTGCGCTTCCTCGATAAAAATATCAAAAAAACAGCCCCTCCGAATAAAACCGACAGGAATAAAAATGAAATGAGGACCTTTAGTTCAAAAAACGAATGAGACGTCGGAAAATCATATAGAACAGTCTGATTCACTGGAAGCAGCAACAGCCTGATGTAAGTCGTTATGACTCGAAATTGAGTAAGCAGATACTGCCGGCGCGTGACGCCCTGGTTAACCTGCGTCACGTCGCCGAAGTCGTTCATCATATCGTCGATCGGCCTGTCGAAATGAACCATGGACAAAGGTATAATCAGCATGGTCAAAAAAAGCGGAACCAATCGAAATGCCCGTTTGGCGATTCGCCCTTTGAAAAACAAAAATTCTATGACGACCGCAATCACAGGTATCGTAAATGCGTTCTGTTTCGTTTTCATGGCCGTCGCAGCACATAAAACCGCTAACGACAGACATCCGGCTTTTGAAAATCGTTTCCTCCCCAGTCTTGCGGCCAGATACAGATTGACTGATGCTAAATAAAAAAACGCTACAAGAGACGTAAGCCTTTGATAAATATAAGTGACTGCCATCGTCTGTACAGGATGAGAAATAAAAAACAGGCATACGAAAAAGGCTATCCAGGCTCTTTCGGACGACAAGAATGCCCGTCGCAGATAAGGACTCCTCAATAATTGAATGACAAGCAAGTAAGCTAAAAATGCATTCGCCGCATGAATTATGAAATTGAATATGTGGTAACCCATAACATCGAAACCGTGCAGCCGGTAATTCAAAGCAAATGTCATATAAGTCACGCTTCTTTGCTTGAAAGCAGAATAATACTTCGGCCCCATTATCTTTATAGGAGAAAACCATGAGGATGGATTCATGACCGCTGGATTCCCCTTGATGAAAGCGTTTCCGTCCCACTGAAACGGCGCTTTGAAAGAATTGGAATAAGCCGTCAAACCCAATAACGCTGCAAAAAATAAAAAAGTTAAATGTTTTGTCTTATTCGTTTCCAAGTTGCTCCATAAAAAAAATAATCCTGATTCAATTGAAATACCGCTTTCGGAAGCGCTCCTGATCGCTCTCCCCATAAAACGCTCTCCAAAATCAAAATACATAAATTCGAAAATAAATTCAAAGCGCAAAAAATTGTATCAGACATTTGACTTCTGATTTTTTTTTATTATATTCTTATTGAAGTACTAATGAGGGAGTTATGTATTATTTTGAGGCTCTTTTTTCGAATTTAAATTTTTTTCAAGGAGATCCAGGGTGAAAAAGCTGTTGAGAATGATTCAATTTTCATTTTTTCTTGCCGGAATCGCGGGATTCATGCTTCCTGTCCATGGAGCGGTCTTCAAGGTCGACTGGTCAGGAGGCGGAGACTTTGAAACGATAAACGAAGCACTGGCCATTGCTGAGTCCGGAGACACCGTGCAGGTGGCGCGGGGAGTTTATTCGGAGCTGATCCAATTAAAAGAGGGAGTATCGCTGCTGGGAGGTTATGAATCTTCTGGTTGGAGTCGTGACATTGTAAACTATGTTACGGTGATCGATGCAGCGGGAACAGGGACGCCAGTTTCGGCTACAAACTTGACGGACGGACTTTTAGACGGTTTTCACGTCGTAAATTGGACGCCGGAAGCGATAAACCTTACTTCCAGTGCGGTTACGATCTCCAACAATACGATCAACTATCCGGCCGTTCCTTATTACGTCGATTACGGCATTTATTCTTTCAATTCCGACGCATCCATCACCGACAATGTTATTTCAGGAACGGAATACTATTATTCTGTTTATCCTCCCACGGGAATCATGATCATAACGGGATACAGTCCGGGCCGGGATATCCTTCAAGGAACGCCGATCATAGCCGGCAATACGATCACCGACGTTTCCGGGGGCATTGCCGTGAATTCAACCTCTTCCGTGCCTGCAGACATTGACATCAGCATGAACTCGATAACGGCTGAAGGCGCTGGAATATCCTTTGAAACAAACGCCGATTATTTAACGGCAGCGATCGCCTATAACGAGGTGACATCCCGGGGAACGGCAGTCGATTTCTTCATCGATACCGGTTTCATCAACACCTCCATATCGAATAATCAGTTCAACGCCTACTTCGGAAAAGGCGTCTACATGTATATTTACTCCGGATATATCGAGAGCGAAATAACTTACAACACTATCACTTCAAACAACAGCGGAATTGACTTCTACGGCTATAACGGATACATGATGCCGACCTGCAGCAATAATGATATCGATACTTTGCATATGGGTGTTTTTATGGCGTCCATCAGCGGCGATATCGTCGATCCGACTATTTCCGACAACTTCATTACTTCCGGCGATCCCGGCATAATTATCCGTAACGGTTACGGCCTGGAAAAAAAGGGGTTCAATCCCAGCATAACGCGTAATTTTATTTACTCAGGAAATTATGCAGTCCATTGTGAATCAGAATTCTCGGACATCGGCGGAACAATTTCTCAAAACGAGATTTTCAGCGGGGACAACTTCGGATTTGGAATAAGAACCGCCGCCGAGAATGGAAATATAACGATGGACTTCAATCAGAACACCATCTTCGGAAGTGAATTCGATTCTGATACCGGCATTTTCATAGATGCCAACGGAAACGTCACATCATCAGTCATCGATAACCTCATTATAGATTCCAACACAGGCATTTTCTTGAGCGCCTATGATGGAGAAATATCACCGGTGGTTTCTCAGAACGTGCTCGCTGTTGATGATGACGGAATATCAATGTTTGGAGGCGACAGTTCAGCCAGTCCGATCATAACCGGCAATATGGTTGAATCGGCAAGCGGATCGGGAATATCATGCTCCTCCCTTAACGGAAACGTCGAAGGTTCGATAGTCGGTAATAAAATTTCAGCCGAATGGACGGGCATTTATCTGACATCCGTCAGCGGAAGTCTGACTTCCGGCATCTCGCAAAATGAGATTGTAAACGCCGAGACAGGCATTTTCCTCAGAGATAGCGCCGAAGAGGTGTCGAAAGATACAGAATTCACCCCTTCAATCGTCGACAACAAACTATTAAACTGCAGTACAGGCATTCTTGCCGTTTCTGAATTCTGCAACAATGAATCGTACATCAGTGAGAACGTTATTTCCGCCTTTGACCTGGGAATAGGCGGCTACAGCTACGCAGGCAATTCAATGCCCACTATCGTCGATAATTCAATTCTGGAATCCTCCACCGGCATGGTTTCTTTTGCCTATTACGGCGCCAATGATCCCGAAATCAGCCGAAATTCAATCAGGGCATACGGCGCCGGCGTACAAGCAGTCGTCTACAACGGCGAAACGGCCCCATCCGTCGTCGATAACGTTATAATGGATTCCTACACCGGCATATCAGTTTATGAATATGGTTCTCCCGCTTCAGCCGACGATCCTAAACAGAACACGATGAATTTATCCGTTACGCAGAATGATCTGAGCAACGTGGTTGCCGGAGTTTACTGCTGGTCCGACACCTTAAACGTGACCGGCAGCGTTGCTCAAAACACCATCGACAGCGCCTACATGGGCGGAATTTTTACATATTCCGTGAATGGATACAATTCAGCTCAAATTACGGACAATACTATCACCGGCCCCTATTTCGGCGGAGCTATGAACGTCGGAATCGCCGCCGGCACGGGAGATGGAAATTTAAATTCCGCCATAACTTCCAATGTGATTCTCGACAGCTCCACAGGAATAGTAATCGGCAGTTACGGCGCCGAAAACGTTGCCGTCGTCTCAAATAATAAAATTGATAAAACCAGACAGAACGGCGTATTCGCTGCCGCAATGAGTGGTTCTGTCACTCCGACCATCTCAAATAATGAAATCAGCATGTTCTCTCCTCAGTACAACGCAAAAGCGGGGATGTACGGGATTTTTTGCGGAGAATTATTCATGCCGCATTACGACATTTCGGCCCCTACGATAACGGATAACATTATTTCCGGAGGACCGGAATACGGCATAGGCGTCAACACAAGCGATCAGTTAATTCCGACCATAAGCCGCAATATTATGGACAGCGGAATTTACCTGCGGTCACAGCAACCCGTCAATAAACGGGAAGACTCAAAGCAAACCACCAATCCCATCATTTCCGATAACATCATCGATGCCGCTGACATCGGCGAAACCATGGGCATTTTCCTGAATGCCGATTACTCAACCGGCGCTGAAGGAACCTTCGCCCATAACATAATCAAGAATACTCAGCGAGGTATCGATATCGACGCAGGAAGCACATGTACAAGCGTAATATCCAATAACCTGATTACCGGTGTCGCCGAACAAAGCGTCAAAATTCAAAACAACGGCGAATTTTCCATGGAACCTCTTATTACAAACAATACGCTGGCGGATTCTTCCGACGGCATCTATCTGTTGGGATACGATCCCTCACCTGTTATTAAAGACAATATCATTGCTTCTCAAACCAATATCGGAATACTCATCAGTACAGGATACGCCTCCGGCGACTCCTCAAAAGACCCCACCATCGATTACAATTGCTTGTGGAATAACAATCAGGATTATTTCGGATGCACGGCCGGACCCAATGACATCGCTGCTGACCCGCTTTTTACATCAGGTCCCAGCGGAAATAACTATCTCAGCCAAATAGCAGCCGGTCAATCTCAGGACAGCCCATGCGTCGACGCCGGCAGCGACCTAGCCGCAAACCTCCAGGTCCTCGGCATCTATCTCAGCGAACTGAATACCAGAACCGATATCGTTGACGACGACGGAACTGTCGATATCGGCTTCCATTACAACGATCAACCGCCTACTCCCATCCCTACGCCATTCCCTACCGATATTCCTACTCAAGCGCCCACCGCAATTCCTACAGATATACCCACTCAAGTCCCAACCGAAATTCCGACAGAAATACCCACTGAAATTCCTACGGAAATTCCTACGAATACCCCTACAGCAACTCCCAGCTATACTCCGGAAATGACGGCCGCCCCAACTGTCCAGCCGACTCCAGCGCCTATACCCGCTCTCGGTTCAGTCGGCATTTTGAGCCTCCTGCTGTCGCTCACTGTTGCTTTCCTGGCCTATATCAGAAAAAATAAATTTTAATTCTTAAACAGGAAAAACGGCCTTTCAGACTGTTTCAACATGATCGCTTCAACAGACTGAAAGGCCGTTTTTTTATCCGCAACTCGCCTCTTTCAAAGATTCGTGATATCCCCGGTCGCTCTCCCTTGCCCTAAATTCTTTTATTCTATCTTGAAATTCTTTCAGCGAATTTTCGGGATTATTCTTTAAAATTATCCTTATCGTTCTGTTCCCCTGAACGCCTTTAAATTCATATTTCCCTTTCACTCGTATCTTGAAGAACGGTTTCTTGAGTTTCCCTAAATATTGAAGCTCGCCCTCTTCACCAAGAAAAAAGATGAACTCTTTCGTTATGATTGAATCGAAAAGTATCTCTTTTATAAATGAACCGTCAAAACAATCCTCAATGTGCCTGACATTAACGATTCTCATAACGCATCGCCGGCTTCACAGATGGTTTCGATCGATTCTAAAAAATATTCCAATTCCTGATCGGTAGTGAAAAATGAAGGACTGACCCGCACAGAGCCGTCAGGAAAAGAGCCTACTGCTTTGTGAATAAGAGGCGCGCAATGCAAACCCGAACGAACGGCAATTTCAAAAGAATTTTCCAGCATGTATCCGACGTCCGCGGGATTCATGCCTTTTACATTGAAGGAAAGCAGCGTTGGATAAGATGAGTTGCCGTTACCGGCAGCATAAAATTCAATTTTTTCGTTCTTTTCAAAAGCCTCTATAATTTTTTTCACGCATCGTTGCTTGTGCTCCAATATTCTTTGGACGCCGGTCTCCAGAACGAATGAAACCCCTTCCAGCAATGAAATAATGCCCGGCATGTTGGGCGTTCCCGCCTCATAATACATGGGCATCGATTCAGGCTGAAACAGGTAGTCGCTTCTTACCCCCGTGCCGCCTATTTTTAACGGTCTTAAATCAATGTTCTCGCGAATATACAATCCGCCTATTCCCGGCATTCCATAAAGAGATTTGTGTCCAGTGAATGCCAAAAGGTCTATCCGGCACTCTTCGACGTCTACACTCATGGCCCCGGCACTCTGAGATACGTCTACCACATATGGGATACGCTTTTCCGAGACGATATTCCCCAGCGTTTTTATGTCCGTAACCGCTCCCGTAACATTGGAGCAATGATTGACCACCACAGCTCTGGTGTCAGGTCCTATCTGAGCGGCTACTTCCTCTACGTCCACATCTCCCTGTCCCTTGCAGTCTACTATGGACAAACGAATACGTCCCTCTCTTTCCATCGTCTTTAAAGGCCGCAGGACTGAATTGTGCTCTATCGTCGTCGTTACCGCATGCCCACCGTCCATTTGAAGTCCGTTTAACGCCAGGTTTAATGATTCCGTTGAACATGATGTGAATACTATCCTGTCGCTGTCGCGTATATTGAACAAATCAGCCAGCGCCTGACGGCATAAACTGACCGTGTCCTTTTTCTGATTTTCATAACCGGTCCTGGATGCATGGAACATTGGATGCTCTATGCACTCCTTCACCGCTTTTATGACTCTTTCAGGCTTGGGATAACTTGTTGCTGCATTGTTTAAATAAATCATTCCTTTTTAATGCTGTCCCCTTTTAAGATAATTTTATAACGGCAATCGAATCGTAACGACGAAAAAAACGACGGCGCTTAATCTCTTTTCTGTAATTATGCGCTTTATGTTTATTGCAGCGCCGGACCTTTATCCGCGCCACTTAATCCGGGGCATGCAGCGCTCGAAAATCGCCCTTCGCTTCGCATGCCCCGGAATATTTTCTATCCTTCGGCTTTCGTTACGATAAACTCTCCATAAGGATCGCCGCATTCGATTCCTTTGACCTGCTTGCATACGTACGTTCCGATCGGAGCCCCTTTCGGATCGTAATCGCCAGCGTAAGCAAGCTCCATAAAAGCTGCTGAAACTCCAGCAATCATATACGCGCTCAACTTGCTCGAACTTCCGTACTTCACCACGTCGGCTTCATAATAATCGTACGATCGTACAACCATTTTTTCTCCGGGTACCAGTTCAACAACCTCGGCATTAGCCCAGCCCCAGGCCGTAAATACGGCAAATGCTCCATGCAGAATGTCATCGGGTACCTTCTCAACCATCGGACCGACTATCGCTTTCCATTCTTCCGATGTGATGATTCCGTAACCCGTGTGATAACCGCATTCATGGGCCGCATTGTAAAGCAGATACTCCGTGGCTTCCCGCATTTCGGGAGACGTCTTATGAGTCAGTCTGTCCGCAAACGTATTCCAGAACCTGGCCGGCAATTGCGTCACCAATACGTTAAACGCATCGATTATCCCGTTCTCATCTCCGCATATCTGTATCTTCGACATTTCATCAATTACTTTATTTCTGTCTATCGCCATCATTACCTCCCCACCACGTTAAATTTAGAACTTTCAGCGCCCTTTACTATGCTCTGTATCTCCGTCGCCATAAATGACTTCTTCGGTTTGTCGAAAACTGCTGAAAACATGGCGTTGATGTAGCCTGCACCAACATAATTGACCGGCGCATCATGCTTACCCCACTTCTTTATCCATCCCTGATCTAAATGCGATGCCGTTATCTCAACCTGGCCGGAATCGTCGCCCGCATAACTCACGTTCATCTTTCCCAATCCAAGCGCAGCGTAATATTCGCAAGCGAAATCTATTCTTTTCGTGATTGAATCTACATCATGCGTCTCAAAATAATTCTTCAACATGTCAAAAAAAACGTCTTCAGACGTGTCGATCAATAATTCCGTCTCCTCCGCATCCATCGCCAACTGCGTGTATAACGTCGCATAATGATGACAATGAAATACGCTCAACATCCCGTTCAGGTAATGCCTGTTAGTCTTTCGATCAAATACGTGATCTAAAACTAGTTCATCCTTCTTAAATATCGTCATTTAACATACCCCCTTCTTACGAAAATTCCTTCCGTATCTCGTTCATAGCGCTTTCAAATTTCGCTATCGTCTCCGGTGCATCAGGTACCTGAGGCGCTTTCGTAGACGTCACGCCAGTTTTTACCGCTAGACGCATCTGGGCCTTCAGTCCTCCCAATTTCTTCGCTTCTTCATAGAACTGCGCCAACTTTTCGGCCATATCGGTCCTCCTTACTTAATTTGTCTTTTGAAACTAGATGATTAGATAAACCTGGAACCCGCCGCAGAAATGTCAAACGCAGATGCGTCTCAGGGAGTGCATCTCTGCGGATCACTTTTTATCCGTATTTTCCTGTTCCCGGTTTACTCAAAACGATACTGTTGAGTTTCCCACACCCCGTTCACCCCAAGTGAACATTCAACAGCTCATTGATAACATACAATTTCTGAAATGTCAATACTTATTCCTAAAATTTCTTTTTTTGCCGAATTTTCCTATTTTTCCGGATAGACGACCCGGTATCCGCCCCCGCAAAATTCCTGAATCAAACCCGCCGTCTCCACAGCTATTCTGTTAAGCTCATCCAAGGGAATACACGGATTCCCCTGGATGCACATAACGGCAGAGCGGGTATTCATGGTGATGGCGACCGCTTCCGATTGCTTGGACAGAATACGCGTAACCACCATACCCGTTTCATCAGCGATCACCCACTCGCCTTCGTACACTTTTTCTTTCTGACCGCTTGCGACGGGGATAAAATGTTCAGAGCCGTCGGCGACTTTATAGATCAAATTGCCTTTAATGGTTCTTCTTTCGTAAGCGCCCATGACGACGCCGTATTTCAGCGACATCAAGTTGTAGGCATCCACCATGACGTTGAAGTTCGGTATTCTCTGATTTTTTCTGAAAATATCGATCAGGTTGGTGACTGATGAGCGTTTGCCGCGGTCCTGTTTCCCCAGCAGCGAATCGTAACCTTTGACATAATCGCTGTTTTGGAGGCTATCCGGCTTTATTTCACTGTAGACCTGTTTTTTCAATTGTTCCAGTTCCGGATTTTTCTTTTTTATATCGAGATTCTTGAATTCCAGGATCACGCAATCGTAAGCAACAGCATCTTCTTTTTTGAAAGTTATGGGGGGAAAAGATTCTTTTCTTTCTTCCGATTTTCCCCTGAACATCTCTGCCAGCTCTTGTATTCTCTCTTCTTCCAAACGCGGATAAACCGGCTTAGGTTTACTCAAAACAGCGCCTTCAACCAGCTTCATTTCCTGGTCCAGCGAAAGATATCGTGAAACTTTATCGGCGGCATCGGGAATCATCGGCGAGCACCAATGCATCAGTCTGGCTATTATCTCCAGGGCGACATGACATATAGCGCCTGTTCTGCTGCGATCCTCTTTAATTACTTTCCATGGCTCGCTGTGCTGAAAGAACCTGTTGCCTATATCCGACATATCCAGTATGCTTCTGACCGCAGCTCGAAAAAGAAAATCCCCGTACGCTTCGCTTATTTCATTTTCTTTTTCCGAAATCGTCGCGAGCATCTCCCTTTCTTCATCGCTCAATTGGCCGCGGCGAGGTATTTCTCCGAAATTTTTATGAGTAAAACTCAGCACTCGATGCACGAAATTGAATATATTTCCGATCAAATCCGTATTAACGGCGTGCAGAAAGTCCTTCCACAGAAAATCAGTATCAGTTTTTTCCGGTCTGTAAGCCATCAAATAAAAGCGCCAGAAATCAGCCGGAAATTCAAGCGCCGTCACATCATCTGAAAAGATGCCGGCTCCCCTGCTCTTGGAAAACTGCCCGTGTTCATAATTGAGATATTCGTTTGAAGCGATGAAATAGGGCAATGTCCAATGATCATCAGCGCCCAGCAACGATGAAGGCCACATTATAGTATGGAAAGGGACATTATCTTTGCCCATGAAATGAATGATCTTTGACTGGTCATGTTTCCACCACGTTTTAAAATCCTGGTCGTTTTCCCTGGCCCAGTCGTAAGTCGCTGCAGCATATCCTATCGGAGCGTCAAACCACACGTAAAATACTTTATCTTCATATCCCTTTTTCGGGGTTCTGACTCCCCAGGACAGATCACGGGTTATGCAACGGGGTTTTAATCCTTCTTTTATCCAGGCCAGCGGTAAATTGTATATCTGATACCCCTTCCAGAATTCACGGCTCTTTACCCAGTCCCTGACCAGCGGACCGAGTTTGGGCAAATCCAGAAATAAATGCCGGCTTTCCTTTATAATCGCAGGTGTTCCGCAAATCTTGCACCTCGGATTCAACAGTTCTACAGACTCCAAAAACCGGCCGCATACGTCGCATTGATCGCCTTTCGATTCAGGATTATTACAATGGGGACAGGTTCCAAGCACAAAAGTATCCGGTAAAAAATGCCCGCATGTCTCGCAATATAACTGCTCGATTTTATCCTCAAAGATATACCCGTTCTTATCCAAATGAAGGAAAATATCCCGAGTTATTTCATGATTCGACTCGCTGGACGTTCTCCCAAAATAGGTAAATTCGACGCCGAACCATTCGAAAATCTTCTTTATCCTATCGTGCATCAAACGACAATACTCCTCAGGCGTCATGTTCCTTTTCTTCGATTCCATTTCTGTACGAGTTCCATGCTCGTCAGTAGCACATATGTAGATCGCAGGAATGCCCGTCAACTTCAAATATCTCGTGTAAACGTCCGCCGATAAGATGGGGACGAGGTTGCCCAAGTGAGGAACATTATTGACGTAGGGCAAAGCGCAAGTCACCAGAAATTTGTCGCATTTTTCATCCAGCTTGTAAAAATCTTCATGTATCATAAAACCTCGACTCCTTTCCGCAAAAATCGAACAGCTAACATGAAACAATACATAATAAGCCGCCGCTTTTGCAAGTAAAATTCTCATCCCTGCCGGATATCGAATCCTTAGGCTTCACGCCGGGCTCCACACCGGGCTCTGACCCCTGCATAGGGCTTCACGCCGGGCTCCACACCGGGCTCTGACCCCTGCATATAGAACCTGTTCCTTTATATTTTAGTCTCCTGTTCAGACGTCTGCGGTTCAGTATTAACGGTTCCTGATGAATTTCCTGACATCCAGTCTGGAATAGACGCTGCTGAGGATGGAGATACGGTGCTCGTTATGAATGGGACATACAAGGGAGAAGGCTTCAGGGATATTAACTAGTGTCTGTCCACAAACTCGAATCTCGATTCAAAATTTAATGCTGGACAGCCACTTGGGTTTTTGATCCATAAACGAGCGAATTTTTCTCAAGGCAAGGAAGGCAAGGATTTACGAAGAAGGCGTATTTATTATACGTTGACTGAGCAAATCCGAAGCCTGACGCATCATTGGGGGAAATTCGACTTATTTGGACAGAAATCCTTTAATTCCTCCTCGTTTTCAACAATGAAATTCCAATTAAAACGGTAATCAGTAGAATTCCATATCCGCCCAAGGACGGAGCAGGCATCGGCGTCGGTTCCGGTGTTATTGTCGGCGTAGGTGATAGGGGAGTAGTGGTCGGAGAATAAGTAGGCGTATTTGTAGGAGTGGGAGTTGAAGTCAATGTTGGCGTTACAGTTAATGTTTCTGTCGGCGTAACGGTTGATGTTTCCGGCGGCTCCTGCGTCGGAGTAACTTCAGGTGTGGGAGTTGCCATAAGTGTGGTGACCTCAAGTTCAACGCCATTTACAGAATAAGAAGGTAAAACGAGATCATAAGCGTAAGCCCGGTAGTAATAAGTCTCCCCTTCGGCAAGATTGGCGTCCGTCCACGGCGTAACGGAATGATCATCATTGCCCTTGTATATAATCTGAACGCCCGACGACACTTCAACTCCTGATACTACATGGTAATGCTGCCTTTCCGACGGATGCCATACGATCGGTGAAAGCGACCGCACGATTAACACTCCAGCAAGATCATAATCGGTCGGTTGTTGCCAGACTAAATCGATTGAATCGCCGCTAACCGAATCAATCGAGAAGTCTACTACCTCATGCGGAGCCGTCAACGAAACCTGACTGTTGGGGTAGTAACCAAGCCCCCAGGACATATCCACCATCAAATCTTTCTTTCCGTCGTTGTTCCAGTCAGCGGTTTCCGCATCCAGTCCCGGCTGAACGTATCCGTATCCTGCTTCAATAAATCCGCCTTCGATCAGATGAGGCAAACCGGGTGAACCGTCATTCACATAGTTCATCAGTTTAGTATAGTCGTTCTGAGTCCGTGAAAACAAATCCGGGTCACCGTCTTCTTCATAATCCCAAATATGAGGAGTAGACTGCCATGTGCCGGGTATGGGCGCATCGTAACCGCCTCCTCCGTATCTTAAAACATTCGCAGCCCCGAAAACAGGATTGGAATCCGATCCTGCATTAATGCAATAATACTGATAATGTCCATTGGAATGGTTCAAGTCGCTGCCGACAAAAATATCCTTCTTTCCGTCCGAATTCCAGTCAGCCGTCTCCACGCCCCTGGCTCTCTGCGGTCCCAGATCGCCGTATCCTCCAGACAGTATCTGAGGCGCATTGAAAACAGGATCGTAATTTTCACCCTCATTTAAAAACAAGTAGATATCACCATAGGTACTGTAATCCGCCCGCGTCACCAGCAGGTCCTTTTTGCCGTCATTGTCCCAGTCTACGACTTCAGGACAGAAATAGGTGTACGATTCAAAACCGATACTTCTTCCTGCTGTCGTGGTCAGAGCAAGTTGTTTCGTCAATTTCGGCTCTTCTCTTGATCCTGTATTGAATATGACATAATGTCGATCATTCCAACCCAGATTTACCAGCAAATCCTTTACTCCGTTCTCATCCCAGTCCGTCACTCGAATCGCTTTGTCGTGACTGAATATTCTGGTCGGTTCATCTCCGGGTATGTATATGGCTTCTTCATAAATTCTGTTCGCGTTCGTACCCTTATTGACGTAATACATAACAGCCTGCGAATCGCTTGATACGGCGACAATGTCATCCTTTGCATCTGAATTCATATCGCCGATCGTCAATCCCGTATTGTATGATTCGACCACCGGACTGTTGTGATCATACAGAATAACGCCTCCGGCAAACTGAGGTTCCGCATCGGTATTGATGTTTTCGAATAGCCATAACGGACACCCATCTGCTGAACAACCTGAAACAACCAGGTCTTTTCGACCGTCGCCGTTCCAGTCAACGACCCAGGGTTTGGCTTCAGAACCGACGTCTATCGGCGAATATCCCACCTGCAGAGGTCCGCCGGCATTAAGTTGAGGTGAAGTCTGGGCACCCTCGTTAATAAACAGATGCACGAATCCGTCATTTGCTCCTACGACAAGATCATCTTTGCCGTCATTATTCCAGTCCACAGGAAACGGCTGAGCTATTCCGCCAACGTCCAGAATTCCATACCCCGCATCCAGGTCGTCGCCGTCTATAAAGGAAGGCGCTGAGTCGCTGCCGTAGTTTTTGTAAAATTCAACGTTGCCGGTATTATTACCTATCAGTAAATCTCTTTTGCCGTCGCCGTCCCAGTCGTAATGGACCGGAGAAGAATAATTGCCTGCGTCTATGTTCCCGTAAGCACCCGTCACATAAACGCTGGGCTGCAGCCTGGGCTCAGAAGCAGTTCCGTCGTTCAGACACAAACGGATTCGTCCGTCATACTGCCCCGTCAGCAAATCCTTTTTGCCGTCACTGTTCCAATCGGTCACCCACGGTTCGTACTTCCCTGAACTTGACGAACTTACCTGATACGCTTCCCTTTTAATCTCAATCAGTTCATCAAATTCGGGCGGTCCGGCAGGTCCGGGAAGAGGCGTATCAGTCGGGAAGGGAGTATCGGTCGCCGTAGGGGTCTCTGTCGGAGGCGCTGGAGTCGGGGTTTCTCCGCCTGTATATGCCGTTGCGTCGCGACCGTTTACTGAGTAAAACGGCATAACCTGATCGAAAGTGAATATCTTGTAATGATAAAAGTTTCCGGGTATCAATCCGGTATCGTTCCAGGGCGCTGCCGAGTAATCGCCAGTTCCCTTATATGCTATTTCAATGCCCGGAGCGACCTCGACACCTGCGTTTAGGTGATAATGCTGGCAGTCTGAAGGCAACCATTCGATGGGAGATAAAGACCTCAACAGAATAACGCCGGCAAAATCATTATCGTTTGGATTGGTCCAGTTCAAACTTACACTGTAATCCGATGATCCTGCTACCGAAAAATTGCTGACTTCATGCGGAGAAGTTTGATTGGATTGGTTATTGGGATACCAGATTATGCCATTGCGTTGTCCAACCACCAGGTCCTTCTTTCCGTCTTCATTCCAGTCTACGGGCTCCGCAAAAGCAACATGGGAGCCGGAAACAAAGCCGTAAGCCGTGGTCAAATGACCTTCATTAACCAGATGCGGATTGCCCAAAACGCCGTCGTTATTATATTTAGTCAGCCTATCCCGGCACTCGTTCGTCACAGAAATGATGTCCGGGTCCCCGTCTTCTTCATAGTCCCATACGCGTACAGTGCAATAAGGAGAACCGTGTATCGGCTCCCCGGCATCATATCGCAACAGTTCTCCAGACGAAAATTCCGGCGAGGAATCGGTTCCTTCGTTCAAATATACATACTGATATGTCCCGTTATCCCCCCAATAGTCTGTTCCCAGAAGTAAATCCTTCTTACCGTCAGAATTCCAGTCGACCGTTTCTATTCCCTTTGTCGATTTAGGTCCTATGTCTGTGTAACCGTCCGTCAGTTTTACAGGATCGCCGAACTGAGGTTCGTAATTTTCTCCTGCGTTGATGTAAAGATAAACATCTCCGCCCTGATACCAGTCCCGCCTGGGGGCCAGAATGTCCTTTTTGCCGTCATTGTCCCAATCGATGACTTCAGGCGTCATATACTGGAACCAACTGCCCGGAAACCCGATCTTACTCCCGGTATCCGTCATCAGCAACTTCTGTCCGGTGAATTTCGGCGTTTCAACCGTGCCCGTGTTGACTATTACATAATGCGATCCGCCGCGGCTAGAATTCACAAAAATATCCTTCAATCCGTCCTCATCCCAATCCACTATTCGAGGTATCTTCCCTTCATTGAAGATCATCGTGGGTTCATCGCCCGGCACATACATGGCTTCTCTATAGCTGCGATTCGACTCCGTTCCCTGATTAGGATAATACATGACGGCGCCCATATCATTGATTATTACTACTTCAGTCTTTGAATCGCCGTTCCAGTCGGCGAACGTCCAGCAGTCCTTGGCGTTTAACGGAACGGCAAAATTCCTACCGAAAAGCGTTTGACGCTCATCGAAAACCGGAGCCGCATCGGTTCCCACATTTTCATACAGGTATATTGAACCGCCCTGGTAATCGCTTGCAGAGACCACAAGGTCCTTTCGACCGTCTGAATTCCAGTCCATTACCCAAGGTTTAACCTTAGCGCCTAATGCGATAGGCGATCCTCCTGACTCGATCAATTCGCCTGAAGCTAGCTGTGGAGATGAATTGCTGCCTGTATTGAGGAAAAGATTGATTTTGCCGTTGTGAGCCCCTCCGACAAGGAGATCGTGTTTTCCGTCATTGTTCCAATCCTCTACCACAGGCTGTGCATCGTATCCCACGTCAATGACGCTTCCTCCTGCTGAAAGCTGAGCTCCGGAATTGAATGAAGGCGAATTACCCGAACCGTAGTTTCGGAAATAATAGACGTTGCCGTTCATATTTCCGATGATCAAATCCCGCTTTCCGTCAGCGTTCCAGTCATAATGCATCGGAGCCGAGGCCCACCATACTACATCCAGATCACTGTATCCGGCCTGCAATAAATACGCCTCATCCAGTCTCGGCTCCTGTCCGGTCCCGATATTCATCGCAACATAGACGCGGCCGTCATGGTGTCCTGCCAGCAGGTCTTTACGGCCATCATTGTCCCAATCAGTCACAAAAGGCGACCATCCATTATGACCGTTAATCTTGTAAACGTTGCGTTTTATCTCCAGAGCCGAAAGGAACTCTGGGGGGCCCGCAGGTCCAGGCAGGGGAGTATCCGTCGGCAGGGGAGTATCGGTCGGTAAAGGAGTATCGGTCGGAGGCATCGTGGGCGTCGGTGTGGGAGTGTCTCCGCCCGTCAACGCATTTACCTCTCTTCCGTCTACTGAATACGACGGCAAAACCGCGTCATAGGCGAACGCCCTGTAATAATAACGAGTTCCAGGATTCAATCCGGTATCCGTCCAGGGCGCCGTTGAATGGTCTCCATCCCCTTTGTAAACTACTTCGATTCCGGGAGCGATCTCTATTCCCGGAACAACATGATAACCCTGTCTGTCGGAAGGCTTCCATGTTATTGTTGACTGCGAACGGACTATAATCACCCCTTTAAAATCTTCATCACCGGGGTTCGTCCAGGTCAAACTGATAGAAAAATCGGACGCACCGGCTACCATCAAATCCGATACCTCGCCAGGCGACGTAAGATTAGTCTGTTCATTGGGATAATACGATATCGTATTCCGCTCGCCGATGATCATGTCCTTCCTGCCGTCCTCGTCCCAATCCGTCGTTTCTGGAAATATATGTCCGCTGCCGCCGACATAACCATAACCCGCAGATAAAAAACCGCCATCCGTTAAATGAGGATTCCCGGCTGATCCATCGTTATTGAAAATATGAACCCTCTCCCTGGCATCATTAGTAGTCGTAAATATGTCTGGGTCGCCGTCTTCTTCATAGTCCCATACGTGAGGATTCGATACCCAGGTTCCGGGTATCGGTTGTTCATATCCCGCCGGTCCGTAAGACAAGACTGCACCGCTTGAAAATTCGGGGGCGGCATCCGTCCCATCATTCACATATACATATTGCAATCGCCCGCTCGCCGTCCACACCTGTGAACCTAAAAGCAAATCCTTCTTGCCGTCTGAATTCCAGTCTGCCGTCTCTACGCTCATCGTTCGTTCCGGTCCTAAATCGGTATAACCCGACGACAACTTCTCAGGCTCCCCGAACTCAGGATCGTAATTCTCTCCCGTATTTAAAAAAATATAGATATCGCCATGCCCCGATGCATCCTGTCGCGCTATCAATACATCCTTCTTTCCGTCATTGTCCCAATCGACTATCTCAGGACAATGATAATCAATGTTGAAACCCATATGACGGTCAGTTGTCGTCGTTAGTAATTTCTGATGAGTAAACTTAGGTTCTGAGTCCGTTCCCGTATTAAAACATACGTAATGACGGTCATCGCGCCAGATATTGAAAACTATATCCTTTAATCCGTTCTCATCCCAGTCTACGACTCGGGGCGCCTTTATCGTATGATAAAAATCTGTCGGTTCTTCTCCCGGAATGTAATACGCTTCTTCATATATTCTGCTTAGATTGGTTCCCTTGTTCATAAAATATCTAACGCCGGCATGAAAATCCATGAACACCAAATCTTCCGCTCCGTCGCCGTTCATATCGGCAAATGCCCAGCCGGTATCCAGAGTCGGCCATACCGGCTTCCCTTTCTCGTACAATACAGTTTCTTCGCTGAACGCTGGAGATGCATCCGTCCCCACATTCTCAAAAAGCGATATCTTTGACGGACTGAATCCCGATACGATTAAATCCTTCTTCCCGTCGCCGTTCCAATCAACGACCCAGGGCTGCGCTTTCGCCTCCATATCCAGAGGATTATAACCCACCTGTATCTGACTTCCTGTATTAAGTTGAGGACTCGTCTGAGAACCGACGTTCATATAAAGATTCACATGACCGTTATGTCCTCCGACAAGAAGATCATCCTTTCCGTCATTATTCCAATCAACGACAAAGGGATGTGAACCGCTGCCCACATCCAGAACGCTGTAACCGGCGTCCAGTTGCACTCCGCCTGAAAAATTCGGAGTCGTGTCGCTGCCGTTGTTTTTGAAAAAAGTTACATTCCCTTGCCAACCCCCAACCAGCAAATCTCTGCTTCCGTCTGAATCCCAATCGTAATGAACGGGAGACGAGTTATAACCGATATCGACATAACTGTAACCCATCATTATTGTTACCGCATTTTCAAATTTCGGTTCCGTTGATGTCCCGATATTCCTGCTCAATCTGACACGACCGTCATTACCGCCCGAAACAATATCCATCCGGCCGTCGATGTCCCAATCAGTCGGCCAGGGTATGGAATCCGAACCGTTCTCCTGCACCCTGTGAATCTCCCTTTTTATAGATACGGACGACCCATATTCCGGGGGTCCCGCAGAACGCAAGGCTTCATCTTTTCCCTCCTTTTCGTTCCTCGTTTTTTTCGCTGGAACTCCGATCTCTTCGCATACCTTATCAAGCCCCTTGCTAAGCTCTGAAAAATCATTTGCCTTTAACGCCGATTCTATAATCTTCTGCTCCCCTGAATCATTTCCAGGACCCTCTCCCAAAACTGCTATTCCCGTAAAAGCGATTGCTGCAAAACAAAAAATTAAACATGTCACAAAACGTGACTTCAAAATCCTTATTTTCATTGAATTTTTCCTCCCATAGGTATACCTGACCCTGCTATTCATCATTGGAATAAATAAAGAGAACTCCTGCAAAAATCCCTCGCAAGATTCCTCTCTACTAAATAATGATATTAACGCACAGAGTCAAAAATTCCCTTATTTTTTATAGCTTCCAGCAGGGCTCTGACCCCTTCGCAGACCCCTTCGCAGACGAAAGCTTATAGGAATCTCTAAGGATTTCAGCCCCCACTCGCCTGTAAAATCAAGGCTTCACGCTGGGCTCCACGCTGGGCTCTGACCCCTTCGCAAACCCTTCTCAGGCTAATCCCCATATTTGCCTGGTGGTCCATACCCCCAATCAACGACAGCCCACTCGCCTTGCAAGCCAGTCATAGCCTCGTTCAGCATAGCCCCATAGAATTTTAAATTTTCCATGCACTCATCGCCCGTATCCGGCCAGATAAAACTGCGTATCACCTCGATATTACTGCTGCCCGCGGGAACATCCATCCTCCGGTAGTCCATCGTTTCTGCGTCCTGTGGATCGAATTCCTCCCAACCCGGCCAGAAGAAATACACTCCATGAACTTCAAGCAAAAAGAACGTTGGAACGCTCGTCAGCGTTTCCGGGTACGGATTATCCAGTATACCGTTAACCCAAAATGGATCGCCGGGATTAACATATCTCGTCGCTAATTCCAGACGAACTCCTAAAATATGAGTCGGCGCGGCTGTAGGAGTCCGTGTGCGTGTCCGCGGCGTAGATTTTGCAACAGGCGTCGGCGTAAGTCCTGTCGTCGGAATGTTCCCGGAAGGGCTCTGACCCCGTTCCCTGCCTTTCTCCCGCCGCCTTTTCGCCCTGTCTCTTCATTCTTCATTTAATTCTTTCCGCGATTTTTTGATATCGGGATCAGAAATCAATATAAATAAACACGTAAAGAGGTTACGCTCAACCGAGGACTTAAACCGGTATTTCAGGTTTCATAAGTATTCACCCTTTTGACGAAAGGAACGTTTTGATGAAAAAGTCATCGTTTTTCATCCGGCTGATCATGGTTTTGACTTTCAGCGTACCTGTTTCGGCGACCGTCATTAAAGTGCCTGACGAGCAGCCGACTATACAGGCGGGATTGAATTCAGCTCAAAGCGGAGATACCGTTCTTGTTTCTCCGGGGACATATCACGAAAACATCGACTGGCCTTACGTTGAAAATATTTATTTAATGAGCGATGAAGGTTGCGGCGGAACGGTAATCTCCGGAGGGCACGAGGGGCATGTTTTTACAATAAATGGAGTGCAGAGGCTCAATATTCAAGGTTTTACGATTCGGGACGGAACCGCTGAAATGGATACTTCCGGAGGCGGGATATATTGCAATAATTCGAATATGGCCATTTCAGAATGTCGTTTCACGGAAAATTCGGCTGACGGCTCCTGGGGCGGCGGAGGCATGTATTGCCACGGAGGCTCTCCCCGTATAATCAATAATGAATTCATCGGCAATTTAGCGGGTGAATCGGCCGTGGGAAGCGCCATAGCCATTGTCGGCTCAACCGCTCATATCAGCTACAATTATTTTACTGAGAACGCCAATCCTCCCAGTTTTCCCGGAGCGATCAGCATCGAATACAGCGCATCGGAAATTTCCCATAACGTGATAACAGGCAATCCGACCAGCGGTATATTCCTTTGGGACGGAGGCGGAACGATTCATCACAACTTAATTTACGACAACGAACTCAGCGGCATTACTTCGCTGGAGGCCATCAGCGCTCACCTGGAAAATAATCTCATATTCCACAACGGCGGGTTCGGCATTCTTTTCAATCCCTGGCTGGCGGAAGCGCGTATCGTCGGAAACACCATAACGGGTAATCAGGGCGGCATGTGGCTGATGAATATCGAAAGCTCCCTCCATGTCGATCACAACATCGTAACGGAAAATGATATGGGCATCGAAGTATTCGAGTCCAATATCTTACCGGTTTTCAGCTATAACGACGTATGGGAAAACACGCCTAATTATGAAGGTATTGAAGACCCCACAGGACAAAATGGAAATATTTCCCTTGATCCTCTGTTCTGCTCATGCAGTCTGGGCAATTACTTCCTCAGCCAGACCGACGCAGGACAGGAAATCGACAGTCCGTGCCTCGATGCCGGCGGAGAACTCGCCCCAGGTCCTGCCTTCACAACTAGAACAGACCTTATATGCGATATCGACATGAGAGACCTCGGCTACCATTATCCTGCTGCAACGGCAACTCCTACCGCAACTCCGACCGTCACTCCTGTAAACATTCCCTCTTCAAATCCCTGCAGCATTATTGCTCTTATCACGTTTATTGCGATTGCGCTGAAATTCAGGCATTTGTGAGTTTTATTGCCGTCACAATCAGTTTCAGCTCAATCAGCCACACCCATTGTCTACCGTGCTGCAACCATTCAGAAAATTTCGATTTGTTTACTTCATACCCCACTGCCCGATGCAGAAACCCGATAATTTTATTATTAAGGTTTCTTTTTGGAATCATCAGGCTTCGCTTTAACGGGCTCTTCATGTCTCTTCTTCATCATTTTCGTGAATTCGTCGCCTCCGTAGAATCTTTTTCTTAGTCCTTTACGAGTTTCCTCCATTTCTTCATTCGTCATCGGGATTCCGATTATTTCCCGGATAAAAACTTGACGACGTTCTTCATCGGTTTCGCCCAGAGAGACGAAAAACCCGTCCTTCGTCACTTCAACGTATGCTAATCTTCCGAATGCATAAAAACATATGGTTGAGTTTTCATAATCCAGGGGATTCTCGACTATCCCGGCTTCTTTGGGATTGACGTAAACGTACCGGATGACTCTTTTCATGTAATCGACCGTATCGATTATGGTCGAATAAAAACGTTCGCCCCATAAATGACCCGTTCGATTCTGCGCTTTGTTGAAAATTTCGGCTATCCGGGCGTTCACGTACTGCATGAAAACGCTGATGTTCTTTAAAGGCGTATTTATTATCAGGTGATAATGAGTCGCCATAAGAACGAGATGAAGTATCTGCACTTCATAAATCTTGCTCGCTTTCATAAGAACTTCAGCTACCGCCTCGATAAGAGCTCTCTGCACCTTCTTGTGATCGAAACGGAATTCCTTGTTATTGGTGCGTGTGGATACGTGGTAGGGATGCTCCGATTGCTTTATTCGTTTGGGTCGCGCCATTTTTACCTCCTTTCCTTTAATTTCAGTCTTAAACGTGAATTTTTGAACCGTGTTAAACATCAAAAATGTGATCTGTCGATCGGTTTCAAAAATTAGCAAAAAAGATGCCGGCTGCCGACTAAAGTGCATAGAAAAAATGTCAGGACTCGTAAAGAAACTCTCGCTTCAATTAAGAACTTTAATTCATAAGCCTCCATGATACTCTGGATAATTTCACCCGATGATTATATTTTTCAAATAAATCACTCTTTCCGCCTACGGAAATCGTATATCCACTACCGAAAATTCAAAATTTTTGACTTCTTTTGAATAAAAATCTTGCTGAAAAACCATAAAATAAAGCCAGGCCTTAACAAAGAGAGGGTCAAATTTTTTGAATTTTTTTCAAAAAATTTGAATTTTTATTTCTTCAATGGAAAATTTATTGAATTTAAAAAATAATACAATTGTGCGCTTTTCTCCTCGGAACGGCAAGGTTTCCGGAAGGGCTCTGACCCCGTTTTCACGGCAATTCAACTTTATGGCGTGTTTTGCATTCTTATAATTCAGGAACTTGTTTATCCGACATTTCAGGAACTTTCGATGGGATGCATTTTCTTCCATTCCTGAACTATAGGCTTATTTTTAAAGTTGTTTTTCAAGTTCCTGCGGTCTGCCTTACTTGCTATTGTTTCAATTGATCGCTGCATCAGTCGATATGCTTTTTCCAGGTATTCGGCGGCACGTTTGTCCTTCTTGGCTTTCAAAATCAGATAATGAGTAAATGGAATCTGTTTGTCGTCTATGCCGGTCTTCCCGCTCTCGCTTACAATTTTTTCATAACGCTTTACGGCTTTTAACGACAGTTCTTCGGCTTTTTTAATCTGACCATAGCTGAACAGTATTCTAGCTTTTAAGCTTAGAGAAAATATGGCTTCATCTTTTTCTGACGTTTGAACCTTCAGGGCTTCGTCAATGTATTTCATAGCTCCGTCCAGGTTCTCAAGAGTTAAATGAATTAAGGCCATGTTCGTTAATGCTTCACTTTCGATTTTTTTCATTCCCTTTTCGCGACTGATTCTGATGACACTTTCGAAATTCTCCCGGGCTTGTTCAAAACAATAAAGGTCACTGTAAGCGTATCCCATATTAAGAAGCGCGGCAGTTTCCAGATAAACGGCATTCATTTCTCCAGTTAGGGTTCTGACGGTTTTGAGCATCGTGAGTGAAACTTCATATCGCCCTAATTTCCTGCTGATATAAGCAGTGTTGAATAATATCGTACTCTCTGCGTGCTTGTTTCCAATTTTGGATGCCACTTGAGCTGACCTCCTGTATAATTCGAGCGCTTCATCATACTGTTTCATGTGTATGTGAATATTGGCCATGTTATTGTAAGTCGCACATTCGGTTTTTCGGTCGCCTGTTTCCTGGACTATTTTTAAAGCCTGTTCCAGATAAAACTTAGCTTTCTCATACTTCTTCTTTTCCAGGAATACGCCGGCCAGATTAGTCATCGATGCGCTCTCCGATCTTCTGTCGCCCAGTTCACGACTCAGTTCGATCGATTGTCGGTAACAATCCGCAGAGTCGTCAAAATCGGCTTTCGTATAATAAAGTCGACCGAGTGAATCCAGGGCGAGCATCTCAACTTCCATGTTTTCCTTTTTTTGAGCTGTTCTTCTTGCTTGCATTATCCATTTTTCGGCTTCTTCATATTCTCCTTTTGCCATTAACGACAGACCTATATTCAATTGGGAAAGGGCTTCAAGAAAAAAATCGAAGCTCAGCCGCGAGTAATCTGACGCGCTTTTATATTTGTTGAATGCAGAATCATAATGACCTCTGTCAAAATCAATCTTGCCGATTCTCAATAAAAATGCAGCTTCACGGGCTTTATCATTATACTTGCCTGCCAGCAGCAATCCCCGATGGAAATCCTTTTCCGCCATGTCCATCTGTCCGATAAGTTTAAAAATTATTCCGCGCTTCTCCAGAACCTTGCTTATGAAATCAGCATGAATTTCGTCATCGGACATGAATTCAATAATTTTCGTATAAGCTTTCAGCGCCTGCTCATTATCAAAAGTTTCAGCCGCTTTCTTCCCCACTTTCCAATAATAATCGACGGCTTTCTCAAGATTCCCGCACATTTCCCAGTGTTCGGCCAGTATAGTGTGAAAATTGGACAGGTTAGAAGCGTATTTTTCTTCGATCACTTCCGCGCATAATTGATGTAAAATTCGCCGGTCAGACAGTCTAAGCGATTCATAAGCTACGTCTCGCGTTAATACATGCTTAAAGGCATAAAACTTGCGAGAGGAGCCAGGCGCTTCATCGTCGTCCTTGTCTCCAATTCCGGTTTCATCCACAACCAGAGCAACCTCTTCATCACCTGAAATAAAGGAAAGCTCTGCCAATTCATTCAGGGAATATTCCAAGTTCAATTTTTCTTCCAGACGGTCCATAACCCGTTTTAGGGTATCGAAAAAAAATTCTGATCCGATAACCGAGGCGTTTTGAATCACTCGCTTTGAATCCGATTTCAGCGAATCGATACGAGCTTGAATAAGTCCCCGGAGCGTCACGGGAATGCCCGCCGCGGAAAAATCACCTGTGAATCTCCATTTTTCCCCTGTTTGCTTGATGATGTTTTTATCGACCATGTGGTGAACGAGTTCTTCAATATAATAGGGATTGCCGGCCCCTTTTTGATTAATGAGGTTTTTCAATTTCTGCGGCAGGACTGTCTTTTCTCCCAACATGCCTTCTATTAGAGCCGTTTCATCCTCTTTAGAAAAACCGGAAGGCCGTATATGAAAAAACTCGAAATTCCCGATTGTCGGCAACCCCGGCGGTCCTTCCGGCCGATACACGGTGAGGATCATCAGAGGACATTTGGGTTGCATATTTTTCAGTAAAAAAGAGAATGCTTTCCGTGACGATTCATCTGCCCAATGAAAATCTTCAAAAACCAGAATAACCGTGTTTTGTTGCTTTTGTCGTTGATGTACAATGAATTCTTCTATCAAATGTCTGAGAGCGATAAAAATTTCTGTCTGCAGGTTTTGAGGATCAAGCAAACCGAACCGCGGATCGTCGTAGCGTATGCCGATCAAATAACCCAGCATGGGAAGGGCTTTACGCAGTTCATCTTTTTTCTCATAAGATGCCGGAATCTTATCTATCATTTCTTCAAGCCGTTTTTGGACGTCAACGCTGAAGCTGGACAAACCCAGGAAGTCCATGATGAGAGATATAAAAATCTCGAAAGGCCTGGACGCGTAGCTGCGCGCAAATCCTTTGAAAACAGGAATTTTATTCCCAGTATTTTTAGTTTCTTTTTCAGTTTTCAAGCGTAGAAGAAATTCATCGACAAGACGGGATTTACCCATGCCGGCTGGTCCTTCTATGCCTGCGACTACAATATCATGAGTCCTTCGCTGTTTATCTTCTTCTGTCCTGATACAACTTTCACTGCTTCCGTCATACAGCTCACGCAATCGGTTAAGTTCAGCTTTGCGGCCTATAAATCCAGTGCGAGCCGATAAAAACGACCTTTCCCAACGCTCCCTTCGAACCGCATGCCCTTTAACCGGATAGACCTTTATCGGCGCTTTTTTCCCTTTAGCCTTAATTTCCTCACATTCCCCATACCGGAAAAATCCTCCAGTCAACTTCATGACTTCGTCAGAAATCACTGTGGCTCCCGGTTCGCTGTTCTGCTCAATCCGGGCCGCAGTATTCACCGTATCGCCCGTAATGACGTCATATCCGGAGCGACGCGTCCTCGTCACTTCACCGGAATGGATGCCGATGCGAATGAGGATGTCAAACCCTCGTTCTCTTAACAATGAACTCACACGAGACAAAGATTCCTGAATCGACAGCGCCGCTTCCACCGCTCTGACGGCATCATCTTCATGCGCCTTCATCGAACCGAATGCAGCCAGTATCGCATCGCCTTCCAGCTTCTCTATCCATCCCCCGTAAGCGTCGATCCTCCTCTTAATGGAATCGAACAAACCGTCCATCATATCAGCCACAACTTCATGATCCAGCTTCTCCGATAAAGATGTATATCCCTTTAAATCCAGATGCATCGCCGTAACATATCGCCGCTCGCCGCCCTTCAGACGAACCTTGTCGCCGCCGCTTACAGTCGCCCTCTGCTTACCCTCCACAGAACCGTCCCATTCTTTCCTGAAAGAATCAAGCCACTCCTGGTTGACTGATGATAAGTTTTCCCTCATATTTGAATCCTACACATGTTAACCGACGGGCAAAAAGAAAAATTCAATGATAATTTACAGACATATCCCTCCTTTGTCCAAACTTTATGATGTCTTGTTCACACTTAGGCGCTGGCAGAGGAAGAGACCTGCCCAATTCAACGCTGAGGAGGGGATTTTAAAGCCCAGGAAGAATTTGCTAGGGGGTCAGAGCCCTCCGCACTTAAAGGCCCAGGAAGGATTTGCGAAGGGGTCAGAGCCCTCGGCAGCGCATTGATATTCTTTGCTTGAGACTGAAGTTTAGAGACGGCAGACTTACCGGGTTAAGCATTCCCCCTAATCTTTTTCATGAATATAAAAGACTTCAGGGGCCAGAAATTCTTCGTTGAGATCGACGGTAATGTTGTCGCCGTCATTGCCGCCGAGCACATAAATGCTTCTTTCGCAAACGGCTGCAGCCAGTTGGGAACGAGCTGTCGGCATATCGCTCAGATGGTACCATATATCTGTCAAGGCTTCCGGAAGGGCTCTGACCCCCTCGTCAATCCCTGATATATATTGGCAGCACCTCATCAATGCCCGGCGCTACGGTGTCTCCGCCTTCGTTCTTCAGGCTTTCTGCTTTGTTTATCGCTATTTTTGCTTGCTCTGCCTTTCCGGCGGCTTTCATCACTTTTGACTTTACTATTAATACTGCCCAATCTTTGCTTTCCGTCAACATGACTGCTTTTTCCGCTTGCTGAATCGCTTTGGGTATATTTTTCAGATTCTCTTGCGGAACAAATGCGTAGGCGAGAGCGATTTCCAGCAATGCAGGCAGATAATTCTGATCAATGCTGATAGCGTGGTTCATTGCTTCTATGCCTTTTTTATAGCTGCCTGATTCATATAAACATGAACCGAGCATAAAGCGGGCCCTCGGATCGTTTGGGGCTATGCGGCGGACGGTATCTAATTCTCTTAAAGCGGATTCCAGGTTGCCTGTTCTTCTCAGTTCTATTCCTAATCTCATCCTGGCTTCAATATGGGCAGGAACTAATGAGATTACAGTGGAGTATTCCCTTATTGCGGCCCTGTTTTCTTTCCGGGCGGAATAAACCGTACCCAGCCTATAGTGCATTCCTGCATTTTGGGGATCGATTGAGAGGATATTTTTTATCACTTTTTCCGCTTCCTGCCATTTTTCCTGAGCAATGAGAATATCTGCCAGAGACTGATGAGTTTCCAATGATTCGGGGTCCAGTTGGAGAGCCCTGTATGCGTAATTCACCGCTTTTCCGTGCCGGCCTGTTTTCTGATATATCTCAGCGAGCAGCATAAAGGACTTCACCAGTTTGTCGTCCAGCTCCAGGCTCTTTTCCAGTGCATGGACAGCCTTGTCCATATAGCCCATTTTATAGTATGCATAGCCTAAGTTGTGATGCGTCGCGGGATAATCGGGTTTCAACAGAAGGGCTTTTTCACCGGCAGCCGCCGCTTCTTCAAATTCACCCACACGGATCAAGCCCAGGCACAGGTTGCTGTAAAGCTGCGCTACGTGGGGACTTTTTTTTATCGCTTGCCTTATCAGAGCCAGTGATTGTTCATGACGCCCCTGCTCTCTTAACAGGGGAGCCAGATTAGTCAAAGTGCGGTATGTATGCGGATACTTGTAAGCGGCATTGAACAAAGTCCAGTTGTCTTTCCAATCCCTGTTCCTCACGTAAGTCTTTGAAGCCGCTAACATCAATACTATAACGACTGCAAATTTAACATAGCGGTGCATCCAATAGCGGCTTACAATGTATCCGAAGGCTGCGGCTATTCCTACAAAAGGCATATACAGGAAGCGTTCGGCAATGGGTTGCGTGAGCGGATACACATTTAAAACCGGCAGCATGGTGATGAGGAACCAGGCGACTGGCCATTTCCATTTTTTACCGGCTTTGAAAAGCAGAACCATCATGAAAATTAATACCGTCCAGCCGACTATAACGTGAATATTCAACAGTGAGACATAAGGGGTGAATTCATGATCAGCCGACAGCACTACCGGCATGAGCGCCGTCTCCAGCATCCTTAGAATCATAACGGGAGCGTTGAGAATTTTCTGTAAAGGAGTCATCTGGTAAGTAAATACGGGATCACGGTTCGGATTGCCTAGAATTACGAATCTGATTATGAGAAAAATAATGGTGATGCCGGACCAGGCGAACCATTCGACTATTCTTTTTTTGAACGCTTTTCTGCCTTTCATGATCCACACCGTCGCAGCGGCCGCGACCGGCATGATGAGCGCATTTTCTTTGGATAACAATGCCGCGGCAAAAAGAATCGAGGAACCCGCAACGGTCAACGGTTCAATCTTTTTTCTGTCCTTCAGAAGCAGGAGCAGCGCACCCAATGAAAACATCAGGCAGAGAGAATCCTCACGAAAAGCGACAGCATTAACCGTTTCGGTCAATCCGGGATGAATGCCGAACAATGCGGCGCCGGCAGCAGCGGTCGTAAAACCGAACAACCGGATCAAAAGATAATAACCCAGCACGACATTCGCCAGATGAATCAGAATATTCGTCAGATGGTAACCCATCGGATTGAAATTCCAGAAAAAATGATCCGACATATAAGTCAAAGTAACCATGGGCCGGTACGACGCTTCGAAGGACATCTCGAAATAATCTGCCGTAAAAAGGACTTGCCAGGGAACTTCTCCACGGGTTAAAGAACTCTGAAAAGTCACCAAAGGATCGTCATAAGTGAAATCATTATTCATGCTGTTGGAGTAGACCGCAAAAGTGAATATCAACAGCGCCGGGAGCATTGATTTACTTATATTCTGATAATTCAATATTTTGCTGGAGCGAAAGCGGCCTGCATCCTGCCGATTTTTGACTGATTCTTTTTCCGACATTTTTCCTTTGGAATCCGGCTGCCTTTTACGGCCCGGCATCTCCGTTCATCATATCATATAGACGTTTCGCCAGGTTCGGATCGATCTTTTCCAGCCTCTCCAGGTCCTTCAGCGCAGCCTGCGGGTTTCCCGTACGAAAATGCAGCACTCCGAGGTTGAAAAGAGCTGCGGCGTAATCAGGCGCTATCTGCAACGCCTTCCTGTATTGCGCCTCGGCATTCTGAAATCGTCCCATTTCCATCAGCGCTACGCCCATGTTGTAATAAGTATCGGGATATTCCGGATATATGTCGACCGCCCGGCTGAAATGTTTCATCGCCTGATCGTATTGTCGCATTCCGGCCAGAGTTATACCCAGGTTGTTGAGAACTTTAACGTTTTGGGGATTTTTTTCGAGAGCCCGCATAAAGTAATTCAAAGCCTCCTGAAGTCTGCCCTGCGCCTTCACTACATTACCCAGGTTATAAAAAGTCAAAGCATCGTCCATACCTGTCGCAAGGGCTTTCTTGAAATAGTATTCCGCTTCGTTCAGATTTCCCATATCAGCGAGAGTCAAACCGAGGTTATTGAGTATTCTGATGTCTTCCGGGTTTTTTTCAAGAGCTTTCCTGTAATGAGCCGCAGCTTCTTCTAATTTCATCTGGTCCCGGAAATAATTACCCATGTTGAAATGAGCTTTCGGAGATGCCGGATCAATTTCCAGAGCCTGCCGATACAGTTTAAAAGCTTCTTCTTTTTTTCCGCTCAACTGCAGGAGCAAGCCCAGATTATTGTAACTGTCAGGCAGTTGAGGGTTTAATCTCATGGCCGTCTCGAACATTCCCGCGGCTTCGGCAGCTTTTCCTTGAGCCGCCAGCTCCTCACCCAGCAAAATATATCCTGTATAAAAATTCTTGTTTGCTTTGACAGCATGATGGAACAGAGTCAGTCCATTCTGCCATATCTGCACCTGGGAAATGCTGCGGACGGTGAAGAACCCAAGAATAACGATCGTCAATGCTGTCGTTAAACCGGTTTTCTTTTTGTTCGTCAGCGCTTCCCTGATCAGATAGGAAACTGCCAGAGCCAGTCCGATCAGAGGGAAATACAAAAACCGGTCTGCTCTGAAAACATACTTATTAAAAACCAGGAGGCCCGGCGACAGGGCAATGAGGAACCAGAGAATCCCGAACGACAGCAGTCGCCTTTTGAACGCCTCCAACAGAAGAAAAACAAAAATCCCAATGATAAAAACCCCGGCAATAACACCCGGCGTAAAAATGCTTTCCGGCACGAAATTGGGATACCTGACAGTCAGATCGAAGGGCCAGATGAGACTCCTGACGTTAAACCACAAGGAGTTCAAAGCCGTCAATAATCGCTCTGTTAAGGTAAGTGCAGCCGCATCCCCCCTTCGCAGCATAGAAGGGGCATCTCCGGCCAGGCTTAGTTTTACGCCGACAGCAATCAGAGTGATAACCAGGAAGTAAAGGATTGCAGAAGCTGATTTCAGAGTTTTCGATATATTTTTCACTCGCAGAAATTCATAACAAACCAGAATAAACGGCAAAACAGCGGCAGTAATATTGCTGAGACAAGCCGCAGCGAAACTAGCGACAGCTATCCCCAGATACCTGTTTTTCAGCTTTTGCTTTTCAGCTCCCTCATCATCAGTTTGAGTCTTTTCCCGCAAAAAAGCATAAGCCAGATAAAAATGAAAAGCGATTAAGCTGAAAAAAACGGCCAGGAGTTCTTCCCGTCCTCCGATCCAGGCGACCGGTTCCACTACGACGGGATGGACGGCAAATAAACCGGCTGCAATAGCGGAAATGGTGATTTTACGTGGAGGAAGCGCCAGAAAACGATCCATTTTTTTTCTGAATAGAGCCCCGCATTTTTTGAAGAATCCATTTTCATCCTCTGCAAATTCAACGAAAAAAGCTTTCGGTTCAAGGTTGTCCTGCAATTTAAGAATCAACATGAAGGCCAGAAGCACGTTGAGCAGGTGCAGCAGCAGGTTCGTCAGATGGTACCCAGTGGGATCCAGACCCCATACGGCATAATCCAGGGCAAAAGAGAGAAGTCTGACGGGATAGTAACTGGTGATCCAGAGCCGTGTGAACATCCTGTAAATATAATCGAATCCCAGCCCCCGTATCAGCGGATTTTCCAATACCTGCCATTTTTCATCATAACCCGTTAATCCAAAATTCAGTGTTTGAAGAAAAATGAGCAGAACCAGCAACATGAGCAAAGAAGGAAACAGTAAATTGTAATATCGCGACCCGTCAGATGTTTTGTCGTCCGTCATGCCGGCATCTCCTGATGCTTTCAACTCCCCCGTTAAGTTACCATCATTGAGCTTATGCAACAAGATGCTTTTGCATTAAAGAAATATGGTTCGGCAACTGAGAAAAGGCGCCGGCCCTTATTTCTCATACAAAACCTATTACGAGCGTCCATATCCCCCGCACCTTCAATCACGCGGCGCCATGCTGAACGAAGAAGTGAACTATGCCGGGGCGATCAGGATTTGATTGAATTCGGGCAGGGGCTTTAATACAAAGGGACAAAGGGACCTAAGGGACCTAAGGGACCTAAAGGACGGAAGGGACGCCTTTCATATTAAATCATTTGTATAAGCTTAAACCGTTATCTGAAAATTAACCGTCTTAAGAAAGAAACGGAATTTTTGGACTGATCGTATTGGGGCTGCACTTTTATATAAAACTTTTTACTTATTTAAATCCTCATTAAAAATTGAACCTTGCACACAACTATCTGTTTGACGACTTTACCGTTGTCTTTTCATCAATGGCTGTTTATTTCGATATCGGAATCGCCTCCCGATTCCAGAAACAAATTTTCAAAAGTTTTGAAAGAAGTATAACCTGGGCTTGATCATTCCCTGAGTTTTTGCCCATAGACTGCGAATTTCCCCTCCATGCTGCGTCAGGTTGCGAATTTGCTCAGTTAACGTAAAACAAATGCGCATCCTTTGCAAATCCTTGCCTTCCTTTGTTAAGCTCAGTTTTAAATACGAGGGGCTGGAAGGTTCTTTCGAATTGATAGGGATAATTTAAAATGTGAATTCATAGAAGCCCCCTCTATTTACCACAGGTCTTTAATCAATTTTTCAGCTACAATATTTAAGCAGGGGTTTGCCGGAATTTCAACTCCTTAATCGCACAATAGATGACCGGCACGATAAGCATGGTAATGACTTCGATCATCATGCCGCCGAAGGATGGGATGGCCATGGGGATCATGATGTCTGCCCCACGGCCGGTTGAGGTTAAAATGGGCATAAGGGCGAGAATGGTTGTGGCTGTCGTCATTAGGCAGGCCCTGACTCTTCTTTTACCGGCTTTGACCGTCGTTTTCCTGATGTCTTCTATAGAATTTGTTTTCTTTTTTGAGAAGGCGTTTTCCAGGTAGCTCGTCATGACCACTCCATCGTCTGAAGCGATCCCGAAAAGGGCCAGAAAACCGACCCATACAGCGACGCTCAGGTTTAACGTATGAATCTGAAAGAGGTCTCTCAGGTTGGTTCCCAGGAGTGAAAAGTTCATGAACCAGGATTGTCCGTACAGCCAGATGAATATGAATCCTCCGGCCCAGGCGGTAATGATGCCTGAAAAAACCAGGAGTGAAGTTGAAACGCGTTTAAATTGGAGGTAAAGAATGACGAATATGATCATCAAAGCGAGGGGAAGAACGACGGCCAGTTTTTTTGAAGCGCGTACCTGGTTCTGATAGCTTCCGGCGAAGGAGAAGCTGACGCCTGCGGGCAGTTTCAATTCCCCATTTTTCATTTTAAGGCGCAGGTAATCATCGGCTTGTTCAACCGTATCCGTCTCAGCATACGCCGTTTTTTTATCGAACAAAACATAGCCCGTTAAAAAAGTGTCCTCGCTTTTAATCACCTGGGGACCTCTGACGTATTCTATTTGCGCCAGTTGATTCAGCGGTATTTGCCTGTCGCCGGGAGCAGGAATCAAAATTTTTTCCAGGGCTTCCGGGGTGTCCCTCAGTTCTCTAAGATACCTAATCCTGACGGCGTAACGTTCCCGTCCTTCGACCGTCATGGTGACCGGTTTTCCTCCTATGGCCGTTTCAATGACATCCTGGACATTTTTAAGCATAATACCGTAACGCGCTATCTTTTCACGGTCTATACGAATCTCCAGGTAGGGTTTCCCGATAATCCTGTCAGCGAAGACGGTTTCCGGTTTGACTGCGGGGACCTGTTTGAGGAATTTTTCAATCGCTAATCCGGCTTTTTCAATGGAAACCAGGTCCGGTCCCCTGATTTTCAAACCCATAGGCGCTCTCATGCCGCTCTGAAGCATGACCAGCCGTGCGGATATGGGCTGCAATACGGGGGCGGAGGTAGTACCGGGGATTTGAGCCGCTTCGACGATGGCATTCCATATATCTTCGGGAGATTGTATTCCCTCCCATCTTTCTCTTTCTTCATTCAGCGCCGGGTCCAGTTCGGGACGCCATAACCGGAAGGGATATCCGCCTTTTTCGGGTATAAGCTGCCCCGCATCATCCCGCAGGAATTTCCCCTGAACGTAATACGGGTATCCGTCGGGAGCCTGCAGCGGCGTTCCTTCGACATCTCTGAAAAAATCGATCTCATCTTCATTGAATCGGAAGGTTGCGGTTCGCCCTTTACGGTCAGTCATAAATTCTGATTTGTAATTTATAATAGTCTCAATCATGGAAACGGGAGCCGGGTCCAGCGGACTGTCGACACGGCCGATTTTACCGACTGCGGATTCCACTTCCGGTATGGCGCTGACGGCGACGTCCTGTTTCTGCACCACATCCAGCGCTTCTCCGATGGAGGCATGCGGCATGGTGGTCGGCATATACAGAAATGCTCCTTCATCCAGGGGCGGCATGAATTCTTTTCCTAGTCCTGGAAACTTGTGTGCGACGTAAACGACGGGCGAGAATGTTCTGACGGATCGGGGCAGCCAGAAAAAGATGCTGTCGAACCCGGTCCATACCATGATGCCGAGAAAAACGATCACTCCGGGAATAGAAAGAAACAGGGCTTTATGTCGCAGGCACCAGCCCAGGATATCGCCGTAAAATTTTTTGAACAGGGAGAAAAAAAGCAGCAGACCGCCGATTAATCCTGCCGTAAAGATCATGTTCACGACCAGGCTCTTTTCCAGTCCCAGAGGATGCCAATGCCCGGCAAGAAGCCCCAGGACTCCGGCAATCACAAGCCACAGTATGCCCCGGTCTACGTATCGCTTTATCCGTTGATCGAGTCTCGACGTCGCTCCATTATAAACTCCGAGCAGCGCTATGATTAAACCGACCCACCATTTCAGCGCTATGCCTGCGGCAATTCCGGCTCCGATCAGGAAGAAATTCAATATTCTGCGCAACTGGGGCAACCTGATTCGCGAAGTGAACAACATTTGTGCAGCAGGCGGAATGACGAACACGGCCACGATAAGCGACGAAAAGAGTGCAAAAGTTTTCGTGAAGGCCAGGGGTTTGAAGAGTTTCCCTTCAGCGGCTTCCATGGTGAATATGGGCAGAAAACTGATGATGGTGGTGGAAATGGAAGTCATGACCGCGCCGCTGACTTCCCTGGTCGCTCGAAAAACGACCTCCTGGCGGTCTTCATCCGGCGCTGCCCGGTTGAGATGCCTGACGATGTTTTCGCAAACGATGATACCCATATCGACCATGGTGCCGATGGCGATGGCGATGCCTGACAGCGCCACAATATTAGCGTCGACTCCGAACATTTTCATGGCTATGAAACACATCAGAATGGACAAAGGCAGCAAACCGGAAATCAGTATCGAGCTCCTGAGATGCAGCAGCATGAGGCCCACGACGATCACCGTGATCAATATTTGTTCCGTAAGGGCTGAACTGAGAGTGTTCAGCGTTTCCATGATAAGGCCGGTCCTGTCGTAAAACGGAACTATTTTTACCTGGCTGATTGTTCCGTCTTCCATTACTCTTCGGGGCAATGCAGGCTCAATTTCTTCTATTTTGCGTTTAACGTTTTTTATGACGGCCAGAGGATTCTCGCCGTAACGGACCACTACAACGCCGCCCACGGCTTCTGCGCCTTCTTTATCCAAGGCTCCCCGCCGCGTGGCCGGTCCCAGGCTGACATGAGCCACATCCTTGACGTAAACGGGAACGTCCTCTTTTACTTTTATTACGGAAAATTCCAGGTCACGGACGTTTTTTACGAAACCTATCCCCCGAATGACATATTCCGCTTTGTTGATTTCGATGGTCCGGGCCCCGACATCCGTATTGGACATCCTGACCGCATGAAAAACATCGTCCAGCCCTACGTTGTAAGCACGCATGGCATCAGGGTCCACGTCGATATGATACTCCTTGACGAAACCGCCGATGGAAGCGACTTCACTGATCCCCTTGACCGAACTCAGGGCAAACTTGACATACCAGTCCTGAAGGCTTCTCAGCTCCTGAAGGTCCCAGCCGCCCGTGGGGTTCCCCTCTTCATCGCGTCCTTCCAGCGTATACCAGAAGACCTGCCCCAGAGCGGTCGCGTCCGGTCCCAGGACGGGCTTCACTCCTTCAGGCAAAGTATTTCCGGAAAGGCTGTTCAGCTTTTCCAGTATGCGCGACCGGGACCAGTAAAACCCTATATGCTCTTCAAAAATGATGTAAATGGATGAGAATCCGAACATGGAATAACTGCGTATATCCCTGACACCCGGAATTCCCAATAATGCCGTGGTTAATGGATAGGTCACCTGGTCTTCCACATCCTGCGGCGATCTCCCCTTCCATTCGGTAAAAACGATCTGCTGGTTTTCTCCAATGTCCGGTATTGCATCAACGGGGACAGGCTGTCGTAAAATGCCCGGTATTTCCCAGTCGAACGGAGCGGTCAGGATTCCCCACGCCAGCATTACGACGACGAAAATGAATACAAGCGCACGGTTGTTCAGGCTGAATCGAATCAGTCCGTCCAAAGGAGAGAATCTTTTTTCTTCAGCGTTATTTTTATTCATTCCCATCAACCCCGGCTATTCCTGTTCGATAAATGCGCCGCCGGACAATTTTTCAACTATGTCCGCACAGCGATACATCATGGCTCCGAAATAAGGATTCTCCGTTTCAGCGCCATGCTGCAACCAGTAAGCGCCCCTGTTGTCGAACGCCATCGGACAATGATGACGGTAAACGTCATCCGTTCCTTCAGGCGCGAACCTTTTGCTCATGGCGATTAGAATCTCGGAAGTCAGAGCGAATTGGGTCCGCATCCCTTCAATGTCTTCCGCCCCGCCTGCAGACTCCAGGTTTTCTTTCAATTCCGCGATATAATTCTTCCAGGATTTATCGACATTTCTGAACCAGGCTTCCGTTTCAACAGAACCGATAATCCCTTTCATTTCGGCGAAGGCATTTGTTGCAGCTTCCGGACTATCCTGGCTTAATGCTTTATGAAGTTTGAAATAGCTTTCATACAGATTGTTCAGACTCTCTTTGAATCCTTCCGGCAAGTCAGCAGGTCGTTGGTCCGATTCAGGGTCATGCATCTGATGAGAATGCTTATCTGCATCATGATCGCCCATAGAAGGCATAGCCGCATCGGCAGTTTTCCCGTCCAAAGTCATCATGCCTTTACCTGCGGTTATCTGAACCGCGCTGTCGATCTTGAATGCGCCTGAAGTCACAACACGTTCGCCGGCTTCTAAACCTTTCTTCACGATATAGTATTCGCCGGCGCGAGGTCCCAGAACGATTTCGCGTCCTTCATAAACGCCTTCCTGCCCTTGGAGTGCAACGTAAACTACGGCTCGCTTTCCGGTAATAAGCGGTGCGGAAGCCGGGATCGTCAAAGGAGGTTCCGCATCAGGCGATTCGGGGGAGACGAAACCGAGCGTTTCAGCCTTCACCAGCGGCATGCCGCAGATATCGCATTTCCCCGGACCGTCCTTGATTATTTCGGGGTGCATGTGACTGATCCATTTACCCGCCAGGTCAGGACTCATTATATCGCCGTCCTCCGTCAGTTCCGCCCGAATATGCGCCCTGACGAACATCCCCGGCTTCAGTTTTCCCGAGGCATTATCAGCATTGACTCGAATTTTTACCGTCCTGGTTCCAGTATCCATTACCGGATCGATAAATGATATGCGACCGTTGAAGATTTCTCCCGGATAGGCTTCGGCTTCGAATTGAACTCGTTGAGCGTAACGCAGCCAGGGCAGGTCAGATTCGTAGGCATCCAGCATCACCCACACCTGCGACAGATCAGCTATGGTGTATATCCTCGTCCCGGTCTTAACATACATACCCTCCACAGCATGCTTCTCGGTTACTATTCCTCCCCTGGGAGCGTATATCGTCATGTGAGCGGAAGGAGTCCCCCGTTCTTCAACTTTACTGATCTGCCCTTCGGTCAATCCCAGTAGTTTCAATTTCTCACGGGCTGCGTCCAGCAAGCCTGCGGCCGTAGTCTGCAAAGAAGCGAAGTTTTTATTCCTGGGATCGGATGCCGCTTCCGCAGCCTGAATCAGTTCCTGTTGCGCCGTATAAAGCGAGGGACTGTACATGTAAACCATATGATCGTTTTTCTTTACCGGAATTCCCGTATAATCCGCATAGAGCCTGTCCAAACGGCCGTCTACCCAGGCCGTTATATCCGCTATCCGGGTTTCATCATACGTGACCTTGCCGAAAAGCTTTACGTCACGAGAGACATATCTGCGTTCAACCCTGGCCGTGCGAATCTCTGCAAGCTTTCGGGCCCGTTCCGACAGCTTCAGGTCGCCGCCGGACGCAGACGCCTTCTGAGTATCCGTAACCTCCGCCGGTATCAGGTCCATCCCGCATATCGGACAATCACCCGGTTCCGGCTGCCGAATCTGAGGATGCATCGAACAGGTCCATACTTCAACCTTCTCATCGATTTCACTGCTGTCGGCATGATCATGCTGCATTCCGGCCGTTCCCGCCGGTGCAGTCTCTTGTCCGCAGCCGCGCATCACGTATCCCGCTGCAAATGAAACTATGATGACGGCGATTATCGTTAAAAGAGAAAATTTTCTTTTTCTTTCGTTTTTTGTTTTCATGTCAACCACCCGGGAAGTTTGTTGATGCTTGCAGCAAGGAATTAATTTTTGTATTCAAGAATTCTTGAAAGTTACGAACTGACCTGTTGAGATGATTCGGCATAACAGGAAGAGGATTCAGCCTGAAAATCATGGTCTTTATCCCTCCTGAATTCCCGCGCGAACTGGGAGACTTTAACTTGGAGCTGTCGTTATAAGCGGTAACGGCGCTTGCTTGTCCTTTTCTCGTTCAGCTTGATCCTTCATAATATTATCGTTCTTTATGAGACAACTCATTACTTTTTGTCCGTTTTTAATTTAGGAATCTCAACAATGATCCCGAATTCCCTTGTCTCCTGTTCTTCATGAAAGGTCATACTCTTCTGACTGCGGAGATGTTATAAGCAACATTCAGCATATTGTGCAAATGACAAGCCCGGAATAAACGGATTGATTTTTTTATCCTGATGTCAAACCCGCCGACGGGAAGACAATTGAAACGTTTGATGTCCTTAACTCCTGCCTCTTCAAGTCATTTTCGCCGGGTCGATAAATCGCTCAAGTCATGCCGACCAAGTGATCCTCCTGTCTTCATCGGGTCTCATGCGCCGGGGGCATCCTCCAGCGTTACGCCTTCCTCTTCCATTTTTTTCAGGTATTTTTCCGGCGCTTTTTCAAATATGGGCTTGCACCCTTCGCAGCAGAAATAAATTCTTTTTCCTTCATGATCCGTATAAATTTCCCTGTTTATGTCGCCTCCCATAACGGGACATTTTGTTTGGGGTTTTCCGACCTTTTCCAGCGTTATTCCTTCATTTTCCAGTATATCGATGTATTTTTGAGGGTCTTTTTTGAATTCAGCGACGCAGGATGAACAGCAGAAGTAAACTCTTTTGCCGTCATGGTCTGCATAAATGTCCTTGTTAATTTTACCGCCCATTACAGGGCAATATTCCTGCAGTTTTATTTCCGCCTGCTCTCCGGCATGCGCCGGCAAAACGGTCATTGCCGCAATAAACAGCAAAACTGATGTAATGACAGCCGTTTTCATTGTTCGGCTCCTTTCTGTGGTATTGATTCCGGGATGACGCCCTGCTTCTTTGCCGCTTGCGGCATTTTTCCAACAAGCATCTCCAGCTCAGCCGCATTTTTCGCATAATCCACCGCAGCGCGTTCCCGCGTCAGTTGAAAATCCAGTAAATTCCTCTGCGCTTCAATGATGTCCATGAAGTCCGCAGACCCGGCGATAAACGCTGCCTGTATCTCTTCCAGCGATAGTTTCGCCCGGGGGATAAAATTTTCATTGTAAAGTTTCATTCGTCTCTCGGATTCCATCAGCTTCAGGTAGGTTTCATAAAGCATAGCGGAGAGACGATGTTCCTTTTCCTGAAGTTCAGATAAAACGGCCTGACGCCGTTTTTGAGTCTCCCTGACTGCAGAATCATATTTCTTCCTCCAGAGCGGGATATTAAATGAAACCGAAGCGGCAAAAGGGTCCTTCCCGCTGTCGTCGACAGGCATTACCGCCTCATCCGTTTCGATATAGCTCAATCCGAAGGTGAAATCAGGATACTGCCTGACTCCCTGTAACTGCGTAGCGGCATCAAGCGCTGCTGCGGCCGATTCCATTCTTTTCAGGCCGGGATTCTGTTGTTTCGCTTTCGTAAAGATTTGATCAAAAGCCGGTAGAGGGGCTGACCCCGGCAGTTTTGCAGCAACCCTCACAGAGTCATCCAGCGGACGATTCAGCAAAGCGTTGAGTTTTCCCGTTAAAGCATCCTTCGTATCGTTCAAAGTCCGTATCATCTCATCAAGCCTGTCACGTTCGATCTGCGCTCTCAGGACGTCGGTCTGGGTCGAGCCGCCGACCCTGTAACGTGAACCCGCAACTCTTTCGAACATCTTCATTAGTTCCAGGTTTTCCGTGTAAACGGTTATCGCTTTTCCGACATAGTAAATCTCGTAATAAACGGCAGTAACATCGTAAACAAGGTCGTTCAAAAGCGCTTGATATTCATATTCTGCAGCTTCCGCATCCGCCAGTGAAATTCTCTGCTTGAATTTAAGCTTCGAAGGCCAGGGTAGCGTCTGGGAAATGTCGTATTTCCTCTGCTGAGGCCCCACGCGCGTTTCAATTTCCTGAATGAACTGACTGAATCCGATCTTCGGATCGGGTATGCCGGTCGCCTGATCCGCCTTCTCGTATTCAGCCTCAATGCGGCGCAACGATGCCTGCAATCCGGCGTTGTTCTGAACGGCAATGCTGATTAGATTCGACAGAATATCTCCTTTTTCCAGGAGGAATTTATGTTGTGCCGGAGTTGTCGTAGAGAGATTTTCGTCGTTTTTTTGGGCATTGTTTTCTGCCGGAAGAGGTAAAGGGAAAATTAAAACGCCCGTCCAACCCAAAAGGAAAAATAACATTGCTTTCAATCCCGGATGTTTCATCATTAAAAGCCCTTGTTGATGCTTTATAAACTTCAAATGCCGCCGCAGCGCCGGCATACGGGACGGTCAAACCGTTCATTTGTTTGATGAAGATGATTTTTTAAAGGTTCTTTTTTTTTATTTTTAGGTCACTTAAATTCAATAAATTCAGGGAAAACGCTTTCAGGTTTGGTGATTAAATGGGTTCGGGTTGAACGCATGAAGGGACTAAGGGACTAAGGGACAAAGGGACCTAAGGGACCTAAGAGACCTAAGGGACAGAAGGGACTTGGGAGAAATCAATCACTTTTGGGGACTGATTAAACCGGGGTTACACTTCTTTCAGAACTTTTAACGGTTTGTTTCAGTAATCGGGGTCGGTATCGGGATCGAAATGATGGGATATTCTGTCGAATCGTCACATCAAAAGACGTTTTTTTAATCAATGCCCACTTTTTCTTTGCATTATGCTTTTCATTTGAATTATTTTATGCACCTCCCTTCTGTCCTTTTGGTCGCCTGGGTCGTTTTAGTCCCTTTTCGTCCTTAACGTGACAGCGCCTCAATAATTCCTGCCTCTGCTTTGACTATTCATTATTTTATCGGTAACCTTCGTGCAGGTTGACAGGTGAAGAATTCTTCTTGCATCAACCGGGATGTGTTGATTTTGTTTTGGTTAACAAAGAGAGGGGGAAATTGGAAATGAACACGAAATTACCAGTTGAAAATGGTTTAAGCGATGTTCCTGCCGCTCCGGCGCCGGTGAAAAAATCCGAACGTATAGTATCGCTCGACATCCTTCGCGGATTTGCAGTTCTGGGCATACTCGTCATGAACATTCAGTCCTTCTCCATGCCCGACCCGACTTATTTTAATCCGACCGTTTACGGCGATTTCACGGGAATCAACTATTACATCTGGCTGGGATCGCACCTTTTCACTGAACTCAAGTTCATGACAATATTCTCCATGCTCTTCGGCGCAGGCATCGTGCTTCTCTGCAGCCGCCTGGAAGGCCGCGGCCAGAAACCTGCCCGGATTCATTATCGCCGTATCTTCTGGCTTCTGATATTCGGCCTTATGCATGCTTACCTGCTGTGGAACGGCGATATTCTCGTCTGGTACAGCCTCAGCGCCTTTATCGCTTATCTGTTCTGGAGAGTTCGTCCGGGATGGCTTATATTCTGGTCGCTTCTTCTGCTCATGATCGGCACAGGCATTTATCTCTTTTTTCAGTGGAGCATGCCCTACTGGCCCGAAGAAGCCCTTGAAAACAATATGATGTACTGGAATCCGTCTTCACAGCTAATCACGGAACGGCTCCAGGCATATCGCGGGGGGTGGCTGGAGCAAATGCCCGAACGGACCATCTCTTCACTTATGCTGCATACGGTTGTTTATCTAATTTACGGCCTGTGGCGCACCCTGGGAATGATGCTCGCCGGGATGGCCCTCATGAAATGGGGCATTTTCTCAGCCGAACGTTCCAAGCGTTTCTATACGGCAGCGCTTATTGGGGGACTGCTTGTGGGAATTTCTGTGACCGCTTACGGCGCTTATCAGAACGCCCTGCATGAATGGTCATTCGAATATTCAATGTACATCGGGACGTTATACCTCTACTGGGGGTCCATACCGACTGCCCTGGCCTATATTTCCGCCATTATGCTTGTCTGCAGGAGCGGCGCTTTCAGCCGGGTGAAAGACCGCCTGGCCGAAATCGGCCGGATGGCGTTCTCATGCTATATCCTTCAAACCATTATCTGTACCGCAATATTTTTCGGCCACGGTTTCGGCCTCTACGGGATGGTTCCCCGGTGGGGGCAAATCCTGATTGTTCCTGGAGTTTGGATAATCCTATTCGTTTTTGCCTATCTGTGGTTGAAACAATTCCGTTTCGGTCCACTGGAATGGCTCTGGCGCTCTCTTACCTATCGGAAACGCCGGCCTATGCGGATTCCTCGTTGATTTAACGGTACGACTGGCTATGAAGGAATTTCGCGGATTGACTAAATAGTGACTGTCCATAAACTCGATTGTCGATTCAAAATTTAATGCTGGACAG
>CAZUFC010000026.1:0-73728 GCA_964619725.1 uncultured bacterium | reverse complement strand
TTTTTTGAATTGATTTTTTTCAAAAAATCAATTCAAAAAAATGCTAATTACTTTGCCGATACCGTGACGAATATCGAGTAAAACTAGACAATGTAGAAAAAGCCAGATACCGGACTGTTACGATGCCCCCGTCGTCAGGCGGACACTTTATCCTATACCAGATTGCAGACCTTCACAGGAAAGGCATGTATGTTCCTGCAATCCTGGAACATTACAATAAACATTATGCGAAGGAAAATATCCCGGCTGTCATTATATCCGTTGGAGATTTCTATTCTCATGTTCCCGCTCCTTTCAGCGCACAATCGCGGACAGACCAGTTTCTGAAGAGTCTGTCGATGACCGGAGATGTATTCAAGCATATTCCGCTGTTATACATGTGGGATGATCATGATTATGGAGGGGGGAACTCTGCAGGACGCTTTTACCTGCCTCGCGCCGATGATCCGGCCGTTCCCCCGACGGTTTGGGACTGGACGGTTCGCGACCATCCGAAACCGCTGGATAATACGTATGCCTATTCTTATGAAATCGCCGGCATTCCCTTTATCGTATCCGATCAGCGAACCGCCAGAACCGGACAGACATCATACAACCCTTTCAAATCGGACAACTTGAAAGGAAACGAACCCTGCACAGAAAAGAATACGATTTTCGGGAAGGAACAACACACCTGGATAAAAAAACAGCTCGATAAATACAAACTAAAAGGATTATTGTTTTTCGTGAGTTCAACATTGCCGTTGGATAACATCGGCGACGGAACCGTATACTATCCTCCTACAACGTTCTGGGGAGTTCGCGACAGTTTCGGGTTGTATTATAAAGCTGAACGAAACGAATTATTCAAATACGCTGTGGACTACGGTTACGGAAATCGCAGGACTCTTGTTTTCCTCTGTGGTGACGATCACCGAAATGCCGTATGGGATGAAATTGATTTTGCCTCAGAACCCTGGCCGGCAAATGAAGTAACCTCTTCTCCCAGAACCGGCATAGACCTCAACTCCAAAATTTTCCTCACAAGGTCCGGAGCATACGGAAATAAGGTGGCAGGGCAATCCTATCATACTTTCGGACCGGCAAACAGATTTGACGACTGGCAATTGCCTGACCCCAAGGCTGCGACTTGCACGATAGTCTGGAATTTGAATTCAAAAATGCAAGGCCGCTCAGTGAAAGCGCGTATCACCTTCCATAGCCTCTTTAAAAATAAAACCTACCTCGACGCCAAGGGCAGAAAAGGAGATTTCTACTACCAAAACGGGACATTGTCGAAATATACCGAATCGGATGATGAAACAGCGGACGAGCGCTAGCCCGGCGCCATATTAAACGAAATAATTCTATTCCCAACGCCAAAATAAAATCGATCATCATCAGAATTTTGAATATCGAGGTTTGAGAAAAATCCACGAATAAATTTCGGTATCGGCCGCGTGGGGGGAATTCTCAAACTGCACATGACATTCTCGCTGTCACCGCAATCGTCTTCCAATACTTCAATCAAGAAAGGCACCCCCGGTCGACAGAGCCAGAGCATCTTCCTGTCGAAAGTTGTTACAGAAGCAGGATGCACCAGTAGCCGGTGTTGCTCGATACGCGGCAACAACTCTCTGATGGATTCTACAGCGCCGCCGATATGGTGAAGGCCAGGACCCCTTTTTCTCATCGCGCGCCTATAGGGTCCTTCTGCGACGGGTTGCATCAGCAGCAACCTGGGCGCACCTTCACCGGCAAATTCAACGTATTGTTCTCGTGTTCCTTCGGATGGTTGGTTTTCGATCGACAGAGGCCTGCAAAAATCCGGCAACTGACTTGTTATGGATTCCAGTTCGTGAGTCAAAAATGCAACATGATTTACGTTCATTTCGGTTGCCCTACTCCCTGGTTTCTGCCCGAAGACAGTCCCTTCATCCATTAGAGTCTCTCACACCCGTCGCCTGATGACAAGCTTAATCATTCGCCCGAAGGCGCCGGCGAAAAAACGGTCTCATTTGTTCACTCATTGTTATAGCCCTGTTGAACTGAGCGCCTCCGTCAGTAAAGAAAAAGGCCCGCATGCGGAGATATTTTTAGGAGACTGATCAAGCCGGGGTCACACTTCTTTAACAACTTTTGACAGTTTGTTTCAATAATCGGGAACGGTATCGGGATAGCAATAGCAATCGAAACAAAATAATGGGATATTCCCTCGCAATGGGACCTCAAAAAATGCATATTTGATCAATGCCGTTTTTTTTCATGGTCAACCGTGTTAAAATCTGAAAGGGGTGAGGGCGTCTTTCGAATAAAGGCGTTCGGTATCGCCGCTCGAAATACAGCGTCGAGACGGTCTCTTGCGGAATTAACCTGAGGCGGATGCAACATATTATGATTACTGAAAAATTCCGGGTTTTGAAGCATAAGAAAAGTATCTGGGTCCCTCTTGTTCTTCTGTTCCTTCTTGCAGGGATTATTCTGTCCTATGTGATAAGGGGAACCGGTTTAAATATTGAAAAAGCCGGTTCGCCCGATGAAAGAAACGCTGATAGTCATGGAATTCATGAATTGGAGAAATCTGAATCACCTGTTGATTCGCCGGAGGGAAGATCGTTAAATCGGAAGGATTCGAGTGAATTCACCCGGGAACAACAGGAGATGATCGAAAAGCTGGAAGCCATCGGATATCTTGCCGGAACCAGAGAGGCAGAGGATAAAACAGGCGTTACTGTTCATGTGCCCGAACAGGCTTTTTCGGGTTTCAATTTTTTCGTTTCCGGGCATAGCCCCTATGCCGCTTTGATGGACATGGAAGGCGCTATAATGCATACCTGGTCCATGGATGACGGACAGTTGGAAGCAACGGGGTTGCCTACTTATCGGGGATTTACTCACTTCTGGCGTAAAGCTCACCTGATGCCGAACGGTGATATCCTGGTCATTTTTGAAGGAATAGCCGTCGCTAAACTCGACAAAAAATCCAATCTCCTCTGGATAAATGAAAACAAGGCGCATCACGATCTGAAGGTGGCTGAAAACGGCGATATCTATGTATTGACGCGAAAAGGCGATATTTTTCCAGAATTAAATTATTACAAGCCTCTGTTGGAGGATTTTATTACTATTCTTGATGAGAAAGGCAAGGAGAAAAAGCGCGTATCCATCCTGGATTGTTTTGAAAATTCGCCTGAATACAGAGCCGTATCGCGCAATCGATTGAAAGAACATCCTGACCTGCTGGACATTTTTCATACTAATTCCCTCCAGATACTTGACGGCAGCATCGCTGATCGCGTTCCCGCCTTCAAAAAGGGAAATATCCTTATCAGCATGTGCCATCTTGATGCAGTAGCCGTGATTGATTTATCTCTGGAACAGGTTGTGTGGTTATATCAGGATTCCTTCCTGCGGCAGCACGATGCTGAAATCGTGGACAAACGCAACCTGATCCTGTTCGATAATCACAGGGGCCTTGATGAAACGATAACGCCTCAGACCCAATCCAGAATTCTTGAATACGACCCCGCAACAATGAACATTATCTGGGAATACCAGGGAAAACCTGATGCGCCGTTCTTTTCCGATACGTGCGGAACCGTTCAAAGACTCCCCAACGGCAATACTCTCGTTACAGAATCTGACGGAGGACGGGCATTTGAGCTGACACCGGAAAAATTCCTTGTCTGGGAATTCATTAACCCTTTCCGAACGGGAAAAAACAATAACCTTACAGCCAATATCTTCGAGCTCGTTCGCCTTTATCCCGATTTTCCTCTGGATTGGCTGAATGAAGAATCGACCGGGAAAATTCCAGGACATTGATCAAATATCACTATTTGAAGGTTACATTTTTGATCAGCCCGAAATCATAAGACATTAATATTTGTGGGACTGATCAAACGGAGTTGCACTACTTTCAAAACTTTTGACGGTTTTTATCGGTAATGAGTATCAGTATCGGCGTCGGGATCGGCGTCGGAATCGGAATCGGTATCGGTATCGGGCTCGGAATCGAAATCGGAGTCGGTATCTCGCCGGCAATCGAAATCGAACATTATACGCAAACAATGTTCCCGACAGAATTCTTATGTCAAGTGTGTGAAATAGTCAGCCGTTGCTGCGGGGAACTTTCATACGCGGTTTTTTCTGTAAGGACGAATTATAACCGTTCTTCGGTCAGTCCAAAACTCTTCTCTATTCCTTCAATCACGTTCTTCAGCGGCATCCAGGAGTTTTTCCACCTGGAATTCGGATTGTCTGGAAAGTTTCAGGAGTTCTGCGAGCAGGCGATTCATTTTATTTGCCTTCTCCTGGAAGATTTCGTTTGTTCCTCCGGTCTCAACCCGCATCTGAATCAGATTAACCAGATATAACCAGTGAATCAGCTCTTCGAATGATTCCTGGTTATACCACAGAGTATCTTTATGCCTGTTTAAGCCCAGATACCTGTGCATTTTGGGATCGCCGAACAGCAGTTTTAATAATTTAAGAATCTTTTTGTTGTCTTTTTCGCTGTTCCCCAAAAGTTTCCCGTGAGAAACAAGTATCTTGACTACGGCGACGGAACGGAACATGTCCTCTTCATTCGCCCCGTAACGGCCTAATGCTTCATAGATTACTTTGTTCAGGTTCCATTCATCCATCCAGCTTAGACTGATCTGCTCCGGGTCGCCTTCATGATTGCGGTCGCCGACGATTCGTCCCAGGTTCTGAATATTCAACCAACCCAGAAGAATGATCCAGTGATCCGCGTCATTCTTCATAGCGGATTTTACGTTTCCAAGAGTTTCTTTCAATTCCTTCGGTCTTTTGCTTTTTCCTTTATCCAGTCCAGAAAATATTTCGACGCAATTTCTCAGCGTCTTTATATAACTTTCGAATACGGTCGACGAAAGCGAAGGCAACTCTAAATGCCGGGCTGCAGCATGCAGGAAAATCAGGTAATTCTTTTCCAATATCTTCATGCCGCCCTCTTCTAAAAATTCAACCGCCTTTATTAACGACCTCGTTTCAACCAGCGCATCCATGAACTCAGCATCGAATAATCGTGCGAAAGGACTTCGAATCTTCTGAATCAGGACTTCGGCAGTAGCTTCATTCAAATCGGGCACGCCTCTGCCGTTCAAGTAATCGTTCAACAGCGAATACCGCTTGTCCTCCGTATCCCGGACTTCCTTAAAATCCAGAAAAACATGATACTGGTAGGCGCCCAGCTCACAAAAGAGACCCTTCTCAGCAAGCTCGCCGCTCCTGCGAATATAATGCAAATTGGAAACGTGATCTCTGAAAATACAGAACTTGTTCGCTTCCCCGCTTAAATTCAGCCCTTCGGCCAATCCTCTTGAAACCAGCCTGGGTTCTTTCTGATGCTCCTCTTTAACCGCAAAAGATACGGAAGTTTTGATCCAGCCGGCAGTTTCAGCGTATTTGTTATGATAGACCACCAGGGAATTTTTATCATTGAAGCTGTTGGAATAAGCGAAAACGTTTTCATCAACGCTGCCTTGTTCCGTATAGAAGTCGTACAATAGAAAATTTTGCACTTCAGCAAAAAGAGACCGGCTGTGCAGGAGCGGCGAAATCAGTTGTTCATGTCTTTCCAAAAGCCACTGATCGGATTGTTCATCCATATAGGCTCTCCTGTATTCCATTCCGTATTTTTCCCGGTATCCTTCCAGTTGTCCATGGCCGAACATGGGCAATCCCGGCAATGTCGCCAGCATAATACACACGCCGAAATATTTATCGTCTTTGCCGAATTGTTCGACAGCGGTTTTTTCATCCGGATTATTCATGAAATTGACGAACCGTTTAAGAATTTCAGGATCGAACTCCAGGGTATTCTTCATCACGCTCCTGTATTTCGCATTGTCTTCATCCCGCAGCATATTCATGAACGCGCTGTTGTAGACGCGATGCATACCCAGAGTTCTGACGAAGAAACCTTCCATAAGCCAGAAAGCCTCAGCCAGCAGCAACGTATCAGGGGCTTCTTCAGCCACGCGGTCTACGACTTGCCTCCAGAATTCTTTCGGCATCATATTATTGAATTCTGATTTCGTCATACCGTATTCGCTTCTGGAAGGAATATCGCCGCCTGAGCCCGGTTCTGGAAACCATAATCGTTGATAGTGGCGCTTTGTCAGCGTCATGGCGGCATCAAAACGAATTATGGGCGTCTTGCGAGCTACTTCAATTATTTTTTGTATCACTGCTTCCCGGACATGGTCCTTCAAGTAATCCAGTTGCGCGGTATCATTCCACGGCATATCCGTACCGTCGTTTCCGTGATAAATATATTTCACTTCGCCCGTTTGATTGTCGATTCGTTTGAAGGTGACGGCTGCATCCGAGCGGCTGTAATAATGGTCTTCGATGTATATGCTGACTCGCGGGTCCGAGGAGAGATCAGGGCCGGTGAAAGAGTATACCGGGAAGGGACACCGGTCTGAGGAGATGAATCTTTCGGGATGATTTATGACCCAATGTGAGTCTATCCCCATATGATTCGGGACCATATCGCCCGCCAATCTTAATCCGTATTTCCAGGCCCTTTCCTTCAGTTCAGCGAAAGCCTCTTCTCCGCCCAGGTCCTCAGCAATCGTATAATCATAAATTGAATAGGCCGACGGCACGGCTTCCGGGTTGCCGCAGGCCTGCTTGATCACGCGTGATGCAGCGCTTCTTTCCCAAATGCCTATCAGCCACAAGCCTGTAAAACCCCGCCTGGCGGCTATCTCCAGCTCTTGCTCCGGCAACTGGTCCAGGCGGCGAATCTCACGGCCGTATTGCCTGGATAACTGATCCAGCCATACATAAGTGTTTTTTGCCAGCAACACCAGGCGCGGCATCCAGAAAAGATCAGAACTGTAAGCTTCAGGCTCGTATGCTGCATCAAACTGCAGGTAATCCGGTACCAGGGAAGGTCCCGGCCCCTTCAATCCCTTATACGACATCTTCTCTTCTTCACTCAGTAAATCCAACGCCCTCAACGCTCTGTAAGCGAATTCTCCCAGTAAATATGACCAGTGCTTCAGGATATATTCAATCTGCCCTTCAATCGAATGAGGAACCTTCCTGCCCGGAGTCATCAGCATCTCGATCAGGTCCTTGTTCTCCGGTCCGAAACGCGGCTCTTCAGTAAAATAGCTTTTCAGTTCCTCTATAGCTTGCCTGAAATGAGTCAGCTTTTCCATGCGCCTGACATCGAAAAGTTCGTCATAAGCCTTTAAACCCGGATTCACGGAACTCAGCCACAACATGAGCAGCTCTTCCAATGCCGCCTCACGATTGGGCCGGTCATCCGATTGTCCCGCCAGATATTCTTCAACTGTCTCCTCACCCCGATAAACCGAAACCGGCGGAAATTCTTCCGTAAATACACGCAATACATTATCCGTTTCATCTTTACCGATATTTCGCTCAAGCCGGTCCAGCGCCTTCCTTATCGTCTCAGGATTCCTCTGTTCCCGAAAAAGAGAAGCGACATAATGAAAAATTTCATCCATCAATCCCATGGCGTTGATTTGACCTGCCCTTACAGCCTTTTCAGGGTAATGCAACAGATCGCGCTTTTCGTTCATTTTCTGCGCCAGTAGACGCGCCGCATGAAAATCAGCGATTATGACTCGTCCCGTCATGGAAAACATACGATCGGAAAATTCATACCGGTCACGCGCCTTACGGGAAATATGAAATTCAAAATCCGGTTTATCGAAATTCTTTTTTATGCTCATAACAACCTCTCGAAGAATCCATGATTATGAAAATTATCGCACTCATGGTCCTGCAGCGATCAGGACTCAGAATCCTATTTTTGAGCAGCCGTAATGTCAAGACAACATATTAACGAGGCATGTTAATTTTGCTCATGAAAGCGTTAAATCACTAATCATTTCAGATGTTTGACGGCGAATGCCGTTTGTTCGATCCCTGATGCTGTCTGTCGGATATTTTTTTTCTGGAGTGGAAGGTTTTCACTGCGTCTTAATTCGTGGAAAAGCGCGACAGGGATGATTGATTAATTCTTTTTGGCTGTTGGAGGATAAATTGAGAGGAGGATGACTGATAAATTATATGCCGTGAAAATGCAATACTGAATAATGTGAGCCGTCGGAGGATATTGTTCAGAAGGTCTTCAGCGTTCAAAACGGGATGACTCGAATTCTCCAGGCATGCGGGATATTAGAAATGTCTCCCATTCCATCCTTTGCATTCGCCCTTATGTAAGGTATACTCCGACGAGCGCCGACGGTTACCCCGATGACCGTTCAAACATTATCTTTATCTCAAGGGGTCCATTATGGCGACGCAACAAGATTATGAAAAAAGAATAAAGCTCTTCTATAACGGCACATTTTTCGTGCCCGGATGGAACAAAATTACCGAACGGCTGATCAAAAAATTCCCCCAGCATGCAGAACGTCTGGAAACCGAACTGGATCAGCTCGGAAAGATGATCGCTCCCGAATGGGCGAAAGACGCTTCAGAAAGAACGGTAAGCAACAGCGATCTGATGAATTATGGAAACCGTCTCAAGAAAGTGTCCAAAGCATCGGAGCTTTTCAATCTCGTTGATGAAATCAGGCAGCGGGTTAAGGAAAGAAAGGCTTGATCCATAAAAAATCGTAACCGTTCATCATTGCAGGCGGGCTTGTAAAATAGAGGGAGGACTTCTATGAAGGAATTTCTGGAGACGGCAAAAACGGCGGCTGTAAAAGCCGGCGCCTTGATAAAGGATAGTTACGGTAAAAATTTTCAGATTGAACGTAAAGGAGACATCGATCTGGTTACCGAAGTGGATAAGGCTTCTGAAAAACTTCTTAAAGAATATATCATCTCCCGACATCACGATCACACGATTATAACCGAAGAATCGGCGGATCGAGACACCGGATCAGTTCATCGATGGATTATCGACCCTCTTGATGCAACAACGAACTTCACTCACGGCTTTCCCGTCGTATGCGTGTCCGTGGCGCTCCAGGTTAAAAATGAAGTAATGGCCGGCGCCGTCTATAATCCCTTTTTCGATTACCTGTTTTATGCAGCCCGCAGGTTCGGCGCTTATAAAAACAATCGCAAAATAAGCGTTTCGCAAACTTCACTTTTGAACGACAGTTTGCTGGCTACCGGGTTTCCTTATGATATCCGGGATGATCCTCATAACAACCTGGACCATTTCTCCAATTTTGCGGTAAAGTGCCAGGGTATCAGAAGATGCGGAGCTGCAGCTCTCGATCTGTGCTTCGTAGCCTGCGGCTGGTTCGACGGATTCTGGGAAGTGAAACTCAAACCCTGGGATATGGCTGCAGGAGCTTTGATTGTGCAGGAGGCCGGCGGAATCGTATCGGATTTGAAAGGACGCGTCTTTTCTCCTTTTAAACCGCAAATCGTTGCAAATAACGGGTTGATTCACCAGGAGATGTTGAATATACTCAAATCGGGTAAAACCTTCATGACTTAAGATTCCATGAAAAAACGCATTGCAATGCTGTTACTGCTTCAGCTTCTAATCTGTCTGTTCTTTTCCATAATTTTTTATCTTCTTCACGATCGTATTGGAATAATCGAAAACCGGGGCCTTGTCTTGTGGTTTTCGATATATCCCTCCATATTTTTCATTTTATTCACATGGATGGGACTTTTTATAAAGGCTTTATTCCAGCCTGCGGCCCCGGTATCCGATTTCTTAAAAAAACGTCTTTTTTCGACCTGGTTCCTTTTCGCTTTGATACCGCCTGTTTTTATCAATATCGGACCTGCTGCGCTGATTATTTTATTAAAAATCGCTGTTCTGATATTTATCGCGACCGATGCAATTTTACTTTTCATTATTACATCAAAATACCTATCGAGCGTTCATCAGAAAAAAAATCCAGTCATAAACCGGACGGCGGTCTTTCTGTTTTTCGCTTTATGCTTAAGCAGTTTTGCCGTATATGAAAGCCGCTTTTCCGAGCTGACCGGGGATGAGCCTTATTTCATCCTCATGGCGCACAGCCTGTATGAGGATGGCGATCTTGAATTGACGGATGAGTACCGTCGGAAAACGTCTCTTGAGTTCATGAGCCGGGCCCTGGGACCCCAGGATTGGGACCCCAATCGAGACGGCCGTTTATATTCGCGTCACAGCCCGCTTCCATCCCTGATTATTTTACCGGCTTTCATCCTTGCGGGAAGAACCGGCGCTGCTGTTACCCCGGCGATCACAGGCGCGGTTTTCGCCTTGCTCTGGTTTTCTTCCGCCGTGCTTATTTTCAGAAATGCCGACGCCGTTTTTAAGGCGCTGTGCGTTCTCATGTTCACAGTTCCTCTGTTTCCCTATACCAGAAGAATATATACGGAAATTTTCGGAGCTGCCGCTATCATGGGATTATTTTATTTGTATTTAATGATGACTAAGAGGGGACTGGCGCGCATAGCGGGATCGATCTGTTTGACGACAGTTACAGGGCTTCTGAAAATGAGATACCTGATGATCTCCATACCCTTACTGATTTTGTCTGCAGCGAAAAAAAAACTCCCCCGCAAAATTACCCTCATCGTCGCCGCCATTTTCATACTGCTTCTATCTCTTCTTGCGGGATACAATATTTACCGCTTCGGAACCCTCTTGTTCGGGCACAACCTGGATAGTTTAATGTCATCGCCGATCCGTCTGGCGCTCGGTTCCCTGGCTTTGCTGCTCGATCAGCAGTACGGCATACTTTTTTATTCTCCCGTTCTCCTGTTTACACTTGCAGGAATCAGCCGTTTATTGGGAATCTCAAGGGTAAAAAACGAAACGCAAAGTCATAAAATTTTATTTCAAACCTTGAAAGGCATCTTCCTCCTGGCTCCCTATTTTTTAGTTATAGCCAGTTCCGCAGAATTGATCGGGGGTTACAGTTCTCCAGGTCGTTTCATGGTCGTCTGGCTGGCTCTAGCATCCCTGCCGCTGGTCGGCTATTTTGCAATCGGCAAGAAAGGAATTGTGTTTCAAAGCGCCCTGGGATTAAGCCTGGGCTGGTCTGCCGTTTTTCTCATCAATCCTTCATTCCAGTTTAACGTTCCCGGAGAGACGAACAAATTTTTCGAGTGGCTCTATTACATGACCGAATTGCGTCTTCACCGTTTATTTCCCCTATTCGATCGTCCGGATACTTTTTTGATTTTCCAGTTGACGGGACTGGCTCTGGCAGGCGTGGGAATCCTGGTAATCTATTTTAAATTAAAAGAAAAAAAGGATATTTTATCGCGCTGGAACGTTCCTCCGTTTCCTTTAATATGCTTATTTGCGGTATTTCTTTTGTGTATGGGCATAATGGGAACCAAAATATCAACGGCGATAATTGAGGCAGAGGACCCTGAGGCTGTCCGCACCGGGGGTCGCAAGGTCTGGCATTCAACGTTTTCGAAAATCTGGCCTTATAAAACAAGCTGGCGATTGCCTCCAATGGAAGAAATCAAATTCCCCCTGATAGCGGCTGGAGTTGATCCTCAAGTCCTGGTCAATGCCAGGTGCCCTGAACCCGGCCTGAAATCCGTTGATTTGATTCTGTTCATCAACGGTAAAATGATAGACAGAAAAAAAATAAATACGGATATCTGGAAATCATACTCCTTTAAAACTCAAAATACCCGGGGAAACGGTCAAGCGGTATTGCGTTGCGAGAGCAATGAAGATCGTCCGATCGACATCGACTATGTCAATGTAAATCCTTCACCCGTCTGGCCGTTTCTCGGAAATCTTCTGAAAAGGCGAGACGAACCGTTGATATCCAAGAATTCGCTTCCCAATCCCATCGAATTTGAAGATACCCCACGCGGCACGCTTAATGACGTCAGGATATTCCGTTCCAACCTGGCTCCCGCCGGCATAAGTCAAGGCCAGGGATTTAATTTCTCCTTTCAATATTCCCGCTCATCTGAAACTTCCCCAGGAGAACATGATTATGAAATCTGTCTCTTCTCCGGGGAACGTTCCTGCTCTGTCCCCATCACTCTGCAGAAAGGCAAAAACTTACAATACGACAGACAACTGGAATTGCCTTTCGATATGGGGACGGGACGTTTCTTCACAGGTTTGAAAATCAATCCTGCCGATCCCGAATCTGTAATAAAAGTGTCTGAACGCACCATGTTTTTTGATAATGTAATGGTTTTGAATTCTATAGAAGTTTCTCCAGGCGAAGGTCCAAAACCGGATGAAAAAGCAGTTCGTAAACTTAAAGATATGCTGAAGTCCGCTGTTTTCGTTTTACCTCATACCGTGGCCATAGCCGGTTACGATCAGATAGAGTTAAAGATGCCGGCCGCGCATTTGTCCAGTGAATTTGTGCTGGTTTCCCGGGTTTCCCATGTACTGTCCGTGATACCCTTTAACACTAAAATAGCTGAAGTTACATTCGTGGGCGAAGATCGTAATTTTAAATTTCCCATTATCATCGGAAGAAATACGGCGGAAGAGGCTTACGACTTTCCTACAGTGAAAGGTAAACTGCCGCACAGCAGACCCGACATCTTCAGCTCCTGGCCGGCCGTTGAATTCGATATCCCTTATACCGCACATAACTACCTGACCCGCATTACTTTAGACGAACCTGTCATTCCCCAAAAAGTCACATTTGCCTCAGCTTTCGGAAAGGGAGTCTTCCAGGTCGATGTCGCCGCATTCCTGCCTGTACCTCAAAAGAATGAAAAATTCAGCGTAAGGCCGCTTAAAATCGATATATTGCATGAAAAAGCTGAATCTCCATGAAAAAGAGCATCTCAAATATTATCGTCTATACCGCTTTAGCCCTCTTTTTCAGTTTGTTTTACAGGACGCTTATCTTAAGAACGTCAGCCCCTTTTGATTTTCAATGGACGCCTCTTCTTTTGTTCTATCTGCCTTTCGTTTATCTCTCGCTTTCGCTCCTGCTTAAGTTGATTTCCCTGGAAATCAATGTTTCAAGGAGAACGCGCTGCGACTTGCTGCTCATAATTGACCTCCTGTTCAATGCAATAGCCTTTTCATCAGCCATTCTGATTGTTCTGTTCAGCGATCAGGTTGAAAAAGAATGGTTCCTCGGTTTTTTTTACTTCGCCGGACTTCTTTTTAAAACTGCTGCCGTTCTCTCTCTTACGATGCATCCGAACCGGGGGCTGAAAAAACCGGAAGAAAAATTCCCTGAGCCGAAATCAGCGGTCATTTTCACTGTGGCATTTCTCTTTTTTCTTGGGGCTGCCGGATGGTTCGGCGGAGCCGGCACAACTTTCGGAGACGAACCTCATTATCTGCTTATCACGCACAGCATGATTCACGACCAGGATATGAATCAATATAATAATTACCATGATGAGGATTATCGTTCCTTTTACAGGCATGAACTGGAAACCAAACCCTCCGACATCGTAAGCCCTGGAAAAATCTATTCTCAGGGATTGGGCTTCCTTTTTCCCCTGCTGCTCGCTCCCGGCTATATCATATTCGGATATAACGGGGTCCTGATCGAAATGTGCCTTATCAGCGCTTTTCTGGCTCTGTTGATATTTAAAACCTGCCTCAAAACGACTCATAACGTCGCCGTCTCTCTTGGGACGACTGCTGCCGCCTGCCTGGCGCTGCCCATCAGTGTCTACTCATCACAGGTTTACCCGGATATGCTCGCAGCGCTTTTGACCCTCGTCGGCTTTATCTGTTTCATGAAGCTTTCCGCCGGAAAACAGACAATACTGTCTTTCTCCATAATCATATCCATAACCGCAATTCTGCTGTTTCTGAAATTCCGCTATGCCCCGATCTGCTGCTCTTTTGCGCTGCTTCTTATCCTGTCGTTAATGAGAAATAAAGCTCGCTTACTGCGATTTTCCCTCCTGATCGCAGTCATCGTCGCCGTCTATTTAAGTATCGATTATTTTTTGCTCAAAGGCGACCTGTTTTTCAATCGTTTCGGCAGCTTACGCAAAATTTCGGCTTTCCTGCCCGGCTCGGATTTTCCAAAAGTCATTATCGGACTCTTAATTGATCAGGAATCAGGCTTACTCTTTTTTTCTCCTCTTTATATCCTGATTATTCCGGGTTTGATGGAACGCAGAAAGCGGTTGAAAAAAAAGGGATATGGCGAAGAGTATACCGTCTCCAGACTACTTGTTCTTACGCTGCCATACATTATCGCCATATCGGGACACAGGACCTGGCACAGTCTTCCCACCCCGCCATTGAGATACCTTCTGCCGGTCATTCCTCTCTGGATACCCCTGATAAGCATTCATGCAGCAAGAAAATATAAAAATAAAACCATTAAAAATCCCTTGGTTTTTATGGGCCTGTTCATACCTGTGCTATGGACATGCGCGTTGTTCATACAACCCGAATGGCGTTACAACTTCGCCGACGGCGCCAATGATGCCATAGAAACGCTGGGCAGCACGCTCCATCTTTCTTTGACTCAATTGCTCCCCTCCGTCGTCAGACCCTCCAAAATGACATGGATATGGTCTTTCGTTCTGATGCTGTTGCTGGTCGATTTCATCCTGCTCGCAAAAAAACGAAAACTCATCAGCATTGCATTCAAATTATCACTTGCTTTCCTCCTCGGCCTTTCAATCATCATGCAAACTTTCGGATGGTGCGGCGTCTTTTCATCAAAAATGGAAGCGGAAGACCGTGAAAGGATTACTCACAGGGGCGGAAAAGTCTACCCTTATCCCATCGATCCCTATTTTCATTTTCAGACGCAATACGGCCGGGAACTTACCCCTGGCGCGGAAATTCTATTTCATTTGCCGCCCGGCTCCCGTTATAAAAAAATGCTGCTGTCGGTCAAATCAGAAAATGCCGGCGTCGATGCCCATGGTAAAATTACATTCAATGATGAAAGAACAGTGGAATTCTCCGTTCAAAAAGCAGAATGGTCCCACGTGATGATCGAATTTCATCAGAGGGTAGAATCGAGAATCGTTATCGTCAGCGTTGATGAAAACGCTTCGTCCTCCCTATTCATCAATAAAATAAGATGGTTTCCCGGTAACTCCACGGCAACTGCAGCTCTTGATACCCTGGCGGATATCGCTGATTTTTTCCAGTTTGAATCGACTGCGCAGAGGCTTTATTTCAGCGCTTTATGTTACGCTGAAAACATTTCCGGCGGAACTGGGAAACCGGAATCGATTTCTGACGCTCAATCTGCAGCTTACAATGAGTATCTCCAGGCGAAACGCCGTATTGACCAGACGAAGGATAGTCCGGACGATGAACGGAAAAAATTGAAACCCGGGATAAAATTGCACCGGCTTGTCGATCCATCTTAGTTTTTACCTCACCCCCCGGCCCCCTCTCCATGGCTGGAGAGGGGGAGTCAGATGGGATTTTGTTTAGATTTAGGGTGGGCAGGCTCATATTTAAACAATGGATCATTCGGGACTGATCAAACCGGGGTTACGCTTCCTTCAAAACGTTTGACATTTTGTTTCGATAATCAGGGGTTGATATCGAAACAAAATGATGGGAAATTCGGAAGAACAGTAACCTCAAAAGACGCATTTTTGATCCCACGCAGCCTCTGTCGGGTATCGGGGTCGGTATAGGCATCGCAATCTTAAATCAAATATACAGAATAGAGCCAATCGAACTCTTGTGTCACGTGTGTGTAATAGTCTGGTGAAGGAAAGGGGGTCAGGAGGTGAGGTCTCAAGGAAAAAAGAAGTGCGATGGTTCCTGGACCTCCATTTTCTTCAGCACGACCCGCAGATTATCCATTAATGCTCTCTCACCCATCAATCTCACGTAACATGTACCCTGGTCTGAGCCGATTCTTATTTGCTGATGTCCGGGCTCTACCGGAATGGGAAAAGTCCAGTGAATGCCGTCATGCGAAATCGAATAACAGAAATATCCGTCCTCATTGAATAAAACGTCGAATTCTATGTATCCCCTCACTCGCCGGCATTCCATGGCAAACTCCTGTGAAAAAAAAATGCGAATTGCGAACTGGAAAACAGTAATTCAGATGAGCCGGCTCGCCATAATAATCCGCAAACGCCAGTCCCCTCGGTCCTGACGGCGGTATCCCGTACATGGAGGAATAAAAGAGATACGGTTCAGGCGGCGGGAATGCGTTTTCCGGCCAGAAGACTGAATGATCGTAGCTGTCTTCCCTGGCTTTGTCCGTATCAAAATCGTCGGCGTATACGTATATTCTGTAGGGATCAAAATCATCAGCCTGAACGATGGAACATGTCATCCACATTGACGCGATCAGCGCAATTGCCGCCATTACAGACATCATGCTTATTTTCTTAACATTTTTCATTGCTTCATTCCTCCTTCATCCAATTATTGATTCAAAACCAACATTAACGTCACTGATGTTTCTTCTGCTTCAGTTTCGAAGCGACATTCCATGTTTTTCTATTTAATTATAGCGTAACGGTCTATGCCGGGTCAATAACCGCAATTACCTGAACTGTGTCAATGGATGTCGATTACGGTTGACCTTACTCGATCTCCGGGCTTCTCTTCTGGACTCTCAAAACGGCATTTACAAAATATTCCGCTTCCTTGAACTGTTTTTCAGCTTCTTCTTTAGTGCTTTTCACAAAATCTTCGTACTCTCCATTCTGCCTGAGACCCTTTGATTTCATCAGAATTCTACTCATTTCTTTTCTAAAATCCCGGTTTTAACGAAATATCTGTTAAAAAGCGAAATCACACCCGAATGTTTACTGCTGTCGAGTTGTCTGAATGCCAAAAGCGCTCTGGCAGCAGTAAACATTGCATAATAGGACCTCGATATTGAATCGTCGTGTTGATTATTCTCAAGAAGTATTTCGCCGATTTCAATCTCTCTTTACTGCTTTGCAGTCTATATCGAATAAGGGTTTCCTTTTTATCTGTTTCCGTCACACTTTAATTTCTTCTTTTTGGAGATTTTCAATAAAAGGAGTGTGCGCTTCAATATTCATATGGTATTCTTTTTCTGAAAAAATAGTAAGAGAAATTTTTGAGTCATAGATCAATTCTATCTCCACCAGCTCGTCGTATACAGCATCCATCAAATCGTCAGTTCTTTCTTTCACTATCATCATAATGTCGATGTCCGAATCTTTATTATAATCGCCGCGGAATTTTGAACCGAACAGCCTGACTTCTAAAATTTTTCCTCCGGTTTTTCGTCTGACGGCTTTCAGAAATTTAAAGAGGGCTTCCTTTTCATAACTTTTCAGATTGGATAATGCTTTTTTCATTATTTGAGCCTTTAAACAATTTTTTTCCAGCCCCTGAATAAATCCCGCGTAAAATTATTATATAACGGTCTGTATTATGTCAACAGCGGACTCTTGAAATCAAGGTTGCGCTGCGGTTCAATCTGCCTGTTTTGGGTCCAGGACGTCCCGGAGACCGTCGCCGACGAAATTAAGGCCCATAACGGTCAGAGCGATGGCTATTCCCGGAAAGACTGTCATATGCGGAGAGGTCAGTATTTGAGCAACCCCTTCGTCCAGGAGGCTGCCCCAGCTCGGCGCCGGGGGTTCGACGCCCAGACCCAGGAAGCTGAGGCCTGCTTCGGCGATGATGGCGCCGGCTATGCCCAGAGTGGCTTGCACGAGGATGGGGGCAGTAAGATTGGGTATTACGTGGCTGATGATTATCCTTAGTGGTTTTGCGCCCATAGCCCTGGCTGCTTCGACGTATTCCAGCTCCCTGATGAGCAGCGCTTGTCCTCTGGCCAGCCTGGCGAAGCCTACCCATCCCATTATGCAGAGAGCGATAATGACGTTATTGATGTTGGGTCCCAGAACAGCGACCATGGCGATGGCGAGCAATATGCCGGGAAAGGCCAGCAGTATATCGATTATGCGCATGATGATTTCATCGAAGAGTCCGCCGAAGTAACCCGCTGCAGTTCCGACAAGAAGTCCGACCAGGCAGGAAACGAAAACTACGATAAAGCCTACTTTAAGTGATATGCCGGCTCCGGCCAGTATTCTGCTGAAGATGTCCCTGCCCAGATGGTCTCTGCCGCAGGGATGCTTCCAGGACGGGCCTTCTTTTTTAAGATCGAGGTTTTGTTCCAGGGGATCATAGGGAGTCAGGAATTTGCCGAAAATGCCTGTGAAGATAAAAACAATCGTAATAACCGCGCCGATCAGCGCGGTTTTGTTTCTCATGAGTTTTCTAAATTTACGGTGTTTCATGAGCTTTTCGACGTCAGTATTCTGACGCGCGGATCAAGGAATCCGTAGGTGATATCCGTTAAAAGATTGACCAGTACGTAACTGAAAGATATAAGGAGAACGCAGCCCTGTACCACGGGATAATCCCTCTGGCTGATGGCGCTGATCAGCAGGCTGCCGATTCCCGGCCAGGAAAATATCTTTTCCGTTATGATCGAACCGCCCAGAAGGGCCCCGAATTGTAAACCGATCACCGTGATCACAGGAATAAGAGAATTCCTCAAGGCATGCTTCAAAACGACGACCTTTTCAGAAACGCCTTTACTCCTTGCCGTTATGATATAATCGGACCGGATGATCTCCAGCAGGCTCGCCCGGATCATCCTGGTGAGTATGGCCGCCATGGCCGTCCCCAGCGTCACCGCTGGAAGAATATAATAGGATATGCCTCTTCTGCCTGATACGGGAAAAATATCCAGTTTAAGGGAAAAAATGATTATAAGCATGGGACCCAGCCAGAAATTCGGTATGGATATGCCCAGCAATGATAAAAAACGGCTCGACTGGTCAATGGATGATCCCTGCTTCACAGCGGACATTACACCCAACGGAAAAGCGATAAGCACAGCCGCCAGCATACTCGCCAGCGTCAACTGCAACGTGGCCGGAAAACGCTCCAGCACCATGCGCACCACCGGACCTTCGGTTTGTATGGAATCCCCGAGATCGCCCGTCGCTAATCCCTTTAAAAATGTCCAGTATTGTTCGTGCAAAGGTTTATCCAGTCCGAGGGTCCTGCGCATGTTCTCAATATCCGCGGGTTGCGCTGATTCTCCCAGCATTATGACCGCAGGGTCTCCCGGTATAAAGTGGATGAACAGAAATACGAGTGTGGAGACGCCCCAGACTACCGGGATTATAAGTAAAATTCTGCGGATTATGAACTGCTGCATAATATCAGGATGGTCGATACACTACCTGGCTCAATGAATCGAAATCCCCCGCCGGGTATATCCTGTAACCCCGGAAGTCTTCCTCCATTATGACGATATTATCCTCATGCCATAAGCAGCAATAAGGGACCTCCTCCGACAATATCTTCTGCACCTTTGAATAAATACGCGCCCTTTTATCCTGATCGAGCGTCAGGCGACCCTGTTCCAGCAATTCATCCAGTTCGGGATTGGAGTATCGTCCCCTGTTCCTTCCATTAGGCGGCACGCTGGAACTATGAAATATGGAATAATAAATGTCGGGATCGGTTATGCCTACCCAGGACAGGGAATACAACTGGAAATTTCCTTTTATGATGTCATCGTAAAAGGTCCCCCATTCATACGACCTTATATCCACATGAATGCCGACTTGCTTCAGGTTGGCCTGGAATACTTCCGCTATCTGCCGCGAAAGCTTGTTCTGAGATGTCTTATACAGTAATTTAAAGCGTGCCGGTTCGTCAGCGCCTTCAAGCTGTTTTAGTTCATAACCCGCCTCTTCCAGAAGTTGTTCAGCCTTTTCAGGATCATGACCGTATTCGATCGTTTCGGGTTCATAAGCCCAATGGCCTTCCGGCAATAAACTTCCTGCAGGCGTTGCAAAACCGTAAAGAAGATTCTCGATGATGCTGTCGCGGTCTACCGCATGGCATATAGCCTGCCGCACCTTTTCCGATTTCAAAATATCGTCCTGCATGTTGAAGCCCATATAATAAAAATTCGTGCCCGGCTTAACCGAAACTTCAAACTCATCTTTTTCACGCATTCTGCCGACGATATCGCGGGGAATATTATTTTGCACGAAATCTATCGAGCCCTTCTCCAGCTCCAGGATGCGGATGGTGTCATCGGGTATGATCCTGTAAACCAGCCTTTCCAAACGACCAGGTTCCTCAAACGGCGAAAAGTAATCCGTGAACCGCTCCAGCACGATCTCTTCACCTGATCGGCGAGAAACAAAACGAAAAGGTCCTGTCCCCACGGGATTCTCATTAAGGTCGCGTAATCCTTCTTCCCCTTCCGGTTTCGGAACTATTCCCAGTACCATATTGATCAGAAACGGTGCAAAAGGTTCTTTCAAATGGAAAACGATAGTATAAGGGTCCTTGACGTTGATCGATTCCAGTTTTTCGTATGCCGCTCGTTTCGGCGACCTGAATTCAGGGTCCAGCAGGCTGTTGAATGTGAAAGCGACGTCCTCAGCCGTCAAATCCGAACCGTCATGGAATTTGACTCCTTGTTTCAGTTTGAAAACATAAGTGGAATCGTCCGGCATACTCCAGGACTCGGCCAGATCAGGAACAAGGTCAGAATGAATGTCCTTTTTGATCAGTGAATTATAAATAAGTTGATTGACCCGGGACGACGCCGCATCGGTAGCCGTCCGGGGATCAAGGCTCCTGGGATCGCCGTTGATGCCGATGTGCAGAGTTATCCGGTCATCCCTGTCGGATTTGCATCCTGTGCCGGCGATCAATGCTGTGCAAAAAAATAAAATCGCAATGATCATCGTCAAGCGCCTTTTTACTGAACCGCCGACGCTGAGTTCGCTCCTGAAGTTTATTTTCATTGTATTCTCTCTTTCTTCATTACATAAATTCTCTCTTGGCTAATCAGCCCCGCATAAAAGTCCGGCTGCCGCTTCCATACTGAAACGGCAACTGCTGTATGTATTGATCACCGTCCAGTGGTCAGGAAGCTTCTCATTATCCACAGGAACTCCTGCATCTATGAAAATCGTTTCAGAACCTGGACCGGCAGTTTCGCTCAATTCCCGAAGCCTCCGCCGGCTTAGAGGGCGTTCGTTCAATAATACCCGAACGCTTTTCGAATCATCGGGTGTAACGTCTCTCTCAATCGATTCATTAATATGGAAGCCTTTTTTTCTTAAATAATCGATGAATATCGTTGCAAAAGTCCCTTTTTCAAATACTTCACTAGTTCTTTTCTCATTTAACTTCGAAACGAGCAACGTCGTGCCGGGCTTCAAGGGGATCAGACCTTCAGTATCTCTGATCAGCTCCAAAGAATTCAAGGCGACCGATTGCGCCAGTTCTGCATTTTTGTCCAGAAGTTCTCGCCAGTCAACCTTCTTTATGCTCGTTTTTTTTATTCTGTTTCTCAAATCCTCAATTCGTCTTATTGAATTCATCCATCTTCGCTCCGGCATCTCATTGGACTCCAGAAATTTCTGGAGATTATCATGAAGCGTCAGGATGTATTGATGATCCCTGCATGCCAGCAGCAGATCGCAACCGGCAGAAAAAGCGGCCGGAGCGACTTTTTCCGGAGACAGGGTTTCCGTAACAGCTCCCATTTCAAGCGCATCGGTGATAACCGCTCCCTTGTATTCAAGCCGTTCGCGCAGTATGCCTTCGATCACCGGGCGGGAAAACGTGGCGGGACTTCCCGAATCATCCAGAGCGGGATAAGCTGCGTGAGCCGTCATGACAAGAGGAACCCCCTTATCCACGGCAATGCGGAAAGGTACAAGGTCATTTTTCATTAGTTCATCAAATGATGACTCGATGACGGGTCTTTGAATGTGACTGTCGATTCTGCAGTTGCCGAGTCCGGGAAAGTGTTTCGCTGTCGCCGGTATGCCTGCCTTTTCCAATCCTTTGATGAATGCGGCGCCGAGACGGGCTGTTTTGATGGGGGCTCCTCCGTAGGATCGCGTCAGGGTCTGAGGATTCTCACGCAGCGAAAGCAAATCAAGAACAGGGGCGAAATTGATGTCGACTCCCAATAGATTCAACTCCATTCCCATACCGTAACCCACGCTCTCAGCAGTGGCTTCGGAGTCAAGACGACCCAGCGCCAGGTTGCCGGGAAACTGAGTGAGTTCTCCTCCGAAACGGTGTACCTGCCCGCCTTCATGATCTACGGCAATCAACAGCATTTCGTCCATGTATTGGCGTGCCGTTTCACGCAATTGACCGACCAGCGCTTTCGTCTGATCAACAGTAATGATGTTTCTTTGAAAAAGCACAACCCCAGCAGGACGAACCGCTTCAAACAATCGTCTGACCTCAGGATCAACATCTGTACCATCAAATCCGATCATCATTATGCGCCCTGCTTCTCTGTTATCCAATACTGCACCTCCCTAACTCACCTGCATCTCCCCTGAAGTTTAAAAATCAAAGCCTGAACTGTCAATTCCGAATGGCTGAAAAGATGGGAATGCTCAAATGAAGGCAACGCTGCACTGGGACCGCAGGCTTCCAGCCTGCCTTCTAAATCGAGGCTTCCGATAACAGTTTACGATCAAAGGACCCGGCGCTTTAAGAAAACCATCTTTGCAACCCTTAGCGAATTAAAACACTCGTGGAATGATTCGTCCTCTTTTTTTCATTTTGAATGGGAATTCGTTAGGTCTTTCGAAGGATGGCATGTCTATCAGCTCCCGGTGTAATGCCTTATTTATTTTTTATGGAAGAATTTTGCCGCCTGAGTCGTCAATTTCGGTTGATTTACAGGTCCAGCCTGACAGCAGGCTTTTCGTTTCATAACCGTATACGATGCGCAGGCAGGCTGGAAGCCTGCGCTCCCAGTAATCATCGAAAACTGTTGATCGGCTCGACGGCCTTGGGATATTGTATGCCTTTATGACGTCCATAATCGGATTTTTAACCGTTTTAGTCTGCGAAGGGTTTTGTCCCTTTTTCGAGGCCGGATGATGCACGGCAGTACTCCCGTTTTCATTAGGTTCTATGGCCGGTATATATAGAACCGGCTTAAATGCGGCAGTATGCTGCCTCTACACTATAAAAACAATTTTTTTGAACCTCAATAAAAATCAAAGAAGAAAAGGGAGAAGCGGCATCCTGCCGCTTTCCCGGGGCGCATTTCGTTTCCGGAATCAAAAAATTTGAATTGTTCAGGTTTGTTTCCGGGTTAAAAACCGGAACTTCGAATGATGCTTTATTTACTTGTAAAATAAACAATTTCATTAAGTATTTGGAATCCGGGGGAAGGCTTTTTCATATTTATTTGAATTCGAATATTCAAAAAATTTGAAAAAAATTCAAAATTTTTGACCCTCAGGGCGCAAAAACAAGCAGGATTCTATGCCCTTAAAATTCAAGTTACTGTAGAATAAGGAATTATTTTTTTTGGCATGTAAAATGCTTAAATTCTTTCCGTCGGCTTCGGTCCGAAAGCAGACAATCTTACGTCCGAAGGAAGGCTGGGGGCATGCTTCTGAAAAGCAGCAGCGCTTCAGGAGTCGGATAATGCCCGTGGAGGTGGAGTCCGAGCCGAAACCGGACGTGGGGGAGGGCCCGAAACGATGGGGCATGGTTTATCATTTATTTCAATAGCTTAGCCCGTCTCATTTCTTTCGGGACAATTTTTGTTCGTTTTCATAATTATCCGGCTGATTCGTCGCTGTTAATACCGGTTGCTTTGAACGATGATTGAATTCAGAGAAAATGTGATCGTCAACTTTTTGCTTTTAGTAAAATTTTAAATTTAGTATAACGCCCCGGAAAATTGCAGCGTTTCTAAAAAGAACTTTTTGATGCCTGACGAGAAGCAGAATCTCTATATTTACGAAGCCATTGAATTGCGAAACCAACATGACCGTCACATAAAAGTTATAGAGAGAATCACGGAAAAGGGCTTTGAGAAGGAGCGAGGGTTCCTGAGCAGGAGGGATGAGGAGGAGCGGGAACCCAGTGCGGATTTTTACCCTGATGCTGCAGGGGAGGAATTAAAAAAGTTGCAGACGAAACGGGTCATGGTGAACCAGGCCATACAGGCGTCTAATTTCGCTCATGAAATCGAATACCGTGGAGAGCGTATCAGTTTATCTCAGGGATTGGAGATCAGGAAGAACCTTTTATCGGATATAGAGTGAAGTCTCCGGCGGGTCATTGATTCGGCCTACAAACGAATCGTACGCAGATGGGCGCGATATAGTGCATGAACCCAGGCGTTCCTTCACAAAGAGTTACGAAGATTTTCAGGAATTGCCGGCAAGGTTCAGGCAATTCGTCGGGCGGATTCACGTCGCCAATCATGCTTACACAATCAAGTTCAAGGATGAATAAAAAGGAAGAGACAGGGGGTGCAAGCGCCAAGCCGCAGCGAGGCGGGATAGCCCGAAACCCAATAGCACAAATTGGGGGTGATGATGCTGTTTACTCACCTAAAACAAGATCAGCGTCTGGCTTGAAACCAACTTCCCGTTGCGATTTACTGTTCAGCGAAACACTTCTTAGACCTTTACGAATAACCTCTTACAAGACGGCCCCGCGTCTATTCTTCGCAGCTTTTCCGAGTTGTTCATAACCCATAAAAATCGGGACTGATCAGATCGGGGTTACACATCTTTCAAAACTTTTTACGGTTTGTTTCATTAATCGGGATCGGTATCGCAATCGCAATCGAAACAAGTTGATGAACTATTCTTTCGAATCGTAACTGCAAAAGACGCTTTTTTGATCAATGCCTAAAAATCTATTCGTCGAAGATCGTCCTGCTTTTTCAAATCAGAAGAAGTAACCGGCTGTAATCGGGGTCGGTATAGGTATCTCTTTCGAAACAGTACGTGAATTTGATTTTTCCAAAAAAATCTGTATAAATCCTTTGGCAGATCGCCTGTCGATCTCTTGCTATGGTTCATATTTTTTATTAATGTTACGGCAACAGTCAACTCATGACAGACGGGAGGATTAAGATGAAATTATTAGAAACCTGGTTAATCGTGTTAAGCGTAATGTTATTTTCTGTTTTAAGCGTCAGTGCTGTGACTTTTGAAGTGGAACAACTGACGTTCAATGATTTTGACGATTACGACGTAGTAATGGACGAGGAATACATCATATGGACGGGATATGACGGGAATGATCTGGAGATATATCTTTATGACGGATCAACCGTATCAGCATTGACGGACAATGGGATAAACGATCATTCACCTCACCTGGAGGACGGCAAAGCGGTCTGGATAACGGGTGAAGGTTCGGCAGCGGAAGTGGTATTCTGGGACGGCACGAATGCGACCGAGTTGACCGACGATGGAATAGAACAGTTTTCACCCAGGACGAACATGGGAGAGGCGGTATGGGTCGGACGCGAGGGCGAAGATGATACGGAGATTTATTACTGGAACGGATCGACTATCAATCAACTGACGGATGATTCTGCGGTGAATGAGGAACCGGATATTGAAGACGGGTGGGCAGCGTGGAGCCGTTGGAATGACGGCGAACAGAGAGTCGATCTTTATTTGTGGAACGGAACGACGACTCAGAAGATAACCACCGATGAGATGATGGGACGCCGGCCCCGTTTTGACGGACACAATTTAGTATGGCATGGATTTCCGCAGGGAACTTACGCAGATGAAGTTTATTACTGGGATGGAACGACTATTGCCAACATTTCCGATAAGATATGGACTGACTGGAACCCGGAAGTGAGTAACGGCAAGATAGTCTGGATGGGCGCAGACAATGCCGGGTGGCAGATATATATGTGGGCAGACGGTGAAAAAACTAAACTGACCAACTTCTACAATCCCAGCGTGGACCCGGATATTGACGGAGGCGAAATCGTATGGAGCTCGCAGGGAGAAAATTACGATTTTGAAATAAAATATTATGACGGCGTTTACACGGTAAACGTTTCGAATAAACCGGGATGGGACGAAAAACCTAAAATTAAAAACGGACGCATCGCCTGGCACGGATTCGACGGAAACGACAAGGAAATATACGTGGCGCGCAGAGTCGCCAACATGATGAACTGCTGGCATATTCCTTCCAATATCGAACCGCCCTCGGTGACGATGCGTAATCCGCTGTCTCCTGACGACAACGCCGAAAACATATATTTTTATGTCGGCGCCTATCCGATGGGAACGATCTACTCCGGAACGCTTTATTACCGTGAGGCCGGGACCGCAATGTGGAATGAATCATCGTTCAATTGGGACGTGAATCAGTATCCCAATGAATACTGGATGGCAAGTTTCGCCAATAATTATGATGCCGGAGATGCCGTGGAATATTACCTGAAACTTCAGAATCCGGCATACAACATAACCTATGTTTACGGCTCGGATTCTCAAAGTTTCAATTCAACGGAACAGTCGGAGGCTCAGGAGAATCCATTTGAGTTCACCATTCAGGAGTCGGGAGTTCCATCACCGACGCCGACGCCCACTTCCGCGCCGAACTTGATGAACGTCTGGCACATTCCCACAAATGAAGAACCTCCGACCGTACACATGCGAAATCCCCTGTATCCTTCGGCAACCGACGAAAATATTTACGTCTACCTGGGCGGATGGCCGCAGGGAACCATTCATTACGCTACGCTGTATTACCGGAAAAACAATATGCCGCAGTGGAACACCGCTGAATTTGCATGGGACTCTAATCCGGGCGACAACGAGTATTTCATAGCCAGTTTCGAAAATTTCCTCAATCCCGGCGATACGTTAAAGTATTTCATCAGCGCGGAGAATCCGGGATATGACACGACGTATGTTTACGGTACCGACGATACTTCCCAGACGACAGCCGATCTGGACCATGCCGCCTCCAATCCCTACACCTATACGCTGCCTTCGTCGACGCCTACGCCTACTCCCACCGAACCCACTGCTACGCCCGAATCGAATCCTCTTCCGAACGTATGGCATATTCCCGCGAATGAAGAACCGCCCAGCGTCACCATGAGGAATCCCCTGAACGTCGGTGAAGGCGATTCGCCCGTATACATTTATACCGGCGCCTATCCTGCCGGCACCCTCTATTCCGGTAAATTGTATTACCGCAAACAGGGCAATCCGATCTGGTCAAGCTCCGATTTACACTGGGACAGCAACAACAGCAGCAACGAATACTGGATGGCATCCTTCGCCAATCCCTACCAGTCCGGAGACCAAATACAATACTACCTCGAATTGTGGAACCCCGGTTACGACACAACTTTCCTGCATGACGGAAACGCCAAAACTACCGCTCGCTCAACCGCAGAAGCCGATCCCTACACTTTCACCGTCGGAGCGCCCATTCCCGCTTTCAGCGCCGTGGGCCTTGTTATCCTGATCGCAGGCATGGGAGTCGCTATTTACCGGAAACATTAAAATTAAGGTTCTGAACTCCCGTTATGCGGCGCTCCAAATAACGGGAGTTCAGAATTTAATCCTCTTCAAACAGGGGAACCTGCTCCTGCAATGAATCGTAAACCATTCAGCGGCATTTAACTTAACTGACGCAATACTTCGTCTTCCGCTTCGTAATCAAACATCTCCGCTGGATATTCTTTCGGCATGTGAGACCTTTCCCACTCGACCGTTTTTTTGAGCCCTTCATCGAACCCGGTTATTTCCTCAAATCCCAATTCATCCCGTATCCGGGTAGAATCCGCAATAATATCCTGTTCGGTCCTCATACCGGCTTTAAATTTATCGGACAATTTATCCGCGGGGACGGCTATAATTCTTCCATTCCAACCCGCTTTTTCAGCTATTGCTTCGATCCATTCCAGCATCGACGCCGTGTTTTTTTCGGCCACATTGTATATTCTTCCTGCAGCATTGGAATCGGTTACGGACATCGATACTGCTGCTGCTGCGTTTTCAACATAACATTTAGTCCATTTCCAGTTTGCCAGGTTCTGATCCAGTATAACAGCCGGTCTGCCGTCGTCCATCCTTTTCAAATAAGGGAATAACCGGCGCTGCTGATCGCCCGGTCCGTAAACCATGGGTAATCTCAGGACTGTCCCTTTGATGTGCGGATCATTCATGACCTGTCTTTCCGCCAGTATCTTGTCATACCTGTCGCCGAGGGGCATTTTGTCCTTGTATGGATAGTAATTCTCCCTCAACCGCGATTCTTCGGTTAAAGGTAACTCCTGTAGCTCTCCTTCTTCGCTTCCGATAAGTATCCCCCAGGCTTTATACACATCCTGGCTGCTGACCGCAATAACCCGTTCGGTCAGATCCCGGAATACTTTCATGGCGGCTTCCGCATCTTCTTCGCCGATGGGAAACATATCCAGAACGGCATCCGGACCGAAATCTTTAAATGCCTGCCTGTGTTCGGATAACTCCCTGCGGTCCCCGCAGATGCGCTTTATATCCCCGGGAATACCGGTTTCCGAACGACATCGATTGAACAACGCCAACTCATGCCCCTGCTCATGCAGCATACGTACCGCATAAGGCCCTATGAATCCCGTACCGCCGATTATCAATACGCGCATTTCTTCAACTCCCTTATATCAAACACAAACCTGTCCAGTGAATTCCAGGACTACGCCCGGACTCTATCCTCATCCCTGTGTTCAGTTTCTCGCATGCGGAAATTCAAACCCTCTTCCTCGGCGCTCTTTCTTAACTCCCTTTCAACATCGTCTGGTGCCGCAGCGCCAGTGAATGCAATCATCTGCGCTTTATTCAAATAGGCATTCACTCGAAAAGTTCCGTAAAAATGCAATCGTCTTGCCTTGTCCCATAATTCGCTTTTCGGCAGGTCAACCTCTTTTTCTCCCGATGTCTTTAACAAGGCGGAGTAGTTGGAAAAAATATCATCGGGATTTTCCGTCGAATCTGCCGGAAATATAAAACGGTCCATCTGATTCAATGTATTGAAGTCTATCCTGCCGAAAACCGGCATCAACCTGTCACGAAACGCAAAAAATATGTCGGATTCTTCAAATATTATCCGCTCAGGAAAAAAACCGTAATATTCTATCAGCGAGCTTAAACCGTTGAACCGAACCATCAGCCCGCCGTATTTGTCCTTGTACTGCGGAATATATTTTTCCAGGAATCCCGGCAATTGATACTCCTTCTTCTTTTCCACTTCAAAGTGAATATCCTTCTTGTTGAAGAAATCGAATTCTTCGGGCGCAATATCCCCGGTGCGGCGAATCATGTAAATCACCGTGTTGTAGGGGCAGAATAATTTCATTGTTTTTTCGAAAAAAGAGGCGTTCCAGATGATCTTTCCCTGGCCGTCGTACCAATGTGATTCAAGAACGTAACACAAGGGCAGAAAATTAAAAATATTTTCCGGCGTACGCAGAATGGTCAAAGCTACAGTTTTTACGGTCGCGGCATTATCTTCAGGCGGATATATCTTCTCTGAATCTGCGTCAACGGCATCTTTACGCTTCTTTCCCGCTTTCCTGAGCCATTTGAAAATAAATCGGAAAACAAACGCAAAAATCAGAACGATCCCGAACAGGATAAATAAAAAAACTTCAAGTATCTTTACCAGAAACCGGAAAAAATAGACTGCCGCTTTATATCGATTAGGCTTGCCGCATTCGGGACAGTAAAGATAGGATTGCGGAAACTGAAAGCCGCATTTGCGGCATTCCCTCTGTTCCGTCTGTTGCGGCTTTTCACTCTCGGTCATTTGTTTTTTATTAGTTTGACTTTCGTGGGGCTTCCCGGTTTCGCCGTAATTTCCGCATTGTCAACGTAATGTTTCATCAGGAAAATTCCCCTGCCCTGAGGAAGAAGCAGACATTCCTTACTTGTAGGATTTCTGATGCATGCTAAATCGAATCCTTCTCCCTCATCCGTAATTTCGACCGATACGCTGTCTGCAGTATTCCTCATTTCCAGGGCCACTTCAAGCGATTCCGAAAATTTGTTGCCGTGTTTGATCGCATTGACGCACGCTTCATGACAGGCGAATTTTAAGTTTTCCGCCGACTCTTCGTCCAGTCCCCATTCAATCGAAAGCTCCCTGATGAAACGTCCGATTATAGGCAGATACTGAAGATCGCTGGGCATACGAACCCCGATCGCTGCTCTCTTGTTAATCAGCTCGCTGTCAGCTTTTTTACTCACGATACCGATTTAAAAGCTCTCGACCGCTTCTTTTTCGTCAGTATAAATATCAAAAATAGTTATCAGTTGGGTTATGGTCAGAACCTCCCGGATTTTTTTCATCAGGTTAAGAAGCTTCAATTCGCCGCCGCGGTTCTTGACGCTGGTAAAACAACGCACCAGCTCGCCCACGCCCGAACTGTCGATATACTTCACATTGCCCAGATTCAATATGATGTTCTTTTCACCCTGTTCCAGCAATTCCTTAACCGTATCACGCAACTTGACGTCGCCTTCCCCAATCGTGATGTCTCCCGAAAGATCAAGCACTGTCACATCGTTCACTTTCCTTTTATTTATTTTCATTTCAGCCTCCCATCAAATATCCGTTAAATTTTCCATCCCAGTGCATTCCGTTTATCCTTCTGCATAAGATCGCCGAGTCGAAACGAAAATCTTCTTAAAAATACCCTGATTCCGCGCCGGTTGTCAAAATATTTCCGGGTTACCTCACCTCACGGTTCCCTCTCCATACTGTAGAGAAGGAGCCAGCGTCTTACTGCGGATATTATTTTGCTCCCCGGCTCCTCTTCCCGTATCGGTGAGGGAAAGGCGACGTTTCATCACGACCGTGACTTTAATCCCAGGCTGCTTTCCTCCTGCCGGGCGACTGAAAACACGGGGCTGAGTTGTCTTACAGTATTCTCTTTCGATTTTTTGAGGTTAGAAGTTGATTAATTGGATCATTTATAACCATTTTCAGGCGTTTAAATTACCCGTCTTATATTCATTATAACGGCGCTCAGCCTCTGCAACCCAGGCGGCATCAACATCGCTCAGGATTTCACAGTCGAGCGAACTAAGAAGACGGTCAGCAAGGAATGCCCGTTGCTGCGTCGGTAAATTCAGGGCATTTGCTCAATTTTTTAAAGATTTTTCGGCATATCATATCACATTCAAAAAGATATCCCTTGATTTAATAGCATAAAAACTTTTGATTGATAACTGAAAGGAACATTTTAGGGAGTAAGAAAACCAAATCGCCTTTGTCGAGAGATCAGACGGAAACGGGACGACCAGACATTGATCAAAAATGCCTCTTTTGAGGTTACAACTCTTCCGAATATCCATTAATTTTGTTTCGATTTCGAGTTTATTTTTTTAGAATCCATTTTTTCATTCTCATTCGCCTGGTTTCGCCTCCGTAGACGAGTATCGGCTTTTTAAATTCATATCAAATGAGAATAGTGGAGTTTGCAATATTACATAAAACTTTGAAAGGTCAATTTTGAACACACTTGATAAATGCGACCAAATATCGCCGTTCTTTTTATCGAATGTCCGGTTGCGATGCTTACATCGACCTTGGTGACCGATTATCCGGGCATCGATGATGTTTTCTGCTATACAGTATACTCGCCGTAAACATTAAGAGCAGCAATTTGAACCACATGGAACCTGGGTTAAGAATGGGTATGGGCGGAGGGATGGGAGTGTTTGTCGGCGTCATTGTTTCTGCGGGCGTGAATGTTTGAGAGGCAGTCGGCGACCCGGTAGGCGTTTGGGTTTCAGTCGGAATTAATGTCGGTGATAGCGTTGGAGTAATTGTGGGCGTCAGGCTTGGCGATTGTGTGGGCGTTTGAGTCTTCGTATCCGTACTGGTGGGAGTTAATGTTGAGGACGCTGTGCTGGTAAGGGTCGGCGTTGTGCTGTGCGTCATTGTCGGCGTGTCAGTGGGTGAGTATGTAACCGTGGGTGAGAAGGTCGGCGTTTCTGTGGGAGAAAAGGTCTGTGTGGATGTCGGCGTTTCCGTGGGCACAACGGTCGGCGTCGGCGGCGGCGTTTGCGTTGGGATTAGTTGCGTCTGGTAATGGAATCCCATATCTACTATGTCTGAGTCTGGCACATCGTCTGTTCTTGTGGTAAAAAAATTCAGGCATATGGTATGGCCTGGTTCGCCGAAACATACGTCGCATGCCGGCGAACCGCCTGCATCTGTGCATGGACTCGTCAACGCCTGTCCGGCCTGTATCTGACTCAGATAATAACCTCCGAGATTACCCGTCACGAACATTGGATCGCCGTCAATATTGCCCTCGAGCCAGTTGAGATCGCTGCCGGAGTTTACATGTATTGAACCGGCTCCGCTTTCCACATCGCTGTAACTCACCGTCAGTTGAGAAACTGCCGCAACATGAATATTACCGCCGGTCGATGCGCCGTTCGACCATATGATGCCGTTACTGAAGTCCGCATTGACGGCTGAGCTTCCCCTGCAATATATTCCTCCTCCGTAATAGGAGATACTGTTATCACATATCGTGTTGTTGATCAGGACCGCATTTGATGAATTTAAATGAATGCCGCCTCCCGATCCGTTTCCGGAATTCGATGCAATTAAATTGTTGATTAAAACCGGGCCGGCCCAATTAATGTAAAGACCAGCTCCCCCGCAATTCTGGTCGCCGGACGTTATCACGTTATTGATGATTATGTTTCCGGCGACCAGAGGATTACAATTGGACATAATTCCTATGCCGCCGCCGTGTCCCCAGGGAACAGCGTTATTCCTGATGATATTATACTTTATGGTCGGCGATGAAGAAGAAAGGCATACTATGCCGCCTCCATACCAGTTGCCGCCGCCATACCCGCTGCCTCCCTGAAGAGTAAAACCCTCAAGAACAGAATCAGAACCCTCGCCGTTCTGAAAAGTGACTACACTGTCGTAAGCAACGCGTTGTCCTTCAGACTTCATGACCGTACTCGCATCGATTATGGTTTCGACCGCGCCTGCGCTGCTTATCACAGTTATCGCCTTCCCGTTAAAATTTAACTTTTCAGAATAAGTTCCCGCAGCGACCAGCACAGTATCGCCATTATTTGAAGCGTCAATGGCGCTCTGAATGGTCGGATATACGGACGGAACATTTTTTACTTCAAGCAACGCCGATTCTGGCATCGATAAATACAATAACATCGTTACCCCGACAGAAAAGAGTCTTCTCATCTTGTTTGCCTCCCCGCTTTTTTTCGTTTTTTATTCTTCCAATTAAATTTAATCTCTTCTGTATCCATTTCTTCCTTTCATAACATCTTCGTCCACTTCTCACTTCATTTATGCGAGTTTTCGTTTGAAGTGTCAAATGACCTAATACGGGCGCCTGTAAAATATACGCGTAAAAATGATAATTTCACAACTCTAAACAATGAGGTCTCAATATATTGAAAAAATTTGATTTTCCTGCATTGCAACCTGGCATAGTAATTATGCAATTTTCAGCCCCCCATATCCCCACGCAACCGGAATACGTATCAGGATAAGCCTTACCTCATTACTTCTAAATATGTTCGCTGGTTTTTGTCCATAAACGGCGAATTTTCCCCAATTCTTCGTCAGTATTCGGATTTGCTCAGGCAACGTATAAGCGCCGCCCCTGCCTCGCAAATCCTCACCATCCTTGTTTTAAGAAAAATTCGCTCGTTTATGGATCAAAAACCGCAGTGACTGTCCAGCATTAAATTTTGAATCGAGAATCGAGTTAGTGGACAGTCACTAGCTGATGAATCGTTGTCTTTGTCAGCGAAGCGGTTGCCGTTGCCTGAGTATCGTGCGAAATGAGTTTTAAATTCAATTTCTACTGAAGGGGCGTCAAGTTTGAATTCGACAACGACAATGATCACGACAACGAATCCATTTTTAACGTTTTTTGGGGACTGATCAAACCGGGGTAACACTTCTTTAAAAACCTTTTGACGTTTTATTTCAGTAATCGGTATAGATTCGGGGTCGGGGTCGCAATCGAAATCGAAACAAAATGACGGGTGATTCTGTCAGATTGTTCCCTCAAAAGACGCATTTTTGATCAATTTCGTTTTTTGAACTCTGGAGTCGGCAGACTGTAGTAATGATACCCGGTTTCTCCCGTTTAATTGACTTTCGTTTCTTAACATTTTATTTTTCACAAGGGCTGGGTCTTTTTCATTCATTGAGGAATTTAGGCTTGTTCCATGGGTTATCGCATTTTTGAAATATTTGTTTTTTTTATCTTAGCGGTCATTGTCGCATTTTTGTCCGGCGCCGGTTGTTCCGGTCCTTCTACGCCGGGGCCCGGAAAGGGCTGGAACATCGTTATGATATCCATTGATGCTCTTCGGGCCGATCATCTGGGTTGCTATGGGTATGAACGCAATACTTCGCCCTGCATCGACCAGGCGGTCCAAAACGGATTCCTGTTCAATAAGGCTTTCGTTCAGGCGCCGCATACTCACAGTTCCCTGGCATCTGTCATGACGGGAACTTACCCCCTGCGGCACAATTCTGTAATCGGTTCACGCCTGCTTGAGGATGATTCCCGGATGCTTGCCGGGATGCTGGGTGAGCATTCCTACCGCACTGGAGCGTTCGTACAGAATTTCTGGTTATCCGAAGAAGTGGGTTTCACTCGGGGTTTCGATGATTTTTACCACTCCAGGGTTTCGATAACCGAATCCAATGTAGAAGAATCCATACGCGCCTGGCTGCTGCGGCAAAAGGAAGGACCGTTTTTTCTGTGGCTGCATTACCTGGAGCCGCATGCGGATTTTTTGCCGCATGAACCCTATGTGAAAGAATTTCTTCCGGATTACGACGGTCCCTATTTCACTTTTACCAATGATATGGTGAACCTTTATAAAGATAAGACAAAATTGCTCAGCCCTGAAGAACTCACGTTCGTCAAAGCAGCATACGACAGTGAAATAAGATACTGCGACGATGCTGTCGGCCGCATATTTAAAATGCTGCAGGATTATGGATTCAACGATGATACGCTTATAATCATCCTGGCGGACCACGGCGAAGAGTTGCAGGACCGCGGCAAAATGGGCCATGATCACACGTTATATAATGAATTGTTGCGAATACCGCTGATATTTCATGCGCCGGGAGTCATCAAACCCGGCAAGGACGAAGCGAATGTCGTCGAATCGGTGGATATAGCGCCGACGATCATGGAATTTCTGGGACTGGAAATTCCTCAAAGCGTTCAAGGACGCAGTTTACTGGATATAATGAACCGTAAAGACGCCGGAGCAAGAACGACCGGTTACGCCCAGCGCTTCTTCTACACGAAAGACAGTCACCTCTTCTCCATCATAGATTACCCCTGGAAACTGATCGTTCAACTCACAGGAATAGACCGCAGCGATATACACAACTGGCGCCTGGAACCTCAGCGATGCCGGGTTAATATGTACAACCTGGAAAACGACCCGGAAGAAAAAAACAACATCTCCTTCCAGAACCGGCAAAAAGCCATGCAGATGCTGAAACAGTTGCAGAGCTGGTCCCGCATACATCGTATCCCCTACTTCAAGGAGAGTTTTGATGAGGAAAAAATGGGCGAGGAACTCATCGAAAACTTGAAATCGCTGGGGTACTTGCAGTAAGAATAATCGGCATTGATTAAAAATGCGTCTTTTGAGAATTCTTCCGAATATTCCATCATTTCGTTCGATTACGATTCCGATACCGATTGCGATACCGGCACCGATTTCCGAAACAAACTTTCGAAAGACTTGAAAGAAGTGTAATCCGGTTTGATCAGACCCGAATAATTCAAGAAAAAAAATACGGCAACCGAAGCGGACGTTTATCTTCCGTCAGATTACTTCAATCCGGCAATATCATTACGTGAAAGCCCGGTAACCTTCATGATAATGGAAACATCCAGACCTTCCCTTTTCATTTTCAGGGCTGTTTGTAATTTTTCCCTTTCTGCTCCGATCTTTACGCCTTTAACCATGCCGATCTCTTCACCCTGCCTCAGCGCCAGTTCAATTCTGCCCCGTTCGTCCTGGATGTAAATGCCCTTCGCATCATAAGCGTGCAATTCTTCCTTGCTCCAACTCATCTGATCCGCTGACTCGAAAGCTTCGCGCAAAGCAGGAGGCTCTTTCATATTGGCGGGTATAATCTGGAGGTCCGCCGCATTTTTCACGAAATATATCCACTTCTCTTTGACGTCTTTTATTTCATCCAGCTCCCGGGTAAACTTCGGTAATTCTATAAACCGAAAGTCCAAGTCCTTCAAATAGTGATCGTTCGTTTTTTCTTCCAGGACCAGATGACGCGTCATGTATCGAGGATCATCTCGAAATACTATGAAATCCAGAAAACCTATGAAGATCACCTGGTTCAGCCGGGGGTAATCTTCGGCTTTTTCCAACTGCATGGCGTAGGACTTGGCTGCATAGTAAAGAACTCGTTTTTCAAACGCAGGCGTGTGAAAAACTTGCATTTCGATGATATAGCTGACTTTGCGCCTGTCTACGGCCCGAATATCCAGAATAGTCTCCTTAAGCCCCGGCAGCTTCGGAATCTGGTAAGGATTCAAAATGTCGATGCTTTCGATTTCCTTGTCGGTGCCGATATAGTCCAGAATGGCGTTGAGGAAACTGATGAGTATCTGTTTTTTGTTCTCATCTCCAAAAATCTTTTTAAACGCTACATCATTTTTAGGATCAACAAATTTCATCATCTTTTCTCCACCCATTCCTAAGTTTTAATCTAGCATCACATGCTGAAAAAAGCAATTTGATTTCATGCACGTCCAGCGGAAACGGCAAAAACATATCGTCATGCGTATAACCGGCGGCGGCGAAGACGCGTAAGCTTTTGGTTCAGCGTTTTCGCCGTCCGGTTCATTTTTCATATTTCAAATTCATTTCATCCGTGTTCGATCCGTGAAAATCCGTGGCTCAATTTCCTGAAGCTTTCGCCTGACGTTTTTCGACATTGATCAAAGAAGCGTCTTTTGAGGTTACAATTATTCCGGATATCCCATAATTTTGTTTCGATTTCGATTTAGATTTCGATCCTGATACCGACTCCGATTAATCAAACAAACTTTCACAAGACTTGAAAAAAGTGTAACCCGTGTGTGATCAGTCCCGAATCCCTTTAAGATATTGACACAAAGTCATACGTCTGGTTAAATTTATCCTGTTAAACAGCCATCAACAAGGGCGGTGATGTTATGAACCGAAATGGTTATCCTGATAACACGTTTGACAGGCACAGGGCTTTTCGCGTTTTTATATCCTCTACTTATGAAGACCTGAAGCCTTATCGCAATGCAGTCCGGGAAGCTGTCGACGATCTTCACATTCAATCAGTCGGGATGGAAAGCTTCGGAGCGCGTCCCGATACACCTTTGAACGAATCTTTGGGCATGGCAGATAGCGCTGATGCGCTGGTCGTTATCGTCGGATGGCGTTATGGATGGGTCCCTACGGCGGAAAAAGGCGGGAACGGAGCAAAGTCCATTACCTGGTTCGAGGTTGAAGCGGCTGAGAAAAAAGGCATTCCGGTGTTCGCTTATATTGCGGACGATTCTCTTAAGCGTTTTCTTCCGAAAGAACAGGACCGTATGGAAGAGGCGAAACCTCACGAAATTCAGGATATTTACAAGGCGATACAGGAACTCAAAAACTTCAAAAAACACCTTAACGACAAACATACTTTAACGACATTCCTGAACCCGGATAACCTGGCGAAAAAAGTGGTAACAGCGCTTTCAAACCATCTGCGAGAGAGAATCGACGTTCTCAGACCGGGCGATCGAACGCCACCGGTTCCCGGACCGGATATAGAACTGCACCATGTTTCTGAAAGGAAGGCGCTGAGGGAATACCTGGAGTCGGTCGTATCACAATTTTCCCGCATCAAGATACAGGGGATCGGTTCGCGAGCGGGCGAAGGATATGCCGCCAGCCATTTTTCCATCAAAAAACTGTTTACGCCTTTAAAAACGGCGGGACCGGAGTGCGCGGTCAGGAGAGGACGATCACGCAGCGCCGGCGGTGACGATGAATTGCAGCATGCCGGTATGGAAAGAGAACGCGACGTCAAACTTTCAGATTTGCTGAAGGATTGCAGCAAACTGATGCTGGTAGGGGCTCCCGGCGGCGGTAAAACCACGTTTTTACGGTTCATCGCATGCGTTACCGCGGAAGATATGCTTACGGAAATGAAAAATGAAACAGCGAAGGAACGGCATATCCACCTGGGGCTTGACCTGGCGAAAGTCGCTCCGCTGCCTGTATTCGTTACCCTGGCCGCGCTTTCCCAGCATATTTCCAGAAATGACCAGGGAAGAGACGTCAACCCTGTTCGCTGCCTTTTTGAATACCTGGAATCCATCCATGGGAAACCCATGCGTAATATTATCGAAAATCGTTTGATCAAAGGACGGGCCGCTCTTTTATTCGACGGACTGGATGAGGTCCCTGAACTGGAAAGACGGGAGCAGGTAATCAATATCGTGGAAGCTTCCGTCAAAAAATGGAAAAAGAGCCTGATCGTCATCACTTCACGTCCATTCGGATACGAAGGAGTCTCCGAACTGGAAACCATGAATACCACTCATATCTCCGATTTCGGCGAAGATGAAATAATCGAATTTATCGATCGCTGGGCGGCAGCGGTTTTTCCCGAAGATCAAAGGGAATGCCGTAAGCTCAGGTTCGAGCTGAATGAAGCGATCATCTCATCGCCGACGATAAGAAGACTGGCGAAAAACCCGGTCATGCTCACATGCCTCTGCGTGGTTCACTGGAATGAAAGAAAACTGCCGGAAGGTAAAGCCGATCTTTTGGCCGCTGTGCTCAAGTGGTTGTTGAATTCCCACAAGCATGTCCGTGAATCCAGGGGTTACGGCAATGAATTCGCTGAACAGTGTTTCAAGACCTTGGCATTTGAAATGACGACTCATAAAGCCGGTAAAAAGGCCGTCGCCGATCTTTCGGAAGCGGCTGAATTTCTGAAAGGACCGTTTTACAACGAATTCGGCATTACGGACCATAGGGAATTGAACGATAAAGGAACTCGATTTTTAGAATGTGAAATGATGGACAGCGGCATAGTGGAAAGAGTCAATGAAGGACAGGTCCGGTTCAAGCACCTGACGTTTCAGGAACACTATGCTGCCGTCATGCTGGCTCAATGCAGGGATGAAGATGATGAAAAAGGGTGGTGGCGGATCATATCGCCTCATGTGCATGATCGCAACTGGGCCGAAGTGCTGGACCATTTCGCCGGGTGCCTGGCAAAAACAAGGAGGGATGGACTGACTAAACTGGTTAAACGTATTCTGGAACAGGGCGAACAAGAAGGACTGGCGGGAACGGCCAGGGCAGTCGGCGTCCTGGGAAGATTGCTTCGAGTGCTGGAGGTCTACAGATACACGCCTCCGCCGCAGATCGGATGGACAGTGGCTCGCGACAGGGTTATGGAAATATTTACTGTTGAAGGCGCAGAAAAGGTCAAAATCAAAGATAGAATTACCGCGGCCGAAGGACTGGGACAGGGCGGAGACCCTCGCCTGACGCCGGAAAAGCGGGTTAATAACTTCGAGCTTGTACCAGGACGCGAACATCTTATGCTCGGTATTTATCCCGTAACCGTCGAAGAGTTTAAAGACTTCGTCGATGACGGCGGTTATTCCAAAGAGGAATTCTGGGGCGAATACTGGAAAATTCGTGAAGATAACGACTGGACTAAACCCGACAGTTGGGAGGACCAGTTGGAAACGCCCAATAGACCCGTGGTTGAAGTTTCCTGGTACGAAGCCGTGGCCTATTGCCGATGGCGTTCTAAACTGGAGCGGAAACGGAATTATCGGCTGCCCTACGAGGAAGAATGGGAAGATGCGGCGCGGAACTCGAACGGTCCGTATCCCTGGGGGAAAGATGAGCCTGATGCTGAGTTGGCGAATTTTTACAGTAACGTGGACAGCCCCACACCAGTGGGAATTTATCCGAAAGGGGCTGCGCCGGCCGGTCATCTGGATATGGCGGGAAATGTCTGGGAATGGTGCGAAGATGATGTTACTGAAGAATATGGGGGGAGTTCAAATCGCCCTCTGCGGGCGCTGCGGGGCGGCGGCTATTGGGACGTTGCTGGTAACCTTCGCTCTCCGCACCGTCTCTGGAGCGAGGCTGGTCCCCGGGACGACCTCGTCGGCTTTCGGTTGGTCGTCGCCGCGAGCACGGTTGATGTTTGATTTATTGATAATTGTTCTTGTCTTTCAGGGGTCCAGGGGCGAAGCCCCTGGCCGCGACAAATTCGAAATTTCGTCATTTTCACCGTTTAAACTTGACAAATTACTGACAATATGTAAGAATTACAGCAGTTTTGTTAAAGACAGCATTGACAAACTGCCGATATTGAAACAATCTTGACAAAAGGGGAACTTATGGAACTGTCCTTATCAGAGGCTGCTGACTTATTGGGTAAAAGCGTGAGGCAGTTGCGTTACGCCATTAAGAAGAATGAATTGCCGGCACGAAAAAAGGGCGGCCGCTGGGTCATCGATTCTGAAGTTCTGCCTTTGAGTAATGCGCAGAGGACAGCGGCGGCCATGCGACTGAAGAATCTGCAGGATGCGGCGGATGAGGCGATTTCCCCTGTGGGCCGTTCCGTGGGCAAAGTGAAAAAGGGCAGGTATTATTCAGTTCGTGATCTGCGGGCTTACAAGTCGGGGATAATCATATACAAAGAGACCAGTTTGCGTCTGGGAGAGGAGCATCCGGCGAGCCGTCTTCTTGAGGATTCTCTAACGGCGCTTTGCCGGGGGTGTCACGAGTATCAACCGAACAACAAGTCGCTGCATTATAATGAAGCCCGGAAAGCGGCGGCCTCTGCGGTCATTCAACTTCTGATAAAAAACGGAGCGGATGAATCGATGCGTATTGAATTTGCGGACAGGATAGAGCAGGATTACATCCCTTTTTTATCATCGCTGGTGAGGAGTACTGAAAAGAGATCGTACAGGAAGCGTTTTCAAGGATTCGGCAGCCGCCGCGATCCGACGGGTTATTAGTCTGATGAAAGAATCGCCTTTGTACAGAGATGTTATGGCCTTATGCGGAGTACTTCTTGAGGAACTGGAATCATTGCCGCGCTACACTTTATTGAAAAATAGACTGATAAATGCAAGCTTTCATCTTCTTGACGATATAACGCTTGCGATACAAGGCCGCAACAGGTTCGAGAGCCTGACCGATGCCGACTGCGATCTGCGTCTGCTCAGGGCATATATGGCGTTGGGATTCGAGCTTGGGTTACTTACAGAGATGAGTTACCTGGAATTTTCGCAGCAGGCGGACCTTATAGGACGGCAAATCGGCGGTTGGTTGAAAAAGCAGAAAGAGATATAATGATGACCGAGGGTTTCTCTGAAAAGTATCGCCCTCTGCGGGCGCTGCGGGGCGGCAGCTATTGGAACGATGCTGATAACCTTCGCTCAACGAACCGTAACAGGAACGAGGCTGATAACCGGAACGACAACATCGGCTTTCGGTTGGTCGTCGCCGCGAACACGCTGACGAAAGATGATGATCACCGTGCAGGAGGAATCCGGGCGTGCTGCGGCATGCCGAATTAACCTTCGCCCGGCCGTTCTGGTAGGCAAGCGCCGAACGTCCGGCCGGGCTTTCCGTTTCTGTAAAGCCGTCCAATGTTCATACAGGGATAAGGATTCCAGAAACAAAACCGCATAGGGGCAGAAAATGAAAAGAGCCGGCGACCTCTTTCATAAAACGGCAGAAATAAGGAATCTTTGGCGTGCCTGGCGGCAATTTCGTCGCGGGAAACGGAACCGGCCCTCGGTCAGACGATTCGAGGCCGAAGCGGATCGAGAAATTATTAAATTGAGTCGTGATTTGGAGCAGAAAAATTATAGTCACGGAGGATACCATCTGTTTTTCATTAATGACCCTAAGATAAGACTGATTTCTGCCGCTTCGGTACGTGACAGAATCGTTCATCATGCAGTTCACAGAGTTATCGCACCGTTCATGGACAGGGGATTGATCGATACAACTTACGCATGCCTTCCGGGCAGAGGATCGCACAGGGCCGTGATTCGTTTTCTCGGCGCTGTCAGGCGATATCGTTTTGCTCTTTTGATGGATATCGCTCATTATTTTCTGAGCATTGATATTAACATATTGATGCAGATAATGAGGAAAAAAATAAAAGACGATGATTTTTTATGGTTGCTGAGATTAATCGCTGACAGCGGGCGTGGGATTTACAGAAGGCGCGACGTTTCCGAAAAGCTGAATTTGCCGCCAGGGTATCCGCCTTACGATTGCGGATTGCCGATAGGCAACTTAACCAGTCAATGGTGGGGAAATCATTACCTGTCGGGCTTCGACCACTTCCTTAAACGGGAGCTGAAAATACCTCACGTTCAACGTTACATGGACGATACAGCTCTTTTTTCCGATTCCCGCCGGCGCCTGGCCGAGGCGAAGGAAGCAGCCGTAGACTGGTTGATGAAAAATAGGCGACTGCGGATAAAGAATCCCTCTGTTCAACCCAGGCGGACGTCGGGCGCTTTCATTTATCTGGGATATCATGTTTCACGTTCCGGCATAAGACCATCCAGGCGAATGCTGGTGAGGATGAGGAGAAGGCTCCGGTATCTGGCCGGACATGGAAGACCGGAGGATTTTTACCGTTCGTTGTCTTCTTATCGCGGTTTGACCGGTTTTGCGGCAATCCGTCAATGATTGTCACGCTTGTCATTTTGTTTGTCATTTTGTCGTTTTGGTTGCATGGCGGGGTTTACAAAATGACATAATTACGTTTTTGCGTTCGCCAGGGGCTCCGCCCCTGGAACCCCAAGAATAAAGATCAATATTCAATAATTCAAACATCAACCGTGCTCGCGGCGACGACCAACCGAAAGCCGAGGTCGTCGCTCCGGTAATCAGCCTCGAGCCAGTCACGGTCCGTCGAGCGAAGGCAAACAGCATCGAGCCAAAAGCAGCCGCCCCGCAGCGCCCGCAGAGGGCGATCGCCCTTGTATTCTTTTGTAACGTCATCTTCGCACCATTCCCAGACATTCCCCGCCATATCCAGGTGACCTTCAGGCGTGGCGCCCGCCGGGTAAACACCGACAGGCGTCGTTTCTCTCGGTCCCGCAAAATAATAATTCGCCAATTCATTATTCGGTTCTTCTTTACCCCATGGATAGGGTCCGTCAGGATTAACGGCAGCCGCTTCCCACTCTTTTTCCGCAGGCAGGCGATACTCCCTGCGTTCTGTTTTGGATCGCCAGCGGCAGTATGCTTTGGCTTCGTACCATGACACATAGACGACGGGACGGTTCGGTTTGTCCAACTGTCGCTCCCAATTATCGGGCGCATTCCATTCATTTTTTTCACGAATCCTCCAGTATTCGCCCCAGAAATCCTGTTTCCGGTAACCGTCATCCTCGACAAAGGCTTTGTATTCTTCCACGGTGACGGGATATATTCCCAATTTTATCTTTTCGAGTCCTGGAATCGGTCTAAAATTCTTTTTCCTTTCACGCAATTCTAACCTGGGGTCTCCGCTTTGTCCCAGGGCTTCTGCTGCGGTGATTCTTTGCTTGATTTTCACTTTTTTTGCGCCTTCCACTTTAAATATTTCCATGACCCGTTCGCGTGCTTTTTCCCAGCCTAGTTGCGGCGGCGGAGTATATTCGTATTCTTCGAGCACTCGCAACAGGCGTCCCAGGATGCCGACTGTTTTAGCCACTGAAGCCAGGTCTGAGTCATCGCAATCGTTCAGAAACCTTTCAACGAGCAGGTTGAGTTTTTCCCTTCCTTTTCTGGAGAGGCAACCCGCGAAATGGTCCAGGAGTTCGAACCATTGCTGGTCGTAAATATGAGGTTTAATCAGAGGCCACCATCCTGTTTCATCGTCCAGGTCGCTCAGTTCAGAAATGCGCCTGGCTGCGTAATGTTCCTGAAAAGTCAGGTGCCAGAATCTTAACTGTCCCAGGCCGACCCGTTCTATAATGCCGCTGAAGATCATTTCTGATTCCAGGATATGACTTCCTTTTCTTCGGACGGTTTCCAGGTCGTCAATTCCCTGTTCGGTATGGAAGGGTTTGGCTAATTGTTCGGCTGCCCAGGCTATGTCGACCACGCTTTTTTTGCCTCCGGGATGATTCGTCATGCCCAGGGCCAGCGACTTGAAACATTCTTCGGCAAAGGTGTTGGTGTAACCTTCGTTTTTCCTCTGTTCTTTCCTGACGTCCACCAGCCATCGTAATACCGCGCTCATCAGGTCAGCCTTGCCCTCCGGCAACTTTCGTTCGTTCCAGTGAACCACGCACAGGCAGGTCAGCATGACGGGGTTCCGGGCCATTCTTCTTATGTTGCGGGATGATCCTATGGCCGCTTCCAGCTCCTGATGGTAACTGTTCCGCGATTCCATATCCTGCTCAGAGTAGATGACGTTGACCCACTTATTCAGGAATTCGGCCGTGTCCTTTTCGTTAAACTCGTCTATTTCAAGTTTTACGACGCCTTTTAATCCTTCGACCTCCTTGTAACCGTGCGGTCTGGAAGTGACTATCACCAGGTTCTCTCCCCATTTCTGCAGTATTTCATCCACCAGATTTGTGATTCGGCATCGCATGTCGGTGTCGGCCACTTCGTCGAGTCCATCTAGCAAAAGGGCGCAACGCCCTTCGTTCAGGCGTTTTTCGAGTATATCCCTGGTTTGCTCGCCGTACAGTTTTTGAAAAAGATTCAGTATACGGGATATGTGATCGTTGCAGGGGACGTCATCATCCTTATTCATGTAAGATGCCAGTAGAGCCAGCCTGATGAAGACCGGGACCGGCGGTTCATCGGTCAGGTGTAATCCCAGGTGAACCGAGCGGCCCGGTTGAGTGAAACCATGCTTTTCTCCCAGGAGGTCCTTTGCGAGCACACATGATATAAGGCGCAGGAAGGTGGTTTTTCCGCCTCCCGGCGCGCCTATCAGGAGCAGCTTGCGGTTATCTTTCAGAAAATCCGACAGTTCCGGTCGCTGGTCCTGTTCCTCCGTTTTCAGCGGCATATCATCCGGTCGGCGTTTTTCCATGTCGGGTTTGAACCCGCCGGCTTTATTAGCGAAGCCTGTGGTTTTCAACGGCGTGAAAAGTTCCTCAATGGGGAAACGCCACATGTCCTTTGATGATCCCCGCTCCGCGCTTATGCCTCTTATATCGATCCATCTTGTTTCCGGGAGGAGTTTGTTCAGATAACCTTCCAGGATTTCCGTTTCGGATACGGCGTCGCTTGCGGGGATGCTCGTCCGAAGTCCGAATTCTTCATTAATCCATCGGGACAGGCTTGAAATCGCTTTTTCGGCCAAGTCGTCTTCTGATCGGAATTTATCGCGCATGCATTTTTTTTCTAAATATTTTTTGAATTCCCTTAGTGATCGCATGTTACTCAGAATTCGTTGTGATGCTTCAACATCTTCCAGGACCTCATTCAACAAATTTTCTTCCCGCATTTTCGTCCAGGGCGCTTTTTCATCGACCAGAAAAGCGAATACCGGCTTGTTGAATTCCTCAGCCGCTTTGACCTCCAGCCAGGTCATGGAATGTTTGTCGTCGCCGCCTTCGTCTCTGTCCGGCACGTAACCGTAACGATAGGCGACGATGACTATTACGGCGTCAGACTTTTTTATTAATTTCCGGCATCCTTCTACCGGCTGATCGGGTCTTGCGCCGAATGTTTCCATATACGAGGGATGGTGACCGGAACGCTGGACTGCGTTGATCAGCCTGGTTCTGTGAGTCTCCAGGTCTTCTGCCGTGGATGATATGAATATGTTCAGCATACGTTTGGGCGATTCGTTATCGTTTATCCTGGAAAATGAAGTCACTTTTTTTCCTTTCCAGCGGTTGGTTTGTTGATTTTTATGATACGGTTGTGCTTGGATTGCGTCAATGTTTTTTTGATCGGTCTTTGGATTGGGTTTGTTTATTTACCAGGATGAACTTTAAAAGTGGAATTTTCGGCATTGATCAAAAATGCGTCTTTTTAGGTTGTGATTCTTCCGAATATCCATTCATTTTGTTTGGATTTCGATTTGGATTTCGATACCGACCCCTATTACTGTAACAACCTGTCAAAAGTTTTGAAAAAAGTTAACCCTGGTTCGATCAGTCCCTAACTTTTTGTGTTTTTTCAAATTGAAGCAATGAATTGAATTATTATGGTATTTTGTTGAGCATGTTTGTTTTAAGTTATTGAATTTGTTTCTTTTTTTAAAAATTTTTTGTTCCTGGTTTTTCGGCCTTGGAAAGGTCATAGAAACGAAGGGACAAAGGGACAAAGGGACAAAGGGACAAAGGGACCTAAGGGACGGAAGGGACTTTCTGGATATTGAACGACTCAATTTTTTTATCAGCCTTTTTTTGGGAATGAGGTCTACTTTATTATCCGGTCGGCATTCATCCTGACGGAAGTTCCTGGGTCTTATTTCTATTCATTCTTCCTGGCTTGTTTTTTCCATCGCTTTGATAATTTTCATTTTATACATCAAATACAAGGAGTTATTAAGCTAGTGTCTGCCCACGAACTCAAATCTTGATTCAAAATTTAATGCTGGACAGCCACTTGGGTTTTTGATCCATGAACGGGCGAATTTTTCTTAAGGCAAGGAAGGCAGGGATTTGCGAAGTAGGGGGATTGCTTGTACGTTGACTGACCCAATCCGTAGCCTGACGCAGTATTAGGTAAAATTCGCCGTTTATGGACAAAAACAAGCTGAAAGGTCAGAAAAAACTTTGACTTTATAAAGCCCCCGCTGTATCCGTTAGACGAGCTTTGATTTAATCGAAATTCGATTCGAACCATGGGAATAAGAAAATATTATGAGAGATGATGCCTAATGATTTTGAAGCGCTTTCATTTTCGATTAAATCAACGGACCCTATAGGGGGGATTTCACTCAGTAAATTTTTTTGCCGGCAAAAACTTTTATCCTGTTTTGATCAGTCCCTTAATCTGAGTTTGATCAGTTCATTTATTTTCGTTAGAACAGTTTTATTTATGAGCGTCCGCGAAGCGGACCGATTAATTTTTGCTTGCGAAAATTAATAGGCCCAGCCGAACTGAACGGTTCCCAGTTCACCTATAATGCCGGTGAAGTTTTCGGTGAGGAGGGCTCCGTAGAAGATCAGTCCTGAGCCTGTACTTTGTTCGTTGGGCCATTGGAAGTTTAGAATTTCTTTGGTGAAGGACTGTATGCCCAAGTATATATTTTCGTAGTTGAATTCGCTAGTCCAGGCGGGATACCAGAAATAGAGTCCGTAGGCGTCCAGTAATACGGCGAAGGGTATTTGGGTGTATGTTTCAGGGCCCGGATTGGATATTATCGCATTCAGGATAAACTGGTCGTTGGGATAGAATATTTCCTCGGATAAGGTTAAGTTTACGCCCATGGTTATCGTGGGTTCAGCCGTCGGCGTGTAACTTGCAGCCTGGGTCGGCGTTGCCGTGGGAGACCTGGTGGGCGTTGGGGAATTCGTCGGTATATTGGTCGGGGTCGACGGGATGAGGTGAAAACCCATATCCGCCTGCCCTGCGTCAGGGACTTCGTCTGTTCTTGTGGTCAGTTCGCTTAACGGGACGTCGCCTTCCGGGAAAGGCAGGAGTATATTCGCTGCCGCGTCGTTGCCGGCATTCACGCAGGGACTGTCCAGTAATTGTCCTGCGGCTATCTGGCTCAGGTAGTAACCGCCTACCGGTCCGTTGACGAATTCAGGCCAGGCGTCTATGTTGCCTTCGCCCGGCCAGCCTCCCTGTATGTCGGAATAAGTTACCGCCGGCGAACCTTCGCCGCCTATCGATTCCGGCATGTTGTTCCAGAAAATGCTGTTGACGATATTCGCATTGCAGGTCCCCAGGGCATCTATTCCTCCTCCGGCGTCTGTCGCCAGGTTGCTCGCTACCGTCACGTTCAGCAATTGCAGGCCGGTTTCTTCGCAATATAATGCCGCCCCGCTGAATGCCTGATTACCCGTAAAAATGCAGTTGATAACTGAAACGTCAGTTGATGATTCCCAGGCTATGCCGCCGCCGTAATACGCGCCGTTGTCCCGGAACAGAGTGTTCAAAACCATGGCCGAAGCCTCATAACAATGAACTCCTCCTCCGTAATATACCGGGAAACTCTGCGGTACGCTATTGCCGGAAAAAACGCATGTCGAGAATAACGGATCGCTTCCCTGCGTGATGTATGCTCCGCCGCCTGACGAGGAAGAATTACCGGAAATGATGCATCCGTCAAACATGGGAACAGATTGAATCATCTTAATGCCTCCGCCCGACAGTCCGCTCGTATTGCCTAATATCGTGCTGTTTTCTATTACTGCCGCGGAATTCTGCATGTAAAGGCCGCCGCCTTCATTCGATATGTTCCTTCTGATCAGACAATTCATAATCTGCGGAGAAGCGTTATTTATATAAATACCGCCGCCTCTGCCCTGGTCCTGGATCAATGCGGTATTTCTTGTAATAGAGCAATTTCTTATCGTCGGGGATGCCCCGTCGCATATAATGCCTCCGCCGTTCAAGCCTAATCCGTTTTTAACGGTTATACCTTCCAGGACCGTATTTTGATCTTCACCCTGATGAATGTTGAAACCCACCGTTGTTTTCTCGCAATCGATCATGCACAACAGGGCGCTGCCGGCAGACATGACCGTTATGGATTTGCCCTGCAGTTCAATATTCCTGTTGCCGGCGCCCAGGTAAGTTCCGTTGGCGATCAAAATCGTATCGCCGTTGCCGGCCGCGTCAACGCCTTCCTGGATGGTCGGGTAATCTGCCGGGATTTCGATTACTGCGGAAAAAACGCCTTCTCCAACGCATGTCGACAGAATCATTAACAAAAATAAAATCTTTAGCCCTTTCATTGAGTTCCTCCCCTGTTCGAGGTTCATAAACTGTCCACGTTACTACAGGGTACTAAAATTCATTGAAATTGTAAAATGGCGGTTGAATTTTGTTTTCGGGCATCCCCTTATTGTTTTTTCGGCATGGATCAAAAATGCATCTTTTGAGGTTACATTTTTCGGAATATTCTATCATTTTGTTTCGATTTCGATTTTGATTTCGATTTGGGTTGCGATTGCGATTACGAACCCGATACCGACTCCGATTACTGAAACTAACTGTCGAAGGTTTTGTAAAAAGTGTAACCCCGGTTTGATCAGTCCCTGTTTTTTTGTTTGGTCTTGTTTTTCGATTTAATGGAATTAAAGGACTTAAGGGAGGAAGGGACAAAGGGACGAAGGGACCTAAGGGACCTAAGGGACTTAAGGGACTTAAGGGACTTAAAGGACGATAGGAATCGTAGGGGCATTCACACTGGAGGTTTGATTCCGGATTTTTTGTAGATTATGCTATTTATTCTGTTACGCTGATGAAAGCTGACCCATAGTTATCGTAATTGTTTGTGTCTACGGCGTAGAGGTCGCCTTCGCCTTCGTTTTCTGCGGTGAAGATGGTGCTTTTTCCGTAGTCTGCTGAGAGGGTTCCTATGCTTCTTGCGGCTCCTGCGTCGTCGAGGTACCAGTAGTATGAGCCTGAACCTCCTGTGGCCTGAAAAGTTTCTGATTCTCCTACCGTAAGGATAGCGGCTCCCGGCGTTATTTCTATTGGTCCGTCGCCTGGAGTGGGACTGGGTATTGTGCCTCCTTCAACTTCAATGACGATATAGGCGCTGACGTCTCCGGCAACGGCTGTGATGAGGGCTGATCCTGCGGTTGAGGAGGAAAATTTCACAGTGGCTGTACCGTATTGATCGGTGGTGGCTGATGAGTCTATGCTGCCCAGGTTTGTCGTGAAGTATACGGTGACGCCTGCTTTTTTCCTGTTGTTCTGATCGTAGACTGTAGCGGTTACTATGCTTTGCTGACCTGTTCCAATCGTATAGGGACTGGCGGTCAGTTCTATGTATTTTACGTCTGTGGAAGAAAATCGGACCTGTACGGAATCGGAGACGACGCCCGAAACGGCAGTAACCGTGGCGGTGCCGGGAATTTCACTGCTTGTCAGCATAACGTGCGCTTTACCTAGAGAGGTTTCGGCGGACTCAGCGCTCAGCGTTCCCATATCGGTACTGAAATAAACTGTTGTGCCGTCAATGACCGGGTTGCCGTCTTCGCCGTAAACTTTGGCCGTGATGGTTGACTGTGCCACGCCGTCAGCCAGAATGCTGGTCGGCGACGCATGTAATATTAACGTTTCCGATGTAATGGAAGTGAATTCAATATGGGTGGTATTTTCCAGGGACATTGTGGGCAGACTGGCGGTAATGGCTGATGTGCAGGGATAAGTGGAAGATTCTATGGTCATCGTTGCGGTTCCGCCTGCGACTGCGGCCTCTCCTTCCCTGATCAATCCGCAGGAGGCGGAGAAAAAGATGGGAGCGCCGTCTGCGGCCGTTCCATCGGGATTCCTGACGTATGCTACTACGTTCGTCGTGGTCATGCCGTCGGCAGGCGCTTCGTAGTTTTCGGGAACCAGTATGAGTCTGGCGGTTGAAGCAGGACCTGTGGGGTCCGGTTTATCGCAACCGTTGATTATCAGAATGGCTGTTCCGAAAATGACCAGGAAAGTCGAAAGAGTTTTAAATAATTTCATGCCGTCACCTTCTGAGTGAAAAGTGGCTGATTTTCTTTGAGATATTGATAATCATATCGATCATGCAGAGATGTAAGGACGCTGAGTATTGATCGATATATTTCTGGATACGCCATCATATTAAAACGTCGGTGTGGCTGAAGGAGTGGGCGTAGGCGTAATCGTGGCTTCCGGGGTATCGGTGGGGGAAGGGGTAGGAGTTCCGGACGGTTCAGGCGTAATGGTGCCTGTCGGCGTGGAAGAGGGTGAAGGAGTGGGCGTAGCCGATTCTGACGGCGTGGGCAGAGTATCGCCTCTGACCTTGACCATAACGGAAGCGCTTTGTTGACCGCTGACAGCCGTGATGAAAACGTCTGCGGAATTATACACGCCTGTGAGCGACGTTGTTGCAATACCCAGGTCTGTAGTTTTGGAGCCGTCGACCGAGCCGTGCGTAGTAACGAAATAGACGACGGTGCCGTCGGGAACTTTTCGTCTGTTACGATCGTAAACGGTGGCGGTGATGATGCTTTTTCCTCCCGTCGGTATTTCATCGGGATGCGCTCTTAATTCGATCGATCCGACTTCCGTGGAATAAAAATCGACTGTGGTAGTATTGGAAACTGTATCGGCTGCAGCGTTGACGGTTGCAATTCCCGATATATAACCGCTGTTCAGATTGGTCACGGCTTCACCCAGGCTGGTTTCCACATCAACGTCGTCAATGGTTCCCAGGTTAGTCGTAAAATGCACTATAGTCCCGTCAATGACCGGCTTGCCTTCTTCGTCGAAAACTCTGGCAGTCAGCACCGAATGCGCTTCTCCATCAGCAGGTATGCTTTTGGGAGAAGCCGTCAGGGACAAAGTGGCCGAATCTATCGGCTTGAATTCAACTGTCGTGGAGTTGTGCAACTGCATTGTCGGCAAGTCCGCTTCAATGAGCGCTGTGCATGGGTAACTGGGGGCTTCGATGGTAACCGTGGCCATTCCTCCTGATACGGCAGTTCCTTCTGAACGAATAGTGCCGCATGAAGCAGTGAAGAAAATGGGCGCTCCGTCGGCCGCTGTTCCGTCCGGATTTCTTACATGGGCGAAAACCGTTGTCGTGGAAGCGCCGTCGGCCGGAAGCGTATCCGCGCCCGGCACCAGGATTAATCGAGCCTGGGAGGCCGGTCCGGTCGGATCAGGTTTGTCGCACCCTCCGATGACATAGCACATAAGCGCAGCCGCTGTAATGCTCAATATCGCGTATATGTAAACTCTCATAATTCGTACCCCTTATTATTAATAATACGACAAGGGACTCACATCGAACAATTTAGACTTTGTTTTATCCTGAAGTTCCTCTGAAAGCAGTCGCGCTTCTTCGGGCGATGCGACGACGTGAGGCGTCAGAAAGATCAGCAGTTCTGAAGTGCTTTCAGTCTTGCTTCTCGTTCCGAATATAGAGCCCAATATGGGGATTCTTGATAAGAAGGGTATGCCTTCTCGTGAAGGATTGACCTTTCTTTCCATCATTCCGCCGATCACCAGCGTCTGACCGTCCTTGACTACGACCGAAGTGTTGGCCGTCCTTTTATCGATAACCGGCGAATCAATGCCTGCCACGGTTATATTCGATATGTTGCTGACTTCCTGGCTGAGTTCCAGGCTGACGTATCGTTCTTCGTTAATATGAGGGACAACCTGCAGAAGAATACCTGTCGTTCTGTATTGGATGGTGCGGTTAAACGTTCTCCTGGGCTGGTCGGCAGTATAATCGGTATCGTAGGTTTGCTCAGCGGTAACGATTGGCACTTCATTACCCACATCAATGGCGGCTTCCATGTTGTTGGCGACCAGGATATGGGGATTGGAAAGCACTTCCAGCTTGGAATCCCTGGCGTAAGCCCTTAAAAAGCTTTTAAATCGTGAAGCTTCAAACACATTGTAAGTAAAACCTAACGTATTGTCGCCGATACCCAGGTTCTGCTGAGCCGTTCCATCGTAGTAGTAGGTATCGCCGCCGACATCAAGATGTCCCTGGCTTTTCAGCAACCATTCTACGCCGAACTGAGTATTGTCTTCAAGCTTGACGTCGACGATCAGCACTTCGATAAGCACCTGTTTCGGCATAATGTCCAGCGCTTTTATTATTGTTAAAATGTTGGGATAATTCACGGGTGAAGTGACGATAACCAGTGCGTTCGTCCTTTCATCGGCAATGATGTTCACTTCACCTTCCACTGCGCCTTCGCCGATTGCGCCCAGGGATGCGGTCCCACCGGGTTGACGCGTACGAGAGGTTCTCGTTCTGGGCCGGGGCGCTGTCCGCTGTTCCCTGCCCGTCCCGCTGAAGACTGAACCCAGCAACTGCGCCATATCGGTCGCCCTGGCGTTCTCCATGTAATAGATGTAAGTTTTCTGACTGACGTATATGTCGACATCCAGCATTGTGATGATTTCTCTTATGAATTCCAGGTCTTTTTTCTGAGCGAAAACGATGATGGAATTGGACCTGAGGTCGGGAATAAGCAGCACATCCTTTTCTCCGCCACGCGTCACGCCGCCTGTCGTTCGCCTCCTCGTAGCCCGTCCTCTGGGCGCCCGCGCCAGCGATGCCGTACCTGTTCTCTGGCTTTCGAATATCCTTTCCAGGATAGTGACGATATCATTGACGTCAGCATATTGTATCTGGAAAATCTCCAGTTCCAGAACTGCGGTTTCGACATCGAGCATTTGAACAAGCTTCAAAATTCTCTGTATATTGGATGCCAATCCCGTCATAATCAACAGATTGGTTCCCGGATGCGAAATCAACACCGCATCGTCAGCTATTAAAGGGCGCAGAGTGTTGATGATCTCATCAGGCGTTATATAGTCCAGGGGTATAATCTGCGTGATCATTTCATCTGTCGGCGTTATTTTGGAGGCTATTTTTCCTATTTGCGTCCTTATGGGGCGATGCTTGCCTTCGGGCGAAGGAACGATTTTATAATACGGTCCAACATCTATGGCGACCAGGTTGTTCAACTCCAGAATGGATTGCAATACATAAAACAGGTCTACCTTCTTGATCGGCTTGGCGGACTTGATCGTCACCTCACCGCCTGCGACTCCCGGCGCCAGAATATAATCTATTCCGATAATGTCGGAGATTGCCTTTAATACCTCAAGAACCGTGGCATTCTCAAAATTGATGATGATACCCTTGTCTTCCTCCTCTTCAGCCTCAGCGTCAGCAGCAGCAACGGTTTCCGTCCCGGCAGCGACACCAGCCGCAGCCGGCGTCTCATCCGCGTCCTCATCCGACGCAGCATCTTCTCCGGCCATTTCTTCAGCTTCCTCACCCTCTTCTTCCGCTTCCTCCATCATCTCGTCCTCTTTCGTCAATTCACGAAAAAGCTCTTCCAATTCTCTGGCGGTTTTTTCATCCAAAGTCTGCTGATCCGGTTCCTCTCCCAACTCCTCATCTGCTGCCGCCGCCTCACCTTCCGTACCAATCGTTTCAAATTCAGTTTCTTCGGCCGCGGCCCCTTCTTCCGCCGCTTCTTCGCCAACTGCTTCAGCCTCTGCTTCAGCCCCCAGCTCTCCCGTTTCCTGCTCCGTTTCTGGAGTCGTTTCCATCTCACTCCCGGTTTGATCCGGCATCTCCGGTTCGGATGTCTTTCTCAACACTGCACATCCTGATAGTAAAATCGCAATCAACAACACAAAAACAAGGAGTTCTTTTCTGCGCACCATTAAAGCCTCCCTCTAACTGCCTGGAATAATGTTTTCGAGGAGTTTCAAAGTTTTAATTATTTTATAATTGTGGAGATCAACATCGCAAAATCTTTTTTTCCATTGACTGATTTGTTTGCGTTTGGTCTCGTTCTTTCTTTTCGTATTCATTTTGTAGATTATTTTTTCTAGGTGTCGCTCGCGGTTTCTTCCTCTTCCTGCTGGATGAAACCGGCGACTTCCAGGTTGACGCGAAGCGTTTTCGGATTTCGCGGATTTGGAACGCTGACGTCTAATGTCGGCACGAACAGAAAACGTTCGGAATTTTCAATCATAAAAAGGAAATTCTTCAATTTTTCAACATCGCATCTGAAGGGCAATTTGATACGGATTTCCTTATACCCGTTTCTGACCTTGGGGGGACTGGGACTGACGCGATCTATATCGATGCCGATTTCTCTGGCGTAATTTTTGATGATGGCCTGAAGATTGGCCGAAGCCAGTTCAGCGCTTTCGCCGGAGAGCAATCCTGATTCCACCATTCGCCGCATCCGTTCAACCTGTCGCAATTTATACTGGGATTGTTCTCTTTTTCTGAGAATGGTCAGGTTTTTTTCAAATAACCGCATTTCCTGGTCCAACTTATCCTTATCAAGCTGGTACATCCGGTAAAGCGGTTCAAAAACGGCGACATAGGCTAAATATCCAACGATAATGACGATCCCGGCGATAATGATTCTTCTTTCCCTGATTGAAAACTGAGCAAACCTTTTTCTTATATTCTCAAACATCGGACCTGTAAAACCTTTCCGCTTTTTTTACAGCTTCTGCCCACAAAGCGCTTCTTTATTCTCAATATCCTTCGTCCATATTTTCTTCAAAAGGAATGTCCTCTTCCTCAGCCTGATTCTGAAGGAATTCGATAAAATCTTCGGCTTCCGGCGGCAAATCGCCGTCGAAAAACTGATTATCTTGGTCTCCCTGTAAAATGTCAAACAGTTTTTGTTTAGCCGCCTCCATATCCTCCTCTTCCGATAAGTAATCATCAACAAAAGCCTCCATTTCCTCATTCATTTCCATCGGCTGCTCATCCGGCAACTCTTCGTCGAACTGTTCATCCGGCAGCATTTCTTCATCCATCGGTTCCTCTTCAAACTCTTCTTCCGGCAATTGAGGAGGTTTTGTGGGAAGCTTGTAGGCCGGTCCCCTGTTTCTGGGCAATTCTTCTCTTTCATCAGGCAGTTCTTCAGCGACAGGAGTAGGAGTGGGAGGAGAAACGTCTTCTTGAGCGGTTGATTGCTGTTTTTGTTGAGCCTCTTCTTCAGACTGGAAGAATTCTTCCGGCAGCTCTTCTTCCTTCATAATTTTCTGTGATACGACGACTTTAATCGCAAATTTATTCCGGGAAATGGGGCTGTCGAATTGCACCTGTTCAAAAAGGTCCGAATCTTCAAGAATTTTAATCAGTCCCTCCGGCGATTCGGATTCGCCTCTCAACACAACTTCATCAGTATCGATGTTCAATGCGGTGAGCCACACTCGTTTGGTTTCATCCTCCTCGCTGACGGGCAGAATTCTGGTGAGTTCGCCCAGTACTTCCAATCTTTTGGGAGTTTCAAATTCCATTTTCTTAAAGACGTCCATCTGTTCTTTCATACTCTTGTATTCTTCGGTAATTCTCAAGATTTCGGTGACGTCGCCTTTTATTTTATCATTGCGGTACTGGACTTCTCTGATGTCTATATTGAGTCTGTAGAACCATACGACAATAAGAAAGGTGAACAGGGCAGTAATTATTCCGAGCAGAGCGCCGGTAATGACGAGCCCCTGGTCTTTAACTTTCGGTCTTCTTTCAGGAGGTATCAGATTAACGGGAATAAAGTCGCGCATGAGGCTCTTCTGGGCGAGACCGAAGGCGGAAACCAGTTTGAAGCTTTCAAACAGGTCCACATCGGATTTAATGTTTTCGAGTGGGTTGTGGAATGAAGCGGGAATACGCGAGAATTCAAGCATTTCGCCGGCCCATTGGGGGCCTTTAATCCCGATCCCGCAAAGGATAATTTCAGAGATGGGATTGTTTTCCGATTTAAGCCGGAGGTTTTCTGAAACGACGTCCAATTCACGCACGATTTGATGTATAATTTCCCTTCGATGTTCGGCATCGACGCTTTTATCGTCCAATGCGGCGGGTGAAGATGTTCTTCTGGGAACGGGAAAAGAGCGGGAAAACAAGATTTTGTTACCCTGAAAGAGGGTTAAGACGATATCGGTTGATTTGATGTTGACGAAGCATTTCACTTCTGCCGATTTGGCTCCTGCAGCAGCCAGGTAGGAATTGACTGCGGCGACCGAGGAGACGTCGACGGAATGCACCGTCAATTCGGCTTCTTCGAATACTCTTAAAAACCTGTCAAGCACTCTTTTCTGCACTGCGATCAGAAGCACCCGGAGCATTGTTCCCGTCGTTTCTCCGAAACTGACGACATCGAAATAAACAGAATCGATGCTCAAGGGAATATGTTTCTCCAATTCATAGGTCATAATCTGCCGTATTTCGCTTTCGCTGACGACCGGAACTTCCACCTCCTGAAACAAAACCCTTTTTCTCGGCAGTCCAATATGAATCTCAGTCGGCTCAATATCATTGTCGATCATAAAACTTCTGATTTCAGCCGCAATAGCGGATTCGCTCTCTTCATAAAAAGAGCCCCTGGCCTTAAGCGGTATAAAACGAGAAGCCTTCATTCGCACCTGACTGATCCCTTTGGATATGCAAGCGATCTGAATGCCTTTTTCCGTGAATTCAACTCCCAAATAGTCTTTGGCGATTCTCATTATACTCTTTCCTCAACCTGTAAAATTGAAAATTTCCGTCCCCTTTTCCTCACTAATCGTAAGAAAATATTTTAGTATCTTTAAAATAATCCAAAGTCAACGTTTCTCCCGGTTCCAGAAATTCAGCGTTGTCTTTCCAGAACCTGACCCTGATTCTCCCGTTACGGCTCGACGAAACCCGGGACGACCCGAAATTATCGACCACGGCTTTAATGGTCCGGCTTACCGGCGAATTTTTCAGCCATCCGGTCGATTGGATTGTGAATGTCCTGGAGCGTCTTCCCCGTCCGGAAACGTCCTCGCCTTCCGCCTGAGATTCCCGCGATTCGGCGATGTCCTCGAATTCTTCAGGGAAAAGGACATTGAGCAAAAACAGGGATGCCGTATCCTTATTGATGGATTTGTAATTGCGTTTAAAGGAGTAAACCGTGAGATATTGAATAATGCCGGTGAAGCCGGCTTCGTCATCATCATAACCCGTATCGTTCTTTGGGCCTCCCGTCAAAAACATGTTGGAAGCTCTCTCCGATCCGTACAGTATCTCAGGCGTTATCCCCCTGATGAGAATCAATTCTTCGAGAGTATCCAGTTTACCGTTTTTGCATTTGTAGGGGAAACCGAAGCCTTTTTCTTCATAGTTTTTATCGTACCAATCCTGTTCCGCGCCGTTGGCGTGGTGCATATCGTCATCGTCCATCCAGTCCGCAATCGAATCTATGATAGTGTCGGCTTCTATCCCGTCCTCGACACCGGAAGCGACCAGCAGTTCCCTGAATTTTTCTATACTGCTTTCGTTTCGATTGCTTCTGCGGGAAATTAAAGAATTGACGTTAAATTTACCGTCTTCATCAGTGATATAATAGCTGAAGAAACCCGGACCCAGCGGAACATTTTCGCGTTGGGGAGTGCAGGGCAGTCCTTCTTCCTCTTCTCTACCCTCATTCCGGTTCGTTTCATAGTCAGAATAAGGGCGGATAAAAACCAGTTTATCGCCGTTCAATGCGTTTTTGGTGTAAGGTTTTATCATTTCTGCCAAAGCGGCCTGTATGCCGGCGTAAGCGATATAATAACACTGAACTTCCTGTTTATAATTAGCCGTAATTTTGACTTCCGTGCGCATGGAGAAAGCGAACTGGGAAGCCATTATCATCAGGAGCGCCAGGGACCAGACGGTAAGGATAAGCGCGACGCCTTTCTGATTTTTAAAAGGCGCTTTTTTAATCGCTGCAATTATTATACGAGATATGTTGCGCAAGTTTTTTTCCTTATTTCATGGCTTCAGCAACGCTGTCCGGCATGCTGAAGTAGACCGGAGGATAAGTAATCGTATTATTTTCGTCCCTGGGATCGATCATAGTGATGGTAATTTCAATTCCATGAGGCAGATTAAGATTTGAATGCCTGTCGAAGAAGGTATCCCAGTCATCCTGTTCTCCTTCCTCTTCCGGGGCTTCTTCTTCAGCCTCGGCAGCCTCCTCCTCTTCTTCAAGACCGCCGCCCCACCAGTCCATCCATTCGCCTTCCTCGTAACCTTCGATATTTTTGATGCGTAAAGGCGGATAGACGAAGTAACGAAGTTTTATGTCCGTAACGTCCGGAGCCACTTCATAAGCGACGGAAGGAATCTCGGTGTCGGGATCGAAAAACGAGTCCGTTCCGTCTATGAATGATTCTTCGAGGACCAGCCCCCTGAGGTCGGCATCGAGACTGTTCACATAAAGCGATACTTTTTTCAATCCTGTTGAGAGGAAATGTGAGGTGAGGGAGTCTGCCGTAGAAATGAAATCAAGACGATCTGCAGTGCCTATGAATCCAAGTTTATAGCGGCGTCTGAATTCTTCTTCGACCTTGATTCTCATTCTATAGGCTGACTTAAGTTCTTCGAAGAGCCTGTCCAGGAGAATCCTGATCCTCTGCTGCGATTCAATTTCTCTGTCGCCAGTTTCCCAGGCTTTGATGGCCATCTGCAGTCCGCTGACGATTATTACCGACATCAGCGCCATAATCGTTACGGCAAGCATCACTTCCAGAAGCGTGAAACCGGCTATTCCGGCAGTCTCTCGTTTTCGTCCGGGAGCGAACTTTTTCAAAGCGCTATAGACCAATGAGCTGCTCCTCTTCCCTATTTTTGAATAACTTAACGGTTTGCAGTTTATAACTGTCGGCTTCGTCCTGCCCCCAGGAAACCCTGACCGTCAGGGCGTACACCTTGAAAAAATCCATATTCTCCGCAACATCTTCCGGTACAGGCTGGCATTCGTCTTCAAACAACTCCACCTCTTCCACCGAGGTTTGCCACCTATAGTTTTCCATGCCTTCAAAATCGCCTTCTTCCGTTCCCTCTTCCAGGTCCTTTTTGATGAGGAGCTCTTCCATCTTGCCCTGGGCCAGGAATACCGCCTGATTATGGCGTCTGGATTTGAAAGCGCCCCGTATGCCGTTGGAAAATATATCCATAATGACGCCCAGCGAAATTCCCAGGATAGCCATCGCCACAATGACTTCCAGCAACGTAAATCCTCTTTGTCTTTTTGATCTGAAAAATATCGACGACATGTTTCACCAATCAGCGAAGTCAATATTCAAGGCTGAATTTCTCGCGGAGAAGGGATCAGTCCTATTTTCAGCGCAGAATTGCGTTGAGGAACTCAGCGCTTTGCATAAAGCATCTTTATTTTTCCCTGTCATACTCATTCAGATGCCTCCACTTCAACCAGGCCGGTAATCGGATTCACACTGAGCGCGTAATAGGAAGTTTCGCTTTTTCCGATGTAGATAGTTCCGCCGGTCGAATTTCCCTTGGGGAAAAAAATGATGGAGGCTTCTCCGTAATCGATCATCCTCGAATCGCCGAACGAGAGTCCCAGCAGCACCACGGGGTCCTCTATTTCATATATTTCTCCGGAAGGCGCGCCGCTTTCTTCGCCTTGGTAACTTTCCTCATACGCCGGCTCCTCTTCTGCCGGGTCCTGATTCAAGGCGCCGTCAAACGAAGGTCTCTCCGCGCGGTGAAGGACTCTGACCGTGTATTGCGATTCTTCCATATTAAAAGCTACCTCGATGACGGCGCGGTAAGTGATGGCCATGCTCCTGGCATAACGCAAGGCGGATGCCGTATGTCTGACCACCGCTTTGACCTGCGTGCCTCTCATGCCCCTGGATATGGCGGGTCCTATCAGCGAGACCGCTAAAGCGATAATGGCCATAACGACCAGAATCTCCACCAGGGTATAGCCTTTAACATTCTTTTTATCGTTTTTATTCATTTCGTTGATGAACGGCTCAGCTTCATTCCCTTGGGCCGGCACAGCGACAGGATCGAACCCGGACAGGCATAAAGCATCTTACCGGGATGCGACTTTCAGGTCGCCGGCTGATTGTTTAATTTCCGGATAACTCATTCACGCATTAGAATCCGTAAAATCCCGTGCGACATTGCGTTTTGAAGATTCACACGCTTCGCAGACAGGATTTAATTGGTAATGGTTTCTTTTCCTCCGCCGGTGGAAGATATCTCCACCATCTCACCTCCGTCGACGACCCGGTATTGATAGGGATTGCCCCAGGGATCGACAGGTATTTCATCTTTTTTGAGATAGGGTCCGTCCCAGTTTGGAGAGCTGCCGTTGATCAACTGATCGAGGCTTGACGGATATTGTCCGACGTCCAGTCGATAGAGGTCGCAGGCAACTTCGAGGTCTTTAATCTGCTGACGTGCGACTTTTTCCTGAGCTTTCCCCAATTGTCGAAATATTCTGGGACCGACGACGGTCGCCAGCAATCCTATAATAATCACGACGACCATGATTTCCACCAGGGTAAAACCGCTTTCACCCGACTGACGCCGTTTAAAAATGACCTCAAAAAAACGCATAATCCAATTTACCTCCTTTTACATTCCTACGTCCGTAGAAATGCTGAAAATCGCCAACAGCATTGAAATGACCACGAAACCGATGAGCAATCCCATAAAAAGGATCAACGCGGGTTCAAGCAAGGACATAATGCGGCTCGTCGTCACCTTGACTTCATTCTCATAACTGTCGGCAACTTTTATCAGCATGTTTTCCAATTGGCCGGTCTCTTCGCCGACTCTTATCATATGAACGGCCAGGGGAGGGAACACTTTTGTCTGAGCCAGAGGATCAGCAATTCCTTCTCCCTCTTTAATGTCGCCGTAAACTTTCAGCAGCGCTTTGGCTATGACGTCGTTGGTTAAAGTATCCTTGACGATGGCCAGCGCCTGGAGAATGGGAACGCCGCTTCTGGTCAGCGTCCCTAATGTTCTGGCGAACCGGGCAATTTCAATCTTATGAAAAAGGTCACCCAGAAGAGGTACTTTTAATTTCAGTTCGTCCAGCTTATATCGACCTTTATCGGTTTTTCTGTAACTTCTGAGAATCAGATAGAGAAATACTATGCCGCCCAGCACGAAATACCAGTATTCAGCTATCGTTTCACTGACTGTAATGACGAGCTGGGTCATCCAGGGTAAGGTCGTTCCCATTTCTTCAAAAATCATAGCGAATTTGGGAATAACGAAAGTAAGGAGTATGGCCAGGGCCGAAGCGCCGACCATGATCAGCAACAAAGGATAGATCAGCGCGGATATTATATCGTTCCGCAACTGCTGAGCGGTTTCCAGGAATCCGGCTAATCTTATCAATATGACGTCCAGAACGCCGCCGGCTTCTCCCGATCTCACCATATTGATGTATAACCGGTTGAAAAGCTTGGGATGCTTGCTCAACGCATCCCCGAACATGCTGCCTCCCTGCACGTTTTTTCTTATTCTTTGAATGATGCCCTGGAACTTGTTTCCTTCATTCAGCTCGGCCAGGATCATGAGGCTGCGATCCAGTTGCAGTCCGGCATCGGTAAGCGTCGCCAACTGCTGGGTGAATGTAACCACGTCCTGACGTTTGACCCGCTGCAGAAAGGATTTAACGGAAAATTCGCGGGAAATCCCTTTCTTTTCAGCGGAGCGCTCAACTTTCAAAGGAAAATACTGTTGTTCCTGCAACCTGGAGATGACCGATCTCTCATCCTTGCCCTCGATCGTTCCTTCCATCAATTTTCCGTTAACGTCTGTCGCTTTGTAAGTAAATGTAGGCATTTCGATTCCTTACTTTTCCAATACCACTTCTTCATCCTGAGTAACCCTGAGGACTTCTTCAACGGTGGTGATGCCATTCTTCACCTTAGACCATCCGTCTTCACGCAGAGTCCTCATTCCCTGCCGGCGGGCTTCTTTTCTGACGATATTGGCGCTGACTTTCTGCAAAATCAACTCCCTTATCGGATCATTAACCACCAGCAACTCATAAATGCCCGTACGACCCAGGTACCCCGTGTTGCCGCATTCTTTGCATCCTTCTCCTTCATATACTTTCAAACCGTTTTCACATTCATCCAGGAAATTGCAATCCCGTAATTGCGAGACGTCCGGATCTACTTCCCTCTTGCAATGAGGACAGATAATACGAACAAGCCTCTGAGCCATTACCGACTCCAGGCATGATGCCACGAGATAATTTTCCAATCCCATGTCGACGAGTCTTGTGATGGCGCCGGGAGCATCATTCGTATGAAGCGTGGAAAAAACCAGGTGACCGGTTAGAGCGGATTGAATGGCTATTTCGCCGGTTTCCCTGTCTCGAATCTCACCGACCATTATGATGTCAGGGTCCTGTCTTACGATGGACCGGAGTCCGTAAGCGAATGTCAGTCCTATTTTGGGATTGACCTGTATCTGATTGACGCCTTTTAACTGGTATTCCACAGGGTCCTCGACCGTGATGATCTTCTTCTCCACGTTGTTGATCTTGTCCAAAGCGCCGTAAAGCGTTGTAGTTTTTCCGCTTCCGGTCGGTCCGGTGACCAGGACTATTCCGTGAGGCCTTTTAATGATCTGTTCAAACATGAAAAAATCTTTGTCCTGGAATCCCAGTTCCCTCAAATCCATTAAAATGCTGCTCTGGTCCAGTATTCTCATCACCACGCTCTCGCCATGCATGGTTGGAATGCATGACACGCGAAGGTCCAACTTCTTGCCCAGAACGCGCAACCGTATCCTTCCGTCCTGAGGCAGTCGCCTTTCAGCGATGTTCAAACCGGCCATAATCTTTACGCGGGATATGATGGCAGCCTGCAGACGGCGAGGCGGAGACTCCACATCGTGCAAAACGCCGTCAATCCGGTATCGCACCTTCAGTTGCCCCTCAAAAGGCTCTATATGAATGTCGCTTGCCCGTTTTTCCACGGCTTGCGAAATAAACAAATTCACCAGCTTGATGACGGGAGCTTCCGATGCCATATCACGCAATTGATCTACATCCTCATCCTCTTCCATCGCCAAAATCTCTAAATCTTCCTCCGTCATGTCGTCGATGATCGTTTGCAGCGTGCTGGCTCCGGAACCGTAATAATTTTCCACCATCTGCACGATTTCATTCTCATTGCCCAGATAAACATCGACGTCGCAGTCAAGCAGAAGCTTTATCGTATCAATAGTGTAATAATCCCTGGGGTCTGCCATCACCAGCTTCAGAACCTGATCATCCCCGTTCAACTCCGCCGGAAATACCTTGTACTGCTTTAAAAATTTAAGCGTCAGGCTCTCGTTCCTCGGCGGATCGAACTCCTGATCATTCAACCGCATTAACGGAACTTCCAGAAAATCGCTCAGCACTTCCAGCATCTCTGCGGAAGAAACGAATCCGCTCTCCACTATAATCTGACCAAGCTTTTTCCTGGTGTTCTTCTGATGATTCAAACAGGCTTCCAGGTCTTCTTTTGTGATGATTTTCTTTTCAACCAGAAATTCTCCGAAAAAAAGCTTTGTTTTAGTCTGAGTCATCTTTGTTTCCTTACATCCTTAAGTAATTTCTCCCCCGATTGATCACGGGTCAAAGTTTTTAACATGCGCAGGAACAAAAAGTTCCTGTCAAAACGAATATTTTACGAAATTTTCCGGTGTTAATAAAGATAAGAATGAATTTTTTGAGGTTTTTTAAAGGGAATACGCGCTAAAATCACGGAAATGCTCTATTCTTCAAACGGGATATTCCCCAAAATCTTCAGGTTTCAAATTTTTCAACCAGTTCGCCAACTTCTTTTTCTCTTCATTACTCGGAGGAATCGTTTCTTCGCCCTTGGCTTTTTCAAAGACTTCCGAGTCCACAAAGATGGGGACTTTAAACCTGACGGACAAGGCGATGGCGTCGCTGGGGCGCGAATCCACTTTAACTTTCTCCCCGGCGACCCAGATATCCAGATGGGCGAAATAAGTGCCGTCACGCAGATCATTTATCACTACTCTTTCCAAACGACCTCCCAATTCTTCCAGTACGTTTTTCAGCAGATCATGCGTCATGGGGCGAGGCGATTTTTCATTTTCCAACCCAACCGCAATAGCGTTCGCTTCAAATATTCCCACCCAGAATGGTAGAGTTTTTTTAGATTCAACCGCCCTCAAGAGAATTATCGCCATACTCGTTAACGGGTCCAGAGTAAGCCCTTTTACTTTAACTTCGATTAACATGTGATTTCCTCCGACATTCCAGCTGCGCCTTTTCTGTCGCACACCCACTACCCGACCAGTGAAGCGCTGTTTTAAATATAACTGCTTTCCAATTTTAAAGCAAGGACATATTAGAAACCTGTTCCTGATTTCGTTTACAACATATTGCGACTGAAGGGCTGAAAAAATATTCAAGAGCATAAACGCCTGAGTCGGACTCTTGTGATGTATGGCCTATCGATACTAAAATTACCTTTGAGCAAAACACATCAGCGCTGAATACTTCATAATGTTGTTTCAGGATGAGAAACATTTGGTCCGGCGAACTGCCGGGCGCAAGGCAAGACTCGAAGATAAAGGGGATCAGGCCGGAACAGATTAAGGGAGCTCTCCTTCCAGGCAGTGCGGCGCGCCCTTCGTTATTTTTACTTTTACGACCTGTCCGATCAATTCTTGGTCACCCTTGAAATTAACGACATGATTGCCGGGACTTCGCCCTGTCAACTGTCCTCCTTTTCTCGAAATACCTTCGACGAGTATCTCCAGCGTCTTTCCTTCCATCGCAGCGTTTCTTTCCAGGATAATTTCCGATTGCAGCTTCAAAACTTCCGTTAAACGCGCCGATTTGACCTCTTCGGGCACATCGTCCTCAAGCGCAGCGGCGGCAGTTCCCGGACGAGTATTGTATTTGAAAGCATACAGCATATCGTATCTGACGTAGCGGAGCAGTTTCATGGTATCTTCAAAATCTTCAGCGGTTTCTCCGGGAAAACCCACGATGATATCTCCGGACAAGGCTATATGCGGGCAATAATTTTTCAGGATGTCGATTTTTCGTATGTAATCATTACCGGAATATCCTCGGTTCATTTTTTTCAGTATGGAGTCGGAACCGGATTGAGCGGGCATGTGAAGCTGCGGGCATAATTTTTTAAGTTTTCCGAATTGAGCGGCCAGTTTTTCGCTGAAGTCTTTAGGATGCGAGGTGATGAAACGTATCCGTTCGATTTTATCGACTTCATGCACCCTTTCCAGTAATTCCGGGAAATCGACGTTTTCTTTTGTTCCGCCACGATAGGAATTGACGTTCTGACCCAGCAGTATTATTTCGCGACAACCTTCCCCGGCCAGCTTTTCGACTTCTGCAATAACCGCTTCGGACCGTCTGCTTTTTTCTCTTCCCCGAACGTAAGGAACGATGCAATATGAGCAAAAGTTATCGCATCCTTCCATTATGGTAACATAGGCTTGAAATTTTCTGGGGCGAGTCGACGGGACGGGACCGTCGAAGAATGAGCGTCCGGCAGATTCGAGGTCAATGACTTTTTTGCCTTTTCGGGCGTCTTTAAGGTGTTCGGGCATCCTCTCGATGCCGCCTGGACCGACGACCAGATTCAGCGACGGAATTCTTTTAAAAAGCTCCTCGCCTTTATTCACAGCCATGCAACCGCAAATTCCCAGGAGGAAACCGGAATCGTTCTGCTTGATCTGCCGGATTCTGCCCACGCGGCTAAGGACTTTCATTTCAGCCTTCTCCCTGACGCTGCAGGTATTAAGCAGAATCAAATCAGCCTGCCCGACGGAAGAACAGGACTCATGTCCGGCGGCTTTTAATGTTCCCGCAAGAGTCTCCGAATCATGTACGTTCATCTGACATCCGAAAGTTTCAATGTAAAATTTCATTCGCTGACCTCCACCTTATAAAGGCGCCCGCATTATATATTTTCTGACCCGAGTCTGCAAATGCGGATATTTGAAAAGGTTAATTTTCTGGCGCCGCTTCTTGCTCATACCAAAGATTTTGTATTCCAACCGTCCCTTCTGTCCCTTAGGTCCCTTAGGTCCCTTAGGTCCCTTTGTCCCTTTGTCCCTTTGTCCCTTTGTCCCTTTGTCCTTTTGTCCTTTTGTCCTTTATTAAAGCCCGTACCCGAATTCAATTTTGCGGTTGTCTTTTAATGCAGAGGAGGAATGCTGCCGCGTCATCGACGCATTAAGCAAAATCAACGCTCTTCTGCCGCTTTTAGGGGGGGTCATCGTTCAAGCCGGCGAACGTCCAATTTATATTCCCGATTTTTCATCAGATTTATTTCATTTATATTCAAATAATTAACATGTCGACTTTTATGATCATACGTGACCTTGCCGAGCTCTGAACTTAACACGAAAGTCGGCACATCAGGCTTTTTATTGCATATAATCCGAATGAATAAGGCTCCGCGAAGCGGACAAATTAATTCTCGCTTGCGAGAATTAATGGGTTGCCCTTTTGCCGTCATTTATGATAGTCATGCCTGCCTGATGATTTCTGTATTTATGGGGAATCTTCATTCTTTGAATAGCGCTTTGAAGGCGAATCGACGAGTAAAAATGAGAAAGACATTTACAGCGGCAATAATCCTGGGCGTCATTTCCGGCCTGGCTTTTCTGCTTCCCGCTTTAACAGGCGTGATTACTGCTGAGCGTGAGGACAACGTATTTCTGGGTTATATCCGTTCGGACGATTATCATCGGTATGCATCATTCATGTCTCAGGCGAAGGAAGAAGACCGTTTTTTCTTTCTTGACCGGTCGGCGGTCGAGCATCAGACGCCGCGTATAATAGCGTTGTATTTTTTTGCATTGGGGAGAATTGCGGACTGGTTTTCCGTAAGTGAAACGATTTTATGGGCTGCTGCGACGCCCCTGGTTGCCGTATTTTTCTTTGTCGTTTTGAACATTTTTTTATCTTATATTTTTGAAGATCGACTTTTACGAATTCTGACCCTGGCCGTTACGGCTTTCGGAACGGGATGGGAACGCGTCCTGTATTTATTCGGATACGAGGTACCCCGATTAAAAAACACGTGGATGGACGGATTCAGCCTGTTCAGCCTTCATCATAATCCGCTGAAAGTCCTGGGACTGGCGTTCTTACTGCTCCTGGGCGTTTTTTACCTGCGATATCTCAGAAAAAAGGGCATTGCGAATCTTGCCGGGGGATTCGCATGCGTACTGCTGCTTTGGGGGCTTCATCCCAACACGGCCATAGCGGCGTACGGCGCTTTGTTTTCAGCGCCTTTTCTGTCCCTGCTGATCAACAGGAAGAGGGGGCAATTCATGAGGGCCCTGAAATTTACGGCTTTTCAAACGCCTGCGATTCTCATCGTATTGTTCTACATCTGGTGGATGAAACAGGACCCTATTGTCGCTCATATCATAACCTGCTATCAGGCAAACGCGCATGAAGCGCTTTCCAATCTGTGGATAAGATACGGATTCCTTCTTCCCCTGGCCTTACTGGGCTTGCCTTTCAACGGCTTAATGAAGAAAGCGGGCGGTCATTATCTTCTCATGTGGCTGGCGACAGGATTCATCTTCGCCAATCTGCCTTTTCTCACAGGACTTCTGTTTCAGCATACCCTCTTCGTTCCGCTCGCGGTTTTCAGCGCATCATCTCTGTATGCGCTCTATCGCAGCAGAAAAAAAACGGCGATAACGGTCACGGCTCTTTTATTCGTTCAGTTTCTGATCGCTGATGCCGCCATGCTGGTTCAAGTCTGCCGACAGACGAAAAACGACGTGTGGCCGACCAGTCTCTACATCAGTCATGCTGAGTATGAATGCCTCCGGTTTCTGAATGTTCTCCCGTCAGGAAACGTCCTGATCGACCGCGATCTGGGCAACAAAGCCGCCTGGCTTTCGGGAAAAAACGTTTTCCTCGGACATTGGGGCACGACACCCTATCGCCGCAAAAAAGAGCATCTGTTCTCAATTTTCTTCGATCCCGGCGCTAGTCCCCAACGGCGAAGAAAAATTCTGGAAGATTATGAAATTCGATATATCGTAGTGTCTACTTATTCGTCAGAATTTCAGGCTCATCTTCCCTGGGAGCGGATTTTTCAGGACCTTCCCACGAAAATATTGCGAGTATGCAGCGAAGAAGGCTCTTCCGAATTCGTGGAATTACGGGAGGTGCATATCAGACGGGAAACGACGCCGCTGAAGCAGTTAACCCGTAATTATCAGCCGACTTACGGGTGCGCCGGAAAAGGCTTTTATAAATGCCGGGCGCCCGCAGTATCACTCTTCCTGAACCTGAAAAACCTGATCGCCGACACGTACAGGACCGCTGACTTTCAAACCGAAAGCATCGCCTGGTCCGGCTTTTTCCACCTTTTCCTTATCGATTTCCATCGATTCGACTTGCTGCGTAAAATCAGTCGTGGCTCCCTTGATATGAATCTCGTCCCCGATATTCAATTCTCCATCGCTGATTTCGATCACAGCGACCTGAATCTTTCCGAAATAATGAGTAATTTTGCCTATCAGTTTTTCTTCAGACATCCTTTTCCTCCTTGGCGCCGTATACGATAAGAAATATTGTCGGAAGTCATTATAACATATTTCATACAGAACTCAAATCATACGACAGTAGAACATTTACGGGAAAGGACGAGGCATGAATGAATGATGTTTCATCATTGATCAAATATACGCGTTTTGAGGTTACGCTTTTCGCAGCCTTGAATAAATGAGGATATTTGAAAATCTGATGAAGACAAAACATATCTCCTTGTAATTATAGATTCCGGTTGCGATTTCGATACCGACCCCGATTACTGAAACGAACTGTCAAAAGATTACAAAGAAGTGCAACCCCGGTTTGATCAATCCCGATTTTTTAAAAGCAGCCTCATTCGGGCGAACAGCGCAGTCACTGGGATGAAAAAGAGCCTCCGGCCTTGTTCCGCCGGCGTTTACCGATGGACAGTCCTATGCGTTCGGCGCCTTTGAACCATCCGTCCCTTGCGTTGTAGTATACGTATAACTCGTCGTTTCTGATCAGGGGGCAGCAGGCGTAAACAAAAGCTTTTTTCCATCCTTTTTCTGGAGCAATAATGGGTTTTCGGGAAACAGGGAACAGTTTTACGCCGTCCGGGGAATACAACAGTCTGATAGCGGACGAAGCTCTTCCGGTTTTATTACGAAATATTTCGTTATTAAGGACCCACCAGCCTTTGTCGTCATCAGCCAAAAATTTAACTGAACCTGCGCCCAAATTGCGATAAGGGTCTAAAGGATTCGGTTCAATCAAAGGTTCGCCGGTTCTTTTATAAGGGCCATAAATTGAGTCAGCGCGGGCAATTCCTACGAAACGCGGTTCAAAATAGAGGCATTCGCTTAAAAAGGTCCAATCATAGCTGAAATAGAGGCGATATTTTTGTTTATGCCTGACAAGGCAGGGATTACCGATAAATTTAAATATTTTTCCGTTTTCGCAACGGTTGTTCCTGTCTTTGTTTGCATCAAGCAGCACAACGGGATCGCTCCAGTGAAACAGATCGTGGGAAGAGCGAACAGCGATGCTTGACCGCCAGGGTCTTCTGAACCATTCATAAAGCAGAAAAAAACGATTCTGTTCTACATAAAGATAAGGTCTAATTCCCTGAAAGCATTTATTGCCGGAAATTTCCCATTTAATACCGTCACCGGAAAGGTAATGTCTTATGAAACCGAGACTGTTGGCGAACAGATGCCATTTTGCATCGGGGGTCTTTTCGGGAGGCATGACAGTGGGATCGGCAATCATCCATTCGCGTCCGGGCGGATGAATGAGCGGATTCAAGGGGTGATCCTGCCATTCGTATTCATTCAGTTTTATCACTTTGTTCTCTGCATGTATTAGGGAGTGCCGGATTATTCGACATTTCAGCTTGGGAGTCGCGATCAACTTGCAAAAGGTAAATCAGGCGAATTCAACGCATCGTCAATCAGTTTGCATACTCTCATTCCACAAGGTATCGGCATCCTCTTTTCTGAAACTGCAATGCCGCGCTGTCGTAAACAGGTAATCCGACAGCCTGTTCAAGTATCCGAGGATAGTAATGAAAACCTCGTCAGAATCCTTTATCTTCTCCTCCTCATATATTTTGACTACCGTCCTTTCAGCTCTTCTGCATATAGTCCTGGCCAGATGAGCGGTCGCGGACGTGAAATTTTTTCCTGGAATGATGAAGTTTCTCAGTTCGGGCATTTCACTGGTCATGCGGTCAATGGCTTCTTCCAATTCCACAATGTCTTCCCGTGAAGGCTTCCTTAACTGAAGGGACTCTTCCGTTCCCGGACTCACGGCCAGTAAGCTCCCGATTCGAAACAGCCGTACCTGTATATTTTCCAGTTCCCGGGAAAGCCTGGGGTCTTCTTTTTTCACGATGCTTTTCAACAGCCCTATAGAGGAATTCAATTCATCCACCGTGCCGTATGCCCATACCCGCACGCTGTTTTTGCTCAACCGCTCGCCGCTGAACAGCCCGGTCTCACCTTTATCGCCTCTGCCCGTGTAAATCTTCATCTTCCGGCTCCTTTGCCGTTAAAAAGGTTTTTATGCGTTAAACACGCTGTTCAATACCCGTTTTTTATTCTCTTCAAAGTTATCCAGTCCTGCGGCTGCAGCCATTGCCAAAGGCGCCTTCCGCTTTGCCGCATTAACCATCTCCTCTGCTGTCTGCCGTATTTCCCATTGAGCATGCCGGTCCATTCTTATGGCGGCGAAATGATAGAGCGATCGGGCGTTCATGTTAACTAATATTTTTCTTTTATGCGCGTTTGTCAGGATATAATCCGCACATTCGGGGACTTTTTCTTTTAATTGTTGATAGGTGGAATCAGCGGATTCCATGACGTTTTCAAATAATTCCCGCTGATTCGCCCGTTTCACGGAAGAAGGCACAACGCAGCCCAGCTTCGGATCAAGCGGTCCGGGAATAATCGTGGCCATCCGGTGGCGTTTTAACTGAGCGAAACAGGAGGCGCTGACCGTCAACTCAAAGAGAAAACTGACCAATTCAAATTCCCTGGGAGCGCCTTCTTCCGGATTCATTTTTTTCAGCACATTGTAAAATATGGACTTCTTCATGTCGGTATCCACGGCGCGTGCCGCTTCCGGGCAGAAACGGCGCCTGAGCGCCTGCGCCAGTATCTCATCCGCGTGTTCGGGATAACTCAACAGCTTCGTTGGCCCGCGTTCAGCGCCTGGAGGTTCTTCTTTCGTCTTCGGGGTTGATGAGCCTGCAAAATTGGTTGAAAAAAAACCGTAAGATGATCGCTCCATATCTCGTCCTTCAATGGCATGCACATTATTTTCAAGCGACAGAGGCACAAGCGACGGCGCGGCATCAGACACCGCCTTGTATAATGCTTCAGCCAGTCTTTTCAGCTCATCCCGCTCTGATTCGTTGAACTTCCTGATCATGGCGTTGAGATTTCTGGCGTTGGCCGTCATGCCCAACTGAGTCGCAACAGCCAGCGGCAATACATAACGGGCATCTTCCCTGGCTATCCCTTTTCTTTTGCGCTCTTTTCTCACCGATTCGTTTTCCAACACAGCAGAGTGAATAGTCTCGTAAGCCCGGCATTGCCTGTCTATCGTATCCAGAAACAGCGATTCCAATGCGCTGCCCTTTACCTTTTCAGGAATTACAATATCCCTTTCCAGCTTGATGTATCTCTGCGATTTTTCAGTGAACGAACATAATCTCCGGCTTTCCAGCTCCTCAACAGCCAAACGGGATATGCCCTGTACGTCGAAATTGAAAACAGCATGCTCCGATACGGAAGCATGTCCCAGGTCGAATATGATCCTTCTGTTGGAGGACCGTGCTTTCTTTATTTCCCTTAAAGCTTTTTTACGTAATGCATTGACGTCCCTGGGATCGCGACTTATACGCGCGTAAGCCGACGTCAGAGATTCCGGCGAAACTTCACCCCACTCCCGCATCATTGAAAAAATTGAAGCCTCAGACTCTTTTGAATTTTCCGTCATTTTCCCTGCGCAGGACAGTATTTCCCGCAAGTCTTTCAGGCTTCGGAGCATCTCGTGGTCGACGTTGAATCCGGCAAGAGTTACTTTCATTTGTCTATCCTTGTAATCTTCTCAGGTTTAAAAGCGATCGTCTGCACTTCATGGATCGATTCAGCTCCCATAAAGAGCATGAAGAGTCTTTCCAGTCCGACGGCGATACCTCCGGCTGGAGGCATTCCCCTTTCCAGAGCTTTCAGGAAGTCCTCATCCATTTTGACGTTATCCATAGAGCCGTATTTTTTTTCATAAGAATCCAGAAAACGTCTTCCCTGTTCCACGGGATCATTCAATTCGGTGTATCCATTGCCGAGTTCAAGTCCGGCGATATAAAACTCAAATCTTTCAGCAAATCCTTTATGCGTTTCGCTTTCCCTGGCCAAAGCGCCCATGGGAAGGGGATAATCATACAGTATGACCGGCTTTCCATAGCCCAGGTCCTGTTCGATATCATTGATGAAGCATTTGAAAAACAGATCGTCGTATTCGTCTTGCGGTGAGACGTCATAATTTTTCTTTTTCATTAAATTAAACAGCGACTCTCGCGTCAATCCCTTCTCCAGGTCGATTCCGATGTCTTTGAATAATTGACTGACGGAAATACGAGTCCAAGGAGGCGTCAAGTCTGCCATTTTTCCCTTTCTTGTAATTTTCAGCGTAGACAGCAGTTTTTGAGCGAGTTCCGCGACTAATTGTTCAGTAGTCTCCATGATATCCCTGTAGTCAGAATAGGCTTCGTACCATTCCAATCCGACAAATTCAGGACTGTGTATCTTTGAAAATTCACCGTTTCTGTAAAACCGGCATATCTGGTATATCCTCTCAAAACCTTCAGCCAGCAATCTTTTCATGGCATGTTCGGGAGACGTCTGAAGATGCATGGAAATCCATCGGCCGGAATCATCCGCATATTCCACATCAAAAGGAGAAATATGAACCGTCGCTTCTGTAAAAGGCAACAGCGTCGGCGTCTCCGTTTCCAGGAATCCCCGTTCATTGAAAAAGTCGCGCACAGCACTCATGAATTCCGCTCTTTTTTGAAATAATTCTCGGCGGCGAGAAAAATTGCTGAAAGTCGAACTATCTACGTCAGCATCGCCTCCTTTATAAGGAACAAGCAAGGTCAGGCATTCAGCTCTGAAAACCCCGCCGGCGTCCAAAAATCCTTCCGCTTCGATTATATCGAATCTCTTTATTTGCTGCATGTCAGCATCCGGGGCGACGATCACTTCAATCGTTCCCGTTTCGTCCAGGAGAATAAGACGCCGTTTATCCATCAACGTTATGCGCCCTGCAGCAATGGATTTCCTGTTAACCTCCAGGCCGGCAAGAGTCTTTTTTTTTCTGCTTCTGGAAGGATATCGAGAGCACGGATAGTTCATGCCGTTACCTCACGTTTAGCTAGTTTTTGTCCATAAACGGCGAATTTCCCCCAATGCTGCGTCAGACTGGG
>CAZUFC010000025.1:0-74384 GCA_964619725.1 uncultured bacterium | reverse complement strand
GAAGGATTCAAACTGAGAAATTGTAACCCTGACATGGCCATTTTTGATCAGCGCCAGGAAATCAATATAGCAGGATATCCGCGTGTAAAGTAATGAACTTCGTCACAATCAAAATAAACGCAAAGAATCAATATAAAAGCGGAACAGCGGCGGCCTCGCTCCGTTCCGGTCGTTTCGGAACGGCGGCTTCGCTACGCCGCTCTTTCTCTCCCTCCACTCCGCTCGGAAAAATCAATTCAATATTTGCAAAGTGTAAAAGGGTAAAAGGGCTCAGGGTAACGACCTGGAAAGGCGAAAGCCCAGGCCATCACCGCGGTCGGACGGAGCGCTGAAGACGAAGCGATAGGAACAACGGCAGTCAAGAGCGACGCCGAGCCAGGCGCCGCCGCGGATCACCCGGAGAGAGCCCGTTTCCGGACCTTTCGGATTCCTGTTGTCACTCACAGCAGTAAGCTTGCCGTACCAATCCCAACACCATTCATAAACGTTTCCCAGCATGTCATAAAGCCCGTAATCGTTCGATTTTTTCTTTCCCACAGCATGAGTTTGCTTGTTCGAATTTTCGCTATACCAGGCAATATCATCAAGCTTTCCATACCGGTCGCGTTTGCTTCCCGCCTGACAGGCGTATTGCCATTCAGCTTCCGTGGGCAACCGAAAACCGTCAGCTTCCTCAATCCATTTCACATCCCTTCCTTTAATTTCATAGACGGGTTTAAGGTCCATTAATTCTGACAACATATTGCAGAATCGAACGGCATCATCCCATGAAACATTTTCAACAGGCCTTAATTTACCCTTGAAACCACTGGGATTCTCACCTGTAACCAACCGGTAAATCAGTTGAGTCACCGGAAACTCAGCCATCAAAAAGTCATCAACGGAGACGGATATTTTTTCATCACCTTTATCGCCCATGATGAAACTCCCGCCCTTTATTTTGATCATCTTCACGTTTCGGTTTATAAACTTCTTTCTGCCCATCTGTCCAATATCAAAGAAATCAAAAATATCATCTCCCGGCGCGCACAAAAGAAAATCCAACATCTGATCCGTGGTCCTTAATTTCTTTCCGTTCCGGCTTAATCGTCCTTCGACCGCGCCCCTTACTATCATGAATTCCTGGATGCTGTAGTGAGAAAAACGGAAATCGCCGTCGGAATTTCTGTTAAGAAGCGATCGGCCGCCGACGTCTATCATTTCCAATTGTTTCAGCTCTCTCCTGGTTTCCATCATTTCTTTCAACTGTTTTTCCCTGATGAACCTGGTTCCGTCAGACTGCATTTTTTCCGCGATAATCATGCAGGCTTCCAGCAGCGATTCTTTTGAAGGCCGGGAGCCTATCTTCATTTTCCGTGATTTTCTTTCTTCCCGCAGCAGCCAGGATTCGACCAGCGAATTATAAACGGAATATTCGTTCAAATTTTCTATCCCGGCATCCAAAATGTCATCAATATAGGCCAGCAACAGCGGACGTGATCTGAGCGAAGCCATTTTACCGATCAGTTCTTCGGCCCGGGTTTTCGACAGGTTGTCTCGCCGCAGCAGAAGGTCTTTCCATCGTCTGGGAAAACGCTTTTTTAAATATTTTTCCACCTGCGCATCATCGAATAATGACATAAAAATCATGGGACATAGCGACCCGCCGACTTCCACCCATCCCGGCCGGCAGAACGGGTCCTTGCCCTTTTCCGGAAAAAACTGAGTGCGGCACGAAATGATGACCCGCCGGAAATTGGATGTCTCGGTGAGAAGCTCAATGAGTCGTTCCTCAACTTTTCCCCAGGCCGTCGGGTCCTCATCCAGGGCATCCAGCAGCAGAACCGTTTTTGCCCGTTCGGTTATTTCATTTATTTCCCCGATCGTCTCCGGTCCCAGTTTCAAAAGTATGCATTCATAACCGGACGGCCAGAACGACATCAGATGCATCATCTTTATCATCATCAGAAGCGATGTCTTCCCCATGCCGGCATCAGACAACACGAACATCTGGTTTTTGCCGCCGGGATCAGGCGTTTTGAATTCCTTGTTGAAAAACTCGTTTATGGTCTCGAATACCGGGCTGCGCACAGGCAAGGAAGGTTCATCTTCATCATAATCGGCCGGATTGAGCTGCTGACATTTCGGTTCCACGTAATATTTCGACAGCATATAAGGGTCGCCGAAAACATCCCCGATTTTCGTCAGCTCCTGCTTTCTTTTATCCTGTATCTTTCGCAGTTCCTTCCATAATAAAGGTATCCACTTCGGTGAAATAAATTCCTTAATTTCTGAGCTCCTGACAATGTGCCTGAAAAGAATTGTGAATTTTTTTGATGAAAACGGATCACGGTTCAAATCATATCAATATTGCTTGTCGTGAAATCCAAAAATATTTCACAATAATTTTGCCGATTTAGTGAGAGTAAAAATCTATTAAAATCAATTGGTTGACTAGGGTATGTCAAGAGTTCTGAATTTCCAGCATGATTGTTTCTCCCGCACTCGCGTTTATATTCTTTGAAAATATAAAACATCGGGAAAAATTTTTAAAGCGCTGGTCGCGAATGCTCCTGGATGAGCTACAGGGATGGCAGTTGGAAGGGGGAAGATTGGAACGTTGGATGGGTGGATGGGTGGAAAGTTGGAAAGGGACGATTGTCAGGTTGGATTGATGATTGGCGGGAGGATTAACGTTTTTTTGAAAGAACCGTGGGTAAATTTAACCTATGCGGCTGAAACTGCTGCACGGTTAATGCGATCTCAATAAACTGGCGAGGCGTGATTTCCAGAATCTGACGTTAAAAATAAAACCTTGTCCCTTAAATCCCTTTGGTCCCTTTGGCCCCTTTGGTCCCTTAAGTCCCTTTGGTCCTTTCCGTTGTTGTTTCATAAACGCAAACAAAAAAGAAAAGTCCTGGCAGCGGCGCCGAATTATTGAAAATCCTTTAATTCTTTGATATTCTTCTTAACGAGTGACTGTCCATAAACTCGATTGTCGATTCAAAATTTAATGCTGGACAGTCACTGCGGTTTTTGATCCATAAACGAGCGAATTTTTCTTAAGACAAGGATGGTAAAGATTTGCGAGGCAGGGGCGTCGCTTATACGTTGACTGAGCAAATCCGCAGCCTGACGCAGTATTGGAAAAATTCACCGTTTATGGACAAAAACTAACGAGTATCGTTGCAGGCGAAGGGCAAGCAACGGATGATAAACATCGATTCTCAAAAAACCGGGAGAAGATTGCTTTGAATTTGACATTAATGTTTTACACATTTTTCAGGCGGCTTTTTTGTTTGACGCATCAAGTTGAGAGAAACATGAAAGATGCGTTCAACAAATTCAATTATTTTAATAAACAGAAGGGGCTAAAAAGTGCGCGTATCAGAAATCAATGGAATTGATGAATTAACTATTCCCGAAAAGATACTTCTTATAGAGGATTTATGGGACAGCATTGTAAGAGAAGAATCAAGCGTGCCTGTCCCGCAAAGCCATAAAAAGGAATTGGACAGAAGACTGAAAAAATATAATTCTAGTCCGGGAAACCTTTTGTCTCTCAAAGAATTGCAAGGAAGAGTGGAGAAACGTAAATGAGCTATATCCTTCATTTTCTTCCTGAAGTGGAGGATGATGCGGCGGCAGGATACAGATGGTATGAAGAGAAAGCAAGTGGACTTGGAGATGAATTCTTAAGGATGTTTTATGCATGCGCAGGCAATATTGCGAGAAATCCGTTGATTTACTCAAAAGCGCATGGCCAATTTCGAAGGAGTTTACTTAGACGATTCCCGTACGCAGTCTACTACAAATTAGAGGGAAACAATATCCTTGTTTTTGGACTTTTTGACGGCGCGCGGGCCCCCCAGTCCATCAGGAAAGATATTGAAAAAAGGAATGACAAAGAGATTCTATAGTACGCCTCTCTGATGGGATATGAAGCCTAAAATCTTTGACCGGCAATCCCGCCTTCTCGCCAGACATAGAAGACAATAGCGTCTTTGTCATCAGGAATGCTTGCGTGGAAAAACAACTTACTTCTGAGAATAAAACTGTTCGATTAACTGATCGTCGGCTTCATTTCGGGTGCTCCGCCAGTTCTATCAAAACCCCGGCAGCGTTTTTGGGGGGAATGAAGTTTATTAGCGTTCCTTCGCTGCCAGGTTTCGCTTCGGGAAAAACGGGTTTTATTCCTTTGCGTTTCAGCTCGTTTGTCGCTTTTTCTATGTCTTCCACTTCCAGGCAGATGTGATGAATTCCTTCGCCTCTTTTTTTTATGAACCTGGCTACCGTTCCTTCGGCATCCAGGCTTTCTATCAGTTCTATGCTTAATTCTCCCACTCGGAATTTGGCGGTTCTTACTTTCATGTCTCTTACTTCTTCGATGCAATCGGGCTTGGCGGACAGTATTTTCTGATAGAATTCCAGGGCTTTGTCTAAATCTTTTACGGCTATGCCGATGTGATCAATTCGCTTCATAGGTTCCGAACACCTTTCTTAAGGCATCAGAGATTTCTCCCAGGGTGGCTTTCGCCTTTATGCAGTCCACGATATCGGGCATAAGATGTGCGCTTTCCTGCGTTGCGGTCTTCTGTAATTTGTCCAGGGCCGCCTTAGTTTCTTTTTGATTTCTTTGGGAGCGATATTTTTTCAGCCTGGCGATCTGGTTTTCCTGTACCTGGGGGTCTAAGGTCAATGTTTTGTAATCGTCTATTCCTGTCTGTTCCTGGATTCGGAATTTATTTACTCCAACCACTACGTTTTCTTTGCTTTCCAGACCTTTCTGGTATTGATGGGCGCTCTGTTCGATTTCCGATTGAAACCATTTCTTCTGAACGGCTTTGACCGCGCCGCCCATTTTATCGACTTCTTGAATGTATTCCCATGCGGCTTTTTCGACCTGACCGGTCAATTTTTCAACCAGGTAGGAGCCGCCCAGCGGATCAACCACGTCGGCGGCGCCGCTTTCATAGGCTATGATCTGTTGCGTTCTCAGGGCCAGGGTGGCTGATTCCTGCGTGGGCAGCGCCAGCGCTTCGTCCTTTGAATTGGTGTGCAGCGATTGAGTGCCTCCCAGGACTGCCGCCAGGGCCTGCAGAGCGACTCGAACGACGTTGTTGTCGGGTTCGACTGCCGAGAGGGAACTGCCGGCTGTCTGGGTGTGGAAGCGCAGCCTGCACGCTTTCTCATCTTTTATCCCGAATCGTTCGCTCATTATCCTGGTCCAGATGCGCCTGGCAGCCCGGAATTTCGCTGTTTCCTCGAAGAAATTGTTGTGTGCGTTGAAGAAGAAGGAGATGTTGCGGCCTATGCGTTCCAGGTTCAATCCCTGGTTTCGGGCTTCTTCGAGATAGCATATTGCATTGGCGAAGGTAAAACCGAGTTCCTGGGCGGCTGTCGAGCCGGCTTCGCGAATGTGGTATCCGCTGATGCTTATGCTGTTCCACTTGGGGATATTGTCGCGGCAGTATTTCATGATGTCGACTACCAGTCTCAGCGACGGTTTCACCGGATAGATGTAGGTTCCCCTTGCGATATATTCTTTTAATATGTCGTTTTGGACCGTTCCCCTGAGCTTATCGGCGGATATTCCCTGCTTTTCTGCCAGGCAGACTATCAGCGCCAGGAGTATCGGCGCCGTCGAATTGATCGTCATGGAAACGCTAACCTGGTCCAGGGGTATGTTTTGAAACAACCTTTCCATGTCCTCCAGCGTATCGATCGCCACACCTACTCTCCCGACTTCGCCCCGGCTTAATTCATGATCGGAATCATATCCTATCTGTGTCGGCAGGTCGAAAGCCACGGAAAGACCCGTTTGTCCCGCTTCCAGCAGGTTACGGAAGCGCAAGTTGGTCTCCTCGGCGCTTCCGAACCCTGAATATTGCCGCATCGTCCATAATCTTTGCCTGTACATGCCGGGATGAATTCCCCGCGTGTAAGGTTTTTTGCCGGGTATCCCCGTCCTTTCCGCATACTCTTTTTCATTCAGGGGCTCCGGCCAGTAAAGCGGTTCCAGGGGTATGCCGGACGAAGTAGTGAAATTTTCCCTGCGATCCCTGGAAGCGTCCAGCATCTCTTCATATTGCTTTTTAATGTCGTCTAACTCACTCATCTATTCGAACCTCACTAAAATGTCCCCTTTATCGACAGCCTGGCCCTCCTCCACGTGAATATCTTTAATCTTTCCGTCAATGGGAGCGCCTATCTCATTCTCCATTTTCATGGCCATCAATACTAAAAGGCTTTGATTTTTTTTCACTTCCTGTCCCGGTTCAACCAGTATCCTGGTTATCAGTCCCGGAATGGGCGCTTCCAGCTCCTTCTCCAGTTTCATTTTATGCGCAGGCCGCACGATATGCTTCAGTTCCGTAAACCGTTGTTCCTCTATGACCGTCGAATAATTCAATCCCTCCAGGAAAGATATAACCTCACGCTTCTTCCGTTGTTTTCCAAAATGATGACGAACCCCGTTAATGTCCACGACAAGCATATTGGACCTTCTGGAGACTATCCTGGCGGGAAACTCCCGGTCGCCGCATTTGATCAGATATCCCTTTTCATTACGAACGATGTTTACATCATATTCCTGTTGCGAAAGTCTGACTTTCAGTTTCATTTTCCTGCTCCTTCTATGATGCCGGCGATTTTCCAGGGAGTTGAGGGCTGATATTCCGGCTTGAAATGGTCCTCTTTTTCCAGGTAATAGAACAGTCCCGCCAGGGCGGCTGCCTTTTCGTCGTTTCCGTATTCCATCTCCGACAGTAAATATTCGTCTATGAAACGGGTCGAAATGTCGCCTTTCCGAAAAAAGCTGTTCTGCATCACCTGCAGATGGAATGGAATAGTCGTTGCCGGTCCGATAATAACGTACTCCTTGAGCGCTTTTTCCATTCTGTCGACGGCTTGTTTTCTGTTTTCTCCCCATACGATCAGTTTTGCGATGAGCGGATCGTAATAAAGAGAAATCCTGTTGCCTTCCTCGATGCCTATGTCGTTCCTGATGTATTCCGCATGCGGCAATTCCAGCAGTTCAATGCGACCGGGCGATGGCGCAAAATTAGCCGCCGGGTCTTCAGCATATATCCGGCACTCAATTGCCGACCCGTTTATTTTCACATGATCCTGAGCAAAAGAGAGCTTTTCGCCGCTCGCAGCCAGAATCTGTTCCTTCACCAGGTCTATCCCCGTCACCATCTCCGTTACAGGATGCTCCACCTGCAATCGTGCGTTCATCTCCAGAAAATAAAATTCACCCTGGTCCACCAGGAATTCCACCGTGCCGGCATTGGTATAACCAGACTCCCGAACAAGCTTGCAGGCCGCTTCCCCGAGTTTTCGCCTGAATTCCTCATCAACGACCGGCGACGGCGTTTCCTCAATCAGTTTCTGATGACGGCGCTGAATGGAACATTCCCGCTCGCCCAGGTAAACCACATTGCCATGATGATCAGCCATTATCTGGACTTCGATATGACGCGGGGCCGTAAGATACTTCTCCACAAAAAGCGTTCCATTGCCGAATGCCTGCTTCGCCTCGCTCGTAGCCTCCCGGAACAACCGCTCCAAATCTTCTTCGCCCGGAACCACGCGCATGCCTTTTCCGCCGCCACCGAAAGCAGCCTTTAATAATAAGGGATATCCTACGTCTTGAGCTGCGGCTGTAATCTCTTCGATTGTTCCCAGGCTCTTCAACGGTCCGGGTATTACCGGCAATCCCGCACGAACCGCCAGATTACGGGCGTAAATCTTGTCGCCCATGAGGCCCACTGCTTCTGAAGATGCCCCGATAAATACCAGTCCCGCCTCTTCGGTCATTTTCACGAATTGACTGTTCTCCGACAGAAAACCGTATCCGGGATGTATCGCCTCTGCCCCGGCTTCCAAAGCCGCCTCAATGATCTTTTGGCCGTTCAAATAACTTTCAGAAGGTTCCGGTGAACCCAGAGAATACGCCTCATCAGCCTGTTCAGCATGAGGAGCGTATGCGTCGATTTCGCTGTAAACTGCCACCGTTCCTATATCCAACGCCCGGCAGGCCCTCATGATCCTGCACGCTATCTCTCCCCTGTTTGCTATCAATATTTTACGAAACATGATTCTGATGCTCCTGTTGTTTCATCTCTTCAGGATATTAAATAAAAAATCCCCGATAATTATAGAGGAATATTGCCGTGCTTTTTCGCAGGAATTTTATCGCGCTTGTGTTCAACAAGCTCTAAAGCCCTTATCAACTTTTTACGCGTCTCCGAAGGAAGTATTATGTCGTCTATGTAGCCTCTTTCCGCCGCCTTGAACGGTGAAGCGAACTGTGCCCTGTAGTCCGCAATCAGCTCCTCACGCTTCCCGTCAGGATCGGGAGCATCTTCAATTTCACGTTTATTGATGATATTGACCGCGCCTTCAGGCCCCATCACCGCTATTTCCGCGGTCGGCCAGGCAAAATTGAAATCGCCCCTCACATGCTTGCTGCTCATGACATCATAAGCGCCGCCGTACGCCTTTCGGGTGATTACCGTCAACCTCGGCACAGTAGCCTCGCAGTAGGCATACAACAATTTAGCGCCGTTCACTATGATGCCGTTGTGCTCCTGCGCCACTCCCGGCAAGAATCCCGGAACATCCTCAAAAGTAATGATCGGAATGTTGAAGGCATCGCAGAACCTTATGAAACGCGCTCCCTTGATGGACGACGATATATCGAGCGTTCCGGCTAAATGAGCGGGATTCTGCGCTACTATGCCGACAGAACGACCGCCTAACCGGCCGAATCCCACGATTATATTCTTCGCAAAATGTTCGTGAACTTCGAAAAAATCGCCGTCGTCGACTATGATCCGGATTATTTCCTTCATGTCGTAAGGCTTTAAAGGATTTGAGGGCACGAAATTATTGAGCTCCTTGTTTTCCCGGTTCGGATCGTCATGGCAGGCCGTCACGGGCGGCGTTTCCAGATTATTCTGCGGAATGTAAGTCAAAAGCTTCTGTATCATTCTTATGCATTCAATCTCGTTTTCTCCCTTAAAATGAGCCACACCGCTTTTAATATTATGAACCGCAGCCCCTCCGAGCTCCTCAAAAGTCACCTCTTCGTGCGTAACCGTCTTGATCACGTTAGGCCCCGTAACGAACATGTAGCTGCTCTCCTCCACCATGAAAATGAAATCGGTTATGGCCGGAGAATAAACCGCGCCGCCGGCGCAGGGACCCATTACCGCGGAAATCTGAGGTATAACGCCGCTGGCCATGGTGTTGCGCCAAAATATTTCAGCGTAACCTCCCAGGCTCGCCACGCCCTCCTGAATCCTCGCTCCTCCCGAATCATTCAACCCTATCACCGGTACTCCGGCCTTCATCGCCATGTCCATGACCTTGCAGATTTTCATGGCGTATCTAAGAGACAAACTGCCGCCGAAAATCGTGAAATCCTGCGAAAATACGAAAGCATCTCTTCCGTTGATCTTTCCATATCCGGTTACTACTCCGTCCGTCAGTACCTTCTTCTTGTCCATGTCAAAATCAACGCAATCATGAGTGACGAACATATCCAGCTCTTCAAACGTTCCCTCGTCGAACAGGACGGCTATGCGCTCACGGGCCGTCAGTTTCCCTTTAGCATGCTGCTTCGCCTTTTTGTCCGCTCCGCCGCCCTCCATCGCTTTTTTTCGCATTATCAGCAGTTCTGAATTTTTTTCCCTCACTTACTTCCTCCTTCTACCTGATCGATTCAAAAAAATCGCTCACGCCGCCGGGACGTTTATCGAGATATCCCTCATTCGAATGCTCCTTCTGATCAATGCTTCTACGGCAAATTTCCTCGAATGACCATGAATCGCATACTTCCCTCTCGGCATCATGCTCAAGAAATTATATCCCTCATGAACGATGCTTCCGCGTTGAATTCGATATTAATCTCCGGTCGCTGCCGTATATTTCAATCGCAAAAAGAGAGTCTCGATAACCGGCCCAAACTATATCAGGAATTAATAACGTTTCCAAGTAAGAGACGGCGTTTTATTTTAGTTCCCGTGAGCCGTTAAATTTTGAAAAAGCGCCGTCCCTATGAATAGAAGACCAGCTTTGACCAAATATCTGTGCTTGTTTTTTCCTTGACAAAAAAGCCTTTTCCTAATTTAATGAGAGGGGTAAAATGGAGATTTCCAATGTTTGTATGGGTTTTTCATCGCATTTCAGGACTTGTTTTAATTTTATTGATCGGCCTGAAGGTAATCACGGCCTTTTTCCTCATGACGAAAGAGCAGAAGCCGGACTGGGCCATCGTTCTTCACGCCAACGCCTTCATCGATACTGTATTGATCCCGCTGGTGGTGTTTCACGCTCTGTATGGACTGAGGACATTCATCATTGATCTGGGAGTTAAAAAGGAGAAACTTCTTTTCTGGATATTCACGATCTGCAGTATATGTTTGAGCGTGATGCTTCTGGCGGTTTATTTTACCAGGAATTATTAAATGATCAGTCATGACATCCTGATAGTGGGGGGTGGACTGACGGGTCTGGCGGCGGCCCTGGCAAGTGACCGGGACATATCTGTCGCCGTGGTTTCAAAGGTTCACCCGCTCAGGTCTCATTCCATAGCTGCCCAGGGCGGGATAAATGCGGCATTGGGCAACAATCCGGAAGGAAAAGAGGACAGTACCGAAAGGCATGCTTTTGACACGATCAAAGGCAGCGATTATCTGGCGGACCAGGATTCAGTAGAACTGATGTGTCGCGAGGCTGTACCTGCGATTTACGATTTGGAATTTCTGGGTGTGCCTTTCAGCCGTTTTCCCGGCGGCGTTATCGCTCAGCGACCTTTCGGCGGAGCGGGTTTCCCGCGAACGTGTTATGCTGCTGACCGTACCGGACATGTTATCCTTCATACGCTTTTCGATCATCTGATTCGAAGGGGCATAAAATTTTACGAAGAATTTTTAATGACCCGTTTAATACGTCAGGGCGAGCGAGTAATCGGGATACTGGCGATTGATCTGTCGTCGGGCGAGATTGTACCCATTCAGGCTGATACGATAATTTTCGCCACAGGCGGGTACGGCCGGGTGTATAAAAAAACGACGAACGCTTTCATCAATCACGGCAGCGGAATATCGATCGCATACAGGTCCGGATTACCTCTGAAAGATATGGAATTCGTCCAATTCCATCCCACATCCCTGGTGGGCAAGAATATTCTTATTACGGAAGGAGCCCGCGGCGAAGGGGGATACCTGCTCAATAACAAAGGCGAGCGTTTCATGCGGAATTATGCCCCCAATGCGATGGAGCTGGCATCACGGGACGTTGTGTCCCGGGCGATCCAGACGGAGATCGACCAGGGGAACGGTTTTGACGAATGCTGCGTTCACCTTGACCTGAGACACCTGGGCGCTGAAAAAATCAAAAAACGTCTCCCCAGCATCAGGGAAATTTGCATGAAATTCGGCGGACTCGACCCCATAGAAACGCCCATTCCCGTTCAACCGGCCCAACACTATTCCATGGGGGGCATCGACGTAGACGGCAACTGCCGCGCCGCTGAAGCGGATGGCCTGTACGCTGCAGGCGAGTGCGCCTGCGTCAGCGTTCACGGCGCCAACCGGCTCGGAGGCAACTCGCTTCTGGAAACCGTGGTTTTCGGTAAAATCGCCGGTGAACAGGCCACTCAATTTTTCAAAGGTCGCGAAAGCCGCTCACACGACGAAAAGCACATAAATTCAGCCGCTGAAGAGCTTGAACGTAAACTCCAGCGACTGAAGAACCGGCATTCCGGAGAAAAAATACATCATCTGATGGCTGAATTGAAAGACACCATGATGGACAAGGCCGGAATATTCAGAAAGAAAAGCGAACTTTCCGGGGCTTTACAAAAAATCCACGAGCTTCAGGAAAGGGCCGAAAACGTTTTCATCAACAGCGATACGTTGCGATATTGTCAGGCGCTTGTGAACTTCATCGAATTTGAGTCCATGCTTCATCTGGCCGATGTGATCGTCAGGGGAGCGATTAACCGTGAAGAGACCCGGGGTTCTCATTATCGTCTGGAATTTCCAAAGCGCAATGATGAGGAATGGCTGAAGCACACGCTGATAACCCGCCTGGATACCGGCGATGTTAAGATCAGCTATAAAGAGGTCAATATCGAAAAACATAAACCTGCAGAGCGAAGTTACTGATATGGAGTATCTTTTCCGGATTCTCAGATACAACCCTGAACAGGATGAAATGCCCTATTTTCAGGACTATACTGTCGAAACGAATGAAAAAAATGCTATTCTGGACGCCTTGATGGAGATACGCAACGAACAGGATGAGGGGCTGGCATTCAGGTACAGTTGCCGTGAGGCTGTCTGCGGTTCCTGCGGCATGGTGGTCAACGGAGAAATAGTGTTGGCCTGCCGTACCCTCCTGGAGTCGCTCGGCTCAAAACTCGTCGTCATAGAACCCATGCCCAATTTCGAGATACTGAAGGACCTGATAGTGGATATGCAGCCGTTCTGGGAAGCGCTGGACAAGATCAGGCCCTATGTTCATTCCAACGAGCATCCGGCAGGTGATGGTTACCGTATTGAAGAGAGCGAAATGGAAAAAATCCAGCAGTACATCACCTGCATTATGTGCGGCTGCTGTTATGCGGCATGTCCCGTGGTTTCGAGAGATCAAAGTTATTACGGACCGGCGGCCCTGGCGAAACTCTACCGTCTTGTCGCAGACCCTCGCGATAAAAGGTCTTATGAAGAGCTATTCGAAGTCAACACGGAAAATGCGGCCTGGGGTTGCGACACTATTTTTCGGTGCAACGAGGTCTGTCCCAAAGAGGTAAGGCCTGCGGACGGCATTGAAGCGCTGAGAAGAAAACTTGTTTTTGAGAAATTTAAAAGAATTTTCAGGCTGAAACGATGAAATTAAAATCTTCACTGTTTTCGAGAAGAGAATTTTTAAACAGTATGCTGGGCGGATGGCTGGCCGCGCTCCTGGGATTCCTGACTTATCCCGTTGCCCGCTTCGTTTTTCCTCCTTACCGGGAACCGGAAGAAGTCATTCTGCCTTTTGCGGATTACAAAGAGATACCTGTCAATTCGACGAAAGTTTTCCCCTGGGGGGCCAAGCCCGGACTGTTGAAAAGAAACGACGACGGCTCTTTAACCGCTTTCGTAGCCGTATGCACTCATCTTGACTGCAACGTCAAATACCTGCCGGATAAACGAAAATTTTTCTGCGCCTGCCACGACGGCTGGTACGATGAAAACGGAATCAATATTAAAGGTCCTCCGCCCAAACCTCTCCGCACCCTATTCATCTACATAGAAGGTGAGAATCTCATCATAAGGAGAGAAGAGAGAGAGGAAGAAGACGGAACGGCATAATGATGAGGAATATGACGAACATTAAGAACTTGATGGACAAAATCGTAAAAGAGCTTGATGAACGTCTCGGAATATTCGACATATTAACTTTTTTAAGAAACAAGGAGATACCTCAGACCAGGCACACAATTTTATATTATACGGGCAGCCTGATCCTGCTGTTTTTCGGTATCCAGGTCGTCACAGGTTTCATGCTGATGTGTTATTACAAGCCGACTCTTGAACAGGCGAATGAAAGCGTGGCCAGGATCATGACGGAATTACCCCTGGGATGGATCATACGTTCCGTTCATCACTGGGGCGCTTCTTTCATGGTAATTTTTGTTGTTCTTCACATGATGGGCATCTGGATCACAAAAGCTTACCGAAAACCAAGAGAACCGACCTGGATGACGGGAGTCGCCTTGCTTGTTCTTTCGCTTTCATTCGGTTTCACAGGATATCTTCTTCCCTGGGATACGTTATCGCTGGCTGCGACGAAGGTCGGTACGGATTTTCCCCGGAGCATTCCCGTGGTAGGAACCTGGATCACGCAACTGCTGAGAGGCGGTGACGACGTTACCGGGGATACTCTCAGCCGCTTTTTCGGCGCTCATGTATCGATGATTCCACTCGCTATACTGGCAGTCATCGGTCTGCACCTTTTTTTGATCCAGCGGCATGGTATAAGTTATCCCCTGGATGCCGAACATGAAAAAAAGAAAGTCAAAACACTGCCCTTCTGGCCCAATTTCATTTACCGGGAAGCCGCAGTATGGGCTGCGCTCTTCGGTATACTGATCACACTGGCCGTAATTTTACCGCCCTCACTCGGCAAACAGGCCGATTTAATGGCGCCGGCGCCCGAAGGCATCAAACCGGAATGGTATTTCCTTTTTATATTCCAAACCTTGAAACTCTTCCCCGCCGATATGCTCATCGTTTCCGGAGAAACCGTCTCAATAATGCTTATCCTCCTGGGCGGATTCCTCTTTTTTCTGCTCCCCGTCATCGATAGCGACCCAATGGGCAAAAAAGGCCGCATCATAACATACAGCGCCTATGCTTTTCTGGCATACGCCTTCGTCATGACCCTGTGGAGTCTCCTATGAAAAAAGGAAAATACATCCTCCACACAATTTCATTCGCATGCCTTCTTTTTCTATTATTCACACCAGTAAAGGGACTCGCTCAAAAGATACACCAGGAAAAAGAAATTCTCGATGCCGCATCCAAAGCCCTGATTCAACAAGAACCGCAAAAAAAGACCGATGCGCAAGCGGAACAAACGGCTGAAGAAATTGAAGCAGGGCCGACTGACATAAGAGAAAAAATCGGAGTGCCTGTATTCCTCGGCTGGATGTGGATTTGTCTCATCGTCCTTATCTATTTCCTCATTTTGAAAGTAAAAGAAACCGACCGGCTTTATGAATTGAATTACTTGAAGGATCGTTCCTCTCCCTGATATCCTTTGGCGTTCAAATCTTCAGTTCTTTGGGCGATACGCTGACGGCTTGTGCTGACGGCGCCAAGCAAGGGCGGTCAGGCGACCCGGCAAAAGACAATGTAGACATGAAAAAACTACCTGACTGAAAAGAAGCGAAGTCATAATCAAAGGCGATTCGACTGTCCTCTGCCGGCAACATGAATATCCGCTGAAAAAAAACACCGGCGCATAATCATTATAAATTATGCGCCGGCGTATTCTTCCAGCCGTCTTCAAACGGTTAAACCTTTTGCATGCTAATCGGACGCCATCTCCGTTTTCCAGACTTTCCATACATTGCCGACAAGCTCAGGACCCGGTTTCAAGGTCATCTTTCCAGGCCGCCAGCCGGATGGAGTAGCTTCTGAGCCTTTGCTTTCCCTGACTTTCTGAAACGCCTGGACCTGCCGCAGCGTTTCGGAAACGTTCCTTCCCACCGGCGGAGTCAATACTTCAAACCCTTGTACTACGCCGTCAGGGTCTATGATGAATCTGCCACGCGTTTCCACGCCGGCATCTTCGTCATAAATGCCGTAAACCGTTCCCACTTTTCCCCCTGCGTCGGACAACATCGGGAAAGGAATGCCGCCTTCCACCATCTTGGACAGCTCGTTGTCGTTCCACATCTTATGAACGAAAACACTATCCACGCTCATCGAAAGCACTTCAACTCCCAACCGCTGCAATTCCGGGAATTTCTCGGCGACCGCCGAGACTTCCGTCGCTCAGACAAATGTGAAATCACCCGGATAGAAACACAACAAAACCCACTTTCCTAAAAAATCCGATAATTTTACTGAAGTAAACTCGCCTTTGTGATAGGCGGGTGACGTAAAATCAGGCGCCTTCTTGCCTACTTTTATCATAGTTTTTACCTCCTTTGACTCAGCGACCGGGCTTTCCCGTTTCTTCGAGTCTTCATTCGACTCGCCTACAGGTCCTCCCGTGGGCCGGGCGCAGCCTACCGCTTCTTTGTCGCTCATTTTGCTCTCCTTTCCAGGGCGTTTATTCCATTATGCGCCCTGCGCGCTTCAATAAGCAGTCCTCTTAATATGGCTTAACCGTCGAAATAAAATGCTCCTTAACAGTCCTGAAACATCAGCCGTTTAGACATCTGCCGGGATCACGGATTCACTCCCGTTTCGCCGGCGTTACGATCAGGAACATCATATAAAACACTATCAAAAGAAGGCGTCTTAAAGCAAGCACAACGATTGAAAAACCTTTTTAAGGCATCGAAGCCCTCGTCGCGTTTTTTTCGCTAATCGGCTAAAAAGACTTGCTTTTGAATCAGACAGGGCATAAAATGTTTACATAATATCGAAAGCTTGATGACGATCATGATTCAGAAAAAAACGTGTCATCCGGCGCGACGCTTATGAGGAGGAATTTTATGAACGTTAAAAAGGCGATTTTTTTAATGTTTCTGTTCGGTTCGGTCTGGGCCGCTTCAGCAAATGCAGCGACGGACGTCTGGGGCGAAATAACCGTTGATACGACCTGGGGCAGGACTTCTCCAGACCCTCAGGGCGTGTATATTCTGACGGACCACGTTACGGTAAGGGATGGAGCGACATTAACCATTGAAGGAGGAGTCACCGTACGTCATGATTATGGTTATGGTCTTTACATCGGAGGTTCGACCGAATCAGACAGGGGAAAACTGAAAGCCCAGGGGACATCGGCGAATCCGATAACTTTCAGGCCGAACGGAACCGTATCACCGGGATATTTTCCCGGGATAACTTTTGAGGATGCGGCGGATGATACGAGTTTTATGAATTATTGCACGGTGGACTATGCGGGGTATTCGAACGGAGTCAGCGTATATTGTTATTCTTCATCGCCGAGTTTCACGGAATGCCATTTCATTCATTCATCGGGTTATGGAATTTATTGTTATCGCTATGCCTTTCCAGAGATAATCAATTGTCATTCAAATTACAATGCCGACTGGGGGATATACCTTGAAGATCATTCATCGCCAGTCGTATCAGGAACGGAAATTCGCAACAACGCCGGCGGCGGCATTTATATCGACTCCGATTGTTATCCAGTCGTCAAAAACAGTACTTTTCGCTCAAATGGCTGGTGGCCTGTTTATGCGTCCGCGGACAAAATCGGCTCCATCTTTGACAATGCTTTTATTTCGACTCCGGCGGATTATAACGGCATTCATGTTACAGGAGGGCTTATCGACAGGGATGCCGCCTGGGATGAACAGGGCATTCCCTATTATATTTCGAATCATGTTGAAGTGATGGGTCAGGACGGTCCTGACGGCGTAACGACCTGGCGACTTGAACCAGGCGTAACGGTAAAACTGGACTATACTGTCTGCATAACCATCGGCTCAGATACAAATCCCAATCTTCCGGGACGCCTGATAGCCCAGGGAACGAGTTCCCAGCGCATCACCTTTACTCAATGGAGCGCCGGTTATAACTGGATGTGCCTCTATTTTTCCGATTATTCCGACGATGCTTCCATCCTTGAATACTGCACCCTGGAATATGCGGGTTATGCGGGATATTCAAATATAACGCTTATCTCTTCATCCCCGAGTATCGCCAACGTCATTTCACGGTATGGAAACGCTATCGGGCTGGAGTGCAGCTCCGGTTCCTCTCCGACGGTTACGAATTGCGAATTGACCGACAATCCGAGCTACGGGGCATACATAGGAGCAGGCTCGTCTCCGATCATATCCGGAAGTACGATCTCCGACAACGGATCATACGGAGTCTACATATTAAATGAGAGCTCTCCCGTGCTGCTGGCGAATACTCTGGACCGCAACTACTGCGGAGTGTATGTCGAGGACGCTGATTGTTCGCCGTCGGTATACGATTGTACTATCCGGTACAGCGATGATTACCCTTTAGTCGCTTATGCAGGACAAATCGATAAAATGAAAGGCAATTCCTATGCTTCGAACGCGTATCAATTCATTTATGTGATGGAAGACACCATAACCCGTGATGCGACGTGGGAAGATGAACCGGTTCCTTATTACATGACCGGCTCATTAAACGTTATGGGGCAGGACGGACCGGACGGCGTGACGACTTTGACGCTCATGCCGGGAACGACCCTGGAAATGGCCTACCGCACCTATATTTCAGTCGGCTCCGATACCGATCCTGATCTGCCGGGAGGTTTAAGCGCGGTCGGCAACAGCGCTGAGAAAATCAGCTTCATTCCCGACACGGACTCTCCAGGTCCCGGTTATTGGTACGGCATTTATTTTTCAGACTATTCCGATGATTCCCTCTGCGAACTGACACATTGCATAGTGAAATACGCCGGATACAGTTGGGGGACGAACATTTATTGCAACAGCGCGGCTCCGGTCATAACATACACCGAGTCAAGCTGGTCTTCAGGAATCGGCGTATATTTCACCCGCAGCATCGATCCCTTCGTCATAGCCTGCTCATTCAAATACAACGCGACAGAAGGAATCAACATGGATTATGAATCATCGCCGATCATTATCTCCTCTGATATTTCCTACAACGACAATATCGGCGTAATCGCATCGACCGATTCAACCCCCCTGATCTTTTCCTGTTCGCTTAACTACAACTACTACCATGGAATCCATTGTTCGGACGCGTCGAGCCGGCCCGAAGTAATGAGCTGCACTTTTAACGGCAACGACGATTATCCGGCGGTGGTGCATGCCGGGCAGGCCGGCGGATTCACCGGCAATACTTACGTGAATAACGGCATACAGGAATTTTACGTGTACGGCGACACGATTGACAGGGACAGCGTATGGATCGATCCCGGCATCCCCTATAAAATTACTGGAAGCATCATTGTCGAGGGACAATCAGGTCCGGACGATACGGCGACGCTGACCTTAAAACAAGGCGTCACGCTGCTGATGAGTCCTCAAACCTACATATCTATAGCAAGCGATACCGATCCTGACGTTCCGGGGGCGCTGTCCGTCGAAGGTCTATCCAGCGATAAAGTCATTTTTACTGCAGATTCAGACTCGCCCGGACCGGGATTCTGGTACGGCATATATTTCGGCGTCTACTCGAACGATTTCTTATGCAAACTCGATCAGTGCACGATCGAATATGCCGGTTACTCCTGGGGCACGCAGATATACTGTTACGGCAGCTCTCCGCTTATCCAGGGCACAGAAGTCAGATATGGAAACGGCGACGGCATATACTGCACAGCAGGCGCCGCCCCAACAATGGTGGACTCCAATATTCATCATAACTCATATAACGGGCTCAGTTGTTCCGTTTCCTCGCCGAGTGTCTCTTTCAACACAATAAGATACAACAGTAATTGCGGCATTCAAGTCTCGTCGGGCTCATCCCCTTCGATTCACTCCTGCACGATAAACTCAAATCTTTCATATGGAATTTTCGTCGATACGACCGACACGAATCCGCTGATAACGAAAAACTCGATCAATTCAAACGGTTACTATCCCATCGGATGTTACGCCAGGCATTTGTCCGGGATATCCAATAACGCTTTTTCCGGCAACTCAATTCAGAAAATAGAAGTATCCGGCGATACGTTGACGGAGAGCACAGTATGGCCGCGACAGACCATCCCGTATCTGATGTCCGGTCACGTCATCGTAAAGGGGACGGACGGGAATACGGCGGTATTGACCATCGATCCCGGGGTCATAATGCAGTGGGAGCGCTACACCTATCTTGATATCGGTTCGACGAGCGTCCTGAACAAGGGCGGCCTGATGGTCAACGGAACGGTGAGCGATAAAGTGGAATTTACCTATAACAAGGATTATACGCCGAGTCCCAATGGAGAATGGTACGGCATATATTTCAACGATTATGCCGACGATGATTATTGCGTAATGAAGAACGCAGAGATTGAATATGCCGGATACAGCGATGCGAGCGGCATATACATCAGCGCTTCAGCGCCGACTCTGGACCATTGTGAAATACACCACTGTTACGGCAGCGGGATTCACTGTCTGCAAGGGGCTGACCCGACGATATTCTCGTGCCGGATGCATAACAACACCAGCGACGGAATATATTGTCACCATACAGGAACCGATCCGGTCATCCGCAAATGCCGTTTTGATACGCAATTATACGGCGTATACGTCGCCGCCGGTTCATTACCGGTAATCGGAGGTTCTCCTGAAAACGCCAACAGCTTCATCAACCAGACGACATATGGAGTATATAATCATGATTCCACAACCTGCGTGAATGCGCGATACAACTGGTGGGGTCACGGGGGCGGCCCTGACGACGATATAGACGATGAAGACGGTTGCATGAACGGAGCACACGACAATAATGCCGGCGATCCCGTCAGCGAGGACGTGGATTATTCCAACTGGATGACATCAGCCAACTATACGCCGACCCAGGCGCCGGCGAATACGGCTACGCGCACGCCGACCCTGACGCCGACCAGAAGCCCGACAGCCACTTCCTCACCGACATTATCGCCCACGCGAACTCCTACTCCTCCGGCAGCGAACACAGCAACCTGTTCGCCTACGCATACGCCCACTCGCACATTCACTCCTACCAGAACATACACACACTCACCCACACCCACGCGAACGCCTACTCAAAATTTCACATGCACTCCATACAGCGTTTCCGGAGAAATAACCTCCAATACAACCTGGGGACTCAGCTCTCCTTCCTGCAGCGGCATTTACTGGGTTGTCGACGACGTTACCGTCAGAAATAACGCGACATTGACCATCCAGGCCGGAGTCAAAGTGCAATTCGCATCGGGTAAGAGACTCTACATCGGGGGTTCCGGCGCTAATGACATGGGCAGGCTGAACGCCGCCGGAAATTCAAACAACGGCATACTCTTCACATCGGATGAAAAAGACAAGTCCGTCGGCTATTACGCCGGAGTCCATTTCCGGCCATCGGCCAACGACAACGGTTACATGAATTACTGCACTATAGAATACGCCGGCGCATACACCTCAGCCAACATTTACTGCGAAGCATCATCACCCTCCTTTTCCTCCTGCGTTATCGATATGGCCTCTAACTATGGAATTTACTGCTACGACGGCGCAGCTCCTGAATTCAACAACTGCATCATCGCGAACTGCGGCAGCAATACTCTCTATTGTGAACTGAACTCATCACCAACAATTTCCAATACCCTTTTCGCAGACAGCGAATCTGGAGTATATATCGAATCCACATGTTTCCCCGTTTTAAACGGAAACGATTTCCAATATCTTAACGGATGGCCCCTGGTCATCGAACACCCTCATGAAGTTCCCAACGTCACGGGAAGCTCTTTCACTCAAATTCGTTCAGGATATGAAGCCATTTATGTCAGCGGAGATACTATTTCTTTAGACGGAACCTGGAGTGATAATGAATTACCCTACTATATCGCCGGACACCTTTATGTTCAGGGACGACATGGAGGGGACAACATGACGACACTCACCGTCGATCCGGGTGTGGAGCTCAGATTCGCCAATAATATCGGGTTGTTCATCGGTCACGCGACAAACGCTTCTTATCCCGGCAAACTGGTCGCGGACGGTCAGACGGGAGAAGGCCGGATTAAATTTACGGCCGATTCTGAATCTCCCGGCGCCTGGTTCGGAATTTATTTCGATAACTACGCCTCCGACGCTTCTTTACTGGACCATTGCATAGTCGAATACGGGGGCTATTCTTACGGGACGAATATATATCTCGACACATGCTCTCCCGAAATTTCCAACACGGTTTGCCGATATTCGTCAGGCATCGGCTTGTATGTATACGATGAGGCCGCTCCAGATATAGACGATTGTGAATTTCAGGACAATGGAACCTATGGCATGGAATTCGACGACGAAGGCTCAGGACAGATATCAGGCAGCATTATTGCCGGCAACGGTTCCTGCGGCGTCAGGATGACGGACCTGTGCACCCCGTCCTTTTCCGGTTGCTCTTTCATCGAAAACGGAGCCGGCGGATTATCCGTAAACTCAGTCGATTGCTCGCCTGCGATAACCGGTTGCGACTTCATAGACAACGACAGTTATCCCATAGACGCAGCAGCCAGACACATCCGCTATTTCACCGGCAATTCCTATACGGATAACCTCTATCAGCAGATATACGTCGCCGGCGACACTCTCTCCCAGGACTCCACCTGGGTCAATGACGGTATTCCCTATTTGATCATGGGCCATCTGTACGTCACAGGCCAGGACGGCGCCGATAATACAGCGACTCTGACGCTTGAACCCGGCGTTACGATGATGATGTCAGTTCATACGACCATCATGATCGGCGATGATGCCGACGAAGAGCTGCCCGGCGGGTTGCATGCCGTCGGAACGGAAAACGATCCTGTTTGCTTCACTTCGGATGCTGGACAACCGAATCCCGGATATTGGTACGGACTTTATTTTGCTTATTACGCACACGAACCTGCCTGCAGACTCGAACACTGTCATATTGATTCCGGAGGTTACAGTTGGGGAACAAACATTTATTGCAATCATAAAGCGCCTTTCCTAAGCCGGGTTATATCGAAGTTCTCTTCGGGAATAGGACTCTACTGCTACGATGGGGCTTCTCCTGAAGTTACTTTATGTGAATTCAGCTCAAATGATAATTATGGGGTCTATCTTGAATTGAATTCTTCGCCCGTAATCGATTCTTGTCTTATAAGCGATAATTATCCCAGCGGACTTACTCTCAAGGATTCCTGCTGCCCTCAGATTACCGGATGCGATTTCATCGAAAACGATGACCACGGCGTCTGGGTCCAGGATACGACATGTATGCCGTTAGTCACCGGTTGCCTTTTCGACGACAACGACAATCATCCCGTCGTCGCTTATGCCCGTCACGTAAACGGATTCCAGAACAACTCCTATCAGAATAATTTTTATCAGCAGTTCTATGTTTACGGCGATACCATCAGCCAGGATGCTCGTTGGGAAGACCCGGGAATTCCCTACCTCCTCACGGGACACTTGTTCATTGAAGGCCGGGACGGCAGCGATAACGTTACGACGCTCAGCGTAGAACCCGGAGTCGAAGTTCTGATGAGACCTCAATTAGCGGTTTATGTGGGAGATGATGCCGATCCCTTGAAAACAGGTGCGCTCAAGGCAGTCGGAACTGCGGGCAATAAAATAGTTTTCACCGGCGACACAGGCGGCGTCTCATCACCTGGATTCTGGTACGGTCTCTATTTCGCTGATCAGGCTGCGGACGGCATTTCCAGACTCACTCACTGCATAGTCGAAGATGCGGGATATAGCTGGGGAACATCGGTTTACTGCAATTCAAGTTCTCCTTTAATAACTTACACCGAAATCAGATACAGCAGCTCCATCGGTCTCTACTGCTATCTTGACGCTAATCCTGCGGTCACTCATTGCAACTGCAATCATAACGGTACTCACGGCATTCAGAGCGATATCTCTTCTCCCCAGATAGACCAATGTACAATCGAACACAACGGTACATACGGCGTTTACATTACAGGAGCGGGTACGCCCGGCGTATCGAACAGCGCTCTGCGTCTGAACGGCAGTCACGGCCTTTATATTGAGGATACGGAATCGAGTCCGACAGTCAACAACAACTCTTTTGTTGAAAACGACAGCGACCCGCTGGTTTGCAGCGCTCGTCATCTCGATAAGATTTACGGAAATACATTCAACGGCAATAAATATCAAAGAATATACGTTTACGGCGATACGCTGAATAACCACTGCACATGGCATTATCACTCCATTCCTTACCTGATAGTCGGTCACGTCCTGGTTCGCGGCACGGCAAAAGCCACCTCTATCCTGAACGTGGAACCCGGTGTGGAAGCCCAGTGGCAGAGGTATACTCAATTGGAAATCGGCGGTCCGACCTCCTCTGAACAAGGCGGCCTTATGATCAATGGATCGCCCGCGCACAAGGTCACATTCACGTATAATCACGATTATTATCCGCCTTCTGAGTCCGGAGAATGGTACGGAATTTACTTCAACGACTCCGCTTCTGATGCGAATTGCGTCATAAGGAACCTGGTAATGGAGTATGCGGGTTATCACGCTGCAATTTACTCATCAATAACCTGCGATGCAGCGTCCCCTGCGATCAGACACACTGAAATCAAAAACGGCAATGGAATAGGCATCCAATGTTTGAACGGATCATCGCCCAGCATTTATTCCTGTCATATTCACGACAATACCTATGCCGGGATATATTGTTACGGCGCCGGATCGAATCCCGCCGTACGGGCGTGCGTGATTGAAAACCAACCCCGCGGCGTCATGGCAGAAAACGGTTCCCTTCCGGTTATCGGGGGCTCAGCGTCAAACGGCAACAATATCGAGGGCAACGACATTTATGGAGCGATCAATACGGATTCGGCGACCTGTATCAATGCCCGGTACAACTGGTGGGGAGACGGAGCGGGCCCGGATGATGATGTCGATGAAACGGACGATTGCGTAAATTCAATGAATGACAACGATCCCGGGGACGACGTTTCTGAGGATGTTAATTACACTAACTGGCTGACGGGTCCCATCGCTACGCCGACCCAGGAGCCTGCTTCTTCGCCCACGGCCACTTTCACCATAACCCCGACCCCGGCGCCCAGTTCCACACCGACCCGAACTCCGACTCGAACGCTTTCGCCTACTCCCACCGTGACAAGAACGCCCACCAGGTCCCCGACCCGAACGCTTTCGCCTACCGCTACCGTCACCAGAACCCCTACGCGCTCTCCCACCGTAACGCTTTCACCGACCCTTACCGTGACTAAAACTCCCACACGCTCGCCAACTCCGACTCATTCGCCAACGAGCACTCCATCGCCTACGCCGCTCCCCACAGAAGTCTGGGTAGACGACGACTGGGCGGGTTCTCAACCCGGAGATATAGTCGACGGACATGTCTTCGGATTCGATGCTTTCGACAATATCCAGGACGGCGTTGATGTAACCTCACCCGGCAGCATCGTTCACATTCATGCCGGGACATATCCCGAAACAGTCGAATTCGACGCCTTATTCTATAAAGACGGCTTGACTCTCTCCGGTGAAATCGAATATCCCCCCGTCATCACAGGCGGTATTCTCTTCCAGAATGTTAATGCAATCAGCGGCTTGACGCTGGAATATCTCGTCGTAAAAGGCGATGCCGGCGGACAGGCTCTCGTCGCCATGAATAATTCCGGAGCGATTTATGATTTAACCATAGACCATTGCACCTTTGACGGCCAAAATACAGAAAACCGCAACGGCATTCCCGGAAACAAACTCGGACAGAACTTCTCCGTCCTGAACTCGGAATTCAAAAATATCCTGGGTCCCGTCGTACTGGATATGGATGTCTCAGCGCCCGGACTGGAAGGTGAAAATGAATTGCCCCTCGTTTCCGTCAGCTTCTTATCAAATTATATACACCATTGCAACGGCTCCACAGCGATCAGGGGAAATCATTCTTATCCCACGGAAATGGTTGAGGTATCCGACAATACCTGGAGTCATATAGGCGGGAACCAGGGCTATCCGGGCAATCACCAGGCCGGATTGGAACTGAATCATGCGGTAGCCGTCGATATTCAGGATAACCTTTTCACATACGTTGCGTCCGGCGAAAGCCTACAGGCGCAAGCGCTGAGACTCTGGGATATCGTTAACTTAACCTGCATGTGCAACGATTTTACAGATAACGCACGCGGCATCTTCATTTTCGGAGGGGGCGGAGCATGCGGCGGTCCTTATGGTGTTCCGGGAGGTTACGCCGCTTACAATAATATACAAAATAATTCGGAATACGGATTGCTGGTAGACGATAATGCCTCCGACGCAGCATTTCGCGCTGACTTCAATTATTGGGGAGCTCCCGACGGTCCTTCCGGCTGGGGAATAGGAAGCGGCGATGAAGTATGGGGAAACGTCCTTTATGAACCCTGGCTCTCCGTGCCTGAAGGCGAGCCTTGTCCTTCATCATGCCGCAATGACGGAGACGTCGACAACAACGGACAAATCTCTCCTTCCGACGGACTGATGAGCTTCGCCATCTACCTGGAATACATTCCCTATCCCACGTATGAAGAAGTATGCTCGGCTGACTGTAACGGATACGATCAGGTCACCCCGGCGGACGCTCAATGCATACTGGAAAACTACGTGCATCTCGATTGCAGTTGCGTTGATCCCGTTCAGACCTTCAAAAGCTCTTACGGCATGACTGATCATGCAACCCGGTCATCTGCCGACGGAATGGGCAGCGTAGAAATATCCGATTCGTGGGGCTGCACAGACGACGTAATCGAATGTTTCATCACTTTGAACAGCGCCGGTCAATCAGTTTATTCCATCGGACTGGACCTTCAATTTGACCGTGATAAGCTTGAACTGATGAAGTGCCGGAAAGGCGCCGACCTTCAACATTTTTGTTTCTTCGAATACAATGAACTGACTCCCGGAAACCTGAGAATCGGCGCTTTCAACCTGGAACCTGTGAATCCAACGCATGCAAATCAAAATATCGCCGTTCTCCAATTCAAGGTTATTCAGAACCGGGAGGACACCCGGTCGAAAAGCCGTCTTGTACTGACCAATCTGGTTGACGATATTGCATTCTTCAAGACAGGGAACGGCGCTTTTACTTTCCATTGCGCGGATATCACCGGGACGGAATAGTATTCGACGATCAATAGCAGACGACATATCAGACCGGTCATTCTCAGATCGGTATCGGAATCGGCTTCGGTATCGCAAGGGTATGATCGTAAAATCAGTGTATGCGAGATTATTCGAATCCCCAATCCACCCAGTGAATCTCACCTAGTATTTCCTGGGAATCAGGGTCCAGAACGCCTGTCCAGAATTTTAAACCCTCCATACTTCCGGCATTTTCCGGCCATGTGAATTCCAGGATTACCCTTTCGTGAACCTTTAATGCGGAAAAAAGAACATTTTCCCAATCGGCCTCTTTGCTCCAGCTCGGATGGAACCAGTAAGAGCCGTAGATATCCAGGATTACGTAAAGCCAGGCGGTAAATTGATCTGCGGGATTACACCATTGAAAACCAAGTATGAAGTCGTCGTTCGCTCGAAAAACATCCTGATTCAAAATCAGATAATACTCGAATTCGCTGCAGAAAGGAGTTGCAGATGGGGATACGGTCGGCGGCGCGAATGTATAAGTCGGAGGAGCAGTTTCTGTGGGCGGGTTGGTTGGGAAATAAGTTGAAGTCGGCGTGCGTGTGGGCGTTGCTGTTGGAACCTGCGTATGAGTATTGGTGGGCGAAAGAGTGGCGGTAGGCGTCCAGGTAAAGGGCAGCGTTGCGGTCGGGGTCATGGTCGATGTTGATGTGGGTGTTCTTGTCGGCGTGTAAGAAGGAGGAGCCGTAGGAGTATTTGTCGGGGTTTCAGTCGGCGGGAGAGATGGAGTCACAGTGGGACTAAAAGTCGGCGGTGAAGTTGGGGTTACTGTGGGAGTGTGAGTCGGCGGAGCGGGAGTCGGCGTGTTTGCCGCTATGATATCGAAAAATTCCAGAATGCGTTGCATAAGTTCCAGCCTGGAGCCAGACGAACCCTCTTCCAAACCGCCGAATTCGATGCTCGCTCCGATCGTCTTATAGCTCCCTGAGTTATAGGCGATGCCGTTGTCGTAATCCGGCGAACCGTTCCTCAATATCGTATAAGCATCGTTGAGGGGTCCCAGATGATCGATCCAACTATTGTCCCCGGAATAGGTGTAAGACAGGCCCGAAGTCCATGTACCGGCGACCCCGTTTATCGGTCCGGCATCTCCGGTTCCGTCGCTTATCCCGTCTATTTTGAAATAAGCGTGAACAGGCGTTTCGTCGTCATAATACCAGGTGTCGCCGCCTTCCATGTAAATCCTGCCGCCCTGTTCCAGAAATGAAGCCAGTTGAGCCCCTTCCTCTTCCGTCAGTACATGGTTATTGGAAAAAATGCCCAGGCATACGAAAACCGATTCGTAAATATTCAAATTATCCGGCATCGCCGTATCGCTCTCCCAGGCTATTCCCAATTCGTTCAGCATGTCGCTTATAACCGGAGCACTGTTGTTGTTTTCGTCCGCATTATAAATAAATACCGGCAACTTGTCGATGATCTGAAACGCGTGGTAACCCGACTGCGGCTCATATGCTGCATTCTGCCCTGCAGATGAATCGACTGCCTCGATTTTATACTGGACTACAGAACCGACGATCACGCTGCCGAATAATTCGGCCGTATAATAATCATCACCCATATCTGTCATTACGACCGTTTCCGGGGCTCCCCAGTCTATCATAAATTCCAGAATCGCTTCCTGAACGCCTATGTTGTCTGTAATATGAGCGCCTATAGTCGCGGGCCATAAAGTTTCCGGCCAATCGGGATGAGGTTCATGTTCTATCTCCGGCGGCGTCGTATCAGGTCCGACGTAAAATTCATGCACGTGAAGCGGCGCATCTGAAGGATGCGTTTTCGTCCTCCCCGCCGTATCCGAAGCGCCTATATAATAGTAAACGCCCGTGCCCAGGTCCTGAGCCGGGATTTCTCCTGCAAATATGCCGTCCTCAACTCTTGAATCCTGAAGCTGAAGCGTTATCTCAGCAAATGGAGGCGCGCCTGTCGTATTCCAATAAAGAATAACGCTGTTCTCAATTAAATCCACTATCGACGCCGCTCTCGCCGAAACAGGATAGGGCTCTGCGTCATCTTCTGAATCCGGTAGCGGAGTGAAATAAATGCGGGGATTCCTGGCTATCTGCGTATCGATTCGCGCTCTCATATCGTCTTCGTCAAATCCTGAATCCGACCAGGTTAAAAGCATGTCATAATCGATAATCGCATTGAAAGGTATCCATCCGTTGCCGAACAACGGATAACTGATATAATCCATGTCCGAAAGCACCGGATGCGTCAACCCGTGCTCCGATATCCACTGCTGACACTCCGATTGATTCATCTCATTGCCGATTGCCATCACTATTACGTTAGTATCCTGGTAATCCTCGTATACGTCCTGAAGATGCGGAGCCTCCACATCGCAACCGCTTCACCCGTCTCGCCACCAATTTAATATTATTACATGATTGGGATAATCGGAAAAACAAACCGTGTTGCCGTAAGCATCCGGCAAACACAAATCCTCAACGTAATCACCCGTCCCGTAAGCTGCCTGAATACAGGGAATCAAAACAAACAAAACGTAAAAAACAGAAAAAAACACAGAAGCAAATTGCTTCATAACCCTACCCTCCCATTTTCTCCTTGTTACATATCCCGAAAAAATGTCTCTTCCCTCATTCGCTGTCCAAGAAATTCCAGTCACATCCCTACCTTTAGCATATCGCTCTCCCATATACAAATTTTGGAGTCTGAGCAAACCGTGTTTGATCAGTCCCCAAAAATCAATGCGCTTATGCTGAAACGCGACGAAGTCGGGGACTCAGCATAAGCACATCATGAATTACTATCCTGAGTCCTTCCAGACGCATATACCCGGCTACTGTCGGCGAATCAACATATACGCCGGAGAAATATATACGGAAAAAGGACTCAGCGTCCTGTCAAAAGCCTTACCGTTTCTTTAAAACTTTTTCGCCGCTGATCATTTTATCCAGCGTCGACCAGATGGCGAATTCCGGACACAACATTTCACACAATCCGCAATTGACGCAATCGTCCGGATTCTTCACATAAGGCGGATGATAACCTTTCGTATTAAATTCTTTTGACAATTCCAGAACGCCGCAGGGGCAGTATTGAACGCAAAAACCGCAGCCCTTGCATCTTTCCTTGATGATGTGAATCTTGCCCAGCGGACGTTCACGTCTGTTCAAATCGAAAGGTTTTCGCCAATATCTCTTATTTGCCATTGCTTAACCTTCTCTTGATTGTTCCAGGTAATCATAACCCTTGTCGAAAGCTTTCAAATTAAGCTCTACAAAGCCCGGGGGCACAGAATCCGCCACGGCCTTTCTCATTCCTTCTTTCGAAACCAGTTTCGTTACTGCCGTGAAGAATCCCAGCATAACCACATTAGCCATAATGCGATGCCCCAGTTCTTCGGCCAGCCTGGTGGAAGGAATGCCGTAGGCTTTGACGCTTTCCTGGGATTTATCGGGCGTTACAAGGTCTTCATCATATACAAGCGTCCCGGCTTCAGACAGTTCATCCTTGAATTTGTCATAGCCCGGTTGCGACAAGGCCAGAAGAACATCTGACCTCTCCACATAAGGGTAAAGCACCTTTTTGTCCGACATAACGAGCTGCGCGCTGCAGGCCCCGCCTCTCGCTTCCGGCCCAAAGGATTGGTTCATGGTTGCGAATTTGTCGTCGTGAATCGATGCGCCTTTCGCTACAATAATTCCCGACCTTATTATGCCCTGACCTCCATAACCTGCAAAGCGAATCTCAGCCATTTTGCTCACCACATCCACAATACGGGGTAAACTTGTCACCCAATCTTTTTGGTAGTTGAATGTTGTAGACGTCTAAAAACGTCGGTCTCTCAATATCAGTGAAATTGCCCACTGCAATTTTTTCCTCCGGGTCGATCTCTGCGCTCCTCGGTTCCTCGCCGTTTCTCACATCCGAATTCTCATGGTAAAAAGAAAGCAGTTCCTCGTTGATATGATCAATGTCCGAATAAAAATTTGGCCCCGGGCATAAAACTTCCACAACTGTAAAACCGCTCTTCTCAAAGGACGCAGCTATCGAATCGGCTATCTCATTCGTATGCAATGCCGTCCATCGCGCTGTAAATACCGCTCCGCAGGAATTGGCGACATGAGGTACATTAAAGGGACTCTCGAATGTAGAATAGTTTGCGAAGCGGGTGTCGGCAGACGGCGCCTTTTTTCCGGCTATTCTATCATATATGAAGGTGTTTACGCATATCACATGAAGTTCCATGTTTCTTCTGCCCGCATGAACCACGTGGTTTCCTCCGAGCGTCATCAGGTCTCCGACCACAGGAACAACTTTCAACATAGGATTAGCCAATTTAATTCCCGTCCCGAAGGCGACGGTACGCCCTCGAATAACATGAAAAAAATCGACCCCCAGATTCTTCACTGTTTCCGGTTTAAACGGGATATCCGAAGCAATGCAGACATTGCAGGGCGCAAATCCCGATTTTTCGATTCCTTTTTCTATTGCTTTGATTAACGGATTCATTCTTTTACTACGTAACCTTCTGAAAAAACCAGTTTTTCAAGTTTTGTTTGATGTTCGATAAAGCCCTCTATCCTGCGTTCTTCTTTCGCTGCATACTCAATAGCATCGGCTATATCGTCCGGATGCTGAACTCCCGCTCCTCCGTGAGGAACCAGAACCACGTTGGCATTGCCATGCGAACACCTTTCCACTTCGTATACGATCTGGCCATAGTTAATCTCAGGAACAACGAACGCTTTAACCCTGTGAGACAATTCAGCAATTTTTTCATCGGGAAAGGGAAATACTGTTATAAGTCTTAAATTTCCGACCTTTATCCCTCTCTCCCTGGCCTTCTCGATACCTCTCACCGCCACTCTGTAAGAAATGCCGTAAGAAACCACGACAACTTCGGCATCCTCGATGCCGTCTTCCGACAACTCGATGATGTCGTTTTTATTACGCCTTATTTTGTCGACCAGGCGTCTCGTATATTTCGACCTGTAATGCTCCTTATCAATGGGATGGCCCATTTCGTCATGGATCATGCTGGAGATGCAGAGATTGTAACCGTCGCCTATCCTGACCATGGGGGGAACCATATCCTGATCGGGCTTGAAGGGCTTGTATTCTTCTCTCGGTCCCGAATAAAAACGCCTCGGAACAATTTCAATCTCGTCGGCTTCCGGCACGACGACCTTCTCGGTCATGTGCCCGACGCATTCATCCGACATAATCATAACCGGACATCGGTATTTTTCAGCAAGATTAAACGCCTTTATCGTATAATTGAACATTTCCTGCGGCGAATCCGGCGATAACGCGATAACCTCATAATCGCCTTGCGATCCCCAGCGGGACTGCATCATGTCCGCCTGGCCCGTCTTCGTGGGAACTCCCGTCGACGGTCCTCCCCTCTGGATGTTCAGCAGGACGAACGGAGCTTCGATCATAGCGCCCAAACCGATGGTTTCCATCATGAGCGAGAATCCCGGTCCTGACGTTATAGTCATGGCTTTAACGCCGGCCCAGACTGCCCCCATGATGGCGGCAATGGATGCCAGCTCATCTTCCATCTGAATAAACAGGGCGCCTGCCGTAGGCGCAATCTTTGCGAACGCCTCCGCTGCTTCAGTCGACGGAGTAATCGGATAACCCGCAATGAAACCGCAACCGGCAGCCAACGCTCCATATCCCGCTGCAACATCCCCGTCCATGCAATATATGCCTGTCTTTACATTTTTAGGGTCTGCCTTCATTCTTTCTTTCCTTTGACTTCATCTGCCCACTTCTTATACAAATCCGTGTAACTCGGTCTCTCTCTATCTACAAATTTCCCGACGACGATTTTTGACTGAAATGATAAATCAACGTTCTTCGTATCCTCGCCGTTCCTCACTTCCGAATTCTCATGATAGAACCTCATCATGTCCAAACCGTCGCCCAGCTTATTGATCCTGGAATAATACATTGCGCAAGGCGATATCACCTCAATGACCGATAACCCATTCTTGTTCAACGCCTCGACGATGGAATTGGTCAACCTCCTGATATGCAATGCGGTCCACCTGGCTACATAAACAGCGCCCGCCGAATCCGCTATATAGGGAACGTTAAACGGCGCTTCGCAGCATCCGTACGGCGAAGTCGTCGCATATGCGCCCAGCGGCGTCGTCGGAGCGACCTGACCGCCCGTCATGGCGTATATGAAATTGTTCACGCATATCACCAGCATGTCTATGTTTCTTCTCGCAGCATGAATGAAATGGTTCCCGCCGATCGATATCAAATCGCCGTCGCCGGAAAAAACCACCACCTTCAACTTGGGATTGCCCACCTTGATGCCCGTCGCAAAAGCGATTGGCCTTCCATGCGTCGTATGAAAAGAATCCAGCTTCGTATATCCCGCCACCCTTCCGGTGCACCCGATACCTGAAACAATCGCCAGATTGTCCAGATCAACCTCGGCACGGTTCAAAGCATCGGCAAAAGCCGTCACCCCCAAGCCTATGCCGCAACTGGGACACCAGATATGAGGAATCCTGTCCATTCGGAGCAGGTCCTCCAACGGATGTTCGTTTTCACTCGCTTGAATCTTTTTTTCTTCAGTTACTTCCATTAATAGCTCCCTAACGGTATTCGAGTATCCCCTCTTTGATACCCGGTTCTTTTATGGCGTTTTCCATAGCGGAAAGCATCGCATCTATGTTCTCGATTCCATCCTCTCCATGATGCACGAATACAACGTTGGCTCCGCCGTAGCTGCTCCTCTGAACCTCGTAAACTGCCTGACCGTGATTCATCTCAGGCACTACGAAAGCCTTCACGTTCTTGGCCGCTTTAGCTATATGCTTGTCGGGAAACGGCCAGATCACCTCTATTTGCATATGACCCGCCTTTATTCCCGCCTTTCGCGCCTCCTCTACCGCACGAAGAGCAAATTTCACCGTCGCTCCGTATGAAACGATGATAACCTCAGCATCCTCCGTCCTGGTCTCCTTCACCCGCGTTAACTTGTCCTCGTTCCTCCGTATCTTCCAGACCAGAGGATGAACGTTATACTCCTGGCATTCCTCGTTCATAATGGGGTAACCCCGGTCATCGTGCGTCAGTCCTGTCACATGAAACCTGTAACCCTGTCCTATGTCCACCATGCGGGGAATCAGGTCCCTGTCCCGCTTGAACGGAAAATACTGATCCTTCGGACCCGTAAAATACCGGCGCGGCTCAATCTCTACCCTGTCCGGCGCCGTTACCTCACCCTCCATGTGCGCTACATACTCATCCGTCAATACTACCACTGGTATCCTGTACCTCTCCGCCAGATTGAACGCCTCAAACGTGAAATTAAACATTTCCTGTGGAGAACTCGGACATAACGTTACTAATTCGTAATCTCCGTGTGACCCCCACCGGGCCTGCATCACGTCTCCCTGACCAGCCATCTCCGGTATCCCCGTCGATAAACCGGCCCTCTGCACATCCACAATTACGCATGGAGTCTCAAGCATGATGCCCAGTCCCAGATGCTCCATCATGAGCGAAAAACCCGGTCCGGACGTCGCCGTTAATCCTCGCTTGCCCGTCCATACCGCTCCCAGCAATGCCGCCAGAGCCGATATCTCATCTTCCATTTGAATGAACGTGGCATCAAAATGAGGCGCCCGCTTTAAAAAATAATTCATTACATCCAATGCAGGCTCTATCGGATAACCGCTGTAAAAACGGCATCCTGCCGCAAAGGCGCCCTCGACGCATGCTTGACTTCCACTCAGTCGACCTTCGTTGATTGAAATTTTTTCTGATGTTTTATTCATTGTTTTGGTTTCTGTTGAAATCCTTGACTAGAAATTCATGGTCAATGACCTAGACTAAGTTCTAATAATTACTCCAAGAATCAAGTCAAGTCAAGTCTTTTTTGCGATAAATAAAAAAAATTCCAAAAAATCATTCCCCCTGCAGCAGCAAAATTATTTTCAGATGCCGTTTGCACATCCTCACGATGTCCTGCTCCTTTACAGCATTATTTCATTATATTAATATAAACATTCCCGTCCGGGGCTGTTCGTACCGTGACAGTGAGCCTCGAACGCCAGTGGCGCAAATCGGTGAATCAGCGGTAAAAGTTTTCGCAGCAATAAGTTAACGGGAATCCAATAAAAGGACATCAGTCGAAGGAGTTCCGCGGGGCCGATCCGCAGTTGATGATGAGTTATTTCAAGTATTGCGGGCAAGGAAAGAGAATGAATGGGAAAAGGAAGCGGCGGTCCTGTTGTTCAATGATTAGTTAATTATCAGGAGAATCAAGCAATGAGCGCAAGGAATTTTATCTCACGAAATCCATCAAGCGGCGAGGTATTAAAAGAGTTTGAATGTATAAGCAAAGAGGAGACGAAGGTATTATTGGGAACTGCGTCAAGAGCTTTCGATTCGTGGCGAGAAACGCCTTTGAAAAAAAGAACCGAGCTTCTGCACAAGGCGGCGGACCTGCTTGAGGACGAGAAGAGACGATTGGGTGAGCTGATGACGGTCGAGATGGGCAAGCCTATAAAGGAAGCGCAGGGTGAAGCGGCGAAATGCGCCTGGGTATGCCGTTATTTCGCGGATAATGCGGAAGAATTTCTGTTGAGCCGCCGCAAGAGTTCTGATGCGAAAGAGAGTTACGTTCGTTACGATCCTCTGGGAGTGATACTGGCGATAATGCCCTGGAATTTTCCATTCTGGCAGGTATTCCGATTTGCGGCGCCGGCGCTGACGGCGGGCAACGCTGCTTTGTTGAAGCATGCGCCGAACGTTCCCCAGTGCGCCCAGGCCATTGAAGGGATTTTCCGTGAGGCCGGTTTTCCTGAAGGCGTTTTTGTAAATCTTTTCGTTTCAGAAGAGGATGTAGGCGATATTATAAGTCATAACGCCGTCAGCGCCGTCACTTTAACGGGAAGCGACAGGGCAGGCCGAAGCGTTGCTTCTACAGCGGGTCGTGCGCTGAAAAAGACAGTAATGGAATTGGGAGGCAGCGACCCTTTTATCGTCCTCAAGGATGCTGATTTGAAACGAGCGGCTGAGACCGGAGTTCAATCCAGGGCGTTGAATTCCGGGCAGAGTTGCATTGCGGCGAAGCGTTTTATTGTTGTCAAAGAGGTTTGGGAAGAATTTTGCGACCTTATGAAAAAAGGACTCGCCAGACTCAAAATGGGCGATCCTCTGCAGGATGACGCTGATATCGGACCTCTCGCTCGTGAAGACCTGAGGAATAAATTGCACAGGCAGGTAACGGAGTCTGTTGAGAAGGGGGCTGAGGTTGTGCTGGGCGGAAAAGTTCCTGAAGGCAAAGGGTATTTCTATCCTGCGACGATGCTGACCCGCGTCGCGCCCGGTATGCCGGCGGCTGATGAAGAAACTTTCGGTCCGGTTGCAGCGGTTATTGAAGCCAGGGATACTGAAGATGCCGTCAGACTGGCCAATCATACCCCTTACGGATTGGGCGCTTCCGTCTGGACCGCCGATACGAAACTGGGCGCCGGGCTGGCCTCAAAAATAAATGCCGGCTGCATATTCGTCAACGGAATGGTTAAATCGGACCCACGGCTTCCCTTCGGCGGCATAAAAGAATCCGGTTACGGGAGAGAGCTTTCCGAAGAGGGCATACGAGAATTCGTCAATATCAAGACTGTTTGGATTTCCGACTAAAAATGCCGGAAGCCTGGTTCGACCAGACTTCCGGCATTTGATAACTTTCAGAATCAGGAAGCGGCAGCAGAACCTTTTCCCTTCAAGTCATAAGATTAATCAAAGCGGCGGCCCCAGTTCAGTGATGTGACTTTCGAAGTTGAGAACTGCTTTATCGAAAGCGGCGGCGTCTCCCTTGCTGATCCACTCCATTTGAAGCCGATCCTTTTCTATACCGAATTGTTCCAGGACTTTTTGCGTCAACAGAATTCTGCGGCGCGCCTTGTAATTAGCATCATGTTCGCATTCATCCGGCGGGCAACTGGCCAGCATGACGCCCCAGGCGCCCTTTCCGAAGGCTTCCAGGATCAATTCCGGGGAAACCCTTCCCTGGCACATGCTGACGATCATTTTTTGTTCCTTGCCGGATTCCTCTTCGGCATAACGCGACAGTTTCAGACCGGGATGCGATGACCACTCACAAAAGAAAATAATGGTTTTTCGGTCGCTCATATTAATTATCCTCCCAGAAAAACAACAACCTGTTCTCGCAATTCTTTTTGACTGACGCCAAAACCCTCCGGACTATAGGCAGCTCCCGAAGGGCATGCCGCGACGCAACAGCCGCAACTTTCACATTTAACCTTGTCCACCACGATTTTATCGTTTTCCTTGTCATAGGAACGAGCTTCATGCTTGCAGACGGAAATGCATATCTGACACCTGCAGCAGACATCTTCATCCGTTTGAGATATGGTTCCTACCGGATCAAAGCCGGCTTCAATGAAATCAGCCCGCGCATCCTTGAAAATATCCGTAACGGGGACCTTGGCGGAACATGTAGTATCGCACCGCTTGCACATGTAACATTGGAAGAACTTCTCGACAGCATATTCCGTCGGTTCCAGGTCGCCCTCCATTATACCGTGCAGCATCACCAACTTGGACCGCGACGTATCCGTTTCCCATCCGCTTACGCGGAACAAATGACAATTTTCATAGCAATACCCGCACCTGATGCACGCATTTAATTTGCATCTCCATTTTTCCGAATTCTTGAATTCCATTGTTCCTCCTCTATCCTCAATCCCCTAATAGTAACCGGAGCATCCGCACACGTTATAACGAAGCTTGGTCGCCGTAACCCAATCATCAGGGGCATCCTGCATCTTGTCAGGGTTCAGAATGTTATTAGGGTCAAGCGCCTTCTTGACGGCCTTCATTACGGCCAGCGAATCCGCCTTTTCTTTCTTGAAGGAAGGAGCTTTGGACAGCCCGATCCCATGTTCTGCTGAAGTAGTTCCGCCCAGGGAATAAACATAATCATAAGTTTCCTGGACAGCTCTTCTGGCATCGTCCCATTGCGATTCCTTGGTCGGGTCCATCAATATCTTGGTATGCATGCAACCTGAACCGCAGTGGCCGTATGCCGTCATCACCACGTTATTTTTATCCGCAATTTCATGTATTTTCCGGGCCAGTTCCGCCATACGAGAATAAGGGACGGCCATATCATCGGCCAGAGATGTGCACGCCAGATCGTCTCTATACTGAGATAATGCAGGGAAAAGTTTCTTCCGCGAAGAGAAAATTTTGGTTCTTTCCTTGGCATCGTAACTCATATGAATGCCGAAGCCGCCCTTTTCTTCACATAGAGTCTTCATTCTGTCCATTTCATAATCCACTACTTCTTTAACCATGCCGTCCGCTTCAAAAAAGAGCAGAGCTTCAACTTCCGGCAAGCCCATATCCAGGGCGCGATTCACCGCAACGATGGCTACGTCGTCCATCAGTTCCAGGACCGACGGCTGACATCCCTTTGAAATAATGTCCGTAATAGCGTCACCTGCATGCTCCAGTTCCTTGAAATAGGAAACCCCCATGCATCTGAATTTCGGCAGGGGCACTATTTTGAGGGTGGCTTCTACGACGATGCCGAGGGTGCCCTCCGACCCGACCATGAGTCTGTCAAGCTGATACCCTGAAGCTTCTACTCGCGTGTTTGCTCCCAATTTAATCAAATCGCCGTTGGCCATAACGACCTTCATTCCCAATACAGAATCTCTTGTCGCCCCGTATTTGACGGAACGCAATCCGCTGGCGTTGTTGACGATCTCGCCGCCGATAGTCGCCACGCGACTCGAAGCGGGAGCCGCAGGCCAGAAAACCCCGTAAGGCTTCAGAGCGCGGTTAAGGTCGTCGTCCACAACCCCGGCTTCAACGACGCATAACGTATCGGCCGGTCTTATATCAAGAATGCGGTTCATCCGCTTTAAATCCAACACTATTCCGCCGCGCATCGGAATCGCCTGGCCCGACATGCCGGAACCGCCCCCGCGAGCCGTAACCGGAATGACCGCGGAATTAGCGTAACGCAGCACTTCCTGCACTTGCTCTGTGCTTTCAGGCCTTACCACTACGCTCGCAGGAACCCCGTGCACTGAAGAATCCGTTCCATAAATGTACAAATCCACAGGGTCCTTTCTCACGTTCTGCGGTCCGACAATTTTTTCTAATCGATCAAAATCTATTTCCATTAACGGCTTACCTCCTCCGTTATCTGACGCACTAATATGGGGATACTCTCCATCACCTTGTCAGTGCAGTCTTCGCTAAAGGTAACGTTATCTTCCACCTCAACAGCGAAAATGTCGATTAACTCCGGCATTTTACAACCATATATCCGCCCCATCTCAATCGCTGTGAAAAAATCAATGCCATGGGAATCGGACAACTGCGTCGTGCTGTTGAAATCCTCCTCTTTCAGCCTGTAAATCGTTCCCGGGGAAGCTTTACCCGTCTTTATCGAGTCCACCAGTATCACCCGGTCGAAACCGTCCAGTTCGTCCAGGATAGTAAGCCCCCCCGCACACGCCTCTTTTATCTCCGCTTTTAAAGGCGGGTCCGCCTTTTTGAGCATCTGCGCCACTTTTATTCCCACAGAATCATCCGATAAAATCGGATTGCCCAAACCCAATACTAACGTTCTCATAATATCGAGATGATAATTTCCCCTTTCGGAAATGCTAACGTCGCAAAGTTTTGAGCGTTCTTCCCCTGGGATCGCGTATCTTCACTTCCAACGGCGTCTGGCCAGGCAGCGAATGCGTCGCGCACGCCATACACGGATCATAAGCGCGGAAGGCCATTTCGACCATGTTGAGAGCGCCGTCCGTCACTTCGCCGTTTTTGATGACGCCTGAAGCGGCTTTGGCTACAGACATGCACAATGCTGCAGAATTGTTGACTGTCGCTACAATTAAATTTACATCCGTCAGTATGCCGTCCTTGTCCGACTTGTAATGGTGAAAAAGCGTGCCCCGCGGCGCTTCCACCACTCCTATTCCTTCATTCGGCTCTGATTCCGGTATCTTCCTCACCGTCGGATCAAGTATTTCTTCATCTTCCGCCAATTCCAGCAATCTCTCGGCTGCATAGAGGACTTCCACCAGCCGGGCCCAATGATAAGCCAGAGTATTATGAGCCGGTTTGCCGCCCAGAACTTCGTACATCTTGTCGTATTCAGCCTGCGCCAGAGGCGTCGCCATACCGTCTGCAGCATTCAATCGCGCCAGCGGCGCTACGCGGTAAACTCCGCTCTCCTTGCCGTCCACGAATCCTTTCCAGCCAATATTCTTTAAATATGGAAACTTGATATAACTCCACGGCTCCACATGCTCTTCAATGTGTTCCAGATACTCGCTCGGCTTGAACTTGACGTATTCCGTTCCTTCAGGGTCAACCACGCGGATGTCGCCGTCGTAAAAATTCACCTTGTTGTTCCCGTCGACCAGACCCATGTAATAGGTGTTGTGCTTGTAAACATCGCCCACGATCGTATCAACGTAACTCTGATTCTTCAACACTATGTCGTCGAAAAGCTTCAACGAAAACTGCGCAAACTCTATCGCTTCCTTCCCTATGGCTATGTACTCCTCCCGGTCCTCACGCGTCACTCCCTTGGATACGCCGCCGGGCAGATTGCATACGGGATGAATCACACGACCGCCCTGCTTCGTTATTATGTTGCGAAGCTTCTTCCTTATGTCGATGACCTTCTTGCCGGCCTCTATTCCCGCCTTGCTGATCACGCCGAGAATATTGCGTTCCGCAGCCGGAGCATCCGGACCTACCACGAAATCAGGTCCGCCCAGAAAATAAAAATGCAGTATGTGATCCTCAGCCATGAACGCACAGTTTATCAACTCGCGAATCTTCTTGGCCGCTGCAGGCGGGTCCACGTTAAACAGGTCGTCCAGCGTTTTTCCTGAAGCCATGTGATGCGTCGTCGGACATACCCCGCATATCTTGGGCGTAATCCGGGGCATCTCTTCCGCCATACGGCCCACTGAAAATTCCTCAAATCCCCTTAATTCGGGTATCTGCAGAAATGCCTTGTCCACATTGCCCGTATCATCAAGAAATATCTCTATCTTGCCGTGGCCCTCCAGCCTGGTGATCGGGTCTATGGTTACCCTTTTCATTATGCTTTTCCTCCTTTAATGCGTTTCCTTCCGAGTAAAGAAGATGCCAACCCATACATATAGAACAGTCCTGCAGGGTCCTTGATCTTTTCTATCTGCGTCTGCACCTCTTCCTCGCTCATGCTCTCCTCACCTTCTATACCCACTAAAGACGCTATGGCCGACAATGTCTTGGCCCCATGGTCCTGGATTCCGTCCAACGGCCCGAAACATCCTCGACACGGCATGTTCGCGTTGATGCAGCGCTCCCCGCATCCCGTCCTCGTCGATATTCCTAAACATATCACACCTTGCTCAAGAAAACATTTCTCTGGGTCTAAAATGACCTCATAAGGACGCTTGATGTCCTTCATCATCAGCTTATCAGGCTTGCTCTCCGAACGCGGACACGTATCGCATAAAGACTTGTTCGGCGACAATACCGCTCCCTTCTCCGGAAGCTCTCCCTTTAATATGGCCGTCACTGCATCCATTATTAAATCCGGCGGCGGCGCACATCCCGGCAAATAGTAATCTACATCGATTATATGATCCAAGGGATGCAACGTGTCCCAAAACAATGGAAGCTCCAACTCCTTGCCGTTCACGCTGCTCTTCGTCTGTGGCGTTACGTAATCCGGATTATGCGTCGATGCCGTCTTCTTATACGCTCGCTCAAACACCAGCTCGCGATTCGAAAAATTGGCTAACCCCGGAATGCCTCCTAAATGCGCACAGGCCCCGAATGCTACCACTAATCCGCTCTTCCGCCTCAGTAACTTAACCATCTCCTCGTGCTCGTCGTTCCGAACTCCTCCATTGATGAAACTTACTGCCAGCTCGCCGTCGGCCATCGCCTCCACGTCCTTCTTCTTGAAATCCATCGCCACAGGCCAAAAGACTATGTCTACCGCATCCACGACCGTCAGGATGTCCTCCGCCAGGTCTACTACCGCTTCCTCACACCCTCCGCACGATGCGCACCAGTAAAAGCCTACCTTTGGTTTCGCCATGCGCAACCTCCTTTAATTAGTTCTTCTCCTGAAAAAAATAAAAAATTTTATGAAAATTTGGCGTAAACTTTCCCTTCACTCTTCTATTCCTACCTTTCGCCTTGTCTCTCATTCCTCCTTAAATCCTAAATAACGCACCAGACAGAAAACGGATTTGCGCCAAAATTTCTTAACCGGCAGTCCCTCTTCGGAAATCGGGACCATACGCAACATAGCAAATTCCTCACCTTCATATCAACACTTATTTTTGTTAAATTCTCCTCTAATTCAAAGTTTTTTTGCTTTCTCGCCGCCGCCGGACAAAAATAATACCTCTTCTCCAGCCTTTTGACTCAGTTTCCTATTTAAAATCTATAATTTAAAGGCTACTCAGATATATTCAAATCATGTCGCCTGCTTGCTGTACTCCTCCATTTTAAAACCGGAACTCAGTCCCGAACCAGCCATCCTTTTGCTCATTCTGCAAAAAATTCTCTCTGTTGCGAACAGGATGTTATTCAAGTCTAAAAAACCGGAAATGCTTCTTAACGCTATACCGTCAGCAGCTCTTCCAGAAGTTGGAACGATTTTCCCGATAGATGCGAATAATCGGGCGACTGTTAGGACAACTGCCCACAGGCGCTGAATAGTCATAAAACCTGATAAAGATAATTTCCCGTTTTACTTTGATGAAGAAACAGACCGGTTTCGTCGGAAAAATTGAACTCGCTTAAAAAAATAGAGTATTCTCAGGTTTTTTCACTTTACAAGTATTCATCTTTATGTTACCGTCCGCATCATCCGTAATCCCCATTGTCGTCGATTACGGATGACGCTTAATCGAAGAGTTTAGTAATCCTGCGGTTTTTATCAAGGAGGACGTAGGAGCGAGAAATTTTAACGCCTCAGGAAGCAGTTATGCATCATGAAGGAAGAAATTGTCGAACTAATCAGGAGGACATCGACGGATTTGCCCGTTGATGTTGAGAATCGGATAAGGACGGCGGCATCGGAGGAGCAGGAAGGGAGTCTGGCTCGCAGTACGCTAAACAGGATACTGGAAAATATAGAGCTTGCTCGAGAACAATCCGTCCCGATGTGCCAGGATACGGGGACTACGTTATTTTATGTTGATCATCCCGTATCGCGAAAGCAGAATGGATTGAAAGAGCTGATCACGGAAGCCGTCAGGGAGGCAACGGCGAAGTGTTATTTAAGGCCGAACACGGTGGACGTGATAAGCGGGAAGAATGTGGGCGACGGCACAGGAACCGGAGCGCCTTACATATCTTTCAAGCAGTGGGAGAGGGAGGACTTGCGAATCCGTCTTATGTTGAAAGGCGGGGGAAGCGAGAATGTAGGCGTTCAATACAAATTGCCGGACAGCAGGCTGAATGCCGGCCGGGACCTTGAGGGAGTCAGAAAATGCATTATCGATGCAATCGTGTCCGCTCAGGGCAAAGGATGCGCGCCGGGCACGGTAGGAGCAGGCATAGGCGGCGACAGGATGACCTCTTATCGGTTGTCGAAGGAGCAGTTTTTCAGATTGCTTGACGATGAAAACGAGAATGCGGCCCTGGCGAAAATGGAATCCAAATTGACGGATGAATTGAATTCGCTGGGCATAGGCCCCATGGGTTTCGGCGGAAAAACCACCGTTCTCGGCGTCAAACTGGGCGCCATGGTGCGTCACCCGGCCTGTTTTTTCGTATCCGTTTCCTATATGTGCTGGGCTTGCCGGCGCCGCACAATGATTATCGATTCGGGAGGTGGCGTGACGTATGATTGAAATTGAATTACCGACCACGGAAAAAAGAATCAGAGAACTCAAAGTAGGCGATGAAGCGGCGCTGACCGGACAGATCGTTACCGCCCGCGACGCCGCTCATAAATACATGGTGGAGGAAAAGCCGGAAGAACTGAGAGACTTCCTGCGGGGTTCGGTTATTTATCATTGCGGCCCTATAATGAAGAAGACAGACGAGGGTTGGAAAGTCGTTGCAGCCGGTCCGACGACCAGCATTCGCGAAGAACCGTATGAAGCGGACGTGATAAAGGAATATGGAGTAGTCGGGATCATAGGCAAAGGAGGCATGGGAGACCGGACGCTGGAAGCGTGCAGCGAATACGGAGCGGTATATTTCCATGCGATAGGCGGACTGGCTGTTGTTCTGGCGGAATCCATAAAAAAAGTTAAAAAAGTCTTTAAACTGGAAGAATTCGGCACTCCTGAAGCATTGTGGGTGCTGGAAGTGGAAAGATTTCCCGTAGTCGTAACCATGGATTCGTATGGGCAAAGTTTGCATCGGAAGGTGGAGCAAGAATCTTCTGAAGCGGCAGGAAGAATCCTTGAAATTAAATACTAGCGAGAAATAGGATGAAAGTACACGAATATCAAGCAAAAGATATACTGAGGAAATTCAATGTTCCTGTTCCTGCCGGAGCGGTAGCGGCTTCAGTCGAGGAAGCGGCGGAAGCGGCCTCCCGCATCGGAGGCGACAAATGGGTAGTTAAAGCGCAGGTGCATGCCGGGGGCCGTGGAAAGGCGGGCGGCATCAAACTGGCTTCATCGGAGCAGGAGGTTCGTTCTCATGCCGGAAACATTCTGGGAATGCTTCTTAAGACGCATCAGGCCCCCGAGGGCAAAGAAGTTCGCAAAGTCTTAATAGAACAAGCCTGTGATATTGACCGGGAACTATATCTGGGAATGGTCATCGACAGAAGCACTAATCGCGTCGCCGTAATGGGCAGCTCGGAAGGCGGTATGGAAATAGAGAAGGTCGCTGCTGAGACCCCGGAAAAAATATACAAGGAATTCGTTGATCCGGCCGTGGGATTGATGTCCTACCAGGCGAGACGAATGGCTTTTAAACTCGGCCTGCGAGAAAAAAAGACATTCAAATCGGCCCTTAAGATGATCACAAACCTTTACCGGGCATTCCTGGCCAATGATTGCTCGCTGGCGGAAATCAACCCGCTGGTCGTCACGAAACAGGGCGATATGCTAGCGCTGGATGCCAAGCTGAATTTCGACGACAATTCATTGTTCAGACATGCTGATATCGTTGAATTGAGAGACGTTACCGAAGAGAACCCGAAGGAGGTAGTTGCCAGGGAAAACGGACTGAGTTATATTTCTCTTGACGGTAATATCGGCTGCCTGGTCAATGGAGCGGGGCTGGCGATGGCTACCATGGACATCATTAAACTGCACGGCGCGGAACCGGCGAATTTCCTGGACGTAGGAGGGAGCGCAAGTACCGATCAAGTTACGGAAGCCTTTAAAATTCTTACTCAGGACCCTAACGTGAAAGCGGTCCTGGTCAATATTTTCGGCGGAATCATGAAATGCGACGTCATCGCCGAAGGTATTCTGACGGCTCTCAAGGAAGTCGACCTGAAAGTTCCTCTCATCGTCAGACTTGAAGGAACAAACATGAAGGAAGGAAAGGCGATCCTGGAAAGATCGAATATTAAAATCATTACAGCCTCAGACTTTAACGACGCGGCGGTAAAAGCAATTTCCAATATCAAAAATTGAGTAAGGGCGAGCAAAATGTCGATTCTAGCAGATGAAAAAACCAAAATGATTTGTCAGGGTATTACCGGAAAGGCCGGCGCCTTCCATACTCTCCGTTGTCTTGAATACGGCACGAAAGTAGTCGGCGGAGTTACGCCGGGAAAAGGCGGCGAGGAAGTGGAAGGAATTCCAGTCTTTGATACCGTATCGGAAGCCAGGGAAACCACCGGCGCTGACGCGACCATGATTTTCGTACCTCCGGCATTCGCCGCAGATGCGATACTGGAAGCGGCCGACGCTGGAATTAAACTGATCGTATGCATAACCGAAGGCATTCCCGTACTGGATATGGTGAAAGTAAAAAGAATCATTGAGAACACGGACGTTCGACTGATAGGGCCGAACTGCCCGGGCGTCATTTCTCCCGGAAAGTGCAAAATAGGAATTATGCCGGGATATATTCATAAGCCCGGCGCCGTCGGCGTCATATCGCGCAGCGGAACCCTCACTTACGAAGCCATACACCAGCTCTCTGAAAGGGACATAGGACAATCGACATGCATCGGCATGGGCGGCGATCCCATACTTGGAATGAATTTCATCGATTACCTTAAACTGTTCAATGAAGACCCGGATACCGACGCCATTGTCCTTATCGGGGAAATAGGAGGAACAGCGGAAGAGGAAGCGGCGGAATTCATCAAGGGGGAAGTCAAAAAACCTGTGGCAGCGTTTATCGCAGGCAGAACAGCGCCTCCGGGAAAACGTATGGGGCATGCCGGCGCCATTATCTCTGGCGGCAAAGGAACCGCGCCTGAGAAAATAGAGGCGCTGAAAAAGGCCGGAGCTGCCGTGGCCGGAAGTCCCGCTGACATCGGAAAAACTCTGGCTTCTTTAATCCCATAAATTCGGAATTTTTAATCTCGGCAGTATGAGCCCGATCACAGAAAACTTAACGCTTCATCGAACGCAAAATGCTCGTTTCCAGGCGATTGGTCCTTGCGGCAGGGACGCTCAGACTGCCTTCAACGCAACGGTAATGTTTAGGAAAACATAAAGTAGAGGGATACAATAACATGAGAATCGGTGTATATGTTTGTCACTGTGGAAGCAACATCGCTGAAGTCGTTGATATTGATCAAGTAGTGCGATTTGCGGAACAACAGGGTGACGTCGTTATGGTTAAGGATCACACTCATATGTGTTCTGAGGTCGGTCAAAGATTGGTCATTGATGACATCAAGGAACACAAACTGGATCGCGTAGTCATAGCGGCATGCTCACCCCAGTTCCAGGGTGCGACGTTCATGACCACAGTGGAAAAAGCTGGATTGAACCCTTATGTCTTTGAAATGGCCAATATTCGCGAACAATGCTCCTGGCCCCACTTCAGCTTTAAAGAGGAAGCGACCGAAAAAGCGAAATCGCTCACCAATATGGCCATTACAAAAGCAAGATTGGATGAACCTCTGGAAAAATTGTCAATGCCTGTCGGCAAAAGAGTCCTGGTCGTCGGCGGCGGTATTGCCGGCATCCAGGCCGCTCTTGACCTCGGCAATGCAGGCTTCAAGGTTTATCTTGTTGAGAAAGAACCATCCATAGGCGGTCACATGGTTAAACTCTCCAGGACCTTCCCCACGGAAGACTGCGCCGCCTGTATTCTTTCGCCCAAAATGGCCGACGTTCCCGCAAATCCCAACATCGAACTGATGACCAGCACGGAATTGCTGAGTGTGGACGGTTTTCTGGGTAACTATCAGGTTACGGTCAGAAAGAAACCCACCTTCGTCGATCCGTCGCTCTGCACCTGCTGTGAAAAATGCGAAGATGTCTGCCCCGTCGTCGTCCCCAACGAACAAGACGAAGGACTGACCTCCCGAAGAGCCATCTACCTGCCCAACTCCATCGCTGTTCCTCACACCTACATCCTTGACTCCGAATCATGCCTGGGCCTTTTCCCCCTGGCTTGCACTAAATGCTCAGAAGTTTGCGAACCCAACGCCATCAATTACGACGATAAACCACAGGAATTAACTTTCACCGTCGATACGATCATTGTCTCAACAGGTTATCAGGTTTTCGACGCCACGCAAAAGGCCGTCTACGGCTTCGGCAAATTCGATAACGTCTATACTTCCTTGGAACTGGAAAGAATTATTGCACACGCTACCGAAGGCGAACCCATCACCGACCTCGGTAAAAGAATCGCCTTTATTCAATGCGTCGGCTCCAGAGACGAACAGTGCGGAAACGAATACTGCTCCAGAATCTGCTGCATGTACGCAAGCAAATTGGCCCAGTTGCTGAAAAGAACCGACAAATCCAAAGACGTCTATATTTTCTATACGGACCTCAGAGCCTACGGAAAAGGATTCGAGGAATACTATAAAAGAGCGCAGAGAGAAGGGGTGAAATTTATCAGGGGACGCGTCGCTCAATTACAGGAAAACATGCATAACGGAAGAATTCTTCTTAAAGCAGAAGATACGCTCTCCAGAGATATTATCGAATCGGAATTCGATTCAGTCATTCTTTCCGTCGGCATGATACCCCATGAGGGAACCGGCATCGTTGCGGAGCTTCTGAGGCTGGCCAAGGGGGATGACGGTTTTCTGAAAGAAGCGCATCCCAAATTCAGACCGGTCGATACTCTATCCGAAGGCGTCTTCGTCGCGGGAACCGTCCAGGGTCCCAAGGACATTCCAGACAGCGTCGCACAGGGCAGCGCCGCCGCTGCCAGAGCGATAACTCTGATGAATCCGGGAAAATTCATTGCGGACCCCTACACATCACTGGTCGATGAGGATGTTTGTTCAGGATGCGGCGCTTGCGTTGCAGTCTGTCCTTACTCGGCTATTTCACTCGAAGTTAAAAACGGTAAAAGAATTTCGAACGTCAATACCGTTTTATGCAAATGCTGCGGAAATTGCGCGGCTACTTGCCCCTCAGGGGCCATGGAACAAAGAGGATTCACTTCTAACCAGATTTTAGCGATGGTTGAAAAAGCATTGGAGTAAATTCAAATGGGAGAAGAATTTAAACCTAAAATTATCGGTTTTCTGTGCAACTGGTGTTCTTACCTCGGCGCCGATCTGGCAGGCACCTCCAGAGTTCAATACCCCGTCAACATGATCCCTATCAGAGTCATGTGTTCCAGCAGGGTCGAACCTTCTCATATCCTTAACGCCTTTAATGAAGGCGCCGATGGAGTCCTTATCGCCGGTTGCCACCTCGGCGACTGCCATTATGTCAACGGCAATTACAAAACTCTACGAAGGGCCATCCTGCTCAAAAAAACGCTGGAACAGTTGGGCATTGATTCAGAAAGACTTCGACTTGACTGGGTTTCCGCCTCCGAGGGCGTCAAATTCGGTCGAGTCGTTAAAGAATTCACGGAAGATATTAAAAAACTCGGTCCCCTGAATCTGAAAGTTAAAGAAAAAACTTAACTTTCAGGATATTCCTTAAGGGACCGGTTCTTCGACTGGCTCTTCAAATTTGTATTTGCTGGGAGTAACTTATGGTTAAAAAAGTAATATTGACTGATAAAAACACGAAATTCGTGGAAAAAGTGGAAACTTTGTCGGGCGAGGTCGTGACGCTGTGCGAACAGTGCGGGACCTGTTCGGGAAGTTGCCCTATGGTATCGGAAATGGATATCACTCCATCCCAGATGATGCGTAAAGTTCAACTGGGTCAGGAGGATGTCTGCGAATCAAAAGCCATGTGGATTTGCGCTTCTTGTTTTACCTGCACCGTCAGATGCCCTCGCGGCCTTGATCCTTCGAAAGTTGCAGAGGCATTACGTCAAATTTCGCTGAGGAAAGCCAAGGATCATATCGAAATCAGATGTATACCTGAGGATGAGATCAAGAGGCTGCCGCAAATCGCACTGGTCAGCAGCTTCCGTAAAATGACAGGATAGAAAAGTGGGAACAAAATGAAACTGCCGTATTATCCAGGATGCTCTCTAAAAACCAGCGCCAAGGGTTTTGAAAGCTCAGCCCTGGCGTCTGCTGAAGTACTGGGCTTGGAATTAGTGGAACTTCCCCGCTGGAATTGTTGCGGGACCGTATATTCTCTGGCGGCCGACGACCTGATGCATCATATAGCGCCGGCACGCGTATTCATTCGCGTTCAGGAAATGAATCAAAACGGTCTCGTAGACAATGAAAGACGCTTGGTGACTTTATGCTCCATGTGTTTCAACACGTTGAAAAGGACCAACATAAGACTGAAAGAAAACGCGGAGGATTTGGAAAAAATCAATAGTCTGGCTTATCTTGAACAGGACTATGAGGGGAATGTCGAGGTCGTTCACTTCTTGGAATTATTAAAGGAAATAGGCTTCGACAAAGTGAAGGAAAAAACGGTAAAACCTCTTGAGGGGCTGAAAGTCGCGCCTTATTACGATTGTATGCTGATGCGACCCAAAGAAAGTGGAATCGACGACCCTGAAAATCCTCTCATCTACAACATGCTGCTCGAAGCTCTGGGAGCTGAAGTCGTGGAGAATCCTTACAGGAGCGTATGTTGCGGCAACTACCAGACCGTATCGAACAAAGAAATGGTTGTCGATCTGACCTACGACATCATTTCTCACGCCCGCGATGCCGGCGCCGAAGCTATGATTACGAGCTGTCCTCTGTGTATGTTCAATCTTGACGACCGGCAGAAGGAAGTAACGGAAAAATATGCCGATTTCGAGCAAATGCCTGTTTTGTATTTCACGCAACTCATGGCTTGCGCTTTCGGCTTGAATGAAAATGTTTGCGGATTCGAATTAAATCGCGTCAATCCGCTGCCTTTGTTAAAGCAAAAAAATATTCTCTGAAGGAAGAGCGACAAAATGGCTGAAGAAAAGATAGACATTATGCAAAAAATAGCCGACGCCACATCGTCGGTGACTACCGGGATTGATGACAAGGACATCAAAGAATGGGCCACCATCTACATCATGGGAAAAGGATATAAGGTTCCCGCCGATTTGACCATTCTTAACGCTATGGAATACGCCGGCTATAAACTCGTCAGGGCCGTAGGCTGCCGTCAGGGCTTCTGCGGAGCCTGTTCCACCGTTTATCGGAGACAGGGTGAATATAAACTCGAAACGGACCTGGCCTGCCAGACAAGAGTGGAAGACGGGATGCACCTGGTTCAGATTCCTTTCTCTCCTGCAGTAAAACCCGCTTATGATATTTCGAAAGAGGAGTATCATCCGAACGTTTTCCTGAAGTATTTTCCCGAAATAGCCCGCTGCGTTTCGTGTAATACTTGTACAAAAGCCTGTCCCCAGGACCTGGAGGTTATGGATTATATTCAGGCGGCATTGAGGGGAGATTTTGAGGAAGTGGCGGAGATATCGTTCGATTGCATTCAGTGCGGTTTATGCGCCATCAGGTGTCCTGCTGAAATCGTTCATTATCACGTGGCGCAGTTGGGCCGGAGGATGTACGGCAGATACGGCTGTCCTGAACCGGAACACCTGAAGAGAAGATTGGAGGAATTGGCTCAGGGTAAATTCGATGAAGAGATGGAAAAACTCACTGCTTTGGATAAAGAGGAATTGACCAGACTTTATGAATCGCGTGAACGCGAATCGGAAGCCGAATAAAGCAGTTCAGATTTTTTAAGGGTGGAATTAAGACTATATTCCGCCGGAATTATTCATTAAATTCGGTCTCGGTTTTTCGGAGGAAATGATAAATGGCTGAAGCAAAATATATGGAAGGTTATCCGCAGGATATTTATGAATTAATGCAGGTGGTCCACAAGACCAGAAAAGAGCGTTTGCATTACACGCCCCCGGCAATGACGCCGGAACAGCAGAATGAAGTGCTGTCGCAGTTTCATCCAGATTATGTGACCGGCGGCAAGCGTGAAATAAAAATAGGTCCCAACAAGGGCGACATGGCCCCTGAACCGGTAGCGGACCTCCTGGAAGCTTACCCTCTTGTCGAAGAAGAGGAAATCGATGCAAGCAAAATAGATTATGATGTTGACGTAATGATAATAGGAGGCGGTCTGGCCGGTACGAGCGCAGCCATTTGGGCCAATACGGAAGGCGTACCCGCTGACCGGATTCTCCTGGTCAATAAACTCAGACACGGCGATGCCAATTCCATTATGGCCGAGGGAGGCACTCAGGCTGCAGACCGCGATGTCGATTCCGTCACCAGACATTTCATCGACACTATCGGCGGAGGACACTACGCCAACAAACCGGACGTCGTAAGAGCCCTCGTTGAAGACGCTCCTTATATCATCCATTGGCTGCTGGAACTCGGCGCACTTATAGACCGGGAAGAAAACGGCGATTTCGTCGAAAAATACGGCGGAGGAACTTCGATAAGACGTATGCATTCCTGCCGCGATTTTACGGGACTTGAAGAATTCCGAGTCATCAGGGATGAGTTCAGAAGCCGCGGCATCGGATGCATCGAACATTTCCCGGCTATCGAACTTTTTACGGATTATGACGGAAAAGTCAGCGGCGCCTTGCTTTATAATATTGAGACCAGTGAATACAAAGTCGCCAGGGCCAAAGCCGTCATTATAGCCACGGGAGGTTTCGGCAGGCTTCATATCAGGGGTTTCCCCACTACGAACCATTACGGCGCCACTTGCGACGGAGTGGTCATCTCCTATAGAGCCGGCGCAAATCTCAAAGACCTCGATACTGTTCAATACCATCCTACCGGGGCTGCCTATCCTTTGCAAATCATCGGTTATCTCCTTACTGAAAAACTCAGAACTTCCGGAGCTCAACCCATCAACAGGGACGGAGAAGCTTTCGTCTTCCCCATGGAACCCAGAGACGTCGAAGCCGCGGCCATCATCAGGGAATGCTACGGCAATGATAAAGGCATCACTACGCCTACGGGTCTTCGCGGCGTTTGGCTCGATACCCCTCTCATTGAATTGAAAAACGGCGAAGGCTATATCGAAAAAGCTTTTCCCGGCATGAAAAGAATGTTCGCCAGGCATGACATCGACATCAGTAAAAACCCCGTCCTGGTCTTCCCCACCCTCCATTACCAGAACGGCGGCGTGGAAACCGATCCCTGGGGTAAAACGAGTCTCGAAGGACTTTGGGTCGCCGGCGAAGTTTCCGGCGGCGTCCACGGCAAAAACAGACTTATGGGCAACTCCACTCTCGATACCATGGTCTTCGGAAGAAGGTCTGGCATCAGCGCTGCTAAAATGGTCAAAGATGGACTTAAAAACGGTCAATTGACTCTCAAACACGTTTCTAAATACGTCAGCATGCTGAGAGATGCGGGAATCGAAACGAAACGAAAAGCCCCCATACTTCTGCCCGAATATCGAGGGAAAGCCGCCCTGTCGCGCATGATCGACATCTCTTGATGCGACGGACGTGATTCTCAAGCGCTTACCCTTTCGGTTTCTCTGGGAGGGCTGAAGTCGCCTTCTCATCTTTTTGCTTTATAATCATCAATGTAATTAACGGCGGATTCGCTTCAAAACGAATCCGCCTGATTCGCAGGAAATGCAGACCGATAAACGTCGGTCGACGGCTCTTCAGGATTCATACTCCGCCTGAAGCATGCCTGAAGAGCGCGGAATATTTTCGATTTTTTGCCCTTTCTTACAAATACGTCTTGATTTTAGTTTAATTAGTTTTTATGTTAAGACTTGTGACTTGTGAGGATAACATTTGTCGTTAAAGGAGGAAAATGGTGGAAAAAGTTACCATTCTGGGAGCCGGTAATGTTGGAACGGCCGCCGCATTTTACCTTGCGGAAAAAAACATCGCCGACATCCTGCTGATTGATGTCGAGCAAGGACGCGCAAGGGGGAAAGCTCTCGACCTAATGGAGGCGGCTCCGATAAGGGGATACGACGTAATGGTCGACGGTTCTGACAATTTCAGCGATATGGCCGGTTCAAAAGTCGTCGTGATTGCGGCAGGAAAAGTGCGAAAACCGGAAATGATGCGTCTGGACCTTCTGGAGCATAATATTCCCGTTGTCGATCAAATTACTCAGGAGATCAAAAGACACGCGCCTGAAGCCGTCATCATCAATCTGACGGAACCTGTGGATACCACTTCATACTATCTCGTGAAAAAGGGCGGTTTCAGTTCCAAAAAGGTTATGGGGGTATCAGGAGACCTGGACTCGACCCGGTTGCGCGAATTCGTCGCCCGCGAATTGAATTTGTCCAGCGTTAATATGACGGCCCTGATCCTGGGCGGACATCATGATTACATGGTCATTCTTCCCCGGTATTGCCGAGTTGAAGGAATACCCATAGGGGAAATATTATCGCCTGAAAAAATCGAAACGATCGTTGGAATGACCAGGAAAGCTGGAAACGATATAGTCAAAAATCTGCAGACTGGAAGCGCTTCTTATGCGCCGGGCGCTGCAGTAGCCGACACCGTTGAAGCGATAATACGAAATACCAAGCGGATTCTTTGCGCTCCTGTTTATCTTGACGGCGAGTATGGTCACAAGGATATATGCCTGGGCGTTCCCGTTCAACTAAGTCAAAAAGGCATTGAAAGAATAATCGAACTGGATTTGACTCTGGAGGAAAAAGAAGCGTTCGACAAATCGGCTACCGTAGTAAGGAATGCTATTAAAGCCTTGGACCTTGAAAGCGACGAGAAGGAGGAATAAAAATGGCAAAAGTGTCTATAATCGGCAGCGGAAATGTCGGCGCCACAGCGGCTTTGTATATTGCAGAAAAGAGAATTGCTGACGTAGTTCTTATCGACGTCATTAAAGGGCTCGCCCGCGGAAGAGGGATGGACGCTATTCAGGCGGCCCCTATTCGTAAATATGACACCGATATCTATGGAACCGAAGATTTTTCGGCCATGAAAGATTCGGACGTGGTGGTTGTGACGGCTGGAGTAGCCAGGAAGCCGGGCATGTCACGCGACGATCTTCTCCAGGTGAACGCTAAAATCAATAAAAGCGTTTCTCAGGAGATAGCGAGATACGCGCCTGATTCCACGATAGTTATGGTGGCGAATCCTTTGGACGTGATGAGTTACATGGCTCTTAAAACCACCGGTTTCGCATTGAAACGGGTCGTCGGAATGGCCGGAATACTGGATTCGACCCGCTTCAGATACTTCATCGCTTCTGAACTCGGCGTCAGCGTTAAAGATACTACCGCGCTGGTCCTAGGCGGTCACGGAGATGCCATGGTGCCTCTGCCCCGTTACACGACCGTTTGCGGTATTCCTTTACCGGAAATTATGACAAAAGATAAAATTGAAAAACTGGTCGAACGCACCAGGAAAGGCGGAGCGGAAATCGTTTCATACCTTAAAACCGGCAGCGCATTCTGGGCGCCCGCCGCTTCGGCCGCTGAAATGGTCGAATGCATCATCAGGGATAAAAAGAGAATTCTTCCCTGTTCAGCCTACCTGAGAGGCGAATACAGCATTGAAGGGCTGTTTGTGGGCGTTCCGATCATTCTCGGCAAAGGCGGCGTTGAAAAAATCATTGAACTGACGCTTAATGACGATGAGCAGGAAGCGTTGAACAACTCTGCCTACGGCGTCAAACAGGTTATTGAAAAACTGGAAGAAATGGCCCTTGTCTGAGAAAATTAAAAAGAAAGAAGGTCAGATTAGCTGATGAGAGTTGAAATTCCTTACGGCCGTGAAATCGTTGAAGCTTTTATCAACGACGAAAATTTCGGCGGTTACGTCTATCCTAACGCCGTACCCAGGTCCGATGAAAAGGAAACTTTATTCAAGGCTTTGAATAATCCTGTCGCATCAAAATCCTTCGATGATTTCCTTGATGATGCCGACGATATACTCTTTATCGTCAACGACGGAACGAGGCCTACACCTACGGCCAAAGTCCTCGACATCATCCATGACAGAATTGCCGATAAAAAAGTTCGTTTCATCATCGCAACGGGCGTACATCGAGGTCCCACCGAAGGCGAATTGCAGTTCATCTTCGGAAAACGGCTGGACGAATACAGGGATAGAATTCATGTGCACGATGCCAAAAAAGATGAGGATATGGTCAAAATCGGCGTCTCAAAAAACGGGACGGAAATGTGGGTGAACCGTCTGGGCGTAGAAGCACAGAAAATAGTTATCATCGGGTCTGTCGAACCGCATTATTTCGCGGGATACACCGGCGGCAGAAAAGCTTTCCTTCCCGGTATAGCCTCCTACAAAACGATTCAGCAGAATCATAAACTCGCTCTTAAAATGAGCGCGCAATCGCTGGCGTTGAAAGGCAATCCCGTTCATGAAGATATGGAGGACGCTATCCAAATCATCAAGGATAAAGATATCTTCACCATTATGACGGTGCTGGATCGTGAAGAGAGAATCTATGCCGCCACTGCAGGCGATATCAGCGAATCGCTTAATGCCGCCATAGAGAAGGCCCATCAGGTCTTTGCGGTCGACATCAAGGAAAAAGCGGAAATCGTCGTCGCAGTAGCGCCTTATCCCATGGATATTGATCTCTATCAGTCCCAGAAGGCGATTGATAACGCGAAACATGCCCTGGCTCCCAACGGCATCCTAATTCTCGTATCAAAATGCCGCAGCGGCGTCGGACATGATACGTTCGTCAAACTGTTGTCCAGCGCCAGAGACCCCCAGGCCGCTCTCGATAAAATCGAAAAAGAATACGTCCTGGGCTACCACAAGGCAGCTAAAATCGCCGAAATAGCCCGTTGGGCTCAAATTTGGGCCGTGACCGATATCGATCCCGGTTTGATGAAGTCCATATTCATGAAGCCCTTCAGGACCCTGCAGGAAGCATTGGATGCCGCTGTGACTCAAAAAGGCCGTGAAAAAATTCTCTTCATGCCGTCGGCTTGCATGACTGTTCCTAAAGTCAGAAAAAGAGTCAAACTCAAACCCAAGCGCTCTATCTTCAAATCAATGGGCGGATATTGGAAACCTCCTGCTGCAGACAACTTGAAAGACGACGAGAAAATCAATGAGGAGCTTTCCGACCTCGTAGCCTCGCTCATGGAAACCAGATGATCCGATTCGGGAAAATCGTTTCGGGATCGGTCATCAGGCATCAATCAAAAAAACGCCGGCTGTCGGACGAAGGCATCGCTCGACAGCCGGTTTTATAATTTCCGTTATTCGGCATCCGCCTAAATAAATATTTCCTTTCCTATGGGATTAGGCCCTTTTTTCTTCGTCTCCGCCGTCAATTTTTCTACCGTTCTGGCGTATTTGCTGCCTTCGGATGCCGCAATCCAATGAAGCTTCAGTCTGTCTGCTTCAAGCCCCGTGTTTTCCAGCACTTCCTTCAAAACAGCAAAACGCCTTCGGGCCATCAGGTTACCTGAATTGTAATGACAATCACCCGGATGGCAACCGCCTATCATGACAGAATCCGCGCCGTAAAGATGAGCTTTTACCAGGAAGAGGGGATCGACTCTTCCTGAACACATGACACGAATCGGAAACATATTGGGCGGATATTTTTCACGGCTTACGCCGGCCAGGTCAGCGCCGCTGTAAGCACACCATTTACACAAGAATCCGACTATTCTCGGAGAAAAATTATTCCTGTCCATACTGATTCAACCTCCTAAAGAGCAAACTCCACTAATTCTTCCTGCTCATATTTCTTCATGGGCAATTCTTCCTCATAGTCTTTGCCCGGCGTGTAATCAAACAGTTTCTGCACTGCACCTCCGACTTTCAGAAAAATTTGAGCCACCGGTATATCGGACGGACATACATCGGTACACATCCCGCAATTCACACAGGAAACGCCTGCATGGACCAATCGGCCCAGATGAAACAGCAATACATTTGTCGGTACCCTGATCCCTCCTCGTTTCGCCATCTCACTTTCGTATTTCTCAGGCTTTAATTCATGAAGCGCAGAATCAAAATCGCATAGATTGCAGGAACATATGGGGCAAACCCTGCTACAGGCATGACAGGATATGCAGCGACCGAACAGACCGGTCAAATTTTCAAGCCCCTGATACTTTTCCTGATATTCTTTCACTAATCGTTCCTTCTCCGCTTTCCTCTTCTTCAATATAGGGTCATAATTCTTCTTGCGCTCGATATACTCTGCGCCGAAACCCTCCAGCAATCCGGCCCCCTTCTCATTTTCCGCAATCAATACCGATTCGTTCCGGGCGTCTTCGCCGAAAAGGACGAAAGTGATGTCTGAATTCACCGGCACAGGATGCTCACAGGCTTTGCAGGTTTCCCGTATATCTTCGGAAATTTCTTCTGCGCCGATATTATCCAGGAAATCCTGAACCTTCTCCGATGCCCCGCTTTCTGTGAACGTTCTCAAAGGAAATACTCCCGGACAAGTATAGCTTATGAAATATACGTTCTCAGGATTGGCCTGGTTCTGCTTGACGATCTCGACGAAAGCACGAATCTCACAGGGCTTCGCGACGACCGCGCAAGGCTTGTCGAATGGATCGTTCAAAACCAGTTGAGCCAGTATCTTCCCCGCATTACCCGGCATGAACGGATAAAAAGGACTGACGTTTTTTATCAATTCCTTGTCTTTTATAAGAAAATAATTGTATTCTTCCTTCTCTCCTATCGCAGCCGGCGCAAAAACAGCATCAACTCTCTTTTCTTCGACAAGAAATTCAAGCAGAGATTTCAAACCCTCTTCCGCTTTTTTATTCAGTCTCGCTGTGCGTTTCATTCTATTCTCCCTTAAATGTTTCTGCATAAGGAGCAACGATTGATTCAAATTCCTCCTCTTCATAAACAACAAGCGGCAATTCTTCATTGCGGTCGCTTCCCGCACTGTAGTCAAATTCTTTCTGCGCATTCTCAGCAGCATAAATGAACATCTGCGATACCGGTATGTCCATAGGACAGGCATCTTCGCATACGCCGCATTTTGAACAGGACAGCATCATGTGAGACATTCGCCCCAGATGGAAAAGAATGGTGTCCGCCGGCAATCTCAACGCTCCCCTCTTCTCCGCTCGTCGTATGTAATTGTCGGGCGACATCTTCACCGCAGAAGAATCAAAAAAACACTGCCGGCAATAGCATATCGGACACACCCTCATGCAATTCCTGCAATTGATGCATTGACTGAACACCTCGATAAATTTATCCGCTCCGCTCGCTTCGATTTTCATTTTATCGATAAATGCCCTCTTGCTCTCCCCTCTTTTTTCTCTCAATCGATCAGGCATATCGCTCTTGACGTCGACAGGCAATGAAACGCCCTCGGCAAGCTGCCGTCCTTTTTCACTGCAGGATATCACCCCGATCTGCCCCCCGGAAATGCCGAAATACAAATCTGCATCCGCTGATGCAAAATCATCGCAAATGCTGCAGGCGAATCGCAGTCGCTCTCCATCAATTTTGCCTTCGTTGAACTCACGCTCCACCTCATCCGCATTGTTCTGATATTCCCGCGTTTTAAAGACGCCTTCGCATTCGTAACTCATCAGATAAATGTTTTCCAAGTGAGTCTGTTTTAACTTGAAAAGCTCGATTACCGCCTTTACTTCGCAAGGATGCAGTAAAGCCCCGATCCTCTTCTTCGTTTCTCCCCATCTTGTCAGGCTCATCAAAGCTTTTCCGCCCTGCTGCGGCATGGCCGGCGGGACCGGGATCGATTTTTCGATCAGTTCCTGCTTATCGGTCAAAACATAGGCGTAAGAATCTCCACCCGGCGTTCTCATAGGAACGATAACGGCATCCAGCATCTCTCCCTGAACCATCTGCGATATCACTTTTTTTATTTCCTCCGATAAACTCATGTTTCCTTCCTCGCTTTCAGCGGATTGCGTCCCATTTCTCTTACATGTCTCTCGAATTCGTTTGCCGTATCCGCGAATCTCCTGGCCTCCCCATGAGCCACATATCTGAACCACAATCTGTCCGATTCCAATCCGAAAGAATTCATTAAATTTTTGACCAGAGCGACTTTTCTTCTCGCCCTGAAATTGCCGTCGTTATAATGGCAGTCGCCGGGATGACATCCGCTGATGACGACGCCGTCTGCTCCCTCCAGGAACGACCGCAACAGATGAACCGTCGGTATTGAGCCGGTACAGTTATACCTGAACGGCAATACGTTTTCAGGATAGGAATAATGATAAGCGGAAGCCGTTTCACAACCTCCTGTTCCGCACCAGGAACACATGAAATATATTATCTTCGGTTCAAAATTTTCGTCCATTATAACCTCCTATATCAAGACTTCATCCAGCGAAGCCATCACCTGATCGCCCCTTAAATCCCTCAGATATGAGGCATTATTCGGGCATATAGCCACGCAGGTCCCGCATGAATCGCACAACATCGGCCGCACCGCCGCAATATTCTTCGATGTGTCCAGATACCGGGCGTAATAGGGACATACATCGATGCAGACTCCGCACCCCATGCAAATTGACTCTACCACACCAGCAACATACATGGCGTTGGGCGGCGGAACCTTCGGCTTGTCCAGCATTACCATGGCCCTTCCTGCAGCATCCTTTGCAATCAACAGCGTTTGATCGAAATTACGGGGCGAATGAGCCATCCCTATCGGAAAAATAAAATTGGACCCCAGTTCAAACGGTTTTACCAGCTTCTTTATCACCTCTTCGTAAGGATAACCGCTGACGTCGTTGACGAAAAAACCGTTTTTGCCCAGGGGATAATCCAACATTTCAGACAGCGCTTTGTTCATCTCATAATCAGGTTCTATCCCCGTGCTCAGAACGATATAATCATACTCCTCTTTCTTGTTTCCATCGTCCACATATAACCGCTCATTCTCTCTCAAAACTTTGGGACGCTCCTTCACCCGGATGAAATTTACATCTCTTCCGGTCGCTTGTTTATAAAGCTCCGTCTCTTCATCATAAAGATTCAAATCAGTATAATAAATTGATACTTCCGCCCCCTTTTCTCTCAGGGACACGGCATTCTCCAAAGCTTGAGCGCAACAAATTCTGGAACAATAGGGATGATCGGCATCTTTTGAACCCACGCACTGAATCATCGCTATCCGGCCCTTCAGTTCAGCGTCCCGGCTTAACTTTTCTTTTACTTCGCTTTGAGTCATCACGCGTTCATCCTCGCCGTAAAGCCAACCTTCGGGAATACTTTCACGGGCTCCGACAGCGATCATTATCGCGCCTGCTTTAATTTCCTTAGCTTCTTCTCCCTCAATCTTTACAGTGAAATCGCCGGCTTGTCCGGTCACTTTCTTGACTTCAGAACGGGTGAGTATCTCAACATTCTCCATTTTGCCGAGTTTTTCCAGTTTATCGTTGACATAATTCCTCTGATCTTCGCTAAGCCTGTCTGCCATACCGCCCAGGTCTCTTTTTTTCTCCGCAATTGTCACAGGGTAACCCGCTTTGCCGATCTCATAGGCCGCCATGATTCCGGATACGCCTCCGCCGATTACAAGAACCCTGTCGGTAAATTCCGTCATTAACGTGGGTTCCTGATGCGACCTTTTGACTTTCTCTACCCCTGAACGTATCAACGTCAAGGCTTTATCCAGCATCTTCTTCCTGTCGCCGTGAACATTGATGACGTCTTCCCGCAGCCTTAAAAATTCGCTTAACAAGGGATTAACGCCCGCCATCATGACCGTTTTTCGATACTTCAACAGCTTCTGAAGCGGCGTGCATACCGCCAGTATAACCCTGTTTACGCCCGATGCCTTTATCTTTTCAGCAGTCTCGGTCATCGTCGAAGGAGTGCAGCAACCTTGTATGATTTCAACATGCCCGACATCCTTCAGCCCCTTTACCTTCTCTTTCAGCAATCCCAAGTCCATTTTATCAGAAAAAGTCCCAAAACAACTGCATATGAAAACCCCGACATTGGGTCTCTCAACGCTTAAATCACGTAAACTCGGCGGCGGAGCCGGAGAAAAATTCTTCTCGCCCAGGTAAGGCAGCATCTCCGTCATCATGGCGCATCCTTCCCACACGATCTCCGGCAACCCCTTCACTCCGGTAAATTCGCCTGCTGCGAATATTCCCGGAATAGTCGTCTCACCCACTGAAAAAGGTTGCGTCCTGCAAAATCCTCTTTCATCGCTTTCAACTTTAAATTTGCTCGTTACCTCATCCATCACGGACGGACGCTTCTGACCCGTTACTAAAATCACCATACCTGTCTTATGCTCCAGACTCTCTCCCGCTTGCTCATATCGAATCACCACATCTTCTTCCGACTCCACAAATACGCTCAACTTATCAACCTTCTCTATTTTCACGCCCGTCGATTTCGCCTTCTCATAAAACCGGTAATGATTCTCGCCCGATCCCTTGAAATGCTGCAGGTAAACGGTTACTTTCGCCGACGGCATCAGTTCCTTTATCTTCAGCGCCCTGTAAATCGCTGTTATAGAAAGATTGTAATTTTCATGCTCCACGATCGCCTCATTGAACTGGGGAGTCACTATGATTGAAAAATCATCAGGGACTTCACCGCTTCGGGTCCTTAACGCATCTATCGTAAAATTGCTCAACGACGACCTGCGCCCTATCTCCGCATTAGTCTGCACCCGGCTGCTCTTACCCAGTCCAAACTGCGCCAGCTCCTCCGCCGTCGGACTCTCATACTCAAGCGCTAAAGCTATCGCCCCCGCCTTCACCTCCATCTCCTCCACCGGACGCTCCAACTTTAAAGCCCCGGTCGGACAAGCATCCTCGCACCGCCCGCATTGCGTGCACATCTCCTCGTCTATTAAATAAATGTTCTCCCACGCTACATGAGGCAATACATATATCGCCTTTCTCCCGTCCTTCTCCTCCGGACACGCCTCGATGCACCTGTCGCATTCGCAGCATATGAAATTGTTCACAAGCTGATCCTGCTTCCTGAACTTGATCGTGAAATCTCCCGCTTCTCCCGTTACTTCCGTTACCTCAACGCTGTAATTGTCCTTCAGACAACCCATTCCTTTGAACAACCTTTGAGGCATATGTCCGCAAACCCAGCAAAAATCAAGCGGAAGTTGCTGCAATGCCTGATTCTTATACTCATCTATATACGAACCCCTGTTCAAATGGATTACCTGATGACCCTTCTTGCATAAAGCATATGCCGCCCGATACCCTGCCAGATTCGTTCCATACACTAATACTGAACTTTCTGCCACTGATCGCCCTCCTTTATCTCCTTTTTTGATACTGTGTCATGACGATATCGCCGATAGGTTGAATCCTCTTCAGGCATGTTGACGCCTCTCCTGTCAAAAGACTTATTCGATTTTTAATTGGGTCTTTTAAAAGAAATGCAAAATGTTCAAGGAAAGAAAATTCATGTAGTGAAACGAGAGTCTGTCGCCGTAACGTTCGATTAAAACCATGGCCAGTATCGCTTCCCGAGATTGATGGGTTAATGAATCAAACTCTTTATCGTAACTCAAACTAAAACAAACAAAATTGAAAGTCAACCCTTTCCTTGACTTTTTCTTGACTGATGATCATTTTTCAGTACATTAATGAGTAAGGGTTGTTTCCGAATGTCGATTCAATTTGATGGCTTCGCTGACTCTTTTAAAACTTAGCGGCAATCATTTAAAAACGCTTTCAATTTTTAGAAAGGAGGGCGCTTGACGCATGAGTAAAAACCGATTGTTGAATCTCCTCTTTTAAACGCTGATTCTTCACGCAGTTCGATCACTAATGTGCTTTTTATGAAAGAGGAAAAAAATTTGAACATTTATCATGGATATGTTCAAAAAAATTTCATCATGAAAGCAGTTACCTAATTTCATTCGTGCCGTTTCCGCAAAGCTGATTGATGAAGTTGAGCTTTGCGAGAATGATTAAACGGTCTGAAAGGACAAAGATGAAAAAGCAACTTTGTATTATTTTTATTTTTGGGGCAGTAGCGGCGGTTCTTAACGGAACTTCAATGGGAATGGTCCCTGAACGCATCAATTATCAGGGGCATTTGGAGAATTCTGAGGGTGAGCCGTTAAGCGGCATCTACGAGCTGGAATTCGGGATATATCTCACTGCATCGGGCGGCATGCCTGTTTGGACGGAAACACAAGCCGGCGTGGAAGTAACCGCGGGTTATTTCAGCGTGATATTGGGAACGGTCAATCCCCTGAATCTTGATTTCGACGATCAATATTGGCTGCAGATCAAAGTCAATGAAGAAACGTTGATGCCGAGACTCGAATTGACTTCAACAGGTCAGGCGTTGAATGCATCGGACGTACATGAGGAAGCCATTACACCCTCGAGTGTAGACATTTCAGGATACGGAACGGTCATCAACGAATACGGCGAATGGGTCGGCGATCCGACCGGGTTAACAGGTCCGTCCGGGCCTTCGGGGCCTTCCGGATCGCAGGGTCCGAGCGGGCCTTCGGGACCTTCGGGATCGCAGGGGCCCAGCGGCCCGACAGGCCCTGTAGGGGGTTCGAACCGGCAATTGCTTTATAATGACAACGATGCGGCGGCAGGGGCGGAAATCTATTACGATAAATTAAACGGACATATCGGAATAGGAACGCTGCCCACAAGTTCGTATGACATCCGGGTCGTCGGGGGCACGATTCCCTTGCATCTTTCGGGAAGCGGCTCAAGTACGGGCCTGCATATCAGCAACACGGATGAGACTGAAGGCATCTGGAAAATCACCGTTAACGGCGACGGCAGCGTTTATCCTGCTCATGCTCTTTATTTCAGAAAATGCAATCCCTGCTACACGAGAATGGTGCTGGATACGGACGGAAATCTCGGTATAGGTTCAAATCAACCTCAGTACAAGCTTGACGTCGTAAGCAACGGGGATGCTTTTCGTGCGGGCAACTCCAATTCCTGGCTGGAGCTCTGGACCGGCGGTAACACGAAGCTGGAATTCGGCGACGGTTCCGGTTATGCTGCCGGATACTTAAGAGGCGATGAGAACGATTCAGACGAGAATTTTATCGGCATCACCGGTTGTACCGACGGCGGGAGCTGCGATACGGGAATATATGTCCTCCAAAACGGTAACGTCGGAATAGGAACGGACTCTCCCGAAGAACAACTTGAAATAGACGGTGATCTCAAGTTTTCCGGCGGAAGCGGTTCAAAAACTATTTCAACCGGAACGACCTACTCCTATCCCCTGCTTTTGGGCGATCCTCTCTATATTACGACTGCAGCAGGATCGTTCGGCGGCGCTCCTTTGTACCTGGACGGCGGAGCTCATTACTCTCTTCCGGGAGACGTACTTATCGCTACGCAAAGCCTCGGAGAGGTCGGCATCGGCACGACTTCCCCGGCCTATAAACTAGACGTTTCAGGCACTATCCACGCATCCGTGGGTTACGCCTGCCCCAGCGCAGACTTGGCTGAAAAACTGCCGGTGCATCCCGACCACATATCTGCACAGGAAGACGCGCTCGTTTCAGAATTCATCGAACAATCCGAAACTCCGGGAATCGAACCGGGAACTGTCGTCGTCATTACCCGGGACGGCATCGCCCCCTGCAATCAGATTTACGATACCCGCCTCGCCGGCGTCATCTCCACAGAACCGGCCGTTAAAATGGCCGTTACCAAATCAGGCGCTTTCGTCGCCCTGGCCGGAAGCGTGCCATGCAAGGTCACAGGATACATCGAAGCCGGCGATATGCTTACCACTTCCGACCTGGAAGGGCATGCCGCAAGAGCAGACGCCTCTGTCCTCGGGGCCGTGGTCGGCAAAGCTCTGGAAAACTTCGAAGGACACAGCGGCCTTATCGACGTCTGGATAGGCGGATTCTGATGATGAAGCAGCAGTCTTTACGAACCAGTATCTTCTATGAAAGGAAGACTATGAAAACGATTAAAAAAACTGCCGGTCTTCTTATCCTCGGTCTCCTGTTCCTGAACCTTCCGCTGACGTTCGCCATGGATACCCTGGAACAGAACCAAAGAAAAATAATCGAACAAGTTCAGGTTTTCCGGCCTGAAGTCACTCTGCGCTCCCTGGCGATACATCATTCATACGAGGACAGCATGAAATTGAACGATCCGGCCTGGATTCAATTCAACGCGAAATATGGAAATCAATGGAGCATCACTCTCGACGATCGCAGCGGAAGGCCCAACATCATCCAGGGTGAGGGCATTCCGTGGTTTCCCGGCAGAGGGAATAAACTGGGCGCCGATTATCTGGAACAATACGGACTGAATCCCGATTCCCCCCTGAAAATCGATTTCCTGGCTATGAAAGCCCGCAACTTCATCTCTGAAAATTCAAGTTTGTTCCGGGTCGATCAAAAACAACTTGAGATTGATCAGGCAGGTTCCTTTATCAGCCGGCGATATTCGGTCGTAAGATTCAAACAGGTAATCGACGGCATCCCCGTCTGGAAAAGTCATCTGTTCTTCCGGATCAACAACGGCAATCTCATACAGTTCGGCGCATATCTTTACGAAAATGTGACTATTTCAGCCGCTCCGAAACTGGATGCTGAAGAAGCTTTCGGCGTCGCTGCCGATCATGTTAACCGATACCTTCCTGACGAATTGGGCATAACCTCTCCCATTAAACTGATGATAATCCCTGTTGCAGCCGAAGGCGACGATTATGCCGCCGGCACGCCCTTTTCCGGGAAAAACGATACGGGATACAGTCATCGCCTGGTCTTTGAAATTATCATGGAAAGTCCCGGCTCTCCTTACGTCTGGCGAGCTCTGGTTGATGCCCATGACGGAATCCTGCTCATGCTTGAGGATTTTCGAAAATACGGCGTGGTCGACGGAGGCATATATTCCGACAACAACACCCAACAGGAAGTCGTCCGGCCGCTGCCGTTCGCTAAAGTCGTCAACAACGGCGACAAGCAGACCGACAAAGGCGGCAACTACACTTACAGCGGCGGAGACGCTGACTGCAGCCTGGACGGCGATTACGCCGAAATCAGCGATAACTGCGGCGATATCGAATTGACCTCGAATACGGCTCCGGGCGACCTTCATTTCGGCTCAAGCGCCGGAACCGATTGCACTACCCCGGGCGTCGGCGGAAACGGCAATACACACTCCGCTCGGACAGCCTTCTACCACATAAACTGGCTCAAGGAAAAAGTCGGTTATTACCAGCCCGGCATAGGCTGGCTGGACAACAATCTTCTCGCCTCAGTGAACAGAACCGACGACTGGTGCAACGCATACTGGACTGGAGTATACATAAAATTTTATCAATTCCATTCCACGGTCAATTACGATTGCGGCAACACGGGTGAAATCGCCGACATAATACTTCATGAAACATCGCATGGAATAGACTCCAACGATGCCAACGGATTCTCCATCGATAAAGGTTCCGGTGAAGCATACGCAGATACCGCAGGTTTTCTTATGACCCACACCTCCTGCATAGGACACAACTTCAAAATCGGCGTGCCGTGCAACTACGGTTGCGATGCCGGTTGCACAGGCGTCAGAGACGTCAATACTCAAAATGAAGTCACCGTTTCCAATATCGAAAACGCTCCCGGCGATTGCGACAGATGGAACTGCCCCTATGCCGGCTATATGGGACCCATGGGCTATGAAGGGCATTGCGAAAGCCTTATCGCCTCCCAGGCCTGGTGGGATGCCGTCGCCGCCGTCAGAAACGAAATTGGAAACAACGGAGGATGGCTGTGGGCTGACAGAATATGGTACGAAGGACTCTCCAGTATCGATGCCGCCTATCAGCTCACCGACGGCGGACAATGCAATCCCAACGCCGATGTCGACGGTTGCGCCGCTGATAACTACTATACCGTTTTCCTCGGCGTCGACGATGATGACGGTAACCTCGCCAACGGCACGCCTCACGGATGCAGACTATGGGAACACTTTAACGCTCACGGAATCGCCTGCGATGACGAAGCTCCCGATTGCTACAGCAGTTGCCCCTCTATCAACGCTCCACAAATCGTCGGATGCTGCGACGGCTCATCCGTTACCCTTAAATGGAACAATGTCGTCAATGCCCACGAATACATCATCTTCAGAAACGATATCGGATGCGATTACGGATGGATTCCCATGCATTCCACAACCTCCCTTTCCTGGAACGACGCTGAAATCGCCCCAGGCATTACCCATTACTACATCGTTCAAGCCGTCGGCACGGATGATGAATGCCGCGGACCAGCCTCCAACTGCTACCCCATTACCGTCGAAACACCCTGGTGCCCCTGCAAACAGAATAACTGACATGTAATCTCGCATAATTGCAAAATCCGCCGCCTGATTTCATCCTCTGAACAGGCGGCGGATTCCGATTCACTCCCTTCAATTGATTTTTTTTATATTTTGTCATAACATTCCTACTGGATAAATATCCTGTTGCCTGATCAGGTCCTCTAGCCTGTCTGCAACACGGCGACGGTTCATTGGTTCCTGCTTCCGAATAACCGGCCCGAATCGCCTGCTCTCCATCTCTTCTTCGATATCTTAAAAATTCGGGGATTAACAGGCACTATGCAGGAACGCTTTAAAGGATTATCCCTCAACGACTTGAAAATTACTGAATGGGGAAATGAAAAATAATACCAGTCGATTCTTCCTGATCCTCGGATCAATTATATTCCTGGCCTCTATGGCTCATTCCCTCTTCATCATCAATTCTGAAATTATCGCCGTCAATCAGCGTTTTATCGACTCAGGAAAATTAAAAGCTTACGAAATCATCAGAAAACTCAGATTCGTCCTTCATACCGACGACCAGACACTTCTGGAGAGAACCATCAAACAATACAGCCCCGACCACAAAATAGGCTATATCTCATTATTCGATCCTGCAGGAAAAACCGTGATCGCCGAATCGGAATCAGGCGCTCCCCCTGTCCCTTTATCCGCTGATGAAAGAAAAAAAGCGAAACGTCAGGAATTCTATATCCGAAAAGTCATCGATGAAAATTCCGGAAAAATATATTTTGATCTTTTAACGCCGATCTTTGCTGACATAAGTTCGGACACTCCCCATCCGCCGCCGGTCCACCTTAAACAGGCGCCCCGCCGTATTCTCGGTTACTTGAAACTAGGCCTGCCGGTTCGGTCCCTGGCTGAAACCCTGAAGCAGCGCTTCCTCTCTGTTATCCTCGTGTCGCTTTTTCCTCTGATGCTGGGGACATCCTTACTTTTCTTCTTCGTTAAAAAAATTATTTTCGCTCCGCCCCCACCAGACGATCGACTAACAGAAAACGATGCTTCAGTGGAGGAATCCGCTGAACAAACGGAACATCCCTGCGAAAACGATGCTGCCGGCTCTCCAGAAACCGCGGACAAAGTTAATACCGACAAGGCGCAGCCCTCATCCGCCGACACGCAAAAGCATGACGAACAGCTTGAAACAGACGAGAAACGCGCCGAAGAAATTAAAAAACGCCGGGATGCTGAAAAAGCGCTGATTGAAAGCGAACAGCGATACCGGGACCTTTTTGAAAACGCAGTCATCGGATTATATAAAACGACTCCTGACGGTAAAATCTTAATGGCTAATCCAGCTCTTATCCGAATGCTCGGTTTTTCAAGTTTTGATGAGTTGAGGAAGAGAAATCTGGAAAAAAATTCGAGTTACGTCGATGCAGAAGCCAGGATGAAATTCAAGAAGAAACTTGAAAAAGAAGGCGCTGTCAGCGGTTTTGAATCAGGCTGGTATAGAAAGGACGGAAGCATTCTTTACGTCAGGGAAAATGCGCGGGCTATCCGGGATAAAAACGAAAACACCGTCTATTATGAAGGAACCGTCGAAGATATTACAGAAACGAAGAAAGCTGAAAAAGTGATCAAGCAATATACCCTGAGACTGGAAACTCAACGGATCATAGATAAAGCCATCCTTGCCGCCGATTCGCCAAAGGATATCGCTGTCGCCACCCTGGAAAATATCGGGTCTCTGCTCCCCAGCGATCGCAGCAGCGTGGCCCTCTTTGATTTTGAAAACAAAATCGTGCGTATAATAGCGGCCAACAACATCGGCGTAACCCGGCTGGATTCTGAAAACGCCATGCCGCTGGATGATTTCGGAAAAATTGAAGAACTGCGGTGGCGCCGCTATTCAATCGTTAAAGATATCAGAAAGCTGAAAAATAAATCCAGAACTGACCTTGTTCTCCTCGAAGAAGGCGTCCGTTCCTACATGATGGTTGCGCTCTTCTCCAGAAACGAATTGATCGGGTCTCTCAACCTGGGTTCCTCCAAATGCGGCGCTTTCGACACAGAGCACGTAGAAGCGGCTTCCTCCCTCGCTCACCAGATGGCCATGGGTATTCAACAGAACAGACTGCAGTCTTTACTCAAGATAAGCGAAGAGCGTTACGCTCTGGCCGCCAGAGGCGTCAACGACGGGTTGTGGGACTGGAATATCGAAACCGGTGAAGTATACTATTCTCCCAGATGGAAAGAAATGCTCGGATACGATGAACATGATATCGGCAATACGCTCGACGACTGGTTCGACCTCATCCACGCCGACGACAGAGAAAAAGTCAGTTCCCGCGTCAAATCACACATACGTGGCGTTGCATCCAATTTCAGCAGCGAATATCGAATGAAACACGCCGACGGCGCTTTCAGATGGGTGCTCTGCCGCGGCCAGGCCGTCAGAGACGATAACGGTAAAGCCCTTCGCATGGCAGGGTCACAAACCGATATCACTGATCGAAAACGGTATGAACAGCAACTGCTCCATGATGCCTTTCATGACGGCCTTACCGGCCTGCCCAACAGAGACCTCTTTCTTAACAGACTGAATAACGCCATCCTGCGCAAAGTCAATAAAAACAACAAGAAAATCGGCATCCTCTATCTCGATCTGGACCGGTTTAAAAACGTCAATGATACCCTCGGACACCAAATGGGCGATAAACTGCTCATCGAAGTCGGCAAAAGACTTAAAAAATGTCTCCGTGATGCCGATATTCTCTCTCGTTTCGCCGGCGATGAATTCGCCGTCCTCATGGAAAATGTCGCCGACAAATACGATGCCGTCAAAGTCGCCGACCGTATTATCGAATCCATCACCGAACCTTTCCAGATAAAAGATCAAACAATCTATATCGGAGTCAGTATCGGTATCATTATTGATGACGCACCCGACAGCTCGCCTGAAAAAATCCTCAGAAATGCCGACATCGCCATGTACCAGGCGAAAAATAAAGGCAGTTGCTACTCCATCTTTCATCCCGGTATGCACGACGTCATCCTTAATCGACTCAACCTGGAAAAAGACCTCAGGGAAGCCATAGAAAGCAACCAGTTCACCGTCTACTATCAACCCATCATTTCCCTCCAGGATAATAAAATAGTCGGATTTGAAGCCCTCGCCAGATGGATGCACCCTCAAAAAGGCATCATTATGCCTTCCCGGTTCATCCCCTTTTCTGAAGAAAACGAACTCATCATACCAGTCGGAAAGCTCATCCTGGACCAGGCCTTTTCCACTATGGACAAATGGCGAAAAAAATACGACGCAGCAGACTCTTTATTCCTCAGCGTTAATCTGTCCAATAAACAATTCTCCGATCCTCAATTCGAAGAAACCATTCACGCCTTTATCAATAAATATAGTATCCCTCCCCACAAAATCAGAATTGAAATTACCGAAAGCGTCATTATGGACGATCCTGCCGCTGCCCTCAAAATACTCCAAAAACTGAAGAAGCTGGATGTCCAGATTCATCTGGACGATTTCGGCTCAGGATACTCCTCATTAGGCAATATTCTCGAATTTCCGCTGGACGGACTTAAAATCGACCAAGCCTTTACCGCTCGCATCACTCAAAATTATAAAAACTGGGAAATCGTTAAAATGATCGTCTCACTCGCTCAAAGCCTTAATCTCAGCCTGGTCGTCGAAGGCATCGAAAGCAAAGAACAGGTCGATCTGCTTAAATCTCTCAACTGTAAATTCGGACAGGGTATCTTTTTCTATCCCGCCCAGTCGCTTGAAAAAGTCGAACACTTACTGGAAAACTTCTTATAATCCAATGGAATTTAAAACTCATAACCGAAAACAATTGACTCTATTCGGCTATTGCCTTGACGATTTCGTCTCGCCGGACGATAAATGCCGCATCATCGTCGATATTATTAATCATCTGAATCTGAATGATTTCTACGAAGAATACGCTTCCCGCGGCGCTCCCGCTCTCGACCCGGCAGTCATGCTCGCCGTGTGGTTCTTCGCATACGCCGAAGGCATTACAACCAGCTCCAGAATCGAAGAACTGTGCCGACGGGATATGAAATACATCTACCTCTCCGCTAATCTTAAACCTAATCGCGGCAGCCTTAACAGATTCAGAAAAAGACATATCGACATCCTCCCCGAATACTTCCGAAAAATCATTGAAATAGCTGAAAACAGAAGCGTCCATGACTTCAGCAGAATCAAAGTCAATGAACTGCTTCTACTGGAACACATTGTAAAAGACGGAACAAATGACGACGGCAATTTACTCCATAATTTCGCCGACTTAAAATATAGAATTAAAAAACACCTCACACTCCTGGGCGTTAATCTCAATGATCCGCTCCCTCAAAATGAAAAAACTCTCTCCGCAGATTTGAAAAAAATCAAAAAATTAAAAAAAATGCTCTCAAAAGCCGAATCACGACTCAATAAAAAACTTAAATCACAAACAGACGAATAGAAACACTGATTTAAGCTGATTCGGAAAAGTGCGGACTGATCAGACCGGGGTTACGCTTCTTTGAAAACTTTTGACAGTTTGTTTAAGTAATAGGGGTCGATATCGCAATCGAAATCAAAACAAAATGATGTGAATTTCTGTCGAATTGTATCCTCAAAATACCGATATTTGATAAATGCCAAAAGTTTTCTTCGATACATAAAAGACTTCAGATATTCGGACAAAAACTCGTCAGCGCCTGTCAATAATAATGGAAGTCCGTAACGTCTGCGTGAATGAGCTCTCCTTCGTCTGCGTCGTTCATGACAGCCGCTATAATGTAATCGCCTTTCGGTTCATGCCCTGTCCAGGAATAATTCATCAAGTCAAATGCGCAGCGTGCATCCGAATCAACCTTAACCCGGGTCGGCGGAACAATGTCGCCTGCGTAAACGGAGTTGACTAACAGTACAATGCGGATATCCACAAGTGCATCATCATGGTTATTCATCAGAACGCCCGACAATTTCATAACCTGATCCTGTGAATATAGCTTCCGGTCGCTGAAAGTATTGAATTGCACATCGACGGCGCTCCGGTGAGGCACGGCGCTGACGACTTCCGACCAGCTTTTTCTGTTCTGATGATCGACCATTGCCAGTTTATAGAAATAAGGAATTCCGTTCTTCACATTAATGTCTGTCGCCGAATAATCATGCTTCTGAAAACTCGTTCCCGCCCCTGGTATCATCTGTTCGCTTATCCGTTCATAAGACCCCCCAAACTGTTCGGAACGATAGACCAGGAATCCGGTATTATTTATTTCAGTCCCGGTCGTCCAGCTCAAAATGACCCTGTTATTCTGCGCATGCGTCGTAAAACTGTATAGTTCAACCGGCACGATATAATCGGTTACGGTCAATTCATAAATGCACTCTTCCGGTATGGTGTTGTAGGTAAAAACATACACGCGATGAGAAATGGCATCCAGACCTGTCGTGTCCCATTGCGTGACGGCATTTTCCGTTTCGCCGACTTCAATATCATTCAATTGTACGGGATTCCCGATCAGCATCAGATTAGGATCATCTGTAGGGTCCAGGGGAGTCAATTCGTATCCGAAATAAACTTCAGTATAATCGACATCAACCCATCCCTCATTATGCACCGGAACGGTTATCGTCACGATCTGTCCCGGACTCGCCGCCTCCGGGTCAAAGATGATTTCATGAGCGTAAATCTTCAATACGCTGCAGGTGGGCGGGGCCGTCGGCATTATAGTCGGGGTCTCAGTGGGAGTAGCCGAGGACGTTTCTGTCGGCGTCGATGTCGGCGTTTCCGTTGGACTCAGCGTCGGACTCAGAGTGGGCGTCAATGTCGGCGTGCGCGTCGGACTCATCGTCGGGCTGAATGTCGGTGAACTAGTGCCCGTCGGCGTCCTGGTCGGTGTTCGCGTCGGGGTCGATGTCGGCGTTAATGTCGGAGTATCCGTCGGCGTCGAGGTCAAAGTCGGCGATTCGGTCGGAGTCAGCGTCGGCGTTTCTGTCGGCGTATCAGTCGGTTCAGGAGTCGGCGTCGCTCCCGTCAGACAAAAACTCAGGTCAAAATCTCTCGATTCAAAAACTTCACCAAACCAGCCATAACATATTCCATCTCCGTCGCTGCTCGGTCCCATCCCGAATACGCAGGTCGGCTGTTGCGGGTCCTCATCCGCAACTATCGATATCCAACCATTAGGCAAACCCGTGCAACACTCCGGCAGGTCGACTTCATAGTATTTTAACTCTATCGGGATTTCCTGATAATAATAATAGATCAATCCCGTATCAGTCTCTGCAGGCGTCAATCCCGTCTGCTCAAAATACAATGTCCCCGGCTGTCCCGAATCATCCTCGTAAAAACGTATGTCGAACGTCACATCCTTCTCGCAATCTTCAAAGAACTCGTAATCCCATTCGAATCCCCACCAGTGCACGTCGCAGATATCCACCGGAACTTCCCAGAAATTATCATACGCCTGGAAACCCGTCGTAATCTCACTTTCCATAAAATCGAAAATGGCCGATCCGGGCGCCCAGGGTTCCTGACCAAACAATGTGTTCGCCGGACATTCAGGAACCGCCGCCGTTACCGAAGGCGTCGGCGACCGCCTGAACTGCGGCGTCATGCTCGCTTCCGCCTCCCCCGCAACAGGAGTCGGCGTTGCTTCATCATTATCGCCCATATTAATACTGCCGCCTTCTTCCAAATAGAAATCATAGTCATCACTGAATCCATTAAAACCAACTGATTCACTGTAAGCATCATCTCCAGCGCCATCCGCAACGGCGGTCGATCCGAATGCTCCAGTTAACCACACGACGCTGCTCAACATCGCAAAAACCGCCGTGAATAATAAACTCCAACTGCTGCACCTGCCGGCTTTCATCAGTTTTCCCCTTTCATTGAATCTTAAAATAATCCGAAATCTTCGCCCCATTATATACAAAAAAAAACCACAGGAATTGTCTCGTTGTCAAAGGATTGATCCTGATTTTATTTTATTAAGTCTGACGCTTTTTTTCAAGACCTAAATTACACACGCGCAACATGCTTCAACATCTCCTGATCAACACGCCCTATTTAGTTTTTGTCCATAAACGGCGAATTTTTCAGAATAATGCGTCAGTCTTCGGATTTGCTCAGTCAAAGTATAAGCGCCGCCCCTGCCTCGCA
>CAZUFC010000024.1:0-78349 GCA_964619725.1 uncultured bacterium | reverse complement strand
ATTTGCGAGGCAGGGGCGGCGCTTATACTTTGACTGAGCAAATCCGAAGACAGACGCAATATTGGGAAAAATTCGCCGTTTATGGACAAAAACTAGCGAGCGCCTGTCCATAAACTCGATTGTCGATTCAAAATTTAATGCTGGACAGTCACTTGGGTTTTTGATCCATAAACGGGCGAATTTAACTTAAAGCAATTAAGACAAGGATTTGCGAGGCAGGGGTAATGCATATACTTTGACTGAGCAAATCCGAAGACTGACGCAGTATTGGGGAAAATTCGTCGTTTATGGACAAAAAATAGCGAGTTTATGAACAGTCGCCGGCGAGATTTAACAGACAGATTTCTTCCCTGCAGACCAACCAGCCCTCTTTATTATCCCTGCGAAGGAGATGTTCCATTTTACCGGACTTTATTTATAATATAAAGCCAGATGATGTTCGGCTTTTTCTTTTTGTCCCAACTCGTTATAGCATTGGTAAAGATGATAATGGACCGTTGTGTCGTCGGGTTCATACTGCAAAGCCCTGTTGAAACTTTCGATAGCTTCTTTCCATTTCTGTTCCTTCATCAGGGCGTAACCCAGGTTGAACCAGGCTTTTGAATCGTCAGAGTTGCGTCTGATGTATTTCTTGTATTCCCTAACGGCTTCATCTTTTCTTCCCAGCTTCTGCAGGCTGAATGCATAGAGAAAGCCCGTATTTTCATAATTGGGGTCCAGTTTCATCACTTTTTCCGCAAACTTCAAGGCTTCCTCGTGACGGTCGATTCTCTGGGCATAGATCACCGCCTCGTAGTTGTATTTTATGCTTTCAGGGTCCATTTCCGCTGTTTTTTTCATTACTTCAAAAGCGTCCTCGTAATGTCCCAGTCTGTAGTAGGCAACGGCTAACCAGTATTGAGCGAAAGCCAGTTCCGCTCCGTATGCCGCTCCCTTCTTTACATCCTCCAGTCCGTCCTCTTCACCCAGGCTGATTTTCGTCAGACCCAGGTTGATATTAGTGAATATATGTTCGGGTCTTATTTTTAGAGCTTGTTCCAGAAGCCTTTTTCTTTTGTTCATGTCCTGCGTGCCCATGGCCAGGTTGTGATGAGCCAGCGCTGTTCCGCCCAGTTTTACGGAATGCGTCCACAGGGATTCTTTGGTTTCCCAGATTTGGTTCATGAATATGGAAAATATTCCGAAATATACCGCCAGCCCTCCAGAGAATATAATTTTCATATTCGATTTCAGGAATCTGTGAACCAGGTAAATAATCGTCAGATAAAAATAGGGGCTGGAGGGATAAGGCCGATAGTCGGCCCTGATCGTGTGGAAAGGAATGACGGAGGATGTGGGCGCCAGCATGATCCAGTATGCGAGAATACTGAATGATATCAGGGGATGCCTTTTTCTCAGAATCCAGGCCAGCATTACTGTTCCCGCCAGCATAACCAGGGCTGCTAATGCCCGCGGATCGGAATAGGACACATATTGAGCCTGCGCCTGAATATGAATCAGATAGGGAAACAGAAAATTGGGCAGATAATCTTCAAAATGTATTCTGGCCTGGGTCGGCAAGGAGTAAAGACTTGCCTGTCCATGTTCGGATTTCAGTTGAGAAACGTCTGAAAAATCCAGCAGCCAGTTCGTATAGACAAAGAAAAAAACTACGATCAAAACGAACGGAACGGTCCGCAGCCACAATTTTTTGTCATACCATTTTTCCCGGCGGATGATCAGCTCATAGGCCAGAATCAGCAACGGATAAGCAGAAGCATTCGTTTTCGACAGAATGGAAAGCATACCGAGCAGAATGACGGCGCTCCATCCCAGGGCAGTCTCGCCTTTACGGCGCATGAGCATGTAAGCCAGGAATGAGGCTGATAAAAAAAGTTGCATCAGAATGAGGTCGCGTCCGCTGATATAATTGACCAGCATTCCTGATACCGGATGAATGGAAAATATCAGGGAAGTGAAGAAAGCGACTGAGAGCCGATCAGCTTTTCTTTTTTTGAACGCCTCTACCTGATTCAGCAATTCCAGTATTACAAAAAAGACAAGCAGCCCGGCAATGACCTGAAATAAAATATTTCCGATATGGTATCCCGCCAGGCTGTCTCCGCTGATCGCATAATTGACGGATAAAGTCAGAGGAAGCATGGGGCGGAATTGCACTATTCCCCTGTAAGTGGACATTGTTCGCGGGTCGAAAAAGTGGCGATGCAACGGCATAAGCTTCTGGATGCCCGGATTATCCACAACCCTGTAATAATCATCCAGTTGAAAATCATTGTGGAGACTGTTCAAGAAGACGATTATCGTGATAATTATGATCGTCAGACAGAAAAGAAGGCGTTGCATTTTTGCCTCATCTCATAAACTTTTTTGCAGGACAGCCGGAAATTTTAATAAAAATGAATCCATAAGTCGCTGGATATTCGCTGTATTTTTTCACATTTGATTCAAATAGAAAAGAAAAATCTTGGCGGAAGCCGGCATTTTAAATTACAGGAGGGCCTTCTCCCCCGGCGGGATGCACGTCTTTCAATAATATCTGGATAGTCGGTCTGCCGCCCCAGGTATTGATGTCCAAAGCGCCGACGACGTCAATGGGCCGGTCGAACCTGATGGCTTCGGTTAAATGCCCCAGGCCGAACCCTATCGCTTCCTGAGTCAGGTTGCCGTCGGTCACCCTGAATTTCAGGTGCTCATTTTTCTGGCCGACTCTGAAGGGGCCGGAGCTGACCCTGAGATTATTCAGCCTGAATACGGGTGTGGGATTTCCGAGTCCGAAAGGCGCTAATCTTTCAATTTCAGACATCAAATGGTGGTCTATGTCGCTTAAGGACAACTCTTCATCATAATAAATCGAAGGGACTAACGATTTACGGTCCATTTTGCGAAAGCAGTATTCATTCATTTTTTTGCGGAAATCTACAACGTTCTGCTGAGCGATCATCAGACCGGCAGCGGCATCATGGCCTCCGTATTCGATGAAAAGCGACCGGCAATGATCCAGAGAATCAAGCAGCTTGAATCCTTTAACGGAACGTCCTGAACCTTTGGCCTTGCCGTCCCGGCGACTTAATATGAACGTGGGGCGATAATACCTTTCGACGATACGGGATGCCACTATGCCTATCACCCCTTCATGCCATTCTTCGCCCTCAAGAACGAGAAAACAATCCCCGTTTTTAACGTAACTTTCAGCCTGCTTGAACGCTTTATGCAGGATTTCCTCTTCCAGCTTCTGGCGACTGAGATTAAGCCTGTTCAATTCTTCCGACAGCATCCTGGCTTGCGTTCTGTCTTTTGTGCAGAGCAAGTCCAGCGCCTTGTCAGGTCTCTCCAGTCTACCGACTGCATTAATCCGGGGCGCCATCCGGAAACCTATCACCCCTACGTTTATTTCCTGGCCCGTTTTTACCCCGCAAACCTTCTTCAATTCCTGGAATCCCAGATTATTCGTTTTGCGGAGCGACTGAAAACCGAATTTAGTGATTATTCTGTTTTCTCCTCTTATCGGGCAGACGTCCGCTACCGTTCCCACTGCAGCAAAATCCAGCAGATCATCCTCATCAACCCTGGTTACCCCGCGGAAAATCAATTCCTGCGCCAGCTTCAAGGCAACGCCCACTCCCGCCAGGTCCTTGCAGGGATAACGGGAACCCGGGACCCGGGGATTGATCACCGCTTCAGCAGCCGGCAAACTTTCACGAGGCAAATGATGATCCGTAACGATTACGTCGATTCCTTCCCGTCGAGCTTCCTCAACCGTATCGAATGCCGTGATCCCTGAATCGACCGTGATGATCAGCGACGCGTCATGTCGCTTCGCAGCCTCGATAGCTGTCGAACGAAACCCATAACCGTCGCTCCGTCTATCGGGCAAAAACGTATATACTTCAATCCCCGCTTCTTCAAGAGTCTGCCTCATCAGGGCCGTAGACGTTATTCCGTCCGTATCATAATCGCCGCAAATCAATACTCGCTCGTTTCGCTCCTTCGCACTGATTATCCTCCCGACTCCACGATCCAGATCGGGCATCAAACAGGGTGAATGAAAATCAGAAATCGACGGATACATAAACCGGAATGCCGACGGAATACTCTCTAATCCCCTCGAAATCAATATCGAGGCCGTCGTCGGCAATATATCAAGCTCAAATGATAAAATATCTATCGAGTCTCTGTCGATCCGAACCGTTTCCCACCGCGGCATATCTCGCTATTTCCCAACCCGTCGTTAATAATTTCTGTTTTCAGCCCTCAGTACAAGAAGAACTGAAGACGCTTCATTATATCACATTCCTTCCACAGGTTCAAAAAATTAATTTTTTTCTGTACGCAACTTTCTCTTCGCCTCTGCCGATATTATAATTAGAAATGGGACCCGCCGCCGGCGGGATGAATATTTTAAAAGAAAGGAGCGCCCTCATGGATGTCGGAAAAATAGGAAAACAACCGCAGATACCTCCCGAACAGGTTAAAGCGGACCCTACGAAAAAGAAAGCAACAGGAGAATCAGAATTTTCACAGTTGCTTAATAAGGCTGAAGCCAAAAAAATGGACGAAAAGGTTCATCACATTAAGCATCCTCCTGAAAAAACCACGGAAACGGCCGGAAAAAAAGGCGATGAACTGCCGCCGATCCCTTATAATCTCCAGCATCAGGCAAAATTCACGGAAAAAGTGGATCATAAGGACCCCGGAGCCAAAGCGCCCAAAGACAAACCCGGAGACGGACCTGACACGAAAGTCTGAATTCCAATATAATGGAAAAGCAGGGATGATCAAAATATTCTGGTTTTGATTAAAGACCTTACAACTTGCGGTAATCATGGATCATCATGGTAAGAGAAGAAGGGTTTCCTAAAAATCATAATCCTCATTTGATCGGTCCTGAAAGTTAATATCGGGATAACGGCCGGAAAAAAATCCAAAAATAAAAAGCAACCTGCGTCTGTGGAACAATCTTAAAACCTCAACAGCAGACGTTGATGAAATTCGGATTAAGCCGCTCTGCAGAACATAAAAAAGCTTAAGCCGAAAAAAATAAATCACAGCGACCGTCTTCCAGAAAAACTCACGGCGGTCGTTTTTTTTAGCTGTCGGTTTAATTTTATTAATGGGTCGTTAATTATCCGGTAATGCGCTCATAGTCCTCAGCGAATCCACAGAAGGACTATTTCTTCATTATTTATTCAGGACTTTCTTCTATACGGCACAACTCCTGCATCATTATTTCAATCTGGTACTGGTCGTTTCCGCGTATCGGACCGTCGTCGACAAGGATTACGGCTGTAAAATGATTGTTGAATGAAGGACATTCTTCGATAGTCACTTCTCCCCTCGCTCTCAAACATTTCACCGTTAAGCCGGTAAAACGCATCGGATCATCTGACATCTTGCAACCCTCATCCGGGAAATCCCAGGTTTCTGAAATATTATCGGACCATCCGAGGTTCTCCAGAGTTTGATTGTTCACTTTTGTTCTTTCCGGTTTTTTATGCTTCAAATGTTGAATCCACCAGGAATCGCCGCAGGTCTCATCGAGCATAACGCCGGCGCCGTCGGTGAAAAAATCGGTCAACGTCTCTGCGTCAGCCGCTATTTAGTGCCTGTCCATAAACTCGAAGCCCGATTCAAAATTTAATGCTGGACAGCCACTTGGGTTTTTGATCCATAAACGGGCGAATTTATCTTAAAGCAATTAAGACAAGGATTTGCGAGGCAGGGGTAATGCATATACGTTGACTGAGCAAATCCGCAGCCAGACGCAGTATTGGGGAAAATTCGCCGTTTATGGACAAAAACTATTTAATTTAGAGGGAAAATTATGAGAACTTTCATGATACTTATTGGTGTATTGACTTGTGTGGTGATATTTCAGTCGACATCTGCCTGGGCCAAAGAGGCGGAGAAAAATAATGAAGATGAAACCGGCCGGCTCCGTTTCGAAATGGAGCCCATTACCGTTACGGGTAAAATTATAGGCAGGCAGTTATTGCCTGCATCAAGGGAAGCGCGGGCATTCGGTAAATCAATCAGGAGACAGGAATTAGCGGATTTTGCGGATTTGTTGTCATCGGAATTGATAGAAGTAAGCATGATTCGTAAGGGCGGTTGCGGCAATGAAGTATCGCTGCGTGGTTTCGCACAGGCAGAACTTCGGACGACAATCAACGGCGGCATCCTGGAAGGCGGCTGCGGAAGTCGAAAAGACCCGGCGCTTTCCCTGGTGGGATTACTTACAATCGACAGAATAGATATTCAACAGGGACCTTTCGACGTAACAGTCCCGGGCGCTTTAGGCGGTACAGTTAAGCTTACGACAAAAAAACCTTCCCCTGGATTTCATGGTGAAGTTATCGGCAAATACGGCAGTTTTGGTTTTCCCAGCGCGGGCATTAATCTGCACGGGGGATCAGACTGGCTGCGAGTGATGGCGGGCTACAATTATTCCGAATCCGACCAGTATGAAGACGGCGGCGGTAATAAGCTGTTTTTTTTCCGCGAAGGTACGGACAGACCATATAATACAGACGGAAGAATCACACAAGAGCTGGACAAACATCGATGCGCACATATGGGGCGGTGACGTCAGTGGAGTATTGTCTCTGTCTGATTCATTCGATTTAGAGACAGGGATCGCCTATTATCGCGGGAAAAAGGCTACCCAACCGGACCGGTTTAACCAGGATGAAGACCTGGCAAACATGGCGCCTTTAAAATCGAGACTGGCTCTTCGTTTTACCAGGGATTTTGAAATTCTAAACGCCGCAGTTACCGTTACAGCATTACCCGAATGGATTCATTCAGAAAATTCCAATGATGTGGATGAAGACGCGGGTGAAAAAGAGCTTGCTGGGTGGGATACCGGTAATATCAGGCTTGGACTGCAATACAACTTCTTTGAATTCAATTTGGGAATCGAAAACATATTTGATGAGGAATATGCCGTCGCAAACTCATATGAATGGGATGTCGTCGCCGGAGAGGGTTCAAATCCCCCCATAATCAAGGAACCAGGAAGATCTTTTTATATAAGCATGGGCATCATGTTTTAAGAAAAGAAGGGCCCGTAACGGGCTCAGAGCCCTTCACACTCATGAGGAATGGCGGGGTGAGAAACTTTATGTATTTAAAACACGCCGGCATTCCTCCTGGTCGAGGAGCGGCCGCAGCGGATGCGGGCAATATTTTTGAACAATGGGTTGGAGCGGAGCTGTATAAAAGAATGTCCTATTCCGGTAAGGGGCGTTTGAGTTATTTCAGGACCAAAGCAGGTGCGGAGGTGGATTTTATTATTGAACATGACGGTGGAACGATTCCGGTTGAAGTAAAATGGACGAAATCGCCGTCAATGAAGCATATTAGACATTTGCGGAATTTTATACGGGAACAGACCAGGGCGGAACAAGGATTTCTGGTTTGCCGTTGCTCCTGCCCCTTGCAAATGACTAAAAAAATCAAAGCTTTTCCGTGGTTCATGATATAGAAAACAGGAAGGGTCTTCCACTCCGTTTCGCCTCGACCCAGATCATTGCATAATCAACTGCAAGAGCACGGTGTGCGGTTTACTCTTTTTTTTTCGTTCGGGAAGATCAAGAAAGCATTTTCTTCAAGGGCTTTTTTTCAGTATCATCATTTCCGGTTAGTCGAACTGTTTGTTTTGACGGTTCGATGGATTAACGTTTTACTTTGAGCAGAAACGGTGAAAGTTAAAACTTCCATAGAAAAGCCCTGGAAAGACTCAAGGATTTTATATTCCAGTCTTGTTTTTCTGATTCTTTTCATCGTTTACGTACGGACTTCTGCACCGACGATAACTTTGATGGACGGAGCGGAATATGCTGTCGGAGGATGGTTCCTGGGAATACCTCATCCTCCGGGATACCCCATACACATGGTTTTGTTCAAGGCTGCCCAAATAATTCCTTTCGGCAATATCGCTTCTCGCATCAACATTTTTTGCGGACTGGTTTCTTCTTTTACCGGCATTTTTCTTTTTCTGCTTCTGATTGAAATGGGGATCAGGAAGTTTTCAGGAACGGCGGTCGCTCTGCTTGCGGGTTTCAGTTCTCTGGTGTGGGAACAGTCGGCGACTGCCGAGGTATATGCACTTTATTCGCTTGTTTTTGTCGTTCTTTTGTATCTGATGTTTCATCCCCGCTTTTCCGGCCGCATTCATTATGCTTTGGCGGTTTCCTTTTTATCGGGAGTCGGCATAGCGGTTCATCAGATGCTTATTTTGCTTTTGCCGGTTTTTCTTCTGTCTTTCATTCTATCCTTCGGAAAACGCTTAAATCTTCGAAAGCTGATGCTTTTCGGACTTTTTTTTCTGCTTGGACTATCCCCGGTGATTTACATGCCTTTGCGGGCGTCGCAGAATCCCGTGCTTAACAGGGGTTCGCCTTGTACCTGGGCAAAAATGAAGGAATTTTCTTTCGTCCGGGCTGGTACGCAGGTATCCAATTTACAGAAGGAAGTGGTACGCAACAGCGCGGTTCAGTTTCTGGATTACCTTAAAACGACGATCGAGCAATTCACGATCATTATTTTTATATTAGCTGCAGCGGGAACAGTCATTCTGTTACGGCAGGACGGCATAAAATTGATGATATTGCTGTTACTCTGGTTTTTTCAGACCGCCGGCATATCCCTTCTGTTTTATTCTTCCGGGGAGAGTCTCCTGTACATGGTCAAGCCGTTTTATCTGCCGTCGCATATAATAACCGCGATTTTGGCTGCGATGGGGGCGGACGGAATTTTTCGCAGCCGCGGGTTTCATACATTTTTAGAGCGGCGAAGAAGCATCCCGGCTGCCGTTTTGACGACAGCCTTTTGTTTGTGCGTAATATTTCAGGCGGTTCGCTTCTGGTATCCTCAGGACAGGCATGAGGAGTTTACGGCTTATGACTGGAGCCGTAACGTGTTAAATTCAATCCTCGGAGACCCTTATATCGTGACGGCTGTGGATGAATTTTTTCCGTTGGCTTATCTGCAGAAGGTGGAGCGTTATAATGAAAGGGGGTATCCGGTTCACCTGATTGGCATAGCGGCGAATCCTGAAAACTGGTATAAGATAATGTCCGATGCGGAGGATGTTCTTTATTTTCCGATCGGCTACGACACGCCGGACAAGATGACAGGATATGAGAAACGCGTGAGACAAGGGATTGACAACATTTTGGATAAGGGGAACAAAAGGGTATATCTGGCGCATTACAGCCGCATTATTTTACCCGAAGGCGTTTTTCCTGACCTGGAAGGCATCGTTTATCACCTGGAAAAACCTCCGCCTTCCGGGTATGATCCTTGCCGGTCGGACCGTTTATGGCGCTTGTACGTCAGACGGCCTCCCACCAGGTTCGCGCCCGGCGCGGGTCCGGCAGAATGGAGGATGATGATCAATTACAACGTTTCATTGAACAATCTGGCCAACTGGTATGCAAGCAGCAATTTGGAAAGGGCCGAAAAGCTATTTCGTTATTCTCTGTTCATCGATCCTGCCAATCATTTTGCGCGTGAACGTCTTGAATCCATAAAAAACAGGTGAACGAATGAACGGTTCCAACACCAGCAAACCCGAATTCAGCATCATTATACCGGAAAAAACCGACAGGGGGACCCTGGAAAAATGTCTTTCAGCCGTTTTTTCTGCCGGAGAAGGAATGTCGATGGAAGTCATCGTTGTAGACGACGGCATGGACGAAAAAACCAGAAAAACGGCAGAGCGATATCCCGTTCGTATAACCCCCAACAACGGACAGGGTGTTTCTGCAGCCCGTAATACCGGAGCTCACACAGCCAAAGGGGATATCATATTGTTCATTGATTCCGATATTATACTGCCGGAAAATGGATTGAAACGGCTTGAAGAAGATTTCAAGGACCCTGAAACGGACGGAGTGGTAGGATTGCTGTCGGACGAAGTTCCCTATTCTGATTTTTTCAGTGATTACAAGAATTTATGGATGCACTTCACTTATTTGACTCTGCCTTCCTGCATCAACCTGTTTTACACCAGCATTGCGGCCATGCGAAGGAAGAAATTCATTCAAACGGGCGGCTTCGATGAAAAATACCGGAAACCCAGCGTGGAAGATACTGATTTCGGCCGCAAGATATGCGATGCGGGTTTGAAGATAGTATCCGACAAGGAATTGAAAGTAGTGCATTTGAAGACTTATGATTTCTGGTCGGTGATCAAAACTGATTTCAATCGTTCGGCGGCCCTGATGAAGCACATACTCCGTCATCCGTTCGGCAAGCGAAGCGAAAGGGTGGGCCAGACGTCGGTGCCTTTGGGATTCATGTTGGGGGTTCCTCTGTCCGTATTATCGGCGGCGGCGTTTACGGCGTTCCTATTCTCAGGCTTCAACCCTGCCTATATATTTCTGATTATGGCTTTTTTATTTTTATTTTATTTTTTTAACCGCAAATGGCTTTTTTTTCTGCTGGAAAACAGGGGGGCGCTTTTTTTCTTTAAATCTTGTATTTTCTTGCTTCTTGATATAGTATGCGTAGACTTCGGGATCGTTTGGGGGATTCTGAGGTTTGCATGGAAAGGCGATCATTACTGACATGAAGGTCATGCTTATAACGCCTCCCAGCCGTATGCAGGAGCGATATGGAGATTTTCACGAAGCGGGAGCGCTGTATCCTCCGATAGGGCCGGCTTACCTGGCGGCGAGTGCGGAAAATGCCGGGCATGAGGTTATCGTCATAGATGCTGAAGCGACGGGCGAGTCATTTGATGTAGTGGAGCAGAGGATATGTGATGAGCAGCCTGATGTAATCGGCATGCAGACATTCTGTGCGAACCTGGAAAGGTGTTTTCGGACGGCCCGGCTGGCGAAAAGGATGAACCCGGATACGGTCATCGTATTGGGCGGCGTTCAGGTGACGATTTTTCCTGAAGAGTCGCTGAAGCGGACGGAAGTGGACATCGTGGTAAGGGGAGAAGGCGAAGCGACATTCGTTGATCTGCTTGATGCGCTGGAAAAGGGCCGACCTCTGGAGAAAGTTAAGGGTATAGTCTGGAAAAAAGAGGGAGAGTATATTTACAACGAGTTGCGTCCTTTGATCCGGGACCTGGACCAGCTTCCGTTTCCGGCTCTGCATCTTTTTCCGATGATGCAGTACCATTCGTCTTCGCAATTACGCGGCAAACGCACTTTACACATGTTTACTTCGAGAGGTTGCCCCTATCATTGCGCTTATTGTTCCGGGGACCTTATTTTCGGGAGCACTTTCCGGTATCACAGCGCGGAACGGATCGTCCGGGATATGATAAGGTTAAGAGACGAATACGGAGCAGACAGTCTTCAATTCTACGATGAAACGTTCACGGTGAACCGGAAGAGGGTGACGGAGCTTTGCAGGGCCATCATTGAAAAGGGAATCGAAATGCCCTGGACCTGTTTTACCCGGGTGGACATCGTGGATGAAGAATTGTTGAGGTTGATGAAGCAGGCGGGCTGCTATCAGATTTTCTTCGGAGTAGAGACGGGCGTTCCCCGATTGTTGAAGATGATCAGAAAAGAAACCACTTTGAAACAGGCTCGGAATGCCTTCCATTTAACCCGCAAGATCGGCATCGAAACAGTCGCTTCATTCATGTTGACGCTGCCGACCGAAACAGTGGAAGAAACGCAGGAAAGCATACGATTCGGACTGGAACTCGATCCTGATTACGTTTACTGGCTGACGTTCACTCCCTATCCCGGAACAAAACTGACGGAAATAGCGAAGCAGTCCGGCGAAATTAAAAACAGCGATTACGCTTCCTACAACGTATTCAATGAGATCGTATACATACCGGAAGGGAGGACCGAAGAGGAAATAAGAAGGACGCTGGCTTCAGCGTATCGAAGGTTTTATCTGAGACCGGGATATTTGCTGCGTCGCTTGAAATCGTTGCTGCATTTGCCGCCGTCCAAAATTTGGAATCTTTTTATAGGAGGATTCAGAACATTCATTCGATCCAAGATTTGATATAATGGCCCGGATATTATTCATACAGAACTTTTGGTTTGAATTTCTCGGTACCATGTATTTGTCTTCCATGCTGAAAAAGCACGGGCATGCAACTCATCTGCTGATCGACAGCGGAGAGAAGGACCTGGTTTCTTCAGCCGCTGAATTCAAACCAGACCTGGTTGGGTTTTACTGCACGACAGGCGATCATACCTGGGCGCTGGAGACTGCCGAAAAAATCAAACGGGCGCTGGACGTTCCGACAATATTCGGAGGTCCTCATCCCACTTTTTTCCCGGAAATGATCGAAAGCGAATGGGCGGATTATGTTTGCAGGGGTGAGGGCGAATATGCCTTAACCGCTTTGTCGGAAGCGCTGGACCAGGGAAAAGAACCGCGAGAAATACCTAATTTGTGGATAAAAAAGAACGGTGCGATTGAAAAGAATCCTCTGAGTCCTCTGATACAGAATCTTGATGAGCTGCCGTTGCCTGACAGAGAGATATATTATTCCCGTTATTCTCTATTGAAGGAGAACCCAAGCAAGCATTTCATTACGGGTCGGGGATGTCCGTACAGTTGTTCTTTTTGCTGCAACAAAGCTTACAATGAACTGTACAAGTCCGGGGCCGTCTCCGGGACAGCAGGAGCCGTAGTGCGCCGTCTTTCGCCGGAAAGAGTCATCAGAGAGATAAATGAAACGGCATCCCGGTATCCTCTTAAATTCATCCGGTTCGACGATGAAGTTTTCCTGTTGAAATCGGCCTGGCTCAGGAAGTTTCTTCCCCGGTATGCGGACAAGGTGGGGCTGGAGTTTTCCTGTCTGATACGGGCCGACCTGGTTAATGAGGAAATCGTAAAGGCGCTTCGCAATGCCGGATGTTACACGGCTTATTTCGGCATCGAATCAGGCAATGAATACCTCAGGAACCTGGTGCTGGAAAAAAAGATTTCCGAAAGGGACATCTTTTTTACGGCGACTCTGTTGAAAAAACACGGCATTAAAATAGGCACGTTCAATATGCTGGGCATTCCGGGAGAAACGCTTGAGGAAGCTTATGAGACGGTGAAAATCAACCAGCGGATCAAAACGGATTTTCCCTGGTGTTCGATCATTCAACCTTATCCGAAGACGCAACTGCTGGAATACGTCAAAGAAAAAGGTTATCTGGAAAAGACGCCGGAGATGAGCGATTTTTCTTATTCATATTTTAATCGAAGCATCATCAAGAACCGGGACAGAGAGCGCCTGATAAATCTCCACAAATTTTTTCATTTGGCGGTCAAGGCCCCGTTTATGTTTCCCCTGATAAAACTGCTGATCAGGCTGCCTCCGAATAAACTTTATGATTTCGTATTCAGTTTGACTTTCGGAATACGATATATGAAAACTTATCATGTGCCTTTACTGAATTTTTTAAAGGCCGCTTTCTTTCTCAAGGACAGGTATTAATGCAACGCTCGTATAAAAATATCGGATCATTCGGGGCCGGCGATCCTGAACCTTTCAGAAAAATATTTACGGCAGCGTTAATTTTAGGTTTTATTCTCAGTTTATGGGAACTCATCATGCTTTATCAGAAAACGCCGTGGGCTCCTGAAACCGTGACGAGCGCCTTATTTACAGTGCTGACAGCGTTCATTATATATTTCGTTATTTTATCGGTCGTGACGCTGGTTATGCATCTGCCGTTCTGGAGAAGCCGGCGCATTTATTATAAAGGTTTCGTATTTCTGCCGGTGGTAATTTTAAGCATAAGCATCACGAATCGTTATGCGGCAAAAATGGAAATACCGGTACCCGATCCGGAGATTTCGACCTGGCGGAATGTTCTACTGGTAACGTTGGATACGGCCCGGCATGATTATTTAAGCTGCTACGGGCATCCCGGAATGAAAACGCCTGTTTTGGACGGGCTTTCCAGGGAAGGCATTCTCTTTTCGGATGCGGTCTGTCCGGTTCCCATGACCACGCCCTCACATGCATCGATGCTGACAGGGACGATCCCCGCCCGTCACGGCGCCAAAGAAAACGCCTATCGCCTGAGCGACGAAAACATCACCCTGGCTGAAGTCCTGGTTAGACTCAATTACCAGACAGCGGCTTTCGTCAGTTGTTTTCCGCTGGATGAGAAGTTTCATCTCGATCAGGGATTCATAACGTATGACGATGAATTCATGCCGCATGGAGGCATCTACGACCTGATCTGGTTTCGCCGTCTTAAACGACTGTTCGGCAGCAACCGGCTGGAGCGCAAGGCGGATATGCTGACGCCGGCAGTCATTCGCTGGTTGAAAAGGTACCATGACAGGCCCTTTTTTCTGTGGGTGCATTTCTTCGATCCTCACACGCCTTACGTACCGCCTTCGCCTTATGATAAAATGTATAAGGATGAAATAAGGTTGCCCGACTCGGATGATATGATGGATGAAAACCTGGAGAGGAAAATCCGTGAAGTATGCCGTTTAAAACCGCAGGATAGGGCGTATAAGGCGCTGCCTTTGGAAAGATACGCGGGTGAAATGTCCTTCATGGACGCGATGCTGGGCAAAATCGTCAATGAACTGGAAAGGCTTCAGATACGGGACAATACTATTATGGCCTTCTGCGCCGATCACGGCGAAAGCCTGGGCGAACATGACTATTACTACTCTCACGGCCGTTATTTATACGAGGTCTCCGTCAAAACTCCTTTTATATACATCAGTACGGTACCGGACAGAAAAAACATCGTATGGAATGCGCAGACGCGCCTGATAGACATTCCGTCGATTATACTAAATGAATTGGGATATAATGACTTTGAATCCTTCGAAGGGCATAACGTGTTGCAGGAACAGAGCCCAGAACCCGCCGAAGAGTTGTTGCCGGCGCTTATAGAGAACAAGGGCATCGTCCTGGACCCCCTGGCTGTTAAACTCCATGGCCTGCGTTATGAAGACTGGAAATTCATCTATTCGCCCGAACAATCCGAAATTACGGAATTATATGATTTGACGCGGGACCCCTTTGAGTTGGATAATATCGCCGGAGAGCACCCTGATCGCGTCGAATCGATGAAATCCGCAACCGTTAACGGCTTCAAAAATGCCGAAAACGCTTCTGTGGGAACGAAAATTATCCTGGATGATGAAACGAGAGATATGATGAAAGCCCTGGGCTATATTGAAGATGATGCTTCCTCAGAAGAAACTCATGAGGAGCCGGGGGATTGATGAAATGAAGCGTCGTGAATATTTGAAGTTTGCCGGGAGAATATTCAGGAAAAAAAACGCTCTGCCCCTGTACCTGGTCTTTTTCATCACGGAACGCTGCCTGGCGCGCTGCCGTCATTGTCTTCTGGGGAACAGGATACCGCCCAGGGATGAATTATCGCTGGAAGAAATCGAAAAAATATCAGGCAGTATGGATGATCTGCTGTTTCTGCTGCTGACGGGGGGAGATCCTTTTATTCGCAAGGACGTCCCGGAAATAGCCAAAATATTTTATAAAAACAACCGCGTCAGGAACCTGGGAATGCCCACAAACGGATCATTGATCGATAATGTGGTTAGAAGCTCTGAAAAAATATTGATGGATTGCCCTGACCTGGACTTTGCCGTAGACATTTCCATTGACGGAATAGGCAAGGATCATGACGATATCCGCCGTCTGCCGGGTTTGTTCGATAAAGCGATTCAGACGTATAGAGAATTGGAAAAACTTCAAAAACATCATCCCAATTTTAATCTTAACGTTGCTGTAACGGTTTCTTCCTATAATGAGGACAAACTTGAGCCGCTTTATGAATTTTTGCGGGATGACTTGGGAGTGAAAACCATAAATCAGCTTTTAGTGAGAGGAGAGCCGCGAGAAGAGGAAGCCGGGTTGGTTCATCTGGATAAATATCTGGAGTTCAGCCGCATGATTACGCGTGATACGTTTGAGAAGAGCATCAGCGGTTATCATGATTTTCCATTCAGCGACATGATCAATGCGATGAAGAACATTCGTCAGGAGATCATTGCGGATACTTTGAACCGTCAGGCACAGCAGGTTCCCTGTTATGCCGGAAATTTGAGCGGAGTGATATATCCCACGGGCGAAGTTTATCCGTGTGAACTTTTAAACGATAAAATGGGCTCTTTAAGAGAGCAGGATTATGATCTGAGAAAAATATGGTTTTCGGACAAAGCGGAAAGTATCCGAAAAAAAATAAAAAATTCGAAATGCTGGTGCACTTATGAATGTTTTTTGACTAACAGCATACTTTTTACGCCTCGCATGCTGCCCAGGGTTTTTTCGGAATTTTTCCGGTTGAAATGGAAACGAAACCTCGCCAGACGAAGGAATGGAGAAAGGGACAAGAGAGATGTATCGAGGTAAAACCGTATCGGTAGTTATTCCTTGTTATAATGAGGAGGACGGTATCGCCAAAGTTTTGGATCGCATGCCGGAATTCGTCGATGAAAAGCTGGTCGTCGACAACAATTCGACTGACAGGACTTCTGAAATAGCGAAATCGAAGGGAGCGCGCGTGATATTCGAAAAGCGTCAGGGATACGGGCGCGCTTACAAGACGGGGCTGAAGGCAGCGACGGGCGACATCATCGTCACAATGGACGGCGACGGGACCTATCCGACGTACGCTATTTCCTATTTAATCGAGATTCTGCTTATCGACGATCTGGATTTCATTTCTGCGGCAAGAATACCCATACAATTCTTCCATGATTTTAATATGATCCAGAGATGGTTCGGCAACATCGTTCTGACGTTCACGGTATTTCTGTTGTTTCTGATCCGGTTGCGGGACAGTCAGTCGGGCATGTGGGTATTCAGAAAGCCTGTGCTGGACAAAGTAAGCGTCAACAGCGACGGAATGCCGTTTTCCGAAGAATTCAAAATCAAAGTTTTCCGTCACGCCGACATTTCGAGCCGTGAAGTTCCTATTCAATTCAAATATGTGGAAAGAATCGGACCCAGCAAATTGAATTTATGGGATGACGGGGTCAAGAATCTCATTTTTCTGTTTAAATTACGATTCAAAGACGATGAACATGCGAATCCGGTATTGTCGAAGGTTGAATAATACCGGTTCAAAGGGCTGAGTTAATATGACGTTCTTCAGGAAAGGAGCTTTGAGATAATGAAGAAGATTCTGGTAACCGGGGGCGCAGGCTTCATTGGATCGCATATAGTTGATCAGTTAGTTGCCGAAGGTCATGATGTAACTATTTTCGATAATCTCGATCCTCAGGTGCACGGACCGGAGCAGAAAATTCCGGAATATCTGAACAAAGATGCGGAATTCATCCAGGGAGACGTAAGAAACGCGGAAGAGTTAAAGAAAGCCATGCTCGGCAAGGAAATAGTTTTCCATGAGGCTGCGGCTGTCGGCGTGGGTCAGTCCATGTATGAGATCAGCCGGTATACGGAATATAATTCGCTGGGCGGCGCCGTCTTATTGGATTTGGTGATAAACACTCCGGCGCTTCGCGACAAAATCGAGAAATTGATCGTGGCTTCTTCCATGTCCATTTACGGAGAGGGAAGATACAAATGCGCCCAATGCGGTCTTATCGCGCCAAAATTGAGGCCGGACGAACAAATGAAGCGGAAAGACTGGGAAGTCCACTGTCCTCATTGTTCAAAGACAGCGGAAGCGCTGGCCACTGATGAAGACAAGCCGCTGTTCCCGACTTCGATTTATGCTGTAACCAAAAGGGATCATGAAGAGATGTTTTTGAGTGTGGGCAGGAGCTATAAAATTCCAACCGTAGCGCTGAGGTATTTCAATGTATACGGACCCAGGCAGGCCCTGTCCAATCCTTACACGGGAGTGGCCGCCATATTTTCATCCAGGATTCTCAACGACAATCCTCCAGTGATCTATGAAGACGGACGGCAAAGCCGTGATTTTGTGCATGTCGGAGATATCGCGCAGGCCAATATACTGGCAATGGAAAAACCGACGGCTGATTATGAAGTTTTCAATGTGGGAACCGGCCGTAATTTAACGATTGAAGAAGTCGGCCGTTTGTTGATTAAAAAACTGAAACCGGGAAAACTGGAACCCGTCATCGCTCAAAAATACAGAGAAGGCGACATCAGGCATTGTTATGCCGACATATCCAAGATAAAGGAGAAGCTGGGATATGAACCCGGAACCAGGTTTGAAGACGGTCTGGAAGAATTAACGGGTTGGGTGGCGCAGCAAAGCGCCGAGGACGGATTTGAAAAAGCTAAAGAGGAATTGGAGAAACGCGGGTTAACGAGATGATATTAAGGGACATCGTCGAAAAACAGAGGAAGAACAGACCGGACGTCACGGCAGTCGTCTGCGAGGAGCGTCGTATCACTTATGAGGAACTGGCTCAGACGGTTAACCGGCTCGCCTGGTTTCTCAAGGACCATGGAGCGGAAAAGGGCGATCTGATTCATATGGCCGTGAGGAAAACTCCGGAGGTCATCATCGGGATGCTCAGCGCGGCTGCGATCGGGGCGGTCGCTTTGCCGGTCAATTACCGCCTGCCGTTGGAGGATCAAAAGAAATTCCTGAACCTTTTTCCGCCGAGGGCCGTATTGCTTGACGAGCGGCTCAGGGAATTGAAGGAGCTGATCGAATCAGGATTTCCCGCATCAGCGTCGGCAGTGATTATAAACGTCGATTCGGATAAATCTGCGGATAAAAAAGCTTGGGAGCGCGCCATCGAGCAATATCCCGATACGCCGCCGCCTGTATCGTTGCATGAAGATGAACTAATCTATTACAACTTTACGTCGGGATCGACCGGAGAACCGAAGGCGGCCATATGCAACCACAAGCAGCTCTGGTGGAATACTGAAGCCTCAATTAAGGCGTTCGATCTGACTGAAGAAGACATTCATCTGCCGTTATTTGCCGTTTTTTCGCATCCTCATGAACTTTTCATGAGGTCTCTGGTTACCGGCGGAACGACGGTATTAACCGAGACGGCCAATCCCCGGCAACTGATGGAAATTATCTTGAAAGAAAAAATAACCTGTATCATGGGCGTAGCGGCTCTTTACCGCCTGTTGGCCGATTATGCCGGCAGGAAAGGTTTGTCCTCCAATACTCTGCGGCTGGCGGAATCGGGAGGTATGGCCACTCCTCCGGAATTGAACCGGTTGTTTCGCGATGTTTTCGGGCTCTCCATACATCCGGTTTGGGGAAGTACGGAAACCACAGGAATCGCCCTGGCGACCCCTCTGTCGGGCGTCTTTCCCCTGGATTCCGTCGGCAAACCCTGTCCGCATTACGACGTAAGAATAGTGGATGACGATCGGAAAGAGGTTCCTGAAGGAGAAACAGGGGAGCTCCAGATAAAGGGACCTGCCGTAACGGAGTATTACAGCGAATCGGCAGACAGATTCCTTCCTTTCCTGGAAGACGGATGGTATTCCACCCGCGACCTCTTTCAAAAAGATGCCCAGGGATGGCATTATTTCATGGGTCGAAAAGATGCACTGATTAAAATCGGAGGACTTAAAGTCTATCCTCGCGAAGTGGAATGCGCGATAATATCTCATCCTGCAGTCCGGGACGCTGTGGTGGCGCCGGCGGAAGACGAATTGCGCGGTGAAGTTTACCATGCTTATTTAATATGCAAGGAAGGGGCGCGTCCTCCTGAAGAGATTGAAATGATCCGTTATCTTCAGAAAAACATCGCCCGTTACAAAATTCCCAAGTATTTCACTTATGTTGAGGATTTCCCCAGGACTGCATCGGGAAAAGTATCGTTGAAAAAATTAGCGAAAATGAGTCAAAAAAGGAACGGTAATGGTTGAACAGAAAAAGACTGTATCGCTATTACACAGGTCGAACATTCCGGAAAAGCCTTTCGATTATTCCGAGAAAAGCGTTTCCATAATTCAGGAAATGCTTGAAGAAGGGATATCCGGCCTGGACGTCTCCCGCGGTTTTTTCAGAAACAGTTCAATACTGATTAAGCCGAATCTGGTGAGGCCGGACCTGCCGAAGCAGCCTGCGGCGTCGACCGATCCCCGTGTGGTCACAGCCGCGATAAGGGTCTTCAGAGATTTAGGAGCATCAACGATCACCGTAGGCGAGAATCCGGGTTACGGTTTTCCGGCTGAACGAGCCTTTAAAGAAGGAATGCTTCTGGATGAACTGAAAAAAACGAATGTGCGGCTTTCCTTTTTTGACGAAGAAAAAGTCGTAAGGATCGAGAATCCGGACGGAATTTTAATGAAACGCGTTTATGCCGCTGAATCCGTCCTCGAAAACGACCTGTTCGTCAATCTGCCGAAAATGAAAACTCACATGCATACGCTCGTATCCCTGGGATTGAAAAACCTTCAAGGCATACTGCTGGACCCTCAGAGAAGAATCTTTCATAGATCGGACATACATCAGAAAATCGTCGATGTTTTTTGCGCGGTTAAACCCGACTTTACGATTATTGACGGAATATGGGCCATGGAAGGACAGGCCCCGTTCTTCGGTAATACCGTTCGGGATTCCAACATCCTGTTGTGCGGCACGTCAGCCCTGGCGCTCGATGCCTGGGCCGCTCATCTTATGAGCATTCGACCTGTTGAAGTAGATCACCTGAGAATCGCAGCGCAGATGAATCTGGGCTCCATAAAACTGGAAAAAGAAAATTTGTGCGGCGTCGATCCGGAAGACATCGTGCAAAGACCTTTTGAAAGGCCTGTGCTGGGCAGCGCCGGCCTTTTTCCCAACCTCCATGTCGTCGAAGGTGGAGCGTGCTCCGGATGCCTTTCCGCTCTCCGGCATTCCGTCGATAAACTTCAATTCGAAAACATGATTCAAAAAATGCCGGAATGCTCCGTTTTCCTCGGTAAAATAATGCCCAACATCAAAACACTCAGCGCCTGGAAAGGCGAAAATTTATACCTGCTCGGAAACTGCGCTGCAGACCTGGTCTTTTCCAGTCAAAATTGTCGGTTGAAACCCATTTTTATCCCGGGTTGCCCGCCGCATGTGCTCGATTTCTATAAAACAGTCGCTCAAAATATGAAATGAATCTTATGAACCTCTTGAAAATAAAATTTCAGTCACGCTTCTGCATTTTCAAAATATTATGCCCAATGAAGAAAAAATAGATCGCAAAGCCCATAAAGCTTACATAGGACTGGGTTCAAACCTGGGAAATCCTCTCCATAATTGCCTCCGTGCCCTGGCTCTCATCGACGAAAATCCGAACGCTTCCGTATTGAGAAAATCCCCCTTCTATCAGACCGAACCGCTCCAGGTTGAACAAAATCATCCCTGGTACGTCAATGCTGCCGTTGAAATTCTCTTTCGCAGAGACCCTGAAACTCTGCTGGACGTGTGTCAGGATATCGAGTTCACGATGGGGCGAAAAGCCGAAGATAAAAACAAAAAAAAACCGAGACTAATAGACCTGGACATTCTGCTTTTCAATGATATCGTTATGAATAGACCGCATCTGACGATTCCGCATCCTGAAATATCTCTCAGACTTTTCGTTCTTGTTCCGCTTTGCGATCTGATACCGCATCAGAAGCATCCCGTGATTGGAAAAACTTTCGAGCAATTGAAAAACGAATGCCCTCGCCGGGAAAAAGTCATTCCTGTGAAACAAAGTAATCGAACAACAGTCTGTTGAAACGTAAAAATGAAAGATAAAATCACCATTCGCGACCTCATACGCAAAAAAAAGAAGAAAAACAAAATAACCATGCTGACGGCCTACGACTATCCGACAGCCAGAATCGTCGATGAGGCGGGAATCGACGTCGTTCTTGTCGGCGACAGTCTCGCCAATGTCATGCTGGGGTATTCAAGCACCATTCCCGTTACCATGGATGAAATGCTCCACCATTTGAAAGCCGTCAGACGGGGCGTCAAAAGAGCGCTTCTGGTCGGCGATATGCCCTTCATGTCTTTTCACGTGAGCATTGAAGATACGATGAAAAATGCTGGGCGTTTTATGAAGGAAGGCGGGGCTGAAGCGGTTAAACTGGAAGGCGGAGAAGAAAAAACCGAAACGATTTCACGGCTCGTCTCCAACGGTATTCCCGTGATGGGCCATATCGGTCTGACGCCGCAATCCGTCCACCAGATGGGCGGTTATCGCGTCCAGGGAAAAACGCTTCCTTCCGTTAAAAAACTGCTTAACGATGCCAGGTCCATTGCCCAGGCAGGAGTCTTCAGCATCGTCCTGGAAGGAATACCGTGGCCCGTCGCTGAAAAAATCACCCAAATCGTCGATGTTCCCACCATCGGTATCGGAGCCGGTCCACGTTGCGACGGACAAGTCCTCGTGCTGCACGACATGCTCGGTATCCTCTTTGATCCCCCTGCCAAATTCGTTAAACAATTCGCACAACTTCACTCAATTATGAATGAAGCCGTAAAATCCTATATCCATGATGTTAAAAACGAACGCTTCCCTCAAATCGAACATAGCTATGAACTCCCTGAAAAACTCATAAATGCCCTAAACAAGGATAAAATAAACGATGAGAACAATTCATGAAATCCCTGAAATGCAGCTTATTACCGGCAATTTGCGCAAGTCCGGAAAAGCGATAGGCTTCGTTCCCACCATGGGTTACTTCCATGACGGGCATATCAGCCTTATGAAAGAAGCTAAAAGAAAAAACGATATCCTTATCGTAAGCATTTTCGTCAACCCGACTCAGTTCGGCCCGAATGAGGATTACCAGATTTATCCCAGAGATATGAACCGCGATAAAGCGCTGGCGCTGAACCTGGGCGTTGATTTTCTGTTCACACCCGCTGATGAAAAAGTGTACCCGAAAAACTACAAATCCTTCGTCCATGTTAAAGACCTTACCAATTACCTCTGCGGACCTTTCCGGCCGGGACATTTCGACGGAGTCGCCACTGTCGTTCTTAAATTGTTCAACATCGTCAAACCCCATCAGGCATTCTTCGGCAGTAAGGATTATCAGCAAGCCCGCATTATCGAACAAATGACGGAAGACCTCAATATCGATACGGAAATCGTTGTCTTGCCTACCGTTCGTGAAGACGACGGACTGGCCATGAGTTCCAGAAATGACAACTTGACTGAAGAGGAAAGAAAAATAGCGCCTCAAATTTATAAGGCCCTGCAGCACGGCGCAAAAATGATTCTACAGGGCGAAACAGACCCGGTAATCGTCCGGAAAAAAATGTCTGACATGATCAATAAATTCCCTCAATTCGACATCCAATATCTCGAAATCTGCGATCCTCATGAATTGACGCCGCTTCAGAAAATCGAAGATAAAGTCCTGATAGCCGCAGCCGTTTTTCTGGGAAAAGTCAGACTGATCGACAATATTGTCGCAGATATTTCAAAAAAGTAAACTTTATTATCAGTTAAAAATAAAATGTAACTTTTCTTTTATATTGTCGATTATTATATTTTTATTTTTTTAAAAAAGTAAGAAATAAGGGGGGTTTTTCGCTTGTAATATGAGGCAAAAGTCGTATATTGAAATGCGGGGCGGAACTATAAAACTGAGGTGTGGGCGAGGAAATAAATGCGGAGCTGAATATTCGCAAAGGTTGGAGGTTTATACGTGAGAGATTTAAGTCGCGGGAAGGAGGAGAACGTTCCTTCCGAACTTGCTTGCACAATAACGGAAACGGCTTTTGACGGCATATTAGGGATTCAGGCGAAGAAGATAATATATGTAAATGATGCTTTATGCCGTATGACGGGATTTTCAAGAGAGGATTTGCTTGAAAGCGACATATCGTCATTGATGTCGCCGGAGTTTTTGGACGGCGTGGAGAAACTGGTTGAAGAGGGTGCAGTGGAGTCTGATATCATTGAATTGGGATTATTGACTCAATCAGGAGCCAAGAAGATATTCGAGGCGGGAATATCATCAGCGTCATATGGTGATGGTGAGTTAACGGTTTTCGTAGTACGAGACATATCGAAGCGGATGAAGATACAGAATTCGCAGCATGAAGTGCAAAAGATGGAGATCATCGGTCGCATAGCGCGAGGACTTTCGCACGATTTCAACAATTTGCTTGCGGCGATAAACGGTTATCTGGCATTAGCGAGGATGGAGAACGTGGCGCAGGTGACGTTGAATCGTTCGTATTCACTTGCGAAGCAGGCAGTTGAGCAGGCGGCATTATTGACGAAGCAGTTGCTGGCATATACGCGAGAGGGCCGTTTCGTAATGGTGAGTTTTGATTTGAAGGAGGAGATAGGGCGGATATTAAAGACGATACGCTCATCGTTTCGGAGCAATATAAGCATGAGGTTGACGACGATTGACGAGTCTTTGATCATCAAGGCCGACATCAGTCAGATACAGCAATTAATGTGGAACATATTCCTGAATTCAGCGGAAGCGATGAGCGACGAGGGTCATGTTCACATTGATCTGTCGAAGCACACGGAATGGCGAGGACGAAACCGCAAGCAGAAGCGTGATTATGCGAGAATAAGGATATCTGATACGGGAAAAGGGATGGAAAGGGAAACCCTGGATCGGATATTCGAGCCGTTTTTCAGCACGAAGGGCATCGGGCGCGGGATGGGCCTGGCAGCGGTAGCGGGCATAGTGAAGGGTCACGAGGGTAAGATTTCGGTCGACAGTTACATAGACAGGGGCACGAGAATTGTTATCGATTTTCCTCTTGAAAAGACGGAATTAGAGAAGAAAAAGGAATCTGACATGGATTTGGACTATTCCGATTCTTTAATTCTGGTTGCAGATGACGACGAGATGGTCCGGGAGATGGCGGTAGAATGTCTGAAAGCGAGCGGTTTTCAGATCATTGAATCTGCTGACGGATTGGAAACCATGGAAGCGTATAATAAGATGAAGGATAAGATCGATTTGATTCTTCTGGATATCGGGATGCCGTTTATGGACGGCCTGGAAGTTTTATCGGAAATCAGGCAGAAAGAAAAGGACTTACCGGTGATACTTTGCAGCGGTTACGGCAAGGACGAACCGATCAGAAACGCTCTGAAAAATTCTTCGACTCAATTCGTAGCTAAACCGTTCGATTTAATGGACCTGGTAGATAAGATCAACGAGTCCATCCACAATTACAAAATGAGTCAGAAATGCCGGGCCTGTTGAAGGCTTGAGGAGTAAAACAGTCTCCGGGGGGATACTCCCGTATTCGACCCCATCCGCTGATTCACCCATCAGTTTACCATTATTCCTTAATCTTGATCCCTATCCATCCGTGACTGAAACATAAAACTGATCGCTTTCAACCCGTCCTAAAAGGCTCTAATCACCGTCGTTGATTTTTTTCATGCTTCTGGTAGCGATGACGTCAGCATTTTTTTGATTCAGAATATCTTTGAGCAGAATTTGTCCCATTTGCACAGGAGCTGCAACGGTCAGGTTATGGATGATTTTTACGGCATCCATGATTCTGTTTTTAGGCAGCGGCCGGGTTACTTTAACGGGTATTCTATTCCAGAGGGCTCCTTTTATGAGCGCCGTGGTCGTGAGTGAGCGTCTAGGGTCGATGAATTCCTGCCTGGCGTATTTTTCGCCGCGGGGACAGATATGATTTTTAATTTCCAGGATTTTATCGCCTTCATGCACGAGTTCTATAGGACAACCGACAGGGCAACTGATACAGGTTATCTTTTTCGTTTCAGGCATTCTGGGTCTCCACGGGCAAGATGTCGAGTTTGAGCATATTTCCATGAAATGAATCCAGCAGGTCCGGTTTAAGTTTCAGAGTAATCATTTCAGCGGGTACGGCGATGCGGAGTTTTTTTTCGAGCACGTTTCCGGCTTTGAGGATGCAAGGTTTCATGGGTTTAGAGCATCGCATGTAAAGGGTATGTTCTCTTTCCGAACTGATAGTATGCGGAACGCAGTAATTGACGTTTTCTCCAGGAATAATTCTTATGTTGTCGCGAGGTCTCCTGATATTCTGAGCCCATTCACCGGCGAATCGGCCAGCCAGAAGAGCTTCTCGGGTGACGAAATCAGCCAGGTCATGAACATGGAGCACATTACCGCAGGCGAATACTCCGGGCATGGAGGTCTGCATATCGCTTGAAACGACAGGGCCTTTGGTTACAACATCCATTTGGAGTCCGAGGTTTTGCGACAGTTCATTTTCCGGAATAAGCCCTATGGACAGCAGCAGAGTATCGCATTCGACATCCCGGCTTCTGGATTCGTCCGGCATCAAGTTTTCATCGACGGGAGCCACGGTGACTTTTTCGACTCTGTTTCGACCATGAATCATCGTCACGGTCGTGGAAAGGTACAATGGAATATCGAAATCATCGAGACATTGAACGATATTCCTGGTTAATCCGCTCGAATAGGGCATAATCTCGAATACGCCTTTCACTTCGCAGCCTTCAAGCGTCAACCGTCGCGCCATAATGAGTCCGATATCGCCTGAACCCAGTATGGTTATTTTCTTTCCCGGCAGATAGCCCAGCATATTCACCATCTTCTGCGCCAATCCCGCGGTGAGGACTCCGGAAGGTCTCGTACCGGGAATCAGAATAGCGCCGCGTGTTCGTTCCCGGCATCCCATAGCCAGCACGACGGAACGACAGGCTACTGTTTTCAGTCCGTAATGCTCGTTCAAAACCTGGATACGGATAACGTCGTCTCCTTCGGCAGATATCCATGAAACGTAAGAATCCGTAATAAAATCTATATCGTGATCGATTGTCTTACGGATAAAACGTTCGGCATATTCAGGACCGGTGAGCTCATCCTTGAAATAATGCAGGCCGAATCCCGGATGGATGCATTGGAGTAAGATGCCTCCCATTTCGGGTTCCCGGTCCGTCACCAGCACTTTGTCGACTCCTGCATCCCGGGCTCCGATGGCCGCAGCCAATCCTGCAGGCCCGCCGCCGATGACCGCCACATCATATTTCCTTTGTAATCGTCCGAACATGCTCTCTTTCCTGTCGTTCAACCAGGGTAATCGTTCCGTCATTCATAACCGGCCGGAGGTTCACTCGCCGGATCGTTCGTATATTCGGCACGCGGATAAATAACCTGCGAATCGTCGCCTCTTTTTGTTATCTCATGCAGGGGCTTATTCAAACGTTCCGAAAGTATTTTCATACATCTGTAGGTGCAAAAGCCGCCGTTGCATCGTCCCATACCTGCTCTTGTTCTGAATTTAATGCCGTCCAGAGTCCTGGCGCCGTGATCGACGGCTTCGTGAATTTCCGCTTCGGTAACCAATTCGCATCGACAAACGACCCTGGCGAATCCGGGGTTTTCCCGAATCAGTTCCCGGCGGCGTTTAGGATTTTGCAGGGCGAATCTGGCAGGACCCTTGACCGAAGGATTGAAATCTTTCTTTTTGATTAATTTGAGGCCCTGCTGCTGTAATATTTCCAGGATGTATTCAGCTATGGCGGGGGCTGCCGTCAATCCTGGAGACTGGATGCCGGCGGCATTGATGAAACCCTTCCTGGAAGAAGGGCCGATGATGAAATCATTGGTATTGCTGACGGCCCTTAATCCGGCGAATTCAGCGATGGTGTCCCGTTTGTCGATGGAAGGGCAGAGTTTTTTCACAGACTGAAAAACTTTTTCGGCGCCTGGCCGGGTCGTAGTCAGATCGTTTCTGTCGTCCACATCTTCGGCAGTCGGTCCGACCATCATGGTGCCGTCGTAAGTCGGAATGATTAATGTGCCTTTGCTGTTTTTTCGGGGAACCGGAAATATAAGGCGTTTCACCAATCCCTGCAGACGTTTGTCCAGCATATATTCTTCACCCTTGCGAGGATGAATGGTAAATTCGTCAATGCCTGCCATTCCGGCAACCTTGTCGGCCCAAAGACCCGCGCTGTTTATCACGAACCGGCTTTTGACGGTTTCCTCGTTCGTTTCTATCAGGAAGGAATCCTTCTCATATCTTATTCCTGTGACTTCAGCGTTGATCTTCAATTCAAAACCGTTGTCCACGGCATTTTCTACCAGGGCAAAGCAGAACTCGTACGGATTAATCACACCGGCAGTGGGCACATGCAAGGCTGCGATCAGGCGCTTCGACAGGTTAGGCTCTTCCCTTCGAAGGCGTTCCCTGTCCCACATCTCCATACCCGGCACGCCCTTCTGTTCCCCCTGCAACTTCAATTTCCGCAAAACGGCAATTTCTTCTTCGCCGGCTGCAACGACAAGCTCCCCTATCCGCTTGAAAGCAAACTTCAGCTCTTCGCTCAACCGATCGAACATCCTGTTGCCGGGCACCGCCAGCCTTCCCTTCAATGTATCGGGAGAACTGTGATGTCCAGCATGTATTATACCGCTGTTGGATTTGGATGTCCCGAAACCGACTTCCTCATACTTCTCAAGCAGTACGCCGGAAACTTCATACTGTGAAAGAAAACGGGCAACAGCACAACCGATGACACCGCCGCCCACAATCGCTACGTCATACATCCGGACTCCCCTTCAAGAATCCCCGGTTCACCTGAAAAAGATAAATCAAATGAACCATTAATGCAAATTGTTTTCTGTCGATTCCAAAGTCCTTTTCTTTACGCCGGGTTGATCATCGAATTTGTCTTTAGATTCAACCGGGGGATTTAGCCCGCATTTCTCATACAAAACCTGTTACGATTTTGTATGAGAAATCCGGGGTAGATGACCCGGCGGATTAACAGGACTGCGAAATTATCCTCTTGTATCGAAATGCCTTACCGTTTTATGGACAAGAATAGAAATCCCGAAAATGGACTAATAATATCTTTCGTCTTCAGTCTACTCCAGATAGAACTCGAATGAATCGGGATCGGCGGCCAGTGTTTCCAGGGTGAGTTGACCGTCCTGAAACATGGCGGCGTGGAAAAACAGGGGTCCAACCGGGTCCACGGGCGGCATGGCGAATTCTTCAATCAGTTCCAGGGTTCCCTGGTAATCTGCGGGAACGAACATGTCGTCATGGTCCAATCCAAGGTTGATGTTTTGCCAACTGGGGTAACAGAAGTAATCGCCGAAAACGTTGAGCAGCGCGTAGAGGTCCACTTCCTGGGTGTCTCCGGAATTGGTAAAATTCATATTCAGGTAACACAGTTCACCGTCGCCGAAGCGATCATCGGGCATGACGAGTTCCAGCGTGATGCCTTGCGATGCGAACCATTGCGCCGAAGCGATCCTTTCTCCAACCGGATTCTCATCTATGTATCTTGCATAGACAAGGTCTCCATCTTCGACAAATATCATATCCTCGTCGTCGTCGCCGGCGGTCTCTGAGAAACTCACATGGGGGTAGACCGACTGGAAGGTATCGCTGGACAGGCCCGTTTCGTAAAGAGTCACATTGATTCCCGACGGATACGGGTCGGACTCGCTCCATACCCGGACGTCGAGTTGCTGCTGAGCGCCGGGATCAATATCCAGGTCCGGATCGGTAACGGTTATCCTGGCGTGTGCATCCAGTCCGAAGTACTGACCGGCATCCCACTCTATCGTTCCTTCTGAAGTCGACTGAGTAGGAGTAATAGTCGTGGTCGGCATCCATGTCGGCGTATAGGTGACTCCGGGCATCGTGGGCGTGAAAGTGGCCGTCGGTCCCGGCTGAGTCGGTGTAAAGGTCGCCGTCGGTCCCGGCATTGTCGGGGTTTTTGTCGGCGTCCGGGTCGGCGCGGGAGTCGCGGTTTGCGCTCCGTAATTGCCGTCGATCTGCAGCCGCAGAATCCAGTCGCCCTGCAACCCGAAAAATTCCGACCAGAACCACCCGCCGGGGACAGCCTTGATCAGATTACGATGATATTGGATATTTCCATCGCCGTCACGACAAAAACTGGGCGGAGGGTCCGTGTGAAATTCAAGTCCTACGCGTACAGAACCGCTGCTGACGATGATGTTATCGGCAGATATATCGATGTCGTTCCAACTGTTTTGAGCTACCAGAGAGACCTGCCGGTCCAGCAGGAGCGCTCCCGGTTGAAGTCCGCCGGTATCCTCCCAGATTTTAAGGTTAAAATTGGATGTAGCGCCGCCTCCCGCGCCGTCCTGTACCAAAACTCGAACCGTCAGAAGTTTGGCCGGGGAATCGCTGATAAGGGGAGTAAAAACTGAAACAAACGGTTACAAGTTTTGAATGAAGTGTAACACCGGTTTTATCAGTCCCGAAATCCGGGAAAGTCCTCCGCTTTCAGATCACAAACCCCTCAGCCTTCCGAACAGGAATTTACTTGTACCTTGGTGAACGCATTAAAATATGCGGTCAGAAGCAAACCCGATTCATACGAACAAATTACCGGGACGCTGCGAGACTGTCAATCGCTGATATTTTTCATGATGATCAAAATGAACGGCGGAAAGACCCGACATTGGTAAACAGAGGACGCAGCGGTTCTTGCCGGCCTGGCGGACAAACCCAGTTTTTGGATACGGAATCAGGATTGACGAATGCATCATTTGATCTTACAATCTTGGATGCCTTATAATTCAAAAATAAGGTTTTTTGTTTTTTGCAAAAAACAAAAAAGGAGAAACCTAATGGCTTCATTAAAAGAAAAAATAAAAATAATCATAAAAGAGTTTCATGAGGCAAGTCTGCCTGAATTAGTCGAGAGGGAATTAGAGATTGATTACGATTTTTTTAATGCGCGGGTAAACAAAATAATAACCGTTGTCGGACCGAGAAGAGCCGGTAAGACTTTTTTTTCTTTTCAGATGATGAAAAGGTTGCTGTCCGGGAATGGGAAGATCACGGATATTCTGCATATCAATTTTGAAGATGAACGGATATTGCCTTTGAGAGCGGAAGATTTAGGGATAATCCTGGAAGCTTATTTTGAATTATATGACCGGGAGCGAAAGCCATTTCTTTTTTTTGATGAAATTCAGAATATTGAAAACTGGGATAAATTTGTAAGAAGGTTGAACGAACAGGGATACAGAATATTCATAACAGGGTCTAATTCCAAATTTTTGAGCCGTGATATTGCGACATCCTTAAGAGGGAGAACGCTGACGTATGAATTGTTGCCTTTTTCGTTTTCGGAAATTTTAACGGCAGCAGGCGTATTCTGGACGGCTGATGATATTTATGGAAAAAAGAGATTTCGGCTGAAAGCGGAATTCGATTCGTATTTCGAGTCGGGCGGATATCCGGAAATCGTTTTTATGCAGGAAGATTCGATGCGCGTCAGGATGCTTCAGGATTACTTCAATGCGATCATGTTTCGTGATCTGGTGGAGCGATACGGCATAAAGAATCATGAATTGCTTCGCCAATGGCTGCACACGTTGTTGTCCAATATTTCTTCGATGGTCAGCTTGAGCAAAGTGGAAAAGGACTACAAATCCCGAGGAATAAAATTATCGAAGACTACATTAAGCGAATTTACGGGATATTGTGAGGAGATATATTTCGGATTTATGTTGAATATTTGTGCGGAGTCAGAAAGAAGGCGCCAGGTAAACCCGAAAAAGTTCTATATAATCGATCACGGAATGCATAATTATCTGAATTTACAGCTTTCTAAAAACAGGGGACGAGTATTGGAAAACATGGTTTTTCTTGAATTGAGGCGGCGAGGATATTCATTATGTTATTATAAGACGAAGGCCGGTTATGAGATAGATTTTCTGACGGAGAGAGGAGAGGAAAAGAATTTGATTCAGGTATGTCTGAATATGGACAGAATCGAAACATACGATCGAGAGAAAAGAGCGCTTGTTTCAGGGATGAGGGAATTGGGACTTCGGCGAGGATTAATAATAACCGGAGATGCGAAAAGGGAAGAAAGGGCGGATGAATTAAGGATAGAAATAATACCGGCGTGGGAATGGTTTTTGAGTGATGAAGATGCTGAAGGGGGCGATAAATCAGGATTCAGGCAATAAATTTGATTCAATTCAGGCAATTAATTCTCTAAGCAAACGAAATCCAGCCTCATTAACTCAATAATTGGCATTGATCAAAAACAGGTCTTTTGAGGTTACATTTCTTCCGAATATCCCATCATTCAGTTTCGATTTAGATTACGATACCGACCCCGATTACTGAAACAAACTGTCGAAAATCTTGAAAGAACTGTAACCCCGTTTTGATCAATCCCCTCCAATTTTCAAATCCTTAAATCTTCCCCTCTTCCAATCCAGCCATCCTACAATCCTCCAATCTTCCAATCCTCTCATTATTCCAATCCTACACCTTCACAATCCTCCATTCTTCCAATCTTCCCCCTTCCAATCTTCCCCCTTTTCTTTCTTTTTCGGTTTCAATATGTTAATAACTAAAGCGGAGTTTCACTTCATGGAATTAAGTGAGGCTGGGTAGAATCAGTGAATATGAATAACATAATGCAAATTACGGCAAGCGGGCATTGGGATTTTTATCCATAAATTTTCCCATTGGCTTTTTTGGGTGCAGCATGGAAAGCTGCAGAACGTGAATTTAATGAAGCAACGGGGGACTGAATGAAAACTTATCGGCTGATCGGCAACGGGATATTCATTTTATTGGTATTAACGATATTTTTTACGGTAACTTACAACCCGGCGGCATGGGCCGGATGGCCGCCTACGATGCGTGTGGCTGTTTCTTTAGACGTTCCTTCGGAGTTGGAGGGATTGTATAAGCACGGGATATATTTAGTAGGAATAAATGAAGCGGGTGACTTTTTGTCTGATGTTGACGAGGAAGGTTTGAGTGAACTGAGGGCGGCCGGATTTGATGCGAGAGTGGTTGTATCAGATTTAAAGCAGGAGTGGGAGCGGATTCGAGCGATAGGGGACGGAGAGAAGTCTGAATATCACAGTTACACAGAGCTGACGAGCGATCTTGAGGCATTGGCGACGAATTATCCGGACATATGCGCCATGTCGTCGATGGGAACGAGCGTGCAGGGACGTGATTTATGGTTGATGAAAATTTCGGATAATGTGTCTGCGAATGAAAATGAGGCTGAGATACGATTCGACGGCAACATCCATGGAGATGAAAAGATCGGACAGGAAGTAGCTTATCTATTGACGGAGTTGTTGGTGGAAGGTTATGGGACAGACCCTTTAATAACCGAGCTGGTGAATACGCGGGAAATCTGGATATTGCCGTGCGTGAATCCTGACGGCATGGAGATGGGGATGCGTTACAACGCCAATTATGTTGATTGCAACCGCGACTATGGATATCAATGGAACGGAGACGGCGGCAGTCCTTCCCCGTTATCGCAGCCGGAAACGCAGGCGATGGCGGAATATATTCTGGCGCGTCCTTATTCGATGTCGATGACGTATCATTCAGGGACGGAGATGTTTCTGTATTCGTGGTGTTATACGAACGACCGTGCTCCGAATTATCTTGAGCATGAGTATGTTCAGAATGAATATTCGGCATTGTCCTCATATACAGGCGGGCAATGCGGCCATGTTCTTTACCAAGTGAACGGCGGTTCGATGGATTATGATCTGGGCATAAACGGGGCTTTGGGTCAATGTGTGGAAATATCTTATACGAAGACGCCGCCGGCATCTCAGATTGATGGATATTTTGAACGGAACCGTGAGGCATCATTATTCATGATAGAAGAGGCCGGATATGGACTCCAGGGCATGGTAACCGATGCCGCCACAGGTGAGCCTGTTCCTGCGGTAATTCGCGTAGAAGGGATGTATGTCGGATTACGCGACATAGGATACGGCGATCCGTCGCTGGGCGATTATCATAAGTATCTGAGGGCGGGGACATATACTGTTCAGATATGGGCCAATGATTATGAGCTGCAGACGATAGGCGGCGTAATGGTGGTCAACGGAGAGGTCGCTGAGCTAGACGTGGAATTGACGGCGGCAGCGGACGGCTATGCTTACCGGACGATAATATGCAATGACACGAGTTACGGAGATACGAACGAGACGTTGACATTCGAGGCATTGGGACCGCCCGACGATTATTATTATTCAATCGGCGTGGACGGATACATTGTTCTCGACATGGGAGCAGGAACGGAAATCTGGGACAGTGAAGATGATGACTTCACAATTCACGAAGCGACGGGGACGGAGGAAGGATACGATGTTTATGTGGGTAATGATTGGCGAGGTCCCTGGCAATCGGTGGGTTCCGGAACGGGAACATCTTCATTCGACATTTACGGCACAGGACTGGAAACGGCCCGTTACGTAAAAATCGTCGATGACGGCGACGGTTCATCAAGCGCTCCGGACCCCGGTTTCGACCTGGATGCCGTAGTGACGACTCATATCATTCCCGGCTGCGGTTTTTTAACGCTAGACAGCACGAAATACGGCTGCGAATCGGAAATCGGGATCAATCTGATTGACCAGGACTTGAACGCGAATCCCATGGAGTTTGAAACAGCGCAAGTTTCAGTGACCAGTGATACCGATCCTTCGGGCGAGTATTTCACATTAACCGAAACGGGAGCGAATACGGGGACTTTCGAAGGAACAGCGGCATTGTCCGCCTATTCTTCACCGGGAACGGTCCAGGTGACTCACGGCGACCTGGTTTATGTGCTTTACGAAGATGCGGATTGTCAGGGCGAACCGCAACCGGTGGAAATGACGGCGCAGGTCGATTGCGTTGCTCCGGCCATTTCCAATGTGACGGTAGAGGATGTCTCGCACGAAAGAGCGATTATTTCCTGGACAACCGATGAACCTGCCGATACCGTCGTTCGATACGGGACGACATATCCTCCTTCCATCCTGTATTTTGACGAATTCGACGTCGAGGAACACCAGGCGGTATTGAACGGCCTCGATGACTGTTCGGTCTATTATTTTGAAGTTCAGTCCTCTGACGCTGCAGGCAACATGATCGTCGATGACAATGACGGATATTATTACGATTTTACCACGCTTGAGCTTCATGTTATCCTCTGGCAGGACATGAATATGAATCCGGGATGGTCCATGGACGGCGACTGGGACTGGGGGCAACCCACGGGCAACGGCGGTGATTACGGCGAACCTGATCCAACGAGCGGTTACACGGGCAATAACGTATGCGGCTACAATCTGAACGGGGATTATCCCAACAACATGTACAATACGCGCTATATGACCACGGGTGCAATTGACTGTTCAGGAGCGGAACAGGTTTATCTTTCTTTCTGGAGATGGCTGGGAGTGGAACAGCCTACTTACGATCACGCTTATATCGAGGTCAGCAGCAACGGCGGATCATCCTGGGATGTATTCTGGGAAAATACGACCACTATGAACGGCGGAGAATGGGAATTCGTCGAATATGATCTGACGCAATGGGCTGCAGGGCATTTCAACGTCAAGATACGCTGGGGCATGGGTCCCACGGATTCAGGATGGCGGTTCTGCGGATGGAACATTGATGACGTACTGGTCTCTTATACATCCGAATGCATTCCTCCGACGCCCACAATTCCGCCCTTTACGCCTACCCCTGAACCCACCTTTACCCCTACTTCGACACCGACCTGCTCGCCGACCAGGACCCCGACCGATACTCCCATTACTCCCACAGCTACCATGTACCCCACTTTCTCTCCAACTACGCCTACTCCGACCTTCTATCCTTCCTTCACGCCGGAACCGCCCTCGACGCTCACGCCTACTTCAACACCGGAAGATCACCCGGACCACGTGGTCATGAACCTCAACCTCAATCATGAAACCTTTCATGCCGGAGACGAATTCATCCTGACCCGAACCGGCTGGAACCCTCACGGAACTATGGAACTGGACGAATGGATCATCCTTGACGTCTACGGAAGCTACTGGTTCTGGCCCGACTGGTCCGTCGAACCGGATTGCGCCCTCGTCGAACTGCCCTCTTACGAATACGACCATCAAACCCGGCTTCAATTCGACTGGCCCACGGAAAACGTCGGGGCTGCCGAAGGATTGAAGTTCTGGGGCGCATTCCTGCATCCCCAGAGCAGCATACTTGTCGGCGAATTCGATGTCGTCAGTTTCGGTTATGAATAAACACGGATAAAATACCCGTCTGATCAGAACAGGGAGAATTTGAACTCTATCGTAGAAGCTCATATAAGAAAATAATCCCCGATGATTCCTGCCGGCTGCAAGGAATAGATTTATTTAAACTCCGGCGTTGAAAAAAATAAATTTCTTTTGAACCATAAGGAAGTTTTGTTGCTTAAAATGAACCCTTCCGCAGCGCTTATTCTCTGTCCGCCCTTCTGGCATCAGCGTCCGCCATTGGGCCTGGCTTTTCTGGAATCTACCCTTCTGAGCGCGGGAATTCCTTATAAGGTTTTCGACTGGAACATAGAGTTCTTCAAAAAAGCGCCGAAATGTATTCAAAAATTATGGCTGTCAGCAAAAAAGCCGGCCATGACGCAGGTTTACGACTGGACGCTGGCCGAACTAGCACATAGAAAAAAGGAAATGATAGACGAATTGACGGCATTCAATGCGAATCATTATTGTTTCAGCATCTATGCCGCTAACAGGAAACCTTCTCTCAGGATAATCGATTCTTTGAAAAGGCAAAACGGGAATGCAAAGATCATTGCCGGAGGACCGCAAATACTTTTCGATGCGAATGATTATAAAAGTGAATCAGCATTAGCGGCCTACGAACATATCAGTCACATCGTCGCCGGCGAAGGAGAAAAGCCGCTTGAGGCGATACTGAAATCAGAGGCGAACCAACGCTTCATTTCTCATCAGGAACATAAAAACCTCGATCATGCGCCCTATCCTCAATACCTTGATTTCCCCTTGTCGGACTATCTGCAACAGAAAACATTTTCGATCCTTTTCAGTCGAGGATGTCTGCGTCGCTGTTCTTTTTGTTCGGAACGACTGCTTTCTTCCCGTTTCCGTATGCGAACGCCTGAAAATGTGATTGAAGAAATAGAGGGACTGCAACGAAAATATGATGCGAGAAACTTTGTTTTTCACGATTCCCTGATAAACGGCGATCCGGATAAACTCGAACGCTTCTGCGATCTTATAATACGCCGTGATATCCGACTGAAATGGGAAGGTCAGTTGATGATTAGAAGGAATATGACGCTGGAACTCTTTCAAAAAATGAAAAAAAGCGGCTGTTATAACGTTTTCATAGGACTCGAAAGCGGCTCCGACAGAACGTTAAAATTCATGAACAAGGGCTTCGATTCAGAAACAGCGTCAGGACTTCTGAAAAAATTGAAACAGGCTGGGTTGCACTGTGAAATCAGCCTGATAACGGATTATCCCGGAGAAAGCGAGGAAAACTTCTGTGAAACCCTCGAATTTTTAAGCCGCAACCAAGCTTTCATACCCAAAATAGCCCAGGTCAATCCTGCACAGATATTGCCGGGAACGTGTCTTTACAGGAATAATGCCGTTATTGAAAAATCAGACCGGTTGAACCGTTTGATCGAGTTTCTGGATAAGAAAGCGTTTAAATATACGCCGGCATTCCTGGAAAATTTAGATGTATGAGGCCCTTTCTTGAGAGAGAAATGATTTGAGATAGCTTATTATGGTTTCAACTGAATTTTCAGCGCCTCTATTTCTTTCGAATGTCTTTCGAGCAATGCCTGTTGTTTTTCAAGTAAAGCCTGTTGTTCTTGAAGGCGTTTCTGCTGGTCCTGCATGATTCTGGTCAGAATGGAGACGATATCGAGAGCGCTGGCGCCTTTTCCCTGGTGGACTTGAGCGAGTTCCGGTAGTTCCTCGGCGATAAATCCAGTCCATTGTTCATCCGGATCATTTTTGTAGTTGAATTTGACCGGTTTAAATTCCTGCAATGCCTTCAATGCTTCTTTCAACGGTAATTCCTGTATATTTTCCTTGTATTCTCTGGAGGATGCATCCACCCAGGAAGAACCTGTGCAGTAGGCGCCTCCATTCATGGTTATGGGATTGGATGCGCTGCTTGTTCCGATGGCGACATTACCGTTAACGGCTAATTTGGCATCGCCTGTCGGAGTGAGGCCTACCCCCATTGTGCTTGAAAAAATGTCAGTGGCGCTGATATCCGCCACATGAATATCCTGCCAGGCGTAACCCAAAGAAAGAGAACCGGGCCAATGAACCAAACCGTAGCAATTACTGGACGAATTCAGAAGGACAAAAAAAGTATCATTATTATAGATGGTAACGCTGGAATTGAGGGTATCGCTTCCTCCTCCGGGTCCGTCAGCGGCATACCAGACGCCGTCCCTATAAAACCATATTTTATCAACCGACGGATCACAGCCGGTATCGGTTATGAAATCTTCGGATAGAATCCAATCGGCAATGATCTGTCCGTTGGTCTGGGGTCCTTCGTACTGAAGTCCCAGATGCATATCGTCTTTCAGCCAGAAGGAAAAGGCTTTATCAGGATTGTATATTACGCCTTCGACATGAAGCGCTGTCTGGGGGGAACCGGTACCTATGCCCAGGTTGCCGGTCGTATCATCATAATAGACTTCAGCGCCGCCGGCGCTCCCATTGTCGTTATAAATCATTTGCTTGTCCGAACCTGCAACCGGGCCGGTCGGACCTTGAGGTCCCTGGGGACCGGTCGGGCCCTGGTCGCCTTGAGGACCGGTCGGACCCATAGGTCCCTGGTTGCCTTGAATGCCCTGAGGGCCGGTCGGACCCTGCGGACCAAGCGGACCTTGAGGACCTTGAGGACCCGTATGGCCTTGCGGCCCCATTGGGCCGGTATCACCTCGCAGGCCTACCGGGCCAGTTTCGCCTTGAGGGCCTATCGGGCCGGTTTCACCCTGGAGTCCCGTCGGGCCGGTTTCGCCTTGTGGGCCTATCGGGCCGGTTTCACCCTGGAGTCCCGTCGGGCCGGTTTCGCCTTGTGGGCCTATCGGGCCGGTATCGCCTTGAGGACCTATCGGACCGGTTTCGCCCTGCGGACCTATCGGACCGGTTTCGCCCTGTAGACCTATTGGGCCGGTATCGCCTTGAGGACCTATTGGACCGGTTTCGCCTTGAGGACCTATTGGACCGGTTTCGCCTTGGGGGCCCATCGGACCGGTTTCGCCCTGCGAACCTATTGGACCGGTATCGCCTTGAGGACCTATTGGACCGGTGTCGCCTTGAGGACCTATTGGACCGGTTTCGCCTTGAGGACCTATTGGACCGGTTTCGCCCTGCGAACCTATTGGACCGGTGTCGCCTTGAGGACCTATTGGACCGGTTTCGCCTTGGGGGCCCATCGGACCGGTTTCGCCCTGCGGACCCGTTAAACCGGTGGGATCGCCCACCCATTGTCCTGTTTCGTCGACCACTAAACCGTAATTCTCGATAGAGATGCTGCCGGGATTAATGTCTCTACCGTAAACATCATCCGCATCAGCCGCTTTGAACGCCTGTCCTACACTCGTCAGAGCTTGCCGGGGAGCCAGCGGTTCGCCTTCCACTATGATCTCCAGCCAATATGGTTCGTCAAACGTCAAATCTATCGGGACGGCATCACCCAGCAACACATGGAATAATCCGGAATCAACCGCCACCTCCGTTTGTTGCTCCGACCACAGCAGCGCACCCTCAATCTCCGCATCATAAATCTGAAATTCCATGGAAAAAGCGCCGTTAAGCGGCAAGCCGTCGGCATCAGTCAGATATCCCTGGTAGTTAACCGTTTGAGGTATTGCTGCATGCACGAATGCGGCAGCCAATGATACGGTTAGAAAAACATAAAACATCGATAATTTTTTCATCTTTTCCTCCATCATAAAATATTTCTTTTGTCTCTTCGGATATATATTATGACTTGCCTTTTGAGCAAGCTCCCCATCATTAAAAAGCGCCGGACCGTCAACGGATATTCCGGTTACATGAACTTCCCGGAAAGACGCTGACTTATTCCATTCAAGGTTTCAACCTGGATTTCAGTTCCTCTATTTCTTTCGTTTGTCGTTCCAGCAATGCCTGTTGTTCTTCAAGACGTTTCTGCTGGTCCTGCACGATTCTCGTCAGAATGGCGACGATGTCGAGAGCGCTGGCGCCTTTTCCTTCATGGACTTGAGCGAGTTCCGGCAGTTCTTCTGAGATAAAGCCAGTCCATTGTTCTTCCGGATCATTTTTGTAGTTGAATGTGACCGGTTTTAGTTCCGGCAATGCCTGTAATGCCTTGTTTAAAGGTAATTCCTGAATATTTTGCTTGTATTCCCGGGAGGAGGAATTCACCCAGGCAGAACCGGTGCAGTAGGCTCCTCCGCCCATAGTTATGGGATTGGATGCGCTGTTTGTTCCGATGGCGACATTGCCGTCAACGGCTAATTCGGCGCCGCCGCCCGCCGCATAACCGACGCCGACATTACCGTCGGCTGAAATATCGTATGCGCTGACGTCTCTGACGATAATATCCTGCCATCCGTATCCCAGACTGTAAGAACCAGGCCAGTGTATGAGACCGTAGCAACTGCTGGAAGAGGATAAAAACACATAGAAAGTGTCGCCGTTGTCTATGACGGTCCCGGAACCTATATCGTCAGGTCCTCCGCCGGGTCCGTCAGAAGCATACCAATGGCCGTTCTTATACATCCATATAATATCGACCGACGGATCACATCCTGTATCGGTAATGAAATCTTCGGAAAAAATCCAATCGACGATAAACTGTCCGTTCGTCTGGGCCCCTTCATACTGCAGTCCCAGACGCGTATCGTCACGCAGATAAAAAGAAAAAGATTTAGCAGGGTTATATATTACGCCTTCTACATGAAGCGCTGTTTGGGGATCGTTTGTCCCTATGCCCAGGTTACCGGTCGCGTCGTCATAATAGATTTCGGCGCCGCCGGCGCTTCCGTTGTCATTGTAGATCATTTGATTGTCTGAACCTGCAACCGGACCTGTCGGTCCTTGCGGACCCTGGGGACCAGTCGGGCCCTGTTCGCCTTGTGGCCCCGTCGGCCCCTGTGGACCTATAGGTCCCTGGTCGCCTTGCATTCCTTGCGGACCGGTGGGACCCTGCGGACCCGTCAAACCTTGCGGACCTGGCGGACCCTGCGGACCTTGAGGACCCGTATCGCCTTGCGGGCCCATCGGGCCGGTTTCACCCTGGAGTCCCATTGGGCCGGTTTCGCCTTGAGGGCCTATCGGGCCGGTTTCACCCTGGAGGCCCATTGGGCCGGTTTCACCTTGGAGACCTATTGGGCCGGTATCGCCTTGGGGACCTATTGGGCCGGTATCGCCTTGAGGACCTATCGGACCGGTGTCGCCTTGGGGACCAATCGGACCAGTATCACCCTGAAGTCCCATTGGACCGGTGTCACCTTGGGGACCTATTGGGCCGGTATCGCCTTGAGGACCTATCGGACCGGTGTCGCCTTGGGGACCAATCGGACCAGTATCACCCTGGAGGCCCATTGGGCCGGTTTCACCTTGGGGACCTATCGGACCGGTGTCGCCTTGAGGGCCTATCGGACCGGTGTCGCCTTGAGGACCTACTGGACCGGTGTCGCCTTGAGGGCCTATCGGACCGGTATCGCCTTGGGGACCTATCGGACCGGTATCACCTTGAGGGCCTATCGGACCGGTGTCGCCTTGAGGACCTATCGGGCCGGTATCGCCTTGAGAACCTACCGGACCGGTTTCGCCTTGGGGACCTATCGGGCCGGTTTCGCCTTGAGGGCCTATCGGACCTGTGTCGCCTTGAGGGCCTGTCGGACCGGTGTCGCCCTGCGGACCCGTTAAACCGGTGGGATCGCCTACCCATTGTCCTGTTTCGTCAATTACTAGTCCGTATTCTTCAATGGAGATACTGCCGGGATTAATGTCTCTACCGTAAACATCATCCGCATCAGCCGCTTTAAATGCCTGGCCCACGCTCGTCAACGCTTGCCGGGGATATAAAGGTTCGCCTTCCACTATGATCTCCAGCCAATATGGTTCGTCAAACGTCAAATCTATCGGGACGGCATCACCCAGCAGCACATGAAATAATCCGGAATCAACCGCCACCTCCGTTTGCTGCTCTGACCACAGAAGCGTTCCCTCAATCTCCGCATCATAAATCTGGAATTCCATGGAAAAAGCGCCGTTAAGCGCCAGGCCGTCGGCATCAGTCAGATATCCCTGGTAGTTAACCGTTTGAGGTATTGCCGCATGCACGAATGCGGCAGTCAATAATACGCCTAGAAAAACAAAAAACGTCGATAATTTTTTCATCCTCTCCTCCGTCATAAAATATTACTTTTCGTTTTTTTCACCGAAAAACCATATTATAAATGAAACGCAAGCAGTCTCAAAAAAAGCTAAGCAGCCTCGCATAAAAGGCCATCTCTTCATCAAATACTGATAATTGTGCACTGTGTCAAAATATTCAAAAAAAAGCAAAGGCATTGTCACTCAATTACTCACAGTGCAATTAAACCCAAAATGCTTCATCATCGCCTGATAAACATCCGTTTTTTTTTTGCGTAAAGCTCCCGGCACTATTTGCTTCTATTTCGATACCGATCCCGGCTGAATTCTTGTAACGAGTGCGTCTAAAACTATGCCTTTGTAAATGGGAGAATGTATTGCGCCGTTTTTTTTGTCGTTCCCAATAAAAATACGAGCGGCGTGATAGTCAGCCGGTTCAAACAGGTCTGTAATTACTGCATGAAACTCTTGATCATCCGGCATTCATCTTTTCAATTTCGCGTATAAGGGCATCAACGATTTGATTTTCATCGATTTTGCCGAGAACCTTACCTTTTTTAAAGAGAAAAGCGCAATTTTTACCGCCTGCGATTCCCACATCGGCTTCTTTGGCTTCCCCCGGGCCGTTGACGACGCAACCCATGACAGCGACTTTAATATTTCTGCATTCAGCGGGCATTCTTTTCAGTAATCGGGAGATAACGCATTCCATGTCGATACGGCATCGCCCGCAGGTAGGGCATGATATCAGCTCGATACCTCTTTGCCTGATACCCAGGCTTTTAAGTATTTCCCAGGCTGCAGGCAATTCTGCTGCGGGATTGCCGGTTAAAGAAACCCTGATGGTGTCTCCAATTCCTTCATGGAGCAGAATCCCGATTCCCACAGCGGATTTGACGATGCCGGTCTGTGGCGGTCCGGCTTCTGTGATTCCCAGGTGAATAGGATAGAGGCATTGTTCCGCCAGCAACCTGTTAGCCCTGACGGTCGTTATTACATCCGATGATTTCAGCGATACCACGATATTGAAAAACTCCATACCTTCCAGCAACCTGACGTGTCTGAGTAAAGCTTCAACCATGGCTTCCGGCACGGGACCTCCATATTTATCCATGATATCCCGGGGCAGCGATCCGGCATTAACGCCGATCCTGATAGGAATCGAACGGTCGTTTGCCGCTTCAGCTACTGCCCTGACGTGTTCCTTGGATTCAATGTTTCCCGGATTCAGCCGCAATTTATGAACACCCTGACTGACCGCTTCCAGCGCCAGTTTATAGTTGAAATGAATGTCTGCAACCAAAGGTATATCGATCGAAGCGATAATCTCACTCAGGCTGCGCGCTGCTCTCATGGTGGGAACTGCGACTCTGACGAGTTCACAGCCGGCCTTCTGAAGTTCATGAATTTGAGCGATCGTTTTTTCAACATCTTCCGTGGGCGTGTTTGTCATTGATTGGACAATGACGGGATAGGGATAACCGATGTGTAAATTGCCCACTTTGACCGGTTTGGTCTTTTTTCTCTCTATGGCATCCATATTTTACGTTCAAAATGCTGTTTTTATGCAATATTTCCTGTTTTATCATACCCGGCCGAAGATCACCCGGTATCGATTCAATCGCTTTGAGCTCATGTGTCGATTTTCAATGATTTTATTATTTCTCCGGCTTTGCGCCTGGCTTCTCTGTCGATATCCAGAACCTGTTCCGGCGATTCCAGGGGATAATGCCGAATATTGTCCAGAACATGTTCGATCACGACAGGGATATCCATAAATCTGATTTCACGGTTGAGAAATGAGGCCACGGCTATTTCGTCGGCGGCGTTGAGCGCTGCCGGAGCCGTTCCGCCTGTTTCCGCTGCGCTGATGCAGAGGTCCAGCCCCGGAAATCGTTTTCTGTCGACCGGGAAAAATTCCAGTTTCGAAATTTCAAACAGGTCCATTCTTTTAAAACCCGTTTTGATTCTTTCCGGATAGGCCAGCGCATACAAAATGGGGAGCTTCATGTCCGGCAGACCCATCTGAGCTATGACGGACCCGTCGTGAAATGCCGCCATGGAATGAATTATGCTCTGAGGGTGTATAACGGCCTCTATTCTGTCGGGGGGCATATCGAATAAACGGCACGCTTCAATTATTTCCAGTCCCTTGTTAATCAGAGTAGCCGAATCAATGGTTATTTTGGAACCCATATCCCAGTTGGGATGCTCAAGAGCCTGTTCCGGCGTCACATCCTCAAGATTTACTTCGGATTTCAGGCTGAAGGGACCTCCGGAAGCCGTCAATATGATTTTTTCGACCGTATTTAATTTTTCTCCCTGAATACACTGGAATACGGCGCTGTGTTCGCTGTCGACGGGAATAATATTGCCTTTCTGTTGTTTTCTGACAATATTCATGACCAGTTCGCCCGCCGCCACCAGGGTTTCCTTATTGGCCAGAGCAACCCTTTTGTCGCATTCCAGAGCCTTTATAGTCGGCAACATCCCCGCGCTTCCCACTATTGCGGAAACTACAACATCAACCTCTACACATGCCTCCACCATATCGACGATACCGTCTGTTCCTTTAAATATTCTTACCGGCAAATCGTCGACCCTGTTGCTCAAATCAGCGGCAGCCCGCGCGTCGCCCACTGCCGCCATAACCGGACGGAACTCACGTATCTGTTTTTCCAGCTCCGCTATGTTGGAGCCAACGGCAAGAGCCGCAACATTATAAAGATCGGAATGATTCCTGACTATTTCCAGCGTATTAAGACCTATGGAGCCTGTGGAGCCAAGAATGCATAAATTTTTCAAAACGCTATCCTTGAATATCAGACATTAAGAATTAAGCGGCAGTAATAATACAAAAAGGGAGCCGTAAAGTACGCACTGTCGAGACGGTCGAACATCCCGCCGTGACCGGGAATAAGAGAACTGGAGTCTTTAATTTTGACTCCTCTTTTAAAAACTGATTCAGTCAAATCCCCGAACAGCCCGAATAAAGGTAAAGCAATTCCCAATATCAACCGGTGAATCATGGCTATCTCCATACCCAGCCACCAACTGAACGCAAAGGAAACGATTATTCCTCCGGCGATACCCGCGAAGAAGCCTTCAACCGTCTTTTTAGGACTTAGAACAGGCGCTAGTTTATGCTTTCCGTAGGTTTTCCCGATATGATACGCGGCCGTGTCAGCAAGCCAGACGACAGCGAAGAGATAAAATAAAATGTCCCGGCTGAATTCCTGGTAATCAATTGCCCTGTTGAGCAAATCTCCGCCCAGGCCCAATTTTCTCAGAAGGCAGATGTGCCCGACCGTCACACAGATAAAAACCGAAGGGAAAAAATTATGAGCGATCGTAATCATTTTCTTTTCAGGTTCCCGGCGTGAAAACAAGGCCCAGAAAGAAACGATGAGCAGCGGAAGAAACCAGGCAACGCCCGATACGATTACATGGGGTCCGCCTCCAAAGGTGATAATGCCCGCTGAAAAGGCTCCGGCTGTGATTAACGGCAGGAAATCAACAGTACCTGATTTTTTTTTCATAATACCGGCGTATTCGATCAACGCCGCTATCATTGCTGCAAAAACAAAAACATTAAAATATATCGGGCTGCGGTATTCCAGAAGATATACCATAACAGGAATTAAAACCGCGGCCGTTAAATAGCGCTTTATCATTGTTTGTTTCCTTTTGAATCAACGCCCCCGAACCGGCGTAATCGTTTCTGAAAATCTTGAATGGCCTTTCTTAATTCCCTTTCATTAAAATCCGGCCAGTAGGTCGAAGTAAAATAGAACTCTGAATAAGCAGCCTGCCACAATAAAAAATTGCTGATGCGATATTCTCCGCTCGTCCTGATGATCAAATCAGGGTCCGGTTGCCCCGAAGTATAAAGATACTCTGAAAACGACTCTTCCTTCAACTCATCAGGATTCCTGCCGCTGTCCAGGCACTCCCGGCAGAGCTTTTTGATTCCATCCATAATTTCCTGGCGACTTCCATAATTGAGAGCAAGATTCAACGTCATACGATCAAAATTTTTCGTCGTTTCGATCATTTCCTGTATTTTTTGTCGAACCTTGTCCGGCAGACCGGTCGTTTCACCCAGTATTTTGAATTTTATCCGGTTATCTAAAATGAGTTTCTTCTGTTTGATCAGTTGTTCGTACAGCAGATTCATCAGCGCTGAAACTTCCGTTCTTGGTCGCTTCCAGTTCTCCTTGGAGAATGTATAAAGCGTCAAATATTTGATTTTCAGCCTTACAGCCTCCTCAACTATTTTTTTAACAGTCTTGACGCCCGCAATATGCCCCGCTTTTCTGGGCATACCCCTTTTTCTGGCCCATCTGCCGTTGCCGTCCATGATTATGCCGATATGCCCGGGCATATTCTCAGCATCCAATTCATTATAATCCCTGTTCTTTTTACTCATGAAAATTTATCGCTTGTTGCCGGCGAAGAAACGCCATTCGACCTGAACTTGCTCAATCGCAAGCAATGCGCCAATACAGAAAAATAATAGCGCTTGCAGAAAAAATGATGAAGCATGCTTTCAGCCGCAGTGATTGCATAAATTAAATCAACCTTGAAGGTATCATAAGCCTCTGAGTTATGATTCCAGAACTTCCTTTTCCTTTTTTTCCATCATTTCATCGACTTTTTTGATGTATTCATCGGTTATTTCCTGAATTTTATCATAGCCTTTGTGAGCATCGTCCTCGCTGATTTCCTTATCCTTCAGAAGCTTTTTTATTTCATCATTTTTATCTCTTCTGACGTTCCGTATAGAAATTCTGCTTTCTTCAGCGATTTTTTTCACCAGTTTCGCCAGTTGTATACGTCGCTCTTCGGTCAAGGGCGGAATAACGAGTCGAATGATTTTTCCGTCTGATTGCGGGGTAATGCCCAGATCAGACTTCAAGATGGCTTTTTCAATTTCAGAAGTAATCGAGGCGTCCCAGGGCTGAATCACTATGAGGTTGCTTTCGGGCGTTGATACGGATGCCGTCTGCTTGATCGGCATTGATGAACCGTAATAATCCACCTTTATGGCATCAAGAAGGGAAGTTGAAGCCCGTCCTGTTCTGATGCCGTTATATTCCCTTTTGATATGTTCCAAAGTGTCTTCCGCTTCGAGTTCCATTTCTTCATATATTTCTTTCAACATGGGATACTCCTTTACGGTGTAATGATTGATCCTGTTTTTTCTCCATTAAGGATTCGGGTAATGCTTCCTTCAACATTTATATTGAAAATCGCCGCAGGCAGGTTGTTTTCCCCGCAAAGCGCTACGGCGGCAGTATCCATGACTTTTAAGCCCTTTTTTATATATTCGTCGCAAGTTATCTCCGGATAAAATTCCGCTTCTTTCCGTTCAACCGGATCGTGCGAATAAACGCCGTCGACTTTAGTCGCTTTAAACAATGCATCCGCGTTAATTTCCAGAGCCCTTACCGCTGCTGCTGTATCGGTTGAAAAAAAAGGATTCCCGGTTCCGCCGACGAATAAAACGATCCCGCCGGAACTCAAAAAATCGTCGGCTGCAGAATGATCAATCGGATAGACTATTCCCGTTATTTCAACCGCAGATTGAATAATTGCAGGAATGCCGAACCGCTTGAGAATATCCCTGAATGCCAATCCGTTGATGACTGTTCCGAGCATTCCGATCTGATCGGCCGTAACACGTGACAGAAGTCCCTCCTGTCGCATTTCCGCGCCGCGAAAAATATTGCCGGCGCCCAGAACCACGGCTACCTCATATTGCCTGTCTACTAACCGTTTTAATTCTTCAATCAGGGATTTAAAACCCGAAGAAGAAATACCGGACGCTCCCTCTGAAAAAACAGCTTCTCCGCTTATTTTCAAGAGAATCCTTTTAAAACGTCCGGTATTTCTCTTCACAAAGTATCAGCTCTCCTCTCCGATCCTGAACCGGGCGAATCGACCGACCTTGATGTTTTCGCCTATTTTGGCGATTTTGCCCTTGATCAGTTCACGGATAGTCACATCATTATCTTTTATGAAAGGTTGATCCAGTAAACAGACCTGCTGATAAAACTTCTTTAACTTGCCCTCAGCGATTTTATCCAGGATATGGTCCGGTTTGCCGCTGTCCGCCATCTGCGCTTTATAGATTTCCTTTTCTTTCTCAAGCACTTCTTCCGGTATATCCTCCGGTTGCAGGTATAAGGGATTTTCAGAGGCTATCTGCATAAGGATGTCTTTCAGTAATTGCTGGAAGTCTTCCGTTTTAGCGACGAAATCGGATTCGCAGTATAGTTCTGCCATAGCGCCGACCTTGCCGCCGAAATGTATGTATGCATCGATCTTTCCTTCTTTCACGCTTCTGCCCATGCGCTTGGACGCATCAGAAAGACCCTTTTTCCTTAAATATTCAATCGCTTTTTCCATATCGCCGGAAGACTCTTTGAGAGCTTCCTTACATTTCATTATGCCAATGCCGGTTTTCTCCCTCAGTTCCTTAACCATTTTCGCATTTATTTCCATTATCTTCTCCTTATTATTTTTCCTGTTGCTTCTTTGCTTTCAGACGACAAATTTCAGCGTCAAATGCTTCTTTGCTTCAATCAGTCGAAGATAGAATTCAGGTTTATTCGGTTTTTTCTTCTGAAGAATCCTCTTCTTCTTCCTCAGCCGCCGGAGCTTCGACTTCTTCCGTTATTTCAACCGGCTCTTCAGCTTCGCCTTCAGTTTTCTCTACTTTATTTTCAACATCTTCTTCAGGCTCTTCCGCTTTAACCTCCACGTCCTCTGAGCTTTCCTCTTCAGGAACCCCTGCGACATCCTCTTCAGCTTTTACCGACGCTTGTTCAGCTTGTTCAGCAGCAGCAGCCGGTTCCGCTGCAGGTTCAGGCTCTTTCACTTCTTCAGGCGCTTCAGGTTTCCCAGGCTTTTGCGCCGCTTCCCTGTCTTCCTTTTCCGAAACAGAAACAGCAGGCCTCTTCTTTTCAATTTCCTCATCCGTACTCAATTGGCTCTGTCTAATCGAATTTCCTTCGAGTATTGCGTCGGCCATTTTTGAAGTAATGAGTCGAATAGCCCTTATAGCGTCGTCATTTCCCGGAATGGGATAGGTAATTTCGGTAGGATCGCAATTGGTGTCCAAAATGGCGACAATAGGCAAATTCAGTTTTATGGCTTCTCTAACCGCAATTTTCTCTCTTTTAGGATCAATGATAAACACGGCGGCAGGCAACGAATTCATATCCCTTATACCGCTTAAATTCCGCTCCAGCTTCAACCGCTCCTTCTCAAAGCGCATCGCTTCCTTCTTCGTCAGCTTTTCATAGCCGCCTTCGTTTTTCATCTCTTCGAGCTTCTTCAATTTATTGACCGATCGCCTGATAGTGGTGAAATTGGTCAACATGCCGCCCAACCATCTCTGATTGACGTAATACATTCCGCACCGTAACGCCTCTTCCTGTACGGCGCTCTGTGCCTGCTTTTTTGTCCCGATGAATAAAAGATTTCCTCCGTTTGCAGAGGTTTCCCTGATGAAATTATATGCGGCTTTGAATTTCTGCATGGTTTGCTGGAGATCAATAATATAGATTCCATTTCGTTCCCCAAAAATATAGGGTTTCATTCGGGGGTTCCATCGTTTGGTCTGATGACCGAAATGGACTCCCGTCTCCAACAATTGCCGCATTGTCACAAGAGCCATAGAGTTTCCTCCTGATGCACGGTTAATACCTCAACCCGCCGCCTGGCTCCGCGCCTCTCGCTCCGTTCAAGCACCGTTTCGCGGGACGGCGAATTTGTGAAATAAGAAAAAGGACAACTCTTTTGCCGACAAATTCGGAAAGAATTGTCCGATAAATTTATCGTTTGGAAAACTGGAATCTCGCCCGAGCTCCCCGCTGACCGTATTTTTTCCGTTCCACAGCTCGCGGGTCTCTCGTCAAAAGACCATTCTTTTTCAGTATAGAGCGGAATCCGTTGTTGTAATTGAGCAACGCCCGCGAAATGCCGTGACGTATAGCGCCGGCCTGACCGGAATCGCCGCCGCCGTTAACGTTCACCTGCAAATCGAATTTTCCTACCGTCTGAGTCAACTCAAAAGGATAAGAAATGATCATGCGAAGCGTTTCTCGCGGGAAATAATTATCAGCATCACGGTTATTGATAAGCATACGCCCTGTTCCGGGCTTTAACCATACTCGAGCGACGGACGATTTCCTTCGTCCCGTTCCATAGTATCTGTCGGTCCTGTCCACGCGATTATTCCTCCTTGTCTTCCATTCCCAAATTCATTCGCTTTTGATCGTAATCGACAGGAATGGGTTTCTGAGCGGCATGCGGATGCTCCGATCCTTTATATACCTTCAATTTTTTCAGCATATTTCGTCCTAAAATATTTTTGGGAAGCATGCCTCGTACTGCATTCTTGACTACTTTTTCAGGGCTTTCCTCCATCAAAAGTCCCAAATGTTTTTTACGGATGCCGCCCGGATATCCTGTATGACGATAATAAAATTTATCGCTAAGTTTCTTTCCGGTGATCTTCACCTTCTCCGAATTTGTAACTATTACATGGTCGCCTGTATCGATGTGAGGCGTATATTCAGGTTTGTGCTTTCCGCGAAGAATGTAGGCCGCCATAGAAGCCAAACGTCCCAACGGAACGCTTGAAGCATCGATAACGAACCATTGTCGCTGTATTTCTTCCTTCTTTGCCGTATAGGTTTTCATACCTCGCTCGCTCCTTTACCGACATCTGTTCCAGTGATGTCGAATTGCACAATATAGATAAAAGAAAAAATACTGTCAAGCAAAATTTATCGGAAAGAAATCCCCGATGAACGCATCCTCCGTTTCATGCGTATCGGACTTAGAGTCAAAAAATGTTTTTATACTTTCCTGCAACAGGTGTTATGATTTAATTCGATTTGCTTTTTGCCGCTTTTTCTTCTACCAGTTCCAGTATTTTCTCTTCCAATTCTTTGTATCTTTCGGAATCGGGAGCCATAGTCAACGCTCTGCGGATGCATTGCAAGGCTGCAGCAGGAGCAGGCGGATTTTTGGACGCATAAAATTCAGCCATTTTATAGTTTGCTTCTTCATGCCAGGGATTCTCAGCCAGGGCCATCATAAAATAACGGTAAGCATCTCTGTCACGCCCTGCCTTCAGAGCATCCAGGCCGTCGGCGTAATGTTTGGACGCCAAAGCCATCTGCTGCTCTGCAGCTTCGGACGGCTCTCCGGAATAAGGTTCTGGAGGTTCCTCCACAAGTTTTTCCTTTGACAGAATCCACTGTTTCAGCCTGGGAGTCCTAGGATCGTCGGGGGCAAGTTTAACGAATTCCCGGTTGTGATGAAGCGCTTTTTCCAGGTTTTTATTGAAGTGCGTATAGATGACGGCCAAATTCCTGTGAGCTTCCGGAGAATCGGGTTCTATGCTCAATACAGCATTAAACTGATCTTCCGCCTTACCGAATTCTCCAATCTGGATGTATACGTAACCCAGATTATTTCGGGCTATTGTGGAATCGGGCGACAGGGCGACAGCATTTTCCAGGGGCATGACGGCATCGTAAAAACGGGACTGAAGCATTTTGGCATAACCCAACCTGAACCAGGATTTGAATGAATTCGGATTCAAAAAGAGCGCCGCGTTGAATTCTTCTATCGCGTCTGTCGGGCGACCGTTATCCATATAAAAACAGCCCAGCCTGTAATGAGCTTCATAGTCGTCAGGATTATCGGTAACTTCTTTAACGAGTTCTTTTTCATCCGGGGCCATGCCTTCCCCATCATAAGGACCGGGAGTCTTATGCCTGCATGCCGAAATAACCAAAATCAATAAAATCAATAAAATATTGCTCATTTTCATGAGTTTGATGCTGTCGATTTTTTCACTCATAATGCCGGCCTCTTGACTTTTCAAACCTGCGACGGAAGCTCCGCTCGTCACCTGTTCATAATTTCTTCGATACCCTGCTGCGCCTTTTTATAATATTCGTGTTCGGGGCACAGCAGATTCATAACTTCCTTATACCGGCTAGCTGTGAGACGCGGATTGAAATCCTGCTGACTATAACCGACCCTGTAGATGTCAATCGCTTTCTTCTCGATGGCTTCAATATATTTCTCGGCCTTCCAGTTGTCCGGATCGATTTTTAAGATTTCCCGGTAATTTCTGAACGCCTTGCAGAATTGTTGAGAATCTTCATATGCGCGACCCTGATTCAACAATTCTTCAACAGCGGTTCCTTTAACTTCCGTATAATAGTAGCTGTTTTTCTTATCGGTGATTTGCCTGTCTATTTCTATTACGTTCAGGTAATCGTTCAGGCCTTTTTCATTTTCATTCCGCTGAAAAGCGTTTTTTCCGGCCTGAAAATGTGATTTGACCTGTTTAATTCTGCTCAATAGCGTCTGGGCTTCTCTGACGATTTGATCGCCGGGATTCAGGTCCAGGGCCATGACTCCGTTAAGGCGGTTTTCCGCTTTTTCAGGTTCTCCTTCAACATAAGCGTTTATGGCTTGATCGACAAGCGCCTCCGCTTTTCTTCTGAGCGCGCCGGGATCGCGTTTGGGTTTTTCGATTTGGGGAGCGTTCAATGCCTGAAGAGCTCTTCTCCTGGCGCTCAATGCTTCCTGATTGCCGGGATCAATATCGAGAGCGGCATCGAAACGGTTGACGGCCTGCCCGTAATTTCCTCTTCTCATCAAAGCCAGGCCGCTGTCGAGATATTCTGCTGCAGCGGATTCATTCATGCTCTCGATGTATTCCCGGGCCCTGGAATAATAGACGCTTTTTTCAGGAATTACTTCGAACAGTTCCCGGGCTGCGTTATCCTGCCCGCTGTCGAACCTGGCGATGGCGAAATCGAGTTTTTGAAGGTATTCTTTTTCAGCGACAGCGTTATTCCTTAATTCAACGGCTTCAGCATTATCCGGTTGTGCGGCCAGGACCTTATCGAATTCCTGAATTGCAGCATTCCATTGATATTGGTCCAGGAATTGCCGGCCCTGGGTCATGGTTTGATAAAGATTTATATTGGCGGCTTCAGGATCGATGACCGCGTTCTTACTTTCACTCAAGGACAGGCCGCTTTTTCCGCTGGTGTTGCGTGACGATCCGCCGGACGGTCCTCCTATATAACGAAAAAGAGCAGCCCCGATGAAACCCGCAGCCACTACGATCAACGCTGCGAAAATGAGGAGCTTCGGCATACTTGAAGAAAGTTTCTTTTTTCGCCGGCTTTTATCCTGATCAGTCAGATCAACTGTATCCCCGGCATCCCGCAACTGAAAAGCAGCGCCCGGGGCAGCATATTGGAGGTGTATATCTCCCACAGTCAGAACATCATTCGGATTCAACACAGCCGATTCTTTCTGCTGCCCGTTCACCAGGATGCCGTTCGTACTGCCCATATCATCGACTTTGACCTTTTCCCCGGAGATTCTTAAAGCAGCGTGCTCCCGCGATATGGAATCGTCGGCTATAACGATATGGTTTCCCCTTGCTCGGCCGATAGTCATGAAAGACTCTCTTAATTCGTATTCGGTACCATAATTATTTTCGCTGATGACGATCAGTTTGGGATACTGCCGTTCAATAACCGCCTGCAACTCTTCTTCCGTCTCAACTGCAATCGTATTTTCATCTTCAATCGCCTCATCCGCAACCACCGTTCGTTCTCCGGAAACGGCCTGATCCAGCATTTGAAATAAAACGTCATAACCACCTACACGAATCTCATCGTTCGATTCCAGCGCCGTCCTTTCGTATATCCGTCGCCGGTTGACGAAGGTACCGTTGCTGCTGTCCAGATCAATCACCGCATAACCGCTTTCAACGGGCAGCACCTTGGCATGGCGGCGGCTGATATTCTTGTCCGGCAGAACAAGCTGGTTCGTATCCTCACGCCCCAAAAACACAGGCTCGTCATATAAATACAATTCGTTCACCAGAGAACCCGCCTGAAATACCGTCAGTTTTCCGCGCGGTTCCGCTAAAGGAGCGTCGTCCAATTGAGCGATAGTCTTTTCAGCATCAAAAACATTGGCTGGAGGGGCGCCTGCTTTTTCATTATCAAGTTCGCTTTGAAACAGGAATATGTGCGCTCCGATCTGTATCTGATCGCCGTCCGTCAATTCGCATTCTTCCGTGCGGATAGCATTGACGTAAGTAGAGGCTTCCTCGTCGGTGGCATGCAATATATATCGAGCGTCTTCTTTCCGAATCTCGGAATGAAAAGGAGCGACACCTTCTCCCTTCAATACCAGCGCATTCGCTTCGTCGCTTCCTATGCTCGTTGCGTCGCTTTCGATTATATATTCTCTGGAATCCTGCGAATCTGATATAAACAATAATCCCGCCATTGATCTTTCGCCTGTCTCCTTTTTTAATGTCTGTTCAAAACTTCAAACCGTTCCCGGCCTGATTCCTCCGGACCACTTACGGCAATACGGAACTCCCGCCCTTCTTTCTTGACTTGCGCATAGTCCCCCTCAACCTTATCAGTTCCCGGTTGGCGCGCACGTACTCCTCCGAATTGGGCGAAGGAATCATCGCCATGATCTTCAAAAGAGCGGTCTCCGCTTCATCGAATCTTTTCAAATGCCGATTCTTGGCCGCCGTAAAAAACAGATTCTTAATCTCCGTATCCAACTTGCTTTTTACTTCCTGATGAAGCTCCTGAACTTCAATGTAAAACGGAGGTTTATCCCCACAGTTTTTCATATAGTTCAGCGAAGCCTCGAGTTTTTTCATCGAATCGAACAGGTTCCGCGGTCGTATTTTATATGAATCGAAAAGCGCTTTTCCCACTTCATAAGCATCCTGCGCCGCTTCCGTATTGCATTCGAAAGCAGTAACCGGCACCACACGTATATCGCTTACTCCCCAGAATTGACTCTTCGGCGGATTGTAATAATTATCGAAAACGACCGAGTTGTCCCTTCCCACGTTGATTAATCCCGAAGGCAGACGGATATGACGCTCGCCGCTCCAGTTGCCGCTACCCGTCGTCTCCACATCCGCTATCTTCTCACCGTTAAGAAGAATATCCAACTCATCCTCATCGTCCACATCCCATACCTTGAACCACAATTCCAGGTCCTCCGTTTCCGCGCTGAAAATCAACTCCGCATGATTCCTGTGACCCTGGTCCCCCTTCGGCATATATCCTACCGAAAACTGATACGGCAACAACAGCGGCTTGGCATCAACCTCCGGCTTCACAATGAATTCTTTCCATATAAATAAAGGCGCCAGAACAATACATATAAGAAAAAAAGTGATTAATACCGGTCGGGAAGGCAACAGCCCCTTCCTCTTCTGGTCCGCATTACCCCATTTCTCGCCTAAATCGCCCGATTTGCCCTTGCCTCCGAATAAGTTCCGAGCCCCCTTCTCTTTTATCAACTGGAATTGAAAAACTGTGGCGCCGATCTTTATTTCGTCTCCGTCATCCAACGGCGCCTCTTCGATTCTCTCATCGCCTACGAAAGTGCCGTTTTGACTGTCGTTGTCTCTGATTTCCCACCCGTTCTCACTCTGACTGATGACGGCATGAACCCTGGAAACGGTCTTGTCGTTCAATATTATCTCAGAATCGACGGAACGGCCGATACGAATTTGAGGATAATTAAGCGTGAAATCAGCGCCCGGATTGGCTCCTTCAATAATGATCAGTTTAGCTCTCATTTCCGTTAGAAAATTCCTCCTCTGATGAATTTTATGATAATCGGCCCGAATAATAAAAGAAAAACGCTGGTGAATATCAGGAGCAATGGGAAAGTCATTTTTACGGGCGCTTCCATGGCAAGTTTTTCCGCTCTCTGCGAACGACGCAACCGAAGCATTTCCGATTGAATCCTCAATACAGGTCCTAGACTCGATCCCAACTGATCGGCCTGTATCAGAGCGCTGACCACGGAATTAAGGTTCTCCAGGTTAACCCGGGCGCTCATGTCGCGTAAAGCTTCTCTTCTGGTTTTGCCCATTTTCAATTCCTGCAGCATTTGAAACAGTTCTTCCGTCAAAGGTCCCCTTTCTTTCTTTTTGGTAACGATCCTCTCCACCGCTGCGATGAAATCAAGTCCGGCTTCGATAGAGAGGGTGAGCAGATCGAGAGTATACGGCAGGGACCTGTTGATGGAACGGGAACGTTTCGTAACCGCGTCGCTCAACCACATAATGGTGTACATGAATCCCAGTAGGCAGGCTGCGAAAATGGCTATGGGATGGGCCTTTCCGAAAAGCATAAGCATGATGAAATAAACCGCTGTCGGCACAGCCACGGTCACGATGATGACGACTGCCATATATTCAGAAGGAGAAAAAGCGCCGGGATTGCCGGCCATGATGAGTTTTTTATCCAGTTTTTTCTTTAAATTTTTCATGGGTATCTTGTCGATTAAAAAACCGAGAAAAGAAATCAAAGGAAGCATAATCCGGTATAACGGATTCTTCTTCTTCAAATCTTCCCGGATACGGCCGAGATGACCCCGATACCTTACCGGAACATAATCTATTTCCTGGAGCAGTTGACGCGGGCGGAATGATATCACCAGCAGAAAAATACTCCCGAACAGGAAAGCAGAAATAGCTATCAAAAAAAGTAAAGATCGCGTATCGCCTACCAGAAGATCAATCATCGTCGTCCTTCCTTAAATATCTATAGAAATAATGCGCCAAATAAAATAGACTCCCAGCGCCTCAAAAATGACTATGATGCCTAATATGCCCCAGCCTATGGGATCGTTGAACATAAGCATCATCATTTCAGGATCGAAAAGGTAAATAATATAACCCAGGACGATGGGCAGCAAACCTATTATGATGCCCTGCAAACGTCCCTGAGCGGTTAGAGCGTTTATCTTTCCTTCCAGGCGGTTGATTTCCCGAATGGTATTGGAAATGCGTTCGAAAATTTCAGCTAAATTGCCTCCCGATGATCTGGCGATAATGATCGATGTGATCATAAGATCAAGATTGGAGGATTTGACCCTCTCGGTCATGTTCTGCAGTGCCTTATCCAAATGCACGCCCAGCTTGTTTTCTCTCAGCATAAGCCCGAATTCCTGCGATATAGGGGGGTTCATTTCACGGCTGATCATTTCCAGGGCCTGGACCAGGCTGAATCCGGCCCGCAGAGAACTGGAAAGAGTCGATAAAGCCGTCAGGAGCTGCTCTTCGAAATTCTTCAGACGTTTCTTTTTTATTATCCTGAGGATCATCTTGGGAAGGAGCCATCCGAACAGGGCGCCGAAGATCATCCACTGCCAGCTTCCAGATATGAAAAAAATCAGAGCCCCGAAAACGAAAACGGATAACAGGTTCAAATACAGAATCTGTTCGGCAGTGAATACCAGAAACATCTCATCCAGAGATTGAGCCGTCCTGGTGAGATATTTCTCTTCATAACGTTTGAAGCCTTTTCTAAAAACGCTCCATCCTGCAGTAATGAACAGAACGACTGAAACGAAAACGACGGCGTTTACGACAAGAGGAATATTTTCAATCATGATCGGTTGACCTGCGCCTTGATTCTGTCTGTTTTTTTGTTGAGTATCTCCATATCGAAAGGTATGCCCTTGGACCGGAATTCGTCAATGAAAGTCGGGGCGATGCCTGTGGCTGAATATGTTCCAATAACTCCGCCCTCTTCATCCAGACCTTCCTGGTAAAAACGGAAAAGATCGACGACCTTGATGCGGCCCAGTTCATCAAAACCCAGCGTCTCGGATATATGGGAAATTTTACGGGTGCCGTCTGAGTACCGTGCAGTCTGAACGATAATGTTGATCGCTGCAGATATCTGCTCGCGGATCGCCCGGCTGGGCAATTCCATACCCGACATCAACACCATCGTTTCCAGGCGGTTCAAAGAGTCTATAGGCGAATTGGCGTGAATGGTGCTTATGGACCCGTCGTGCCCCGTATTCATCGCCTGAAGCATATCCAGCGCCTCGCCTCCTCGACATTCTCCCACCACTATGCGGTCCGGTCGCATCCTCAACGAATTCTTAACCAGGTCCCGAATGACGATGGCCCCCTTTCCCTCTATGTTCGGAGGCCGCGCCTCCAGGGAAACCACATGCTCCTGCGGCAGTTTCAATTCCGCCGCATCCTCTATCGTTACTATTCGCTCCCCCTCAGGAATGTAAGAAGAAACGACATTCAGCAACGTCGTCTTGCCCGATCCCGTTCCGCCGGAAATGATTACGTTTTTCCGCGCCCGAACGCATGCTTCCAGAAATTGTGCCATCTCTCCCGTCAAAGAACCGAACGATATTAAATCATTCACCTTGAAAGGTTCCCGGGAAAATTTTCTTATCGTCAGGGTCGGTCCGGTCAAAGCCAGGGGCGGTATGATGGCGTTGACCCTGGAACCGTCCTTCAATCGCGCGTCGACATATGGAGAACTCTCGTCGATACGTCGCCCTATCGGACCCACAATCCGTTCGATAACCGACAACACCGCTTCATCCGATGAAAAACGCCGCGACACCTTTTCCAATCTTCCATGACGCTCCACGTATATTTTATCCTTGTTGTTCACCATTATCTCCGTCACAGTGTCGTCTGCCAGATAATCCTCCAAAGGTCCCAATCCCAACGCTTCATCAAGTACATTCTTGCTCAGAATCTCCCTGTCCACCCAGGATGGTATCTCATTGTCAAGCTCCAGGATTATCTCGTCCATCAACGACTTGACGTCCTTCTTCAACCGCTGGTCCTTCATCTTGTTGAAATCCATCTTCCGGAGGTCCATATACTGAAGCAGTCGCCCGTGTATCTCACGCCTTATGTCGATTAGAATGTTTTCTCGCTTCAGGTCCAGTTTTTCTGACTTCTCTTTTACTCCCCTGCCCCCCCCTCTCTTTTCAGGCATTACCTCATTTCGCTTGACCGGACGGCTTGCCCCGCGAGCGGATTTAGGCGCTTCAGCAGCTCGAACCCGGACCGTCTGCGACTTCATTGCATTCTCCTGAGCTTTAGACTCAACTTTTGCCCGGGACCCTCGAAAACCGTTCGTATCGTCATCCGCATCTTCCACTGCCAGACTGATGACGTAATCCGCCACCTTTATGGTTTCATCGCCTCTTAAAAAACGCTTCCCGACGATCTTCTCATTATCCACGAACGTTCCGTTTGAACTGCGCTGGTCGATTATGGAAAAACCGCCGTTTTCCATATAAACCGCAGCATGACGCCGGGATACCTGCGGATCGAGCAATACCACATCATTAGTATCATCCCTGCCGATCGTCAGCTTGGGACCGGAAAATATTACTGAACGACGGTTTCCGTTGGGCTCCCTGATTATCAGTTTTTTCATCAGCGTCCTCGCAAGTCGAAAAATATTTTGTCATTCCCTTATATCATCAGAGAGGAATAAAATAAACCTAAATCTCTAAACTGAAGGACAAAGAAAAAAATATACCCGAAGGATGGGGCAGCGCCGAAAAAGAATCTAATCGAAAAGCTCTTCCCGTTGATTGAACGGAAAAGCTTGCCGGTTTCGGCTTTCCGAGGTTGATGTCCAGAAGATTCAGCCCCCAGACGGCTATGCCGCACAATACGGCGGCGTTCCTCCTTTTATCGTTTAAAACGGTCAGGTTCCGGAAACGCTCAGCATCATTCGGATCGTCCGTTCTCCGGTAACGGTCGTAATAATCGCTGCCCTCCATGCCGTAATGAATGGCCAGTCCGATAGAAACCAGTTCACAGGTCATGAATGTCAAACCCTTTAATGTATGGCCTTCGGAAATTTGTCCCCAACCAGGGAAAAGTACGGATTTAGTTTGAGACGTCAGAGGAACGGCATCATCCGCCGCTTTTACACGGATAATGCAAGGCGCCGCATAAATGACCGATACCCAAAGAACAAGATATTTTAACCGCTTCATTCAATCGGCGCTAAAAATTACTGGAGTCCCCTTCCATGAAGGCATTTCATCCCGTCTGGTTGAAAATAGGGAAGGGATGGATGGGGCAAAAATCGGATGGTTGAAAAGATGCATTTCATAACCGGAACCGCCCACGCAATCTTGCAGAACTTCATCGTCATTACTCGCTTCATATTGAGAACAGGGGCGGCCTGTTCTTGGCTGCAGTTTTTTAAGTAAAAAAAAATGCCGGAGGTGGGAATCGAACCCACACAGCCCAAAGGACCACGGGATTTTGAGTCCCGCGCGTCTGCCAGTTCCGCCACTCCGGCCCGAATCCTATTCTCCAACAGTCGAATTCATTTGTCAATACCCTATCCGTGTGAAATTGCACTTTTCAGGAATCCGCTTGGCGTTTCCTTTCCGGCAGTGTTGTAAAGCAGGAAATGCTGCATTGACATACCAAAAAATGAAGAATATCGTTTCTTTGCGGGAGAAAGGAAGCGTCTTTTCAATCCGGCCGTTAACTATGAAATCGTTACGAACATGGGTGATTATATTGAATTACAACGGTGAGGATTGTCTGCCTGACTGTCTTGAATCGCTTTTCCGTCAGGATGTTTCCGATTTCGTCGTTCTAGTCGTGGACAACGCTTCCGTCGACGGGAGCATTGATTATCTGAAAAGCTGGAAAGACCGCATCATGCTTATTGAAAGCCGCAGGAATCTGGGATTCGCCCGCGGTAATAACATCGGCATAGAGAAGGCTGTATCCGAAGGAGCGCAATATTTCGTATTGCTGAACAACGATACGAAGACGGAACCCGGCTGGCTGGAGAACCTGCTTCATGCAGCGGGATCGAATCCTGATGCGGCTGTCTGCGGCAGCCGGATACTCACCTGGGACGGCACACTGATCGAAAACGACGGCGCTCAGTTCGATCCATTGACAGCGGCCGGCGGATATGCGGACCGCCCCTTCCGGGAATCCGAAGCTTCCGCCCCTTTCCATTCCGCCTATGCGTGCGGAGCATCGCTCTTAATGCGCTCTGAACATTACAGGAAAATAGGCGGATTGGACGCGGATTACTGGTTTTACAACGAGGACGTAGACCTGGGTTTGAGGGCATGGATTGCGGGATACAAAGTTCTCCATATCCCGTCATCGCTGGTGCGCCATCGGCGTGGAAACTTCAACACAAACTCGGAATGGCGCGACTCTCTCGGAATGAGATACGCGCTTCAGACCGTTCTGAAAAATTACGAACTCACGACCCTTAAACAGAACCGGCGACGCCTGCTGAAAATATTCTGGACCAATGCAGCGCCTCATGTTAGAAAAGCATTCCGGTACAACATGTTTCACCTGCCGCGCATACTGAAGAAAAGAGCTGCCGTTCAACGCCTGAGACGTCGAAGCGATGCGGAAATGTTTCAGCTTATCATTGAAGGAACAGCAGGACAGGGATTAAAATTGGGCATAAACCAGGACATAGGCGCCGATGTTACAGGAGAAATTACGCGTGAGGTCGCCGTCAAACAGAAATTCAAATCTCCCCTGGACGGTTTATGCCGCATAGACCTCTTTACGGCAACCTACATGAGAACCAACCGCCAGAAACTGCAATTCCGGCTGAACTCATGCGATGGTGAAAAAACGGTGCGCGAAATAGAGATTCCTGGAGACCAGATCAGGGATAACGCCTATTTCTCCTTCAATTTCCAGAAAATAGAAAAATCAAAGAATCGTATTTACGAACTGATGATATTCTCGCCCGACGGTCTTCCCGGCGCGTCCAACACCTTGTGGTTCGATCCTTTCACAGCTTATCCCGACAGCCTGCTGACCCTGAACGACAGACCGTTACAGGGAACGCTCAAATTTCGCACTTTTCACGCGGGAGGATCACGGACCGGTTAGAAAGAGCATGGAAAACTCCAGATAACCCATCGTTTCGATGCCCCACCAGCTTTCATCCTCCCAATCATAATAATCGTCGTATTCATCATAATCGCCGGCGCTGACAATGTAGTTATAACTGAATCCCCCGGAGAAAGAGAGAACCATGAAACCGCCGGCGCGCACATTGAACCCCAGCTCTGGCCCTAAGCCCCATCCGAACAGCCACATTTTATAATCGCCTTCATCGTACCAGTAGTAATCCTCGTTCTCCAGGTAATCGTAATATAGCCTCATGGCCGGGCCGATCCAGAATTTAAAAGCGGGCGTGCGGGCGACGCCGAAACCGAATGCATGCTTCATGGAGAGTCCGTAACCCTCATAATCCCACGACTGATAACCGGGGTCCAGAACGACGCTCTCCAATCCGAGATCAAATTTGTAATTGAAGATATCCCTTCCGATGGGGGAGGATTGAAGAGTAAAACCGAGCAGATTTCTTTTCGCATCAAATTTTTCATCAAAGTATTCAACCCATTCGTAGCTGTCTTCCTCGATATCTATTTCACCTGATTCATGCTGCAGCACGAAACCCAGACCCATCGCTCCGGCGTTCGCTGAAACGAAAATCAGAATTATCGCCGTTGCTCCTGAAATTATACTCCATTTTTTCATATTCGCTTCTCCTGTTGATTGGTTGTCAAAAATCCTCCTTATCGAGCATCATACGGGATTGCGTAAAAAAACAAAAGTAAATTCGACGGGGATGCCGGCTAAAAATAAGGAAAACAGAGCGCTGATTAGTGACTGTCCAGCATTAAATTTTGAATCGAGAATCGAGTTTGTGGACGGTCACTGATTAGAGATTTTCTTTTTTCTGTAATTATGATACAAGAAGTAAGGGAGGTTAAAGATATGAGAGAATATAGAATAAGAGGCTTTACGTTCATAGAGATTATAGTGGTTATGGGCATTATGGCTCTGCTGGCGACGCTTTCGCTGCCGTTGGTCGACCTGCTGCGGTCGACTCAGAAGGAAAACGCGACCAAGGAGGAGATGGAGAACATAATTTCAGCGATAGAGAGTTATTATGAAATAGAAGGGGATTGGCCGGAGAGTCTTGACGCTCTTGTGGAATCCGAACCTCCATACATGAGCCGGGGATTTTACGAGAACGATTACAAGGAGGATTCCTGGATCAATCCTTATGATTATGATTCGGACACTTTGACTCTTTACAGTTGGGGACGCGATGAAACGGACAACCAGGGCAGTTATGATACGGACATAGTTTATACGATAGTGGCGCCGCCGTCCAAAACTTACCGGAAGGAGAACGCCAACCGTGAGAAGATGGAGGCAGTGTCCAGGGCTTTAATGAATTATTATTCGGATATGCATACATTTCCTGTCTCTTCCCGGGGAACGAGGGACGCCTTGTCGATGCTTCTGGAGAACGTGAACGGGAACGAATGGTGGAACGGGCCCTATATAAGCGGCGTAAGCGAGGAAGAGATAGCTGTCGACGCCTGGGGAAGCGCCGTCCGTTATCGTTATGAACCGGAGTATGATGCTTTCAGTTGCGAGCTGATCGATTCCCGGGGGAACGTTTTTTATGTGAGTTACAAGACAAGACTGACTGAAGAGGTAAAGGCGACGAGCGAGCGTTGCCGGAACCTGATCGGCGCTGTACAGAGTTTCATAGAGGACACGAAGCAGACACCGCTGAATCTGGATGAGCTGGTGGACGATCCGGGTTTGGACGGCTGGCAAGGACCTTACGTCAATCATCAATTGATATTGAGCGGCGATTCCTGGGGGACGCCGTTCGATTATGAGGTTTACAAAAACAGGTTCTATATATACAGTTGGGGTCCGAACGGCGTAGATGAGAGTTATCCGCCATCCTGGTCCGGAGACGACATCTGGAAATAACCGGGCAAAAGAAAATCTTAACGAGTTAGATGAAAAAGTCATTTTCGGTTTTCCATATTTCGCATAATGTCATTCGGCTGCTTTCCGTAAAGAGGAGCTCCAGGGCGATAGACGTATTGATCGATCGCAGCATGGAGCTGGAAACGGGCGAATCGAACGATCCTTCCTTTAAAGCCAGGATAGTCGATTTTATTGAGGATTGCGGATGTTCAGGAACTGCGGCGTTGATTCTGTTGTCCGGCAATGAGCTTGAACATGAAGTTATGACTGTGCCGCCGATGGCCGACAAGGAATTGCGTCATGTGTTTCACCGGGAAAGGTTGCGGAAAGAACAGCGCATGAATCAGCCTCTTGTTTCGGATTACCAGGTTGTCGGCATGGTCAGGGAGAAAGGATTGCAGCGCATGAAAATTCTATGGGCCACCTATCCCGTAGAATTGATGCGTCTGTGGCTGGAAACGCTGACCGCAGCCGGGATATCGCCTGTCAGGATGACCACGGCGCCGGCGGCAACCGGAGATTATCTGTCGTCCCGGACGTCTCAGCAGCCGGCGTTGTCCGCTGTGATTGCCCCCGCTGCACGTCATACGGACGTTATGATCTTTCAGGGCGCCCTCTTTTCTTTTCATAGAGAAATTCCTATCGGCATGGAAACTTTCTCCAAAGATAACGCTGAACAGAAGGCGCTGAAACAGGTTATTGCTGAAACGGAACGCACATTCCAATACTACGCAAAAAAAATGCCGGGGGAAACCGTTTCTCATGTTTACCTGGCAGGTATATATGCCGACGAATACCAGATGGCGGACGTTTTCGGTCAATCCCTGGATGTCGATTCCGCAACGCCCCTTTACCTTGATGAAACAGTCCTGGGACCGAATGAAGAACGAAGGTCTATCGCCGATCCTGTAATTCTCCCCGCCCTCGAACCTCAAAAAAAAGCCCTGAACCTTATCCCCTATGAATACTATGAAGCAAAAAACACGGGCAAAAGAAGAGCCTTCTACATCGCCGTTTCCCTTCTTTTTCTTATCGCGCTTTTCGCAGGTTCGACAGCCCTGAAACACGCGGAACACTCCTATCGAGCTTCCTGCGAACAGCAACAGAAAACATTGCAGCGTATCGAGGACACTATCGATAAAAACCTCGGTTCTGTTAGAAAAATTCAAAAATATCAGCGCCAGATCGAAGAGATACTCAGACTGTCGGAAAATGAAATCGATCTGAGACCAGCCTTGTACGTCTTTTTCGCACAAGCCCCTGACGGCTCGGAATTCGACAAGCTGGAAATAAGAAAACAAAAAAACGGCTGGGCGGCTTTGCTCGAAGGAAACATTTACGCTCCTGATGCATCCGCAGCCCAATCACGGTTTAATGAATTTCATCAGAAAGTTGAAGATTCGGGACGTTTCACACTTGTTGACATCAAACAGCTCGAAGTCAATACAGACAGAAAATCGGCCGGAACGCGAAAAAAACGGCCCTCTTCAGATGATTTAAAACAAAAAATGCCCGTTCAGTTGCATTTCAGCATCGAAAGCCTTCTGGCTGACATCAACCAAACCCGGACACAGGACAGCGCTTTGAGGAACAGTTAATGGAAAAGCCGTCGCAATGGAAAAGGCCGGCCGTTTTTATGGCGGCATTGGCCGTTATCGGCGCTTTTTTTCTTATATTTTCCTACCTGCCGACTCTACGAAGTATAGAACATTGGAAAAACCTTTCCCAAGATATACAGGAAAGAATCAATCGTGACCTGGAAATAAGCTCGACATATAAAACTTTGACTCAGGCTCAGAGGGACTCCCTGGAGGGAGTTACGGAACTGATCGACAAACGTGTTCCTTTCGGAGGCGATGTTTCAGGATTCCTTTCAGAACTGGCGGATGCGGCTTATGAAACAGGATTGAAAGAATTCAATTATGTAATTGAAAGGGATAGACCGGCCGAGTCGTTATCGGGGGGCAGCCGGCTTGATACGGGAGCGGTAGGAGCGGTCCATGAAATACCGGTTCAGTTGCGTTTTAAATCTGAAGTGAAGCCATTTTTTACTTTTTTAAATAATTTAACGGCTTTTGAGCGAATAGTGGAGATAAACGATTTAACGATACACAGGACCGGCGATATGATGGGGATAGAGATGAAAGTTAAAATTTATTCCAGAAAATCGGTCTGGGGGATATGAATTTTGCTGAAAAACAGGACATTTATTGCTGTCGTATTCTTTCTTCTGGCTTTAGTGATACTTTATGACGTTTACTATTTCGGATTTTCGGGTTCCGGTTCCCCGGACAGGAGCCGATCCCTTATACCCGGCGGTACCGCGAACGAAAATATACGATTGCCTAAATCTCTTCAGCAGAACGATACAGGAGAATCGCCGGCAAAATCGTCGGACCTCACATCCTTGATTCGAGACCTTTCACGGGAGAAAAAAACGGAACTCCTGGAAATCGATGAAGAATTGCAAAATCCCTTTGCGGGCGACGATAAGAGAATGACCGAAGAAAAAAGGCATGAAGAGGAAACTGCGGACGATGCAAGTGAGAAAAATTTCAACCTGGAGGGAGTAATTATCAGCAGTACTGAAAAATCGGCTGTGATTAACGGGGTTCTGGTACATGAGAAAGAATTTATCGATGGGTTTGAAGTGGCGGAAATATCGAAGGATGCGGCGCTGCTGAGGAATAAAAAGGGAGATGAACGTCTGCTGGAATTGTTGTCCTTCAGGAAATTCGAATGAATTCAGGATCGCAGTGATGAACGTAAAGATGAATTTATCGACAGGAAACCAAATAACAGTTTACGGCTTTTCAAGAAACGGCGGAAGCGTGCCGACACGCCAGGAGCAGTCCCCATGTTGAATAACAAGTTATTTAAAATTATTATTGTTTTATCTGTGATTATATGGTGCATTTCCTGTAAAACGGTCACTCAACTGGAAACAGGCAAAATAAGGGATCAGGACCGCTTTTACGCTCCCTTTCCCAGTCCTGTTCCTTCGCATCCGCAGAACGATTCGGAAAAGCGCACGCAGGAAATCCCCGAAATAAGCATTCAAAGGCTTGCAATGCCTGCAATGGAAATCCCGAACGGCGATAAAACTTATAATGTGCAGCTCCGTGATGCGGATTTGCTGACCGTATTGCAGGGCATTGCAGCGCAGAGCGGTTTGAATGTCATATTCGGGGCTGACATTGAGAACCGGACGCTGAGTTTGAATATGGAAGAAGTCCGCCTGGACGCCTTGTTGAAGTGCATTTTAAAAACCGCTGATCTGGCGTATGACATAGAAGACGACGTTATACGCATAACCGAAACCGGTACGCGAGCCTACCAGATTAATTATCCTGCTTCTGCAGGTTTGGGATTCGGGGGACAGAGCGGCGCCGGGGGAGGACAGGGCTCTTTTTCCAGTCCTTTCAGTCGCGGCGGCAGTTCGCAGCAAGGTTCTCAGGGAACGGAAACGGACTTCTGGGACTCGCTTGAAGAGACATTGAAATCGTTGAAATCAGACAGAGGACTGGTGACGGTCAATCCCGTATCCGGCATCATTATATTGAAAGACAGTCCGGAAAGACTGGACAGTATGGAGCTCTTTTTAAAACGCTTTCAGTCAAGCGTGCAGCGCCAGGTCGTGATTGAAGCCCTGATCGTTGAGCTGGCATTGGATGATGAGTATCAAATGGGCATTGACTGGTCTTTTTCCAATGTCGGACTTGACTGGCTGTCTCCTCACACTGCTGGAAGAATGACTCAATCTCTGGGAATAGGAGGCGGCGCCTATCAGTTCACAATAACTTCCGATCACGCGACTCTCCTCCTGGATGCTCTCGGATCCCAGGGCAAACTGAATATCCTCAGCAAACCCCTGCTGGCCGTCCTCAACAACCAACCGGCCTATATTAACGTTACGGAACAGATTCCATACTACTCAGCAGTGGTCAGCACCGAAACCGATAAAATCGTCGGCTGGGACATATCTTTCGCCCAGGCAGGCATTCAGGTTCAGGTCATTCCCCAGATCAGCGAAACCGGTCAAATAATCCTCTTCGTCAACCCCGTCATTTCCGAACTGGTCGGGTATACCGATCCCGGCAGAACCACCAATGCTGCACCGCTCCCCATCATCGACGTCCGGGAAGCCTCTACCGTCATTAAAGTCTCCGATAATCAGGCCGCTGTCATCGGCGGACTCATGAAAAGAAAAAAAACCGAAGCCGTTTCCCTGGTTCCGGGCCTGGGCAACCTGCCCTGGATAGGAACGCTTTTCAGAAGAACGATACAGACCCATAGAAACTCTGAACTTGTCCTGTTCCTTCAACCCCGCATCATCTGGAATGAACGGACATCTTTCGACGAAGTTCACAGACTTGACGAACGATTACAAAAAAGCCGGGAAGGTTTCTATTTCGGTCCGGAACATAAAATGTTTCAAAAAGAACGACATTTCGATGCCAATCCAGATAATAACTTAAATGATCAGGAATCTTCTCAGGGGGAATGATCACATGAAACCAAAATTAACCCTTTTTACCGCAGCCTGTCTCGGCTTTCTGCTTCTCTACGCATGCACTCCAAGCGAGGATGATCATTCCGGTCCCTCATCCATTTCCGACTATACCATTATTATGTCTGCATTCCCTGAAACCATTCCTGCAGACGGTGAAAGCGAATCCATCATCACCGTCATAGTGGAAGACAAAGACGACGAGCCTGTGTCCGGAGTCTCCGTAGTAATGACGGCAACAGAAGGAGACCTCACGGAATATCAGTACGACGAGGAAAACCAGGAATGGACGGCTGTGGACATACCGTTAACAAACGGCCAGGGAATGGTTTACGCCGTATTAAGAAGCTCCTTCACCACGGCGACGTCTAAAGTTACAGCGGTAGTCGAAGACGCCGACGCCGCGGTTTACGTCAACTTCATCTGAGCGGAAATGCCGGCGTTCCCCAAAAATATCCCCAAAGCTAAAATCCCGCCCATAAACGATCAATCCCCTCTTGCAATCTCTCATTTTTCCATTCTTCCAATCTTCCCACCCCATCCTTTCCTTCTCCCGGTTTTTAAGCTATAATAGAAACGGTTGAATTCCAAACGGGTTGAGGAAACCGAAATCATGGCACAAACGGAAAAGCCGGACTGGACGGAACAGTTCACAATTCATAAACGAAAGATTTTTCCGGGTTCAGGGAACGCCGGAGTATAAAGATTTTTTCAGGTAATTTTTTACCGGGAGGATACAAATGAAACGGACGTCGACAATATTCATCATGTCGCTTGCATTAAGTCTCCTGATATATGCGCCGGCAGGGGCACAGGATACGACTCCGCCGGAATGGGATTTTACGGAAGGCGTAAGGGCCTTAGCGGGCGAAGAAACGGGCGTGAGGGTATTCTGGAACGGAGCGACCGATACTCAATCGCCTCCGGTCGTCTACAAGATATATTATTCGGAGACGTCGCCGCCGTTTGCCGGTTCTTTTTTATTGGAATCGGAGCCGGAACCGGGCGGCGATTATGAGTATTCCACGTTAATAACGGCTATTACGCCGAACAACGAATATTATTTCGGCGTCAGGGCGCTGGATTCGGCTGATCCTCCCAATGAAGACGACAATATGGAGGAGAAATATATTCTGTGGGACCCTGAGCCGCCTTATACGGAGGGATTTTATCCAGCGGACGGAGAGACGGGAGTTCCCCTGGATGCGGACATATATTTTGATTTAAAAGATGACGGGAATGGAGTGGATTTAAGTTCGTTGCAGTTGCAGGTGAACGATGAGGAGGTATCGGGCATAGTAAGTGAGATTGATCCTCCTTATCATTATTTTGTGGAGTATTCTCCGCCTGGCGGATGGAACACTTACGAGGAAGTGAGGGTCAGCGTAAGGGCTCGTGATAACGACACTTACAATTACATGCTGGAAACGGTTGAATTTACGACGATAGATTTACTTGCCCCGACGGTGGATGGAACGGCGCCGGAAAACGGGGCTGACGGAGTATCGATGAACACGGCTGTCATTGTTCTGTTGAGCGACGTCGGCATAGGATTGGACCTTCAGTCCATAGACATCACGGTTGAAGGGACCTATATCGTCCAGAACGGACAGGACCAGACGGGAGGAAACGTTCAATTCAGAGGCGATGCGGAAAGCTACCTGATTCGGTATAATCCTGATTTACCTTTTTCTGCGATGCAGGTTGTGGACGTGCAGGTTGATGCAAGCGATGCGCAGGACCCTCCCAATGCGATGACGACATACAATTTTTCTTTTACGACGGGAACTACGGAAGATATCGAACCGCCGGTCTGGGATGATATGATCGGGGTGCAATCAGCCGAAGGCTCATCCGATACCAGCATACGGATTCGATGGGAGGAAGCGTCGGATGCATCTTCGCCGCCTGTATCCTTCAACGTTTATTACAGCCAGACATCGCCTGCCATAGCCGGGACGAAACTTGAATTCGTAGATGCCGAATACAGAGGCGGAACCTGGGTCTACAACCTGGAGGGATTGGAAGAGGAAACGTTGTATTTCGTTACGGTGAGGGCTCAGGATAATGCGTCGCCGCCGAACGAAGACGGGAATCTGGTGGAAGAATTTGCGGTATCTCATGACACGGCCCCTCCGTTCACGGACCGTCATGACCCGGAAAGGTATGAAGAAGGCGTCGATCCGCGCACTGACCTGGTGGTTCACGTCAACGACGAGGGCAACGGCGTGGATGAATCTTCCATATTAATGACCGTCAATGGCGAAGAGGCTTCAGTGGAAATTACCGGAAGCCCTGCAGATTATGAATTGCGTTATTCGTCGCTGGTCGGGTTTGGAGATAATCAAACCGTTTACGTGACGGTTGACGCCCAGGACCTGTCCGATCCTCCTGCAGTGATGACGCAGGATGCCTACTGGTTTACGACGAAAGACGTGAATGCTCCCTATGCCGGAGTATTCATTCCCGGACTGAATGAAACGGATGTGGCGATCAACACAAAGATACAGACGGAATTTTATGATCAGGCATCGGGCGTAGATATAAATGAATTCGATATGTCTGTGAACGACCTTCTGATCGTTGAAAACGGCGAAGATTTGACCGGCGGACTTGTGACGATTACAGACGTTGACGGCGATCAGACCCAGTATATCGTAGTGTATTCCCCTGCGCAAAATTTCGATCCCAATAATGAACAGACTGTTGAGATGCACCTGGCGGACCAGGCTGACCCGCCTAATGAAGGAGACATTATTTACGATTTTTATACCGGTTCGATAGAAGATACGGAAGCTCCCGTTGTGGACCAATACAGTCCGGAGCCGGGCGAAGGCGCAGCGCCTGATACGGACGTTTACCTGAGGGTCAAGGATATTGAAGCGGGCATTGACCGTTCGACCCTTAACGTGACGGTCGACGGAATACAAATTGTGGAAAACGGCGAACCTGTTGCCCCCTATGACGTCATTGTCGGCGGAAACAGGTTTAAAATTCCCATCCGCTACACCCCCGACGAGAATTTTGAACCCGGTTCGGAAGTTACGGTTATCGCAGAAGCCTATGATTTTTCCACCGAGGAAAATTACATGCTCTACGAGTATTCCTTCCCCATATCGGTCGATTCGGCGGCGCCCTATACGGCTCAGAATTTTCCCGCAAAAAGTGCCGGAAACGTCTACAGAAATGCGGATATTTACATGAATGTGAAGGATGAAATGACCGGAGTGGACCCGGATACGGTGTCCATAGAAGTAAACGGCGCTCCCGTAAGTATCGATGATATTTATCCCATCTATCTAGACAGGTATTATCATGTCTTTCACGATAATGAAACCGTTTTCGATGCGGGATCGACCGTGGAAGTGCGGGTACAGGCATCCGACAGGTGGTCCCCTCCCAACACGCTGGATGAAACGTATACGTTTACCGTGGGTTCTGACCTGGATGAAACCGATCCTGAAGCGGAGATAACCTATCCTGAACCGGGACAGATACTGGCGGGTGAAGCTTTCACGGTTGAGGGAACCATGTCTGATGGGGAATCGGGAATATACAAGGTATACTTTGCGAACGTCAATACCTGGCCGCCCAGTTGGAACATAGCGCGGCAATTGCCCGGCGGGACCTGGGAGATAAACTGGAGCCCCTTCAATCCCGGCGAATATGATATCGCCTGCAAAGCCCGGGATAACGCATCCAATGAAAGCGAACCATATATCATCACGGTGTGCGTCGACAAAACTCTTCCCAGTTCGGTCGTCATTAATCCTCCGCACGAAGGATATGTCGGCGGCGGAGAGGTTTATACCATAACCGGTAGCGCCAACGATTCGCCGCAGTGCTCCGGGATAGACTACATCGAAGTAAGCACGGACGGCGGACAGACATTCAATCCGGCAGTTGGAACCGAGCAGTGGTCCTATGAATGGACTCTTCCGGAATCCGGGACTTACACTATCCTGTCCAAGGCGACCGATCTGGCGGGCTGGACCGAACTGCCCGAAGACGGCCATAGGGTAACCGTAGACCAGGTTCCCCCGGAATCGGCCGTCACCGACCCGATTGAAGGAAGTTACATTGGCGGAGAAACCTGCACCATAATGGGAACGGCTTCCGATGATGTCGCCGGCGTCGATTTCGTTGAAGTCAGCGTGGATAACGGCGTAACCTGGGACATGGCTCAAGGCGCTGAATCCTGGTCTTACCTCTGGGAACTCGGCGAAGACGGTGTATACCATATTCTTTCACGCGCGGTGGATAATGCGACGAATGAAGAAACATCGCCCGGTCCTGCAGTAAATGTGACCGTGGATACGATAGCCCCGGCGTCCGATATTGCCGATCCGGAAGACGGCGCTTTCCTGAGCGGCACGACTTATACGATTACGGGAACGGCTTCGGATAATGTGGCCGGCGTGGAAATCGTTGAGGTCAGCTACGACGGCGGACAGACCTGGCTGCAGGCGACGGGAACCGATAGCTGGAGCCTGGAATGGACGTTGCCCGAAGACGGCGAGTATGAACTGATTTCCCGTGCGACCGATTTCGGAGGCAATGAGGAAACGCCCGGCGAAAGCGTTGGCGTATTCGTAGACAATACCGCTCCGACGTCGTTGATAACCGACCCCCCGGACGGCGGAGCCCTCAACGGCGATCAGTATACGATAACAGGAACGGCCGAAGATAACTTGACAGGGGTCGACTCAGTTGAGATCAGCACGGATAACGGAATGACGTGGCTTCCTGTAGACGGAACCGAAAACTGGTCCTTCCAGTGGACACTTCCCGGCGAAGAAGGCGCTGTAACGCTTTACACAAAAGCCACGGACAGTGCCGGCAATATCGAAACGCCGGCAGAACATACCGTCACCATCGACAGAACGCCGCCTCAATCGATCATTACACACCCCGGCGAAGACGGCTGCGTGGGCGGTGGAGTCTATACCATTGAAGGAACCGCTTCCGACGCTCTTACCAGCGTGGAAACAGTCGAGATCAGCGTAGACGACGGCGCGACCTGGCATGAGGCCGAAGGAACCGAAAACTGGAGCTACCAGTGGACCATACCCGGCGACGGAAATTATATCCTGAAAAGCAGGGCGACGGATATAGCCGGTAATATTGAAACTCCGCAACCCGGTAGAGAGGTTGAAGTCGACCTCATACCCCCGGATTCCGATATCGTAGATCCGCAGAACGGCGACGCCATCGGAGGCGAAACCTATACCGTCGCCGGAACTGCGCAGGATCAAGGTTGCGGACTCGAAAAAGTGGAAATAAGCGTGGACGGAGGCGATACCTGGAGCATGGCCCAGGGTTTGGAAAACTGGTCCTACGTGTGGAACCTCCCGGACCAGGGCATGGTCACAATATCATCCAGAGCCACCGATATAGCCACGAATGTCCAGACGGACATCACCACGGTAGAAGTGCTGATAGACAACATTCCTCCCGAATCCGACATTCAAAACCTGGAAGACGGACAAACCATCGGCGGAACAGAAGAATTCATCATTGAAGGAACAGCCTCTGACGACGGCGCCGGCGTACAGTACGTTGAAATATCCACGGACGGAGGTCAAACCTGGGAACAAGCCTCTGGCAGCGTGCAGTGGACCTATGTTTGGCAGTTGCAGGAAGGATTGTTCGAAGTCCAATCCAGGGCCGTCGACGAACTCGGCAATGCGGAAACTCCCAAACCTCCCGTTTTCATTACCGTGGACCTCACACCGCCCAATATCCTGGTCGGAGGTTACTGGACCACAAGAATAACCAGCGAGGACGGCGGAAATATGATCCTCATGGCCATTTCTCTGGATGAAGACCTGGAAAAACTGGAAATAGCCTACCAGGGCGAACCCCTGGGACTGGAACTCAACGACGAAGGAACCAACGGCGATATGACCGCAGGAGACTACCTCTACACCATGACGCTCCCCTTCGGACCCGGAGTAAATCCCCTGCAACTGGTCGTCGAAATTCAGGCCGTAGACCATACCGGCAATATCAAAACATGGCCCTACATGATCGTCCGATAAAAGAGGCAATGCAAAAAAAATACTGATAACTAGGTGACTGTCAACTAACTCGTTTTTGTCCATAAACGGCGAATTTCCCCCAATACTGCGTCAGGCTGCGGATTTGCTCAGTCAACGTATATGCATTACCCCTGCCTCGCAAATCCTTGTCTTAATTGCTTTAAGTTAAATTCGCCCGTTTATGGATCAAAAACCCAAGTGGCTGTCCAGCATTAAATTTTGGGGCTGATCGAACACAGCTTACATTTGACTCAAAAAATCGGCGCTGTGAAATCCCCCCTTAATTAAACTGACTATTACACACACGTAACACAAGAGTTCGATTGGAACCATTCTGTATATTTGATTTACGATTGCGATGCCGACGCCGACTCCGATTCCCGACAAAGGCTGCGTAGGATCAAAAATAATGAACTGCCGAAATCAGACAGTCAAACAGCGCTCACAGGCAAAGTCCCCACGCTGGCGGGTTAAGAGTTAGGATCAACAGCATTTTTCTTTTTCCATTAAATATAAATGCCCATCCATGAAATGACAGCGATGAAATCGTCAAACAGATAATTATGGGCAAGGATCAGTTTTTTAATAGGTATTTCAATCAGTCAAATGTTCTATGAAAAAGCGCTGCCCCGGTAAGATCAGTCCAAAAATTCCGTTTCTTTCCGAAAACGGTTAATTTTCAGATGACCGTTTTTGATGATACAAATGATTTAATACCCCAATCGTCCCTTCTGTCCCTTAGGTCCCTTAGGTCTCTTAGGTCCCTTTGTCCCTTTGTCCCTTTGTCCCTTTGTCCCTTTGTCCCTTATAATCAAGCCCCTACCCAAACTCAATCCCATCCTAATCGCCCCGGATATATTCCACTTCATCGTTCAGAATAGAGCCACGGAATTTCAGTTCCTGCATTTTGACTTTTTTTCCCTTTTCTGGTCTATTTATCTTGATCGACAAGTGAAAAAATTAATCGCTTGTCTCTCATGATAAAGGAAACTCACACCTCTTATAATTTTCAATGAAATCACTAAAAACGAACAGCAACTCCGGCATGACATTGAAACTTTCATCGCATGCCTTTTCGTGAGGAACGATGTACGAATTTCAACATAGCCGGCAAGAAAATTCTTATCGGCAAAATTAATGGGCAGGTTCAACCATGAATATTTCCAGGAAAAATTTGTTTATTGGGATGCTTTTCATGTTCACGCATTTATTTTTCATTGTAAAGGCAATGGAAGCCTCGCCGGACTTATTGAAAAGAAAAGATTACAGTTGGCGATGTCTGAACGGACCTTTCGGCGGAGGATGCACATCGATCTGCATTGATTCCGCCGATCACAATCACATATTGGTCTGCACGAAAACAGGAGTCAACCGTTCAGTAAACGGCGGAGAGACCTGGATGCCGAGCGGCGAAGGATTAATGGATGAAGGAGCCTTAAGGAATATTCGCCAGGCGCCTATGAATCCTTCGGTTTTTTACGTAACCGGCGGAATCAGGGTGACGGGCGACCCGGCGACGAGCATCTATCGCAGCACGGACGGCGGCGGATCGTGGAGTTACTGCGGCATTACGGATGAGTTATGCGATGTCTGGGTGCATGAAACGCATAATGAGCGGCTTCTTTTAGGAGGCAAGGCCGGACTTTTTCTTTCTACAGACTCCGGCGATTCCTGGACTCCACTGGATTTCACTGATGATTACTATGAATTTACGTCGCATCCCAACGATCCGGACCGCATCTATGCCGCAACGAACGATACGGGGATATCAGTCAGCACGGACGGCGGTTTTACCTGGGAGAACAGGGGAAGTTATGATGCAGAGTCCTATGCGAATTCAAAGAATGTATCGACCAGGAGTATTGAAGCGATTTATGACGGCGACTTGACCATATTCTCGGGGCGGCGATGGAACCTGGAAGGGAGCATCAAAAAGAGCACTGACGAAGGGTTCACCTGGGAAACGGTTTTATCTGAGCCCATCAACAGGATCAAAGCAGACCCGTCAAATACTGACGTTTTATGGGCCACAGGCGGAAGCTATGACTGGGACCCCACTCTTATTTTCCGAAGTACGGACAGCGGTGAAAATTGGGAAAATTCAGAGACTCAATTCACCGGTATGGGAAGCTGCCTGGCTGTCGACCCTGCGGACCCGAACAGAGTTTACGTCGGGAAGATCGAAGACGGACTATTAATCACCGAAGACGGAGGAGAAAATTGGCGGTTAAGTCATCGTTATTTATGCGCCACCAAAGTTTCGGAGATTGAATTGCATCCGTCGGATGAATGGACGGTTCTGGCAGGCAGCCGTCAGCGCCGAAAGTTAGCGTTCAGCAACAGTTACGGTTTGAACTGGAGCGAAATTACCGGCATTGGAGGAGGATATTCTCAGAGCGCAGCGTATCATCCGGAGGACCCATCCATAATTCTCGGCGGAGCGAAGGATTTATACAGAAGCACGGACGGCGGAAATTCCTGGAATCCCACCAATATCAGCGGCAGCGCCAGTTTAGGTGATGTTTTATTCTGCCGGGATAACCCGAATTACGTTTATGCCGGATTATATCAATATTCGGATACATTCGGCATCTGGATTTCTTCAGATACGGGGCAGTATTTCGTGCGGAAACATCAGGACAATGTTGCCTGTATGGCCGTGGACCCTTCCGATCCGGCTTTCATCATAGCCAGAGTCTACAACGGACCTACACACAGCATGATCAGAAGCACGGATTACGGTAATTCCTGGAATCCGCTCGAGTATATCGGATATCCCCTGGCCGCAGACCCGACATTTCCCGGACGCTACTACATGATGGTTTCGCAATTGAATCTCTGCAGAACGGACGACGGAGGCGACACATGGACGACAGGTCTGGGCGCTGAAATAGAAGGAGATGTTTTAGAAATAAAAGTTTCTCCCGTTGACGGGACCGTCTATGCAGCCGCTGAAGGCCTGTGGTTCAGTGAAGACGCAGGTCAGACCTGGCAGCAGTCCTGCTCAGGACTCTCCTTTCCCACCCTGAATCAGATCGCATTAAGAGTGGAAAACCAGGAGGAAAACTTCTACGCCGGAACTTTCGATTCAGGTTTATGGAAATGGATGCCGATAGACGAACAAATTCCCGACATCACGTTGATTCAACCTGACGGAGGAGAATCGCTTGAAGCCGGACAAACATATGAAATAACCTGGGAAGCGACGGATAACGAGCACATTCTGTATGCCGATATTTTCCTTTCAACCGATGCCGGAGAGACCTGGCCCATCGTAGTCAAAGGTGGGCATCAGAATAACGGAACATACGAGTGGACCATTCCCTGCCTTAATTCGGATGCCTGCAGGATCAGGTGCGCTGTTTACGATCCATCATGGAACAGAGCAGAAGACGAAAGCGAAACCGATTTTTCAATCACTTGTTCATACGTAACTCCATCGCCGACCGCTTTTCCGACCAGCACGCAGACTCCGGCAACCCCAACGCCCGCAGAAACGGCTGCGCCGACATTCACCCCGCAAGTCAATCAACTAAATATATCGCTGAGTATGCCCTCACATCACTATACTCCAGGAGACATTTGCAGCCTGGAAGCAATCATAAGAAATCCAAACGACCCCATAAACTGGGTCCTGATATTCGTGGTTCTGGACGTCTACGGCGAATACTGGACAGCGCCGAGCTGGGAGCATTTTCCCGAACACCTGGATTACTTCGTCTTCGGACTCCCCGTCGGAAGAACGGTGTTGCCCGTCCTCAATGAATTCACCTGGCCCGACGACGCCGGCGATGCCTACAATCTGAAATTCCTGGCCACTATTACCGATTCCAAAATGATCAATATCCTGAGCAATATCGATGTCTGGGATTTCGGTTATTCCGAATGACCCTTACGAACTAAAAATTTACCGCTTATTATAATCCGCCCAAACCGACCGGCAACGGTTAAAATAACTGTACGTCAGCGCATTTCAGCAATAACGTTTTACCGGCGACAGCCAAATTCTCGTTAGAATTAAAAAATTGAACGAAAAAAATCAACCCAACTTCCGCATTTAGCCCGGATTTCTCATACAAAATCGTAGTGAGAGCGTTCAGATTCCCGCA
>CAZUFC010000023.1:0-78486 GCA_964619725.1 uncultured bacterium | reverse complement strand
GAAAAATTCGCCGTTTATGGACAAAAACTAGTTAGTGTCTGTCCACAAACTCGAAGCCCGATTCAAAATTTAATGCAGGACAGGGCTTGGAATTATTGAATTTGCCGTTGTCAGCTGTTCATCAAAATTGGGCGCTGCGAAAGAACAGTCGGAACGATAAATGGACAAAAATTACAAAAATCTCTGCAAATCCGACAAATAATCTGTGGAATAATCTCCTGAATTAAAAAGCGTCTCTTTGACTATTTTCTTATGAAAAGAAATGTTGGTTTCTATTCCTTCAATGATGAACTCTTCCAGGCATCGCTTCATTCGCAGCACGGCTTCCGCGCGATTTTCACCATGAACGATCAGCTTGGCCAGCATGGAATCATAATGCGGCAACACCCTGTAACCGCTGAAAGCGCACGTATCAACCCTGACGCCCAGTCCCCCGGGGAGGTTAAAGGCTGTTATTCTTCCTGTTGAGGGGGCAAAAGTTCGAGGGTCTTCAGCACAAATCCTGCACTCGATGCTGTGTCCGTTTATTTTGATGTCTTGCTGCCTCCAGGGAAGAGAATCGCCAGCAGCAACAAGTATCTGGCGCTTGATGAGATTGATGCCCGTCGTCATTTCCGTGACGGGATGCTCGACCTGGATGCGCGTATTCATTTCGATGAAGTAAAAATCACCGTCAGGTTGCAGCAGAAACTCAACCGTACCTGCGTTTTCATAATTGATGGTCTTGCCGGCCAAGACAGCAAAACGCCCCATATCTTTCCTGATTTTATCGTCCAGAGCCGGAGAGGGGGCTTCTTCAAGAATTTTCTGATGACGTCGCTGGATAGAACAGTCTCGTTCTCCGAAATGAATAATGTTTCCTTGCCGGTCACCCATAATTTGAATTTCCACATGCCTGGGGAACGCTAAAAATTTTTCCAGATATATCCTGTCGTCGTTGAAAAATATTTTTGCCTCTCTCTTGGCCGCGGGAAACGCTTGAATAAGCTGATCGCTTTTTTTGACTATGCGTATGCCCCGTCCGCCACCGCCTGCAGCGGCTTTCAACAGTAAGGGATACCCGATGTTCGCCGCAATTTTCCGGCATTCTTCCACCGACTCCACCGGACCGCCGCTTCCCGGTATCACCGGCACTCCCGCTTGCTTCATCAAGCTGCGAGCCGCTATCTTATCCCCCATCTCTCGTATAGTTCCCGCTTTAGGACCAATGAAATTTATACCGCATTCTTCACATACTTCCGCAAAATGAGCGCTTTCGGCGAGAAAACCGTAACCGGGATGAACAGCCTGAGCACCGGTTATTCTTGCAGCGCTCAATATAGCCGTTTCATTCAAATAACTCTGCCTGTTCTCCGCTGGTCCTATGCAAACAGCTTCATCAGCAAAACGCACATGCAGAGACTCCACATCCGGTTCGGAAAAAACCGCAACTGTCTTAACTCCCAGCTCCTTGCACGCGCGTATGATCCGTAAAGCTATCTCACCTCGATTGGCGATCAGTATTTTATCGAACATTACGAAGCTGCCTTTATTAAAAAAAGCGGTTCCCCGTATTCAACCGGCTGAGAATTCTCCACTAATATGGAATGTATCGTTCCCTCATATTCAGATTCAATTTCGTTCATCAGTTTCATCGCTTCAATGATGCATAATACCTGGCCTTTTCGCACATAATCGCTTTCTTCTACGAAAGGACGCTCACCCGGGGCCGGAGACCGGTAAAAAGTTCCCACAATCGGCGAATATACCGTTACCAGGTCCCCCGTGTCCTCTTCAATATCGCTCGATTCTTCTCTCTTTACAACGTCTTCCTTTCCTTCGGTTACCTTCCCCTCAGTCTCCCTCTTGCTTGCAGGCGGAGTCGACTTCATGTATTCCGTTGACCCTGCAGGCAGCCTGCTCTCCAACTCACCCCTGCTCATCCTAATCCGAAAATCCTTCTCTTTTATCTCCAGTTCAGTCAAGCCCTTCTCTTCAAACAATTCCATCAAATTTTTTATTAGTTCTAAATCCATATCTCTTTACTTCTTCTTTGAAAATTATTGTTTATGAACTGACCCTTTCAATATAATCGCCGGTCCTCGTGTCAATCTTAACCACATCACCTTCGTTGATGAATAAAGGCACCTGTATCGTCAAGCCCGTCTTAAGCTTCGCCGGCTTCACTGCTCCGGTCGCCGTGTCTCCCTTTACTCCCGGCTCCGTTTCCACAATTTCTAAATTTATGAATATCGGCAGTTCAAAAGTTATCGGTTTATCCTTGTAAAAAAGCGCCGTAACCTCTATGTTCTCCGGCAAAAATCCGGAATTTTCCCCAACATGAACTGGACTTACCGGCACCTGCTCGTATGTGGTCGTATCCATAAAATGATAGAATTGGTCGTCCTTGTATAAATATTGGAGTTTTCGCTCCTCCAACTCCGGCACGTTAAACTTCTCGCCCGATTTGAACGTCCTGTCCAATACCTGGCCCGTTTCCAGATTCTTTAATCGTGTTCGAACAAAAGCGCCCCCTTTGCCCGGCTTGACGTGCTGAAAGTCGACGATTATATATGGATCGCCGTTTATTTCGATCTTTAATCCGTTTCTGAAATCAGAAGTGCTGTACATTTGTTGTTCTCCTTACTGAATCTTTCAAATTTGCATCTTTTGCCGTTTTATTCCGTTTCAACCCCCGGAAAAATATGCAAAACCAGATAAATATATGTCAAAACCGCTTTTCAGGTCAAGAGAATTTCCTGCATAATCCGCCGTCTGACCAGAGGCGCCTTCTGTCAGAAGGGTACAAAAGCCGAGGAGGGAGAAAATGAGCGCCAATATTTCAGGGGTCTGGCATATCTCCCTAAAGTATTATTTCCGTGTAATCCTGACAATCTGTGACGCTCTGAAACATGACTTACTCCTTGCTGGGGGAACTTTTGTCCAGCCTGCCCAGCAAAGCCTCCAGCGCATAATAATAACCCATCACGCCCAGACCCATGATGCGACCGGATGCTATGTCCGCGATTAATGACCTGCGCCTGAACGGCTCCCGGCTGTAAGGATTGCTGATATGGACCTCAATGATCGGGACATCCAGAATTTCGAGGGCATCTCTCAAAGCCACGCTGGTATGCGTTAAAGCTGCAGGATTGATTATCAGCCCGTCAATGATCTTCCTTCGCTCCTGAATCAAATCGATAATTCTTGATTCAGAATTGGATTGCTCCGTATCAACCATGCATCCCTTTCGTAAGCCGATTTTTTTCAGATTGTCATTAAGTTCATTCAAGGTGGTCTTGCCGTAGATGCTTTGGTTTCTCTCTCCGAGCAGATTTAAATTAGGACCGTGTAAAACCAGAATTCGACATGCCTTTGAATCTTCCGTTTGATCTTTCATGCAGCCTTTCCCTCTGTTCTTCAGCCGTTTTGACGAAACGAATGAACAAAACTCATGTCCTGGAAACGTTCAGTTTTTTCATCAATTCCCTGGCCCTATCGTCTTTCGCGTTTTCTCTCAAAACGCGGCGACACATCCTCAGGGCTTTAGAGCTCGCACCCTGTTCATAATAAATTTGAGCCAGGTAACCAGTGTTGATGCCGTTTGCTTCCTGCTTTTCTTCTTTCAGAGAAGTCATCAAACTTTTTATTTTCGCATTATCAGGCTCCATCACAGAGGCTTGATTCAACAATTCTTCCGCTTTATCGTAATTCTCCAGTTCCAGGTGTACAGCGCTCAATGCCATCAGATAGGGCCAATTTTTTCTGAGCACGGGTTGATCATCGGGGTCCGGCATATATTCCAGCGCTTCCTCCCATCTTTCTTCCTGCCCCAGCCATTCAGCCAGACGAATTTTCAAGGAGTGCTTTTCTGGATTATTGCGGACGGCTTCTTTCAGCGTATCAATTGCCTCTTCGTTTTCGCCTATTTTCCGATGCAGGACCGCCAGTTTCATATATGAGTCGGCGTCCTCATTTTTTTCTTTTTTCTTGCGATAATACCGAATTTTTTTTTGTATGTTTCTAAGATTTTTTTTCATTATGATGCGAACAAGGGGAAAACGTTCCGTTTTCCCCTTGTTGATTTTTCTTCTAGAAGTCCTGAATTGGACAGTTTTAAGACTTCATGAGAGATTACAGATAAGGATTGACCACGATAAAGACTGTGGTGTCCTTCATTTCGTAGAAGATGTCACTGCGGTCCCAAGGTTCGATGGGTTCGACGAAGACGATACAATCAACCTGGTCTACGTCTTCCCAGGTATCTGGATTGGCCCAGGCATCCGAAGTTTGAATGCTTGCGTAAGCCAATCCGGAATCATCCGTAGGTCCGATAATGGAACGGCTGGAATTGGTATCCGTGAAATAAGCGACGTCGTGCGGCAGTACTGCGTAAGCCCCTCCCGCCATTTGCCATAATGAAATATAGAATTTGGCGTTGGGAACTCCCGTTCCATCTTCCAGGTTTCTGAATCTAAGCTCAAGCGTTGCCTTTGCGACTCCATCAGCAGAAAGCGTGGAAGGCACGACACGCGTCGTAAGCCATACGCCTTGCACTCCCGTGCCGTCAGGACCTACGCCGTTTTCGTCGTCGTCCATTTGATACCAGCATCCGGACAATCCGAAAATGATCATCAAACTCAGAACCAAACATGTCTTAACTAACTTCATGTTCGCTCCTTTCCTTATAAGCTTTCCGCCCAATTAGCAAATTCAACCGGAACGGAACCTGAGACGGAAATCCGGCGCCCGGCTATCGTTTTACCTATCACAGTAATATGAATGGTTCCATGAATTATCTCAAGCCCGGTATCGGGTTCATAACCGTAAGAACGATAAGGATTCAAGTAGATCAACGGCGGCATAAGCTTCTGGTCCGCTCTTACAACTTCGCACGTGATAAGAGCGCCTTCCTCGCCGCCTTCCTGGCCTCCGCCGGGTTCTATGAAAACGCTCAAATCATTCGAAAACGGGGCCGGAACCGCGCTTCCCGTGTCGGTCCTCTCAAATTCAACGTGATACTCCTCAATCATGACGCTTATGTAAGTGCCTTCGCCGGCGAAATCGCCGCCGTCAGGGTCCAGTTGCCTTATTTCAAGACCGACATTCACCGTATCGGCGACTATAGAGTAAACCCCAGCATCAACATCTTCATCCACAACGTCTGATGTGACTAGACTGGGACTGATCCCTGTAATGATGAGCATGACAGGATTGTTGTCTTTCGCTCGCCCGCCGGCATCCCCGCAACTGCTTAATAGAACGAGAGCGCCGACATAACCGAGCACAATCCCGATCAACATAACGTACTTAATTTTTTTCATATTCAAATCTCCCTCGTGAAACGGCGTTAAAATTCTTCAGCCAAGACTTCTTGGTTTCCATGTCTTACAATTGTAGGCGTGATGAAAATCAAAAGATCGCTGTATTGGTTTTCAATGCCCCTACTCTTGAACAACCATCCCAGAATTGGAATTTTTCCGAGGAAAGGAACTCGAGTCTCAGAATCTCCAACGGTCGATTCATTCAGACCGCCTATCACAATTGTATCGCCATCCTTCACCAGTACGTTGGTCGTCGCTCGATTCGTGATGATCGGCGTCCCTGATGCGCCTCCGAAGGTTCCGGAACGTGCGTAATCAGGCGAATCCTTGTTCGCTTCCAGATACATGCTGACGAAATCGTCATTGGTAATATGCGGAGTCACCGAGAGCCTTAAAGTCGCAGCCACAAATTGCGTCTGCACCCATCCCTCGCTTGATCTGGTTGAAAACGGCAACTGGACGCCGCTTTCGATTTCAGCCATCTGGTTATCGGAAGTCGTGATCCTCGGATTTGAGATGATCTTCGTCAAACCTTCGCTTTCAGTCGCGCTGATCGCCATACGCAATTTTAGCGTATCCATCACGTTACCGAATGTTAAACCCAGCAACGGCTGTGTGCCTACAGGCAAGTTAACGGCATAACCGCCTTCCTGACCGCCTTCCAGATCAACGGCGTAATTATTGGGGAACCGATAACCCGTCGTATTGCCGTGATAAGCGTCAGCCGTAAATTTTCCTCCCCACTGGATGCCGAATTCACGATTGAAATCCTTGGCCGTGGTGATTATCTGACCGTTTATGTGAACCTGTTTCGTCTGGATGTCGAGTATTTTAACGAGTTTAAGCGCTTTATCAAGGTATTCCGGGACGTCGATCAAAACCATAGTGTTCGTTCTTTGATCGATGATTATTCTTCCTCTCTCGGAAAGTACGCCTTCACGAAGAAGTTCGCCCATTGTATCGGCATTTGCATAAGAGAGATAAACCACCCGGCTTTCTCTCGGAATAGCGGATTGCTTGGCTTCCTGCATCTGACGTTCTAAAATGGCTTCGTCGCGCAGTTTGGCTACGTTCGCTATTCTCATGACATTCCCTGTGATTTCTTTTCCGAGTCCCTGGTTCTTGAGAATAACGTCAAGCGCCTGATCCCAGGGGACATTATTCAGTTTAATGGTCATCTGGCCTGATACGTCCGGATCGACCACCACGTTGAAACCGCTGACTTCAGCAATAATCCTGAGCACGTCCAGGATATCTATCTCTTTGAAATCCAGAGAGATAGGTTTTCCCACATACTTTTCCGGCCTTTCCATCTGGTAAATTTCTTCGGCTTCCAAAACCCTTATTCGAGTCGTGCTCGTGGCGCCCTGAGCAGCATCGATTTCATCTACAGTGGCCTGAGCCGTTTTGATCGGTTCCGTCGCAGTTTCCACGACAAGATCGTCGAATTCCGCTAGCTCAGCCTCCGTCCCAAAATCCCTGACCGATACGTGAACTTTTCCCTGATACTCAGACACCAAATAACTCATGGGTTTCAATAAGCTCAATGTCACGATCAAATCGTCGTCCAGTTCCTTCGTGGTCACCCTGTCTATCAAAAGGCTGTCCGTAAAAACATCCCCTTTGAAAATGCCGGCTCTCACATCCTCAATTTCCAATACGATTTCGTTTTCTTCCGCCTCGGAAATGGAGAAGGATAAAGCATCGGAACCCTCAATAATGATAGTTTCGATATCAGCTTGTCGATCAAGTCGAATATCCTCCAGATTATTCCGGGCGACTGAAGACTTGTTGTAACCCATGACCCCTGTCGGCTCTCCTACTAAAGTCAATACGACCAGTAGGATAATGGAGCATTTCACAAGTTCTTTTGCCATTAAGATCCTCCCATCACATATGAAGATTAACTACTATCTCCTTTTTCTCTTTTGGACGTCCAAAAGGGTCCAATATCACTTGCTCAAATGTTACTTGATTTCTTCCTATTCTCTTGACCTTTCCATCCAGAACGGCATCCCCTTCCTGAAGAAGATACGATTTCCCGTCTCTACCCTCGAATATCGCCAGAAAACCATCCGGTACCTTCATCACTCCTTTTAAGGCGATTTCCGATATCGCCATTCCCTTGATCCCTGCTGCCCGGTGCTTGATGAATTGTATATCGCGCAATGAGTAGAAAGGGTCTCTTTTGTCCGGAGGAACATTGTAGGTCGCTCTTTTCTCTTTCTTCGGGGACGGCAACTCTATTTCAGTCGATAAACCGGGCTCGGACTCGTCGGTCGTTTGAGCAAGACAACAATCCAAAGGAGAAAAAATATTTGCCGCAATATATACTAAAGCTGCCACGCAACAGCCGATTGAGAAACTTCTGCGAATTAAGCGAATTTTGATTTTAACCACCTCCTCCGAGGAACCAGAATGCCGTTAGAATGCAGGATGCGGTTACCGTTTCGCCGGTTTGCTTCGCCTTCGTACCTGTACCGTTGATCGACAGATTCGTTACGTTGAGGATACGAGATTCATTCGCTATTTTTTCGAAAAAACGTCCCAGGTCGTGATAGCGTCCGGAAACTTCAATGTTGATCGGTATTTCACCGTAAAATTGCCGGTGACGCTCTCCTGCAGGATCAAATCTCAAAGGCCTTAATCCCGCTTGCGTAGCGAGACTCTCCATCGTCGGCAACAATTCATTGACCGCCGGTTTGTTTCCTAAAATTTCCTCTGCTTGCCGCATTTTCTCCTGAAGTATATAAACTTCCTTTCGAAATTCGTCCAGTCTGCCTTTCATTGTGAGACCTTTATTAATCTTTACGTCAAGAGAGGCGATTTTGTTGTCCAAACGCTTCATTTCCTGCATGTTTGGCTTATACAAACCATAATAGAAATACAAACCTAAGGCGAGCACTATTAATCCGACAACTGAATATTTCTGCCAATCAGGGATATTCTCTAACGTTTCCATTATCCCCATTTCTCAGTCCTCACTTTCCTTTAATTTTGAATATTTAGATAATGCTCAGCCGAAAAGATTACATACGAAACTCAGTTCAAACTGATGAACTTCCTCACCGGAAACCTTTATTTCGCGCACATTTCTGATTTCAACGCTATTAAAAGTAGGCGAATTGGTAAGAGCCGTCATGAAGTCTCCGACAGCCGTCCAGGATAAACTGAAACCCCGTAACATGACGTTAACGTTCGTGTTTTGCAAACTCGTCAACCATACCTGATCAGGCAAACTTTTTACGATCTCTTCCAGCAATTTGACGGGCCCGGTCTGATTTTTCTGCAACTGCGCAATCGTCGATAATTTTTCCTGCAATAAATCCCTGTCTCGCTCATACGCCAGAACCGATTCGATGATCACATTCAACTGCCTAACCGTATCTTCCTTCGTCCGTATCTCTTCGTTTTTATCCTTGATCTGATTGTCGAAGTAAAGAGAAAAACCGGTGATGACCAGAATGCATGCAATGATGACGACGATTGAACCGATAATCTGCAGGGTCAACTTGTGGTCTCGGGGAGGCTCGTGAGGTAAAAGATTAATCTTGATCATATGTTAGTCCCTCCTCAATCCTAGTCCGACGACAACGGCGCATAGCGGCGCAATATCCTGAATGTATAGCGGATCGTATTTCTTGGTGTTGTATTGAACGTTGTTGAAAGGATTTCCGCGAACCACATCCGTCGCCAGCTTCTGCTTCAGAAACTCATCAATTCCCTCAATTTTGGAACATCCGCCGGTAAGCACCACCTTGTCGATCCTCGCCTCCTGAGAAGTCGCCTTGAAATAATCGAATGACCTCTGTATCTCAAGACTGATGTCTTCGTTGACCGAATCCATTATGTTCCTGACGTCGTCCGGGTGAATTCCCTTCACCTCTTCACCCATCTTTAATCGCTCCGCCTGTTCGCTGCTCACGTTCAACTCCTTCTGAATCGCATCCGTATACTGATTTCCTCCGATAGAAATGTCCCTGTACAACATGTGACGCCCGTTCTGAAGAATATTGATGTTCATAACTCCGGTACCCATATCGATCAGCGCCAGCGTCCCCTCGGCAATGTCGTAGTTGATTTCGTAAGAATTGCAAGCTGCGAAGCCGTCCACATCAACAATGACCGGCGTCAATCCTACCTGTCGGACCAGCCCGGTGTAATCGTTGATCTTATCTTTCTTTACTGCAACCAGAATAACTTCCATTTCCTGCTGTATGCCGCCCATTACCTCAGGCTCCGGCTCAAGCAGATGAAAATCAATATTCACGTCCTCAATATCAAAAGGAATATACTGCTCAGCTTCCCATTGGATCGATTCCTCCAACTCCTCCCTGGACATCTGAGGCAACGATATCTTTTTGACTATAACTGAGTGGCCGGAAACGGACAGCACCACTTTCTTGTGTTTGATCTTCTGCGAAACAAACAAGCGTCTGATCGTGTCCACAACCGCAGAAGCATCCATGACGGCGCCGTCCACGATAACTTCACTGGGCAACTGTTCAATTCCTATATGGGTCATCATCCAGCTTCCCTTTCCGCCTTCCTTCATCACGATGACCTTTACGCAACTGGAACCGATATCGAGCCCGACTAACTGTTTACTACTAAACAACACTTTAACCACCTACTTTACAATGAGAGTGCAGCAAACCATTTAGAGACATCATTTGTTGAATATCAAAACATCACGACGATTGTCAAGAAAAAAATGAAAAAGAATTCCAAATTATTAAGAAAGTGCAAATTTTTCCTCTTTTTCCCAAAACAAAAAATCATCCGCTCCTTCACCCCCTCGGATAATTCCCCTTAAGTCCTTATCAAATGAACAAAAAAACCTCGAAACTTGCAAAGCTGCCATCATCAGTCACGAGAATCATGACTAATTTTTGCAAAATAGGCGCCGAAAATGGACCGTATTTTTTGGCAGTTGAATCTTTCATGCCGAATCCAATCGAAAAATCCGCTCCGGGTCAAAATAAGCTTCAAAAGGGACCTTTCGGGTTGTCGATCCGCTGAATGTCTGCTCCAGTTGAAGGACTTCGGCAATTAAGCGAAGAAAAACAAATCAGCCGGTTCACAAACGTAAAAAATGTATTCGCTGTCGTGATCGTCGTCGTTTTAGTGAACCTATTCGACGAGAAACATAAAGCTCATTCAGGCGAAATTGAGTTTAAGGACAATTTTATGGATTAAATTGCAAAAGCGTCTTGAATTTTTTTTGAGAGTGTGTTAAACGAATACAGCTTCTTGAAACGACAGGAGGAAAGAAGTGTCAAAGAGATGTGATATATGCGGAAAAGGTTCGATAGTTGGCCACAAAGTGAGTCATTCTCATAATTTGAGCAAAAAGCGGTGGTTGCCGAACATCCAGAAGGTAAGGGTATTAGAAAACGGCCGCAGTGTGCGAAAGAACGTTTGCACGAGATGTTTGAGCGCGGGAAAGGTTAAAAAGCCCGTGTAATTCTGTTCTCATGAGAGCGACAGGATTGTCTGAGGAATCTTTTTAATTTTTTTCTTGCGGGTCTGCTTTTGACCCATTTCAATTGTTCAGGGTCTGGCTCTGAATTGGGGTCAGTGATGACGAATATCTGGTCGCCGTTTTTTAATATGCTGTAAGGAGCGGCAGGGGCGCCGTTTATGAGGGATGCTGAGTAACGACGGCCGAGGTCGGTGTGAATGCTGTAGGCGAAATCAAGCGGTGTGGCGCCTTGAGGCAGGCGTATGATTTTTTCGTCAGGCGTTCTTACGTATACCCAATGGATGTCGAACAATGACTGCAGCAGGTCTGAGCTGTAGTCTTTGACGGAGTATTTCTCCTGCGACGCTATTTTGTAATGTGAATGGAGAGCCAATCCTCTCTCTGCAATCTGGTGCATCTTGAAGGATCGAATCTGTATTTCCACGACTCTGCCCCTGGAAACGAGTATAGTGCTGTGCAGAGAGCGGTACCCGTTGCTTTTGGGATTGGCGATGAAATCCTTAAACCGGCCTTTTATGGGTTTCCAGTAATTGTGTATCACGCTCAAGGCTTCATAGCACTCGGCGACGCTGCCGACGATGATGCGAAAAGCCAGTAAGTCGTAGACTTCGCCTAATCGTCTATTTTTATATTTCATTTTGTACCAGACGGAATAGGCGTTTTTAATCCTGCTGATGATTTGCGGCGAAATTCCCCTGTCCATAAATTTTTGCTTTAAGTCAGAGGAGAATTTCTGAATAAAGAGTTCTTTGTCAGCCCACATTCTTTGGATGGCTTTTTTAAGCGAATCATAATCCTGCGGGTAAAGGATTCTGAAAGCGGAATCTTCTAATCTTCTTTTGAGTGAAACAACGCCGAAGATATGAGCGAGGGGTGCGTAGATATGAAGCGCTTCTATTGCGTCATGATGAGAAGCGGAATTATTGGAGGCGAGCTTGTTTTCCAGTCCGGCGGTAACCCCGGCGATTTTAATGAGGACGATGCGGGGATCGCCTGCTTCCAGGATGATCATTTTTCGATAATTATCCGGTTGCCCGACGGCATGATGCACGTAAGGGAATTCCGATAATTTGATGAGTTTATCCAGGAAATATGAAAGGGGATTACCGAAGCGTTCTCGAATGAAGGGCGCTTTTTCCGGTTCTTTTTCCAGAAAGGGAAAAAGCAAGCCGGCGCCAATAGCTGCGAGCTCCATATTTTGCTCTGCCAGGAGCAAGGCGGTTTGTAGAGCGACGGCAAATTGGGGAGGCAGGTCCAGATCGACTGACTTTTTGCCGTCCATAAGGTAATCGAAGATATCCTGAAGGGTACTGCAGTCCGTACGTGGATTAAACCGATGAACGGCATCAATTATATTCTGAAATTTTATCATTTCAGAGAGTAATACAGAATCCTTTCAAAGAGTATGCCAAAGGCTGCCGAACGGTTCTGATTTCTTTTCTGATTTCTTTTCTGCTTTTTTAATGTATTAAAAATCCTGTCATTTAAACTTGCGTTTTGGAGAAGACAGCGTATGCCAGACCACAATCACTGGACTGGCGACAAAGATTGAGGAATAGGTACCGACGATGACTCCGACCATCAAAGCGAAAGAGAAATCATGAATGACGTTTCCGCCGAAGATGAAAAGGCATAAGACGACGATGAAGGTAGTTACGGAAGTAAGCAAGGTTCTGCTGATGGTCTGATTAATGCTTGAGTTGACGATTTCCTCATAGGATTTTTTCCGTATAATTTTCAAATTTTCTCTGATTCTGTCGAACACGACGATGGTATCATTGAGAGAATACCCGACGATGGTAAGGAGCGCGGCTATGATGGGCAGGTTCATTTCTTTGTTGGTGAGGGAAAAAAGTCCGACGGTGATAAGGACGTCATGGACCAGTGCGATGATGGCAGCGACGGCGAATTTGAATTCGAATCTGGCAGAGATATAAATCAGGATTCCAGCTAACGCAGCGGCGATGGCGAGGAGAGCTGAGGACCTGAGTTCCTTTCCGACAGTGGGACCGACCATTTCAACGCGTCTAATATCAATGTTGAATTCGGCGAAGTTGTCCTTAAGGTTTTCTTCAATGATTTTGGCGGTTTTTTCGAGTTCTGCTTCCGAAGCCAGCACAACGCGAATGATGAATTCTCTGTCGGAGCCGTAGCGTTGAATGATGGAATCGCCCAGTTCGATTTGTTTGAGCGATTCACGAATTTTTTTGATATTAATGTTCTGATCGAACTGAACCTGCACGAGAACGCCGCCGGCGAAATCAATGCCGTAATTAGGACCTTTATGAATGATAAGACTGGCAACGCCAACAATAATGAAAACAGCTGAAAGAACGGCGGCGATGCGGCGTTTTCCCAGGAAATTGATATTCACATCTTTAAAAAATCGCATTAGAACACTCCTCCTTACCGTAACGGACGGCAAAAGAACTGGATTTCGATTCGAATCGGTCGTCAACCGTAGAATTCAGATCGTGAATCGAATTAATCTCGTTTGAGCTCTCATTAAACATTTTTGTTTTTCCAAAGATAAAAAGGAATTTCATTGGAAAGATCAGATACTGAGTTTAACGACTTTTCTGTTGAGAAGCAGAAGGTCGAAGATGACTCTTGATACGAACAACGCCGTAAACATACTAGCCACGATACCAATGGAAAGCGTAACGGCGAATCCTTTTACGGGCCCAGTGCCGAAGTTCATCAGGACCAAAGCGGCGATCATGGTAGTAACATTGGCGTCCAGGATAGTCAGGAACGCTTTTTTAAAACCGAATGCCACTGAAGTTCGAACGGTTTTCGCCAGGTCCAGTTCTTCGCGAATTCTTTCAAAAACCAGGACATTAGCATCAACGGCCATGCCGATGGTAAGAATAATGCCGGCAATACCCGGAAGTGTGAGGGAAGCTTTGAGGACCGCGAGCGCTCCGGTGAGTATTACGAGATTAAGAATCATTGCGAAATCAGCTATCAGGCCGGCGAATTTATAGTAGATGACCATGAAGATGAGAACAGCGATGCCGCCGATAAGAATAGCTCTAAGGCCTGCCGTAATAGAATCCTTTCCCAGGGAAGGTCCGACGGTTCTTTCTTCGAGGTATTTGACCGGCGCCGGCAATGCACCGGCACGCAGAACTATCGCCAGGTCCTTGGCCTCATCCAAAGTGAAATCGCCCGTAATCTGCCCGGAATCTGTAATGCGGCTTTGAACTCGCGGAGCGGATTGAACCTTATCGTCCAGGACAATGGCTATGAATGCACCAATATTTTCGCTGGTCATTTTTCCGAATTTTCTGCCGCCCATTCGATTCAACTGAAAATCAACCGCATACCGCCCATACTGATCGCGTCCCAACCGGGCCGTCTCCAGGTCGGCTCCCGTCACAGGCGCATCCTTTTCCAGCAAATAATACATCCTTTCCGTATCCACTATCCTCGTTGAAGGCAAAAGTTCAGCATCCGCAGGAATGTATCCGTCGTAGTTTTCCAGGATGTCTTCTCTCGGAGCAGGCCCCTCTCTTACAAGCTGAAATTCAAGAAAAGCCGTTTTGCCTATATTTTTCTTGGCGCGTTCCGCATCCTTGGCTCCGGGCAATTGAACCAGGATACGGTTCATAGCGATCCCCTGACGCTGAATTATAGGCTCCTTCACGCCGAATTCATCCACCCGGTTCCGGATCGTATCCAGCGCCTGATTGAAAGCCTCCTCCTTCAACTGCTCAATATGCGACTGTGGAATCTTCAGAGTGACCTGCGGAGCGGTCATGGTTCCGCCCTCCGTCCTGTCATAAAAATCAAACTCTTCCCGGAAAATATCCATCGCGTTGCGATATAATTCCTGATCCTTGAACTCAATCGTGACGCCGTCCCCGGCCTCATTTATCTCAGCGTTTTCAAACCTTATCTTAGCCTTGACAAGCGTCCTCTGTATTTCTTTTCTCAGTTTCTCCAGTTCGTTTTCAACCACCTTGTCCGATTCGACTTGTAAAATAAGATGCATGCCGCCCTGCAGGTCCAACCCCAGGTTTATCTTTTCTTCCAGGGGCAGGCTGCTGTAAAGCGAGAATCCTATAATTCCGAGAATAACGAGTATTTTTATCGCCAAATTTTGATTCATCTAACCGCTCCTTCGATATATCCCATTCCTTTTTGATGCGAATAACGGTCCTCCTGTTCAGACCGCAATTATTTTTTCGATCCTGATTCAATTTGGGGTTTTTCTTCCTTGTTCTGCTCCTCCTTCGGCCGCAACCCGCGTATGTCGCTCCTCATCAGGTTCACTTTAACCTTATTGCCGAGGTCCACGGTTACGACGTCGCCTGAAATGGAAGAAATTCTGCCAAGCAGTCCGCCGGATGTAATGACGTCGTCGCCCTTTTTCAAATTCCTCATCATTTGTAATTTTCTTTGATGTTCTTTTTGCTGAGGGCGCAAAAGCAGGAAATAAACGATAACGAACATGAGAAAAATAAAAAGCAGGAAGGCGGAACCGCCTCCTCCCGGTTGTTCGGCTCCTGGTTGTCCCATCATGGCCACGATTAACTGATTCATATATATCAAAATCCTTTCATTCGCCCGATTCTGCAAGTCCGGAAAGGAATTCTTTCCGGAAGCTATGGAACGATCCGGCGGGAACAGTCTGCCGAATCTTGTTCATCAAGTCAAGGTAAAAATGGAGATTATGCATAGTGTTTAAGCGTGATGCCAGTATTTCATTAGAGACGAAAAGATGTCTCAGATAGGCCCTGGAGAAATTTTTACAGACATAACATGAGCATTGCGGGTCAAGCGGAGAAGGATCATGGCGGTATTTGGCGTGTTTAATGATGATTCTTCCCCGGCTTGTAAAAAGCAGGCCGTTTCTGCCGCTGCGCGTAGGCAGCACGCAGTCGAACATATCGACGCCTCGCGCTGCGGCTTCGATGAGGTTTTCCGGAGTTCCGACACCCATGAGATAACGGGGTCGGTCTTCGGGTAAGTGCTCATTCATCAGTTCAACGATATCGTACATCTGGCCTGTTTGCTCTCCGACGCTCAAACCGCCGATAGCGTATCCAAAAAAATCCAATTCACACATTTTTCGCGCGGCGTGTATTCTTAATTCCGGAAACATACCGCCCTGAACAATTCCGAAGAGGGTCTGAGGAAAACCCTTAAAGTATCGTTTTGATTTTTGAGCCCATAGAATGGTTCTGTTTAAGGCCTGCCGTACATAATTTTTTCCCGCCGGTATTCCGACGCATTCGTCAAGCGGCATAACAATGTCGGAGCCCAGGTTTCGCTGAATATCGAGGGTTTTTTCCGGTGATAAGAAATGTTTAGAGCCGTCTATGTGCGAATGAAAAAGAACGCCTTCGTCCGTGATACTTCGAAGCGAACCCAGGCTGTAAACCTGAAACCCCCCGGAATCGGTCAATATGGGACCTTTCCAGTTCATAAAACGGTGCAATCCCCCGAGGTCCCTCATCAATTCATCACCCGGTCTTAAATAAAGGTGATAAGTATTGCTGAGAATAACGGAAGCTCCCATCGCCTCAACCTCTTCCGGCAACATTGCTTTTACGGTGGCGTAAGTTCCCACGGGCATGAATGCAGGCGTCTCTATCAGACCTCTCGGCGTATGCAGCGCGCCCGTCCTCACGTTCGTCATTTCATCTTCACAAGTCACTTCGAAACTGTATTTATCCATGTATTATCCTCAGAGTCAAACGATGAGCATGGCATCGCCGTAACTGTAAAACCGATATCTTTTCCTCACGGCCTCCCGGTAAGCGGCTAGCATATTTTCCCTGCCGGCCAAAGCGGAAACCATCATTAAAAGGGTGGAACAGGGAAGATGAAAATTGGTGACAAGAGCGCCGGTGACATTGAATTTGAAAGGCGGACGAATAAACAGGCCCGTTTTCCTCCTTCCCGGCCTTATCATGCTGCGGTTTTCGGAGTAAGCGGATTCCAACGTTCTCACGGCAGTGGTTCCAACAGCCGTTATGCGCCTGTTTTCTTTCAAAGCGGCGTTTAATCCGGCCGCCGTTTCATCATCAATCTCATATTCTTCTTCTTCCATGCGCCAATCGTCGATATATTCGACGGATACAGGCTTGAAAGTGCCGCGCCCCACATGAAGGGTCACTTCAAAAATGTGAACGCCCCTGGAGCGTATTTCTTCCAGCAGCTCTCGCGTAAAATGAAGTCCTGCAGTGGGAGCGGCGGCCGCGCCCGGATGCTTCGCATAGATAGTCTGATACCTGGTGAAATCTTCATCATTGGAAATATTGTCTTTTCTTTTTATGTAAGGGGGCAGAGGAACATTACCGTATTTGCTGAAAAAGGAATCAGCCTCTATTTCACCGGAAAATCTTATTTTAACGTCAGTTCCCGATCTTCCAACCGCTTCTGCCTCCACCTCACCCTTCCCGAACGTCAGGATAGTCCCCGGCTTGACTCGCGATGCCGGTCGCGCCATCGCTGTCCACGTAAGGATATCGTCCTGCTTCAAAAAAAGAAGATCAATTTTGCCGCCCGTCTGCTTTTTGAAACACCTTACGTTCACAGGCATCACTTTTGTGTTGTTCAACACAAGCGCCTCTCCGGGATGCAAAAATTCCGCAATATCATGAAAAAAAAGGTGCTCCGCCTGACCAGTACGCCGGCGGTAAACCAGCAAACGAGATTCATCCCGCTTCTGGACCGGTCTCTGCGCTATCAACTCTTTCGGAAGTTCATAATCAAATTCGCTGACTTTCATGACTCGGCTTCCTCAACAAAGCAATGGGCTTTATAACATACAGCTCAGCTTTTGTCCATAAACCGCAAATGTCCCCGAATGCAGCATCATGCTGCGGCTTGGCTCATTCAACGTTAAAGCAATGCGCCTTCATCACGAATCCTGGGCTTCCTGACATTAAAAAAAATTTGACTCGTTTATGGATTTAAAACTCGGAAACTGGAGTCGAGAATGGAGTCAGAGCCCTGCGCAAACGCCTGACCATCAGGCTTCCCGCATCCTTCATAAGCCGAGCGACCCCTCTTTTTTCGTTTTTACGGTTTCGCCCAGATGCACGGCGGCTGCGGGAGTGGCTTTTCTTCCCCTTGGAGTTTTTTCCAGAAAGCCGATCTGGATCAGGAAAGGCTCGTATACATCCTCGATAGTGTCTCTGCTTTCGCTCATGGCTGCGGCCAGAGTATCGAGCCCTACCGGACCGCCGGCGAAATTGTGATGAATTATCTGGAGCAATTTCCGGTCCATGGAATCCAGCCCTTTGCCGTCTATTTCAAGCATTTTCAGAGCGGCATCAGCGACTTTAGCTGTAATTCTTCCGTCGCCTTCCACCTCGGCAAAGTCCCTGACCCTTCGCAACAGTCTGTTGGCGATCCTGGGGGTACCCCGGCTTCTCCTGGCGATTTCCATACAGCCGTTATCATCGATCTTCAGATTCAGAATTTTCGCTGACCGTTTTATTATCAGATAAATATCCTCTGCAGGATAAAAATCCAACCGGCATACGACCCCGAATCGATCCCTCATAGGCGAACTGACTGCGCCGAATCTCGTGGTTGCTCCTATGAGCGTAAATTTGTCCAGCTTCAGAGGTATTATCTTGGCTGCCGGCCCCTGTCCGATCACGATATCCAACTGAAAATCCTCCATGGCGGGATACAGCTTCTCCTCAACTATGCGGGGCAATCTATGTATCTCATCGATAAACAGTGTCCCTGAACGCTGAATGTTGGTGAGGATGGCGGCGATATCGCCCGGACGCTCCAAGGCCGGGCCGGAAGTCGTATTGAGCGTCACGCCCATTTCAGCGGCGATGATGACCGCCAGAGTGGTTTTTCCTAATCCGGGAGGACCGTGAAATAACACATGATCCAACGCTTCGTCCCTCTGTCGCGCCGCTTTTATGAAAATTCGCAGTTTTCTCTTGATGCTATCCTGACCGATGTATTCGTCCAGACTTTCCGGACGCAGCGATTCAAATTTCTTGTCCTCTTCAATTTTCTCGGAATTCGTAATCCTGTTCACAGCCTTCTCCGGAGATTATCATCTTTAAAAATATAGTCCTATGCCTTGGTTTTCGTGGCTTTTCTCAGAGCCGAACGTATCAGCTCCTGTTCGCTGACCTGCCCTTCCCGGCTCTCCATTAACGCTGCCTTCACATAACGAGAGGCTTCGGCTTTCTTAAAACCGAGACTCTCCAGAGCTGAAACGGCTATTTCCTCTTCAGAATTCAATTTGCCTGCGTACGGATTGAAGGAATCATCGCACGCTCCAGAGAGCGCTCCAAGCGCTTCTATTTTTTCCCGGCATTCCAGGATCAGTCTCTCGGCGCTTTTTTTCCCGATTCCCGGAATGGAAACGAGACGATGGACGTCTTTCTGCAAAACGGCATCGATCAGTTGATCTGATGGAATACCTGACAGTATGTTCAAAGCCAGCCGGGGTCCTATTTTGGAAACGCCTATCAAAATCCTGAAGAGTTCCTCTTCCCTCTGATCGGAAAAACCGAACAAACGTATGCCGTCATCTTTCATTATGGTGACTATTCTCAACTCCGCCTGCTCTCCTATGCCGGGCAACCCCGAATAGGTGGAAAGCGGTATTTCGGCGTGCCATCCTACGCCGTTGCACAGAATGGTGACGAAGCGAGGCGTTTTGTCATGAATCGTTCCTTTGAGAAATGAAATCACATCTGCTTCTCCACCATGTTTCTGAATTTAAGGGAATGAGCGTGACAAAGCGCTGCAGCCAATGCATCCGAAGCGTCGCTTGAAACATTTTTATCGTTAATAGCCAGAAGCCTTTTCACCATGAATTGCACCTGATCCTTTTCTGCTCTGCCGTACCCGACCAGTGATTGCTTAATCTGAAGCGGCGAGTAATGAATCACTTTTATTCCCGCTCCTGCAGCCGCCAGGAGAATGACGCCGCGTGCCTGCCCCAGCTTCATGGCGGATTTTATGTTGCAATGATGAAAAGTATCTTCCACGGCGACCAGATCGGGCGTTAACTCGCTCAGAACCTCGCAAAAAGATTCGTAAAGTTTGTACAGTCTTCTGGAAAGAGGTGTTTTGGCGGGCGAGCGAATAACGCCGTATCTGACGAGTTCCGGACGATTTTCGTCAATCCAGTCGATCACTCCATATCCAGTGACGCTCAATCCGGGGTCCACGCCTGCTATTCTTAGTTTCCGTGCTTTCGGCTGCGGCATATATCGCATACCGGTCCGGCAATCAGACCGGTCCCTGTGATCGAAGCAAAACTAACAGGTAAAATTCGGTATTCTCCGAATGCCCCATTATCTGATCAGCTTCCGACTTTTTCTATTATTTCCTCGGGGATATCAAAATTGGCCGAAACGTTCTGAACGTCGTCATGCTCTTCGAGTTCTTCCATAAGTTTGAGCATTTGTTCCGCTTTCTTTCCTTCCAGTTTGACGTCGTTCTGAGGAACATAGTTGATTTCTGCCAGGGAGATTTTGTAACCGGCCTTTTCCACTGCCTCCTTCACGCTTTCAAAATCTTCCAGGCTCGTAGTTATCTCAAAAGTCGAATCGTCGCTTTGCATGTCTTCTGCGCCCGCTTCCAATATCACATCCATCAACTCGTCTTCCTCGACGCCTTCCCCTTCAACCACTATGACCCCTTTTTTCTCGAACATCCACGCCACGCAGCCGGCTTTACCGAGTTCCCCGCCGCGCTTGGAAAACACATATCTCATATCGGATACGGTGCGATTCTTGTTGTCCGTCATGCTCTCAACCAGAACAGCTACTCCGCCGGGGCCATATCCCTCGTAAGTCACTTCCTCATAAGTGACGCCGGGCAGTTCTCCCGTACCTTTTTTAATGGCTCTCTCGATGTTGTCCTTGGGCATGTTGGCGGCCTTGGCCTTATCCACCGCTACGCGTAAACGCGGATTATCCGATAAATTACCTCCGCCGATCCTCGCAGCAACGCTTATTTCCTTGATCAACCGGGTAAATATTTTACCCCGTTTGGCATCCGCCGAGGCTTTTTTATGTTTGATCGAGTGCCATTTGGAGTGTCCAGACATTACTTTTATCCTCCTTCCATACTGAAGACGTACCAGAATCAGTTTACTATAGCTTAAAAAAATTGTAAAGCAAAGTGATTTTCGCTGAATCCGCCTTCAGATTCGATATTAGACAGTATGGAACCTTGAACCGGCCTGCGTTTTCCCCACGGAATCCCCATTCAGAAATAACGCCTCGTCGAATCCGCCGCAATTTATACTTGAAATGCACGCTCACAAACCCTAATATCGCTCATGCGTTGCACTGAAAGCGCCGGCGGATTCCGTCCGACATGCTCTGAATCAGTCCTTTGCTGCGTCAGGAATCCGTGAAATGGAAAAAGCCGGAAGGTAATGATCAATCAAGGAGAAATGGCATGAGGAGAATAAAAATCGGTATCAGGAGAGAAGATAAAAACATATGGGAAAAAAGAACGCCTCTTGTTCCTGAGCATATCAAGAAAATTACCGGGACAGAATGCATAGACGTGGCGGTTCAGCCCTCTGAGAATCGGATATTTTCCGATGACGAGTTTCGAGAATCGGGCGCCGTAATAACCGAAGATTTAAATGATTGCCGGATTATTCTGGGCGTAAAAGAGATGCCGGTCGATTTTTTAAGTTCCGGCATGAATTACATGTATTTTTCGCATGTCATAAAAGGACAGTCATACAACATGGGCATGCTGAGAAAATTGATCGAGCTGAATTGCACCCTGATAGATTATGAAAGGATAGTAACCGAATCAGGCAATCGAATCATATCTTTCGGACGCTTTGCGGGTTTGGCGGGTATGATCGATTCCCTATGGGCCTTCGGAGAAAAACTGAAAGGTGAAAACGTCGCAACTCCTTTTGAAAGCGTAAGCCAGGCATATCAATTTGCTGACCTGACAGCGGCTGAAGATACGATAAAAGAAGTGGGCGAGAAAATCGCCGATGAAGGCTTGCCGGATATGCTCCACCCCCTGACGGTCGGTTTCGCAGGTTACGGCAACGTGTCTGCAGGAGCTCAGGAAATTTTCGATTTGCTCCCTCACGAAACCGTCGAGCCTCAGGAACTGATCCGTGGACTTGCCGGAAAAAGTTTATCGAACAGAAAAATTTATAAAACGGTTTTCAAGGAAAAGGACATTGTCGAACCGCTTTCTGTAGAAAAAAGTTTCGACCTCCAGGAATACTACGATCATCCGGAAAGGTACAGGGCTATTTTTGGAAAATACGTTCCTCATCTCACTATGCTGCTCAACTGCATATACTGGGAAGAAAAGTATCCCAGGTTAATCAGCGATGAAATGTTGCGCCGGCTTTATCATGAGAGCGGCAGTCTGAAGTTGAAAGTCATCGGGGACATAAGCTGCGATGTGGAGGGAGCGATAGAACCGACGAAGAAAACGACCGACCCCGGCAAACCGGTATATGTTTACGATCCAATTGAGGAGAAACTGACGTATGGGACAAAGGGCGCCTGGCCGGCTATTCTTGCCGTGGACAACCTGCCTTGCGAGCTTTCCCGGGAGGCTTCGGAAGACTTCAGTAGTGCGTTGAAGCCTTTCATTCCCGCTATTGCTGAATCTGAGTATAAGGGGACGTTTGAAGAGCTTGAATTGCCTCCGGAGATCAAAAGAGCCGTAATCGTCTATCGCGGCGAGCTGACTTCTGAGTATAAATATCTGCACAACTTTTTGCAGCAATAATCGGTGAGGATTGATAACTGATTGACTGACGAGAGTTATCGCTATTAACGGCAATTGAAAAAAGGGCATTGATCAAAAAAGCCTCTTTTGAGGTTACAAATCGGAAGAATTGCTCATCATTTTGTTTCAATTGCGATTGCGATCCCGACTCCGATTACTGAAACAACTGTCAAAAGTTTTGGAAGAAGTGTAACCCCGGTTTGATCAGTCCCGAAAAAAGCGTTGGAAAAGGATCAAAATAAAATTCACTGTTTTGAACAGAAAAAAAATTGACTTTTAGAATGTGGTCTGTTAGGTTGCGCAATTCTTAAAGGTAAGCCGCCGGCTTTCCGTTGTTAATAATTTTTCTCAGGAGAGTGCAAACCATGAAAAAAGTTTTGATATTGGGAGCGGGAATGGTCGCCGGTCCCATAGTCGACTATCTGATGAAGCAACCCGATTTCCATGTAACGGTGGCGACGAGAACCGTAAGCAAGGCGGAAAAGCTGATCGGAGGAAATCCCAGGGGGACCGCCAGACGCCTTTTGTCGGACGACGTTGACGGATTAAAAAAGGAGATATCGGGAAATGATTTAGTCGTAAGTTTGCTGCCGGCGACTGAACATCTTAAGGTTGCCGAGATTTGTCTTCAATTTAAAAAACATCTGGTTACGACATCATACGTAAGCGACGAAATGAATGCCCTGAACGACAAAGCTGAAGAAGCCGGCGTTCTTTTCCTTAATGAATGCGGATTGGACCCGGGGATCGATCACATGTCGGCCAAAAAAATTATTAACGATGTTCATGCCAAAGGGGGCAAATTGGCCGGTTTCTGGTCTTACTGCGGCGGATTGCCGGCGCCTGACGCTAAAACGACACCCTGGGGTTATAAATTTTCATGGAGCCCGAAAGCGGTGGTCAGAGCAGTCCGCAATCCGGGAAAATTCATGAAAGAGGGCGAAATCATCGACGCGCCTCCGGCGAACCTGTTCGATAATCCCGGAAAAATCGAATTTAACGATATCGGATATCTTGAATATTATCCCAACAGGAATTCTTTACCCTACATCGATCTTTATGATATCGGGGAAACGCGCTCCATTTTCAGAGGAACCTTCCGTTATCCCGGCTGGTGTCACACCTGGAAGCAATTGTCGAAGCTGGGTTACGTCAACGATGACGATATGCATGATTTATCAGGATTGTCTCCTTTGGATTTTCTGAGAAAACTGCATCCGGACTTGCCTGAAACAGGCATAAAAAGCCAGTTGGCCGCCAAGCTCCATATCGATGAGAAAGACGACTGCATTTATCGGCTGGACTGGCTAGGATTCTTCGACGACAAACCAATGGGGCTGGAAAAAGGAACCGCGGCCGATGTGCTGACGCTTTTACTGGCCGAGAAACTGGAATACGGCGAAAACGAAAGAGACATGATAGTTCTTCATCATGAGTTTCTTGCGGAATACAATGATCAGCCCAATGAAAAAATAACCTCGACGCTCATTTCTTACGGCGATCCTAATGGTCATTCGGCCATGGCCCTTACCGTCAGCATGCCCGCAGCCGTGGCCGTCAGAATGATACTTGAAGGCAAAATCGATATCAAAGGCGTAAAGATTCCGGTTTATCCTGAGATTTACGACGTCATCCTGGAAGAATTAGTGAATCTGGGTCTGGAATTCGACGAGACCTTCAACAAGATATGACATTCAAAAAAATCCGGACTTCACGGCAGTGAAGTCCGGATTTTTTTTGCGGTAATGAAAACCCGCTGCCATATTCCCGAAGATCAGCTTGAACGTATCATTCTCTCACGAGACCGGAATCCTTATGCTCGACGATTAAAAGAATACTCCGATACGGCATTATTCGGTACTGATTGTTTTAATCTGAAAAAAAAATGGAACCGGGAAGTTTTCAACAGCCCTGATGACACTCCTCTGATTATCGATGCAGGCTGCGGAACAGGCGTATTTCTGGCCAAGCTGGCGAAGACTGAAAGCGAAAAGAATTTTATCGGCCTCGACTGGAGTCACGGGGATATTTACCGCGCAGCCAAAAGGATAAGCAGAAAAGGATTGCGTAACGTCAGGCTGGTATCGGGAAGCCTGCAATGGCTGCCCATGCTTTTTGCTGAAAGGGAGTTATCGGGATTCTACGCTGTGTTTCCCGATCCCTGGCGGAAAAGAAGCCATCGCAAGAACCGCATCTTCGATTTGCCTTTTCTTCGGATTCTGGCAGGCATGCTGAAACAACACGGACGGGTTATATTCAAGACCGATCATTACGAATATTTCTGCTGGACTCTGCAAAATTTCCTCCGCTTGCCTCACATTTACAGAATATCAAAGATTTTTCTGGACTTGCACGGCAGCGAAGACAGGGCGACGAGGCACAAATCTTCGTTTGAAAAACTTTTTCTGTCCAAAGGAGAACGGATAAAGTTTCTTGAAAGTTACCGATGCTGAGGCGAATCCGTCTGCGCAGTAAACTTATTTTTGTTTTCGGCATGCAATGAGCAGAATATCATCTGGAAGGTGAATGTCCGTACAATATTCCAGGAGGGAATCATACAGGTCTTTCAGTGCCTGCTCTCCTTTATTCCAATCCACGGCTGCAGCCATTTTCGCCAAACCATCATCTCCTAAAAATCCGCCGTCTTCACCGGGGACTTCCGAAGCGCCGTCCGTATAAAGCAAGATGACTTCGTCTTTTTCGACAGCGCTTTGAAATTCCTTGTATTTTTCGTTTTTAAGGAAACCCAACGGCATTCCGCCTTTCTGCAAAGGCTCGGCAATGCCTTGAGGAGATATTTTCAAGGGCGGAGGATTGCCGGCCACAGCATACCTGATTTGACTGAGCTTTCCGTCGAGAACCAGGAATACGGCAGTGGCGAAGACCTCATCCATAATGATGTCTGACAGAAAATGGTTCGCCTTCGTCAAAAAGTCTGCCGGTCTGGAGGCAGACTCCAGGAAATTGCGGCATATAGTCTTTAATACGGTCGTATAAAGTGAAGCGCTGATACCATGTCCTCTGACGTCAGCGATTAATATGCCCTTTTCGTCCGGCCCTATATCGAAAAATTCATAGAAATCCCCGCCGACCATATCATGACTCAAATAAAACACGGAGATCAGGCATGCTTCCGCGTTCGGAGTTTCAGACGGCAAGAGGCTTTGCTGTATCTTGCGAGCGAATTCCAAATCCCTGATAAATTCCGATTCGTCGCGAAAAATCTCTATTCCTCCGATCACGTTGCCTTTTTCATCATGCAGCGGAGCTACCGATATGCTCAACGGTATGCGCCCCCTGTCTGCAGTCATGGCATATAAAACGCCCGGCGTGCGGCCCGCCTTCTGAGTGACCATCGTCCGGTAAAGAGGGCAGTATTGCGTAACGCACATATTTCTTCCTGCACTGTCGACATGACTCAAAATAGAGGCGCTGCAGGGACGCCCGACCACCTCTTCCTGCGAATAGCCTGTTATTTGTTCCGCTTTTTTGTTCCAAAGCATTATCCGGCGTTTCAGATCAGTGATGTACACGCCCTCATTCAGATAATCCAGAACCTTTTGCAATGTTTTTAAATCCAAAGGGAATTTTTGTTCCATTTTTGCCTTCTTTCCTTCAATTTTCGAAAGAGACTCTTCAAAAGGCCTGCTGGTTTTCAAACGGAGATAAAAGATGCGACTCGCCACATCGGGAGTAGAAAACCGCTTTAAGACTCGTTATCAAATTTGAAATACCTGTTTGAGCCTTTAAGTCAAAGTCTCTTTGATACGCTTCATGCGGTTTTTGATGCTGAACAACACCATCGTGTAATGCCGGTATGTTGTGATCAGCTCGTTTTTTAGCAGCAATCAGCCTGCTTGCGTAAATTATGATCGATAGAATGACTGAAATCAACATTGCGTTTCAGATTTTTCATAAAAAGATATCCTGTCGCTCAGGGCCAGGTTGCGAGTTTGGTGAGGTTCCTGCCTGCGCGTGTTCGGCATCGAAATTATGTAATTGGATTCGAGTTTATGTGGAGTGGCGTCAATGCCGGACAGCAGGTAATGAGTTGACAACAATGAAGAATGAAATTACATTAACTGTAACGACAAATTTTTCAGGAGTAAAAGCAGTGGCTGAATTAGACGGATATTTAAAATTGTTGAAGAGTGAGTCGGGTTCTGATCTTCATTTGTCAGCGGGTTTGCCTGCGAAGATGCGCGTTAACGGAATAATAACGAATATGCAGGAGGAGACCTTACCGGCATCGGAAACGGAAAAGCTGTTATTTGAGATCATGCCTTCGTCGAATCGCAAGGAATTTGAAAGAAAGGGCGACACGGATTTTGCCTATGATCTGCCGGAAGCAGCCCGATTTCGAGTAAACATTTTCAGGGACATGCACGGCGTAAACGGAGTATTCCGGTTGATTCCGAATGTAATTCAAACTGTAGCGGAACTGGGGATACCGGAAAGGGCGCTTGATTTCTGCAGGCATCGGAACGGCCTGGTATTGGTGACCGGGCCGACGGGATCGGGAAAATCAACGACATTAGCGGCATTGATCGACGTGATCAATCGAACGAGGCAGGAACACATTATAACGATAGAGGACCCGATAGAATTTGTTCATAAAAGTCGAAAGTGTCTGGTTAATCAAAGGGAAGTGGGATCGCACACGTCTGCGTTTGCAGAAGCTCTCAGAGCAGCTTTTCGAGAGGACCCTGACGTAGTTTTGCTGGGTGAGATGCGCGATTTGGAAACGGCGAGGACCGCGATAGAAACGGCTGAAACCGGACATCTGGTATTTGCGACTCTTCACACCAGGACAGCGTCTTCGACGGTGGATCGCCTGATCAGCCAATTTCCCGTAAACGAACAGGAACAGATAAGGGTCATGGTCGCGTCATCGTTAAGAGGAGTGATATCGCAGACGCTTCTTCAAAAGAGGAGCGGCGGCAGAATCGCTGCTTTCGAATTATTGATTGCAACGCAGGCTGTAAGGAATAATATACGGGAGCATAAACTCTATCAGATAACAAGCACGATGCAGATCGGGGCCAAACATGGCATGATATGTTTGAACGATTCTTTGCTTCGTCTGGCGCTCAGGAAAGAGATCGACCCTGAAGAAGCGTTGTCCAAAGCCGAAGACCGGGATGACCTTCTGAAAAAATTAAGGGTCGCCGGTCTGATATCCGGAACGGGTGAAGGGCAATCAGGTTATCAGCAAAGCGGCAGCGAACATCAAAGCAGAAGGGGGATGATGCGATGAAATTTTCCGATAAGAAACTGGAGCCTTTCGGCAAGAGGATTTTAGACTTAAGAATCCCGACGGATATTTCGTATAAAACCCCTATCGTTTTTCGAGTAATGAACGAACTTTACGAGAGCGGCTGCATAGCGGAACCGGAGGACTCCCGGATCGAGCTGGCATTCGATGAAGCCTTGACCAACGCCATGATCCACGGAAACAAATTCAATGCTGCCAAACAAATTCACATAGTCGTATTTCATGACGACCGGGAATGGGGAGCCATCATTGAAGATGAAGGTGCAGGTTTTTCCTATGATGATATTCCAAGGTATGACGATACCGATGCTCTTCTGGCCGAAAAGGGTCGGGGAATCCGTCTCATGGACAATTACATGGACAGACTGATTTACAATCCGGAGGGAAACGCCGTAATGCTTGTCCTCCAAAAAGAAGCCCGGGCTAAAGAAGCGCCGGAAGATACAGCGGCTGATGCGGCAAAAACGGCGCCGACCGTTGAAAAAGCTTCCCCGGGGCCTGCTCAGGTGAAAAGCGATCCGCCGGTTGCTGTGGTTAAATTATATGAACAGCGGATCACCCATGAAACTCTGGACCCCGTTCGCGATATTCTGGTAGAAACGGCTGAAAAACATAAGGGATTGGTCATCGACATGCAGGAAGTGACTTATGTTTCAAGCGCATTCATCGGCGCGCTGATGAAAATTTTCCGTATCATCCGTGAAAAACAGGGACGATTGGCTCCTGCAGCCATTCAACCCCCGGTTCGCGATATCCTCACTTCTGTTTCGCTGGACCGCGTGATGAAATTCTATGACGATTCGGATGAAGCGTTACAAGAATTGAAAAAGGAACTTCGGTAAACTGCTCCGGCAGTCATTCAGGAAATCTTTTTCGTTTCCTGTTCTCCTTCCGCAGAGATGACCTTGTAACTCAGTTGAACGGGAACCGCAGCGCTCAACATGGCCGTCGCAGCGCAATACCTTTCACGGGACAAACTGATTGAACGCTCAAGGTCCTTCTCTTTCAACCCGTCGCCGTAAAAGATAAAGTGGAATGTAATTTCCTTGAACACCTTGGGATGCTCCTCTGCCCTGGGCGCATGGACTTCCATTTCCATCTTGTCGAGAGGGGCCCTTTTCTTTTTCAGGATTGACGCGACATCGCTTCCGATACAACCCGCAGCTCCCATGAGCAAAGCCTCCATCGGTCTGACGCCGGCTTCATGTCCTCCGAATTCAACCGGCCCGTCCATAATGAGCCAGTGATTCGATTCAGATTTAGCCATCCAGGTGACTCCTTCGATGTGTTTCAACTCAGCTTTCATTTTAATTCTCCTTTCCTTACGATCAAAGCGGATCGTTTTTCGTATTTATTCGCCTGGCCGTTTTTTATCGTTCAATTCCTCTCTCATCATTTCGTCCATTTGTTTCAGATTATCGGCGGCTTTCTCATATCCTGGATTCAATTCCAGCGCCTTATCCCAGAGTTTCCGGGCTTCATTATAATTTTCGCGTGCGGCGAAGACGACGCCCAGGCTGTTATAAGCATCGATGAATCCAGGGTCCTTTTCGATGACCCGTCTTAACTGTTCTTGCGCTTCATCGTAATTCTTCAACCGGTAAAGCAGCACTCCCAGGTTGTGACGTGCGACATGCGCTTCAGGATCGATCTCCAGAATCCTGCGATAAACTTTGACCGCTTCCCGGATTCGCCCTGATGTTCTCAACGTTTCAGCCTCCTGCAAAAGAGATTCTTTTAATAGGTTGTCTTCAGCAAAAGGCGTCCCAATTGATCCGGGAGGGGTTTCTCCGGCTTTACCGGTTCTATCTTTTGAGTTTTTCAAAACATAGGCGAGGTTATGAAGCGCATCCGGATTGTTGGGACTGATCTCCAGCGCTTTTTTATATTCTTTGACGGCCTCGTTCTCACGATTAAGGCGATAATAGGCAGTCCCCAAATTCATATGGGCATGCAGGTCCTCCGGATAACGTTTTAAAACCTCATTATAATATTCGACGGCTTTGTCATAATCGCTGTATTCCTGATCGTAGATAATTCCCAGATTGTTGTATGCTTCGACATATTCAGGGTCCAGTTCCAGAGCTTTCCGGAACAGCTCGGCAGCTTCCTCTATTCTGTTTTGATCCAGGCGGACATTAGCCAGGTTGAAATAAGAATCGGCCGTGTATTCACTGGACATAGGTCCGACCCCGCGATTGAAGATCAGAATCAGAAGCGTTACTGGAATGAAGAGAGCAGCAGATTTCATGAGCTTTCCGGAACGCAGAGCGGTTATCAGGCGCCGGCCCCAGACGCAAGCGTAAATGATCATAACGGGAATTACGGGCAGACGATATCGAGAGCAAATAAAAAAGAGAATGGTTCCAATGAAATGTCCGGTGAAGATCAGCAAGGTCAGGTCAAATTTTCTGTTTTTGAGGGTGATAGCGATACCTGCCAGGGCCGGACCGGCCAGCAGTCCGAACGGAAAAGCCAGTCCCCATCGTTTCCAAAGCAGGATTTTCAATACCCTTGAGTATTGCCTGAAAGGATAGATATCCTGATTTCTGAGAATCTCGTCACCGTTGAAAAACAAATAGGATTTTCTTAAAATCAAGGTAATCCATCCAGACAGGTCGGTTTTTATATTCCTCAATGCTTTGTTAAAAAAATACCGTGATTGAGCGCCCGGTTTTTTTATGTTTTTTTTCTGAGGTTCCTGGCCGAGCGCCTGCCATTTCATGCCGGGACGAATTCCTATAGTCGAATCGTAGTCGGGATGATTTCCGATATAGAAATTAATGCCGGCGTTTGAAGAAATGAAAACCAGCTCTCCGCCGACTGCAGCATTGTGCGCCATAACCAGTAAGGGAAGGCAGGAGAATCCCAGAGAAAAAAAAGCGCCCGTTCTTTTCATCAGCTTTTTCGATATGGTTGCATGCCTTTTCAGGAAATAAAGCAGAAGCAGAGGAAAAATCATTGCTGCAGGGCCGTGAGCTATAACGGCCGTCCCCAGGAGGAATCCGGTGAAAAAAGCCGACCTTTGTTGTTGTAATGTCAACGTACGATGAGCCGATATGATCAGGAGAAGATACAAAGGTATGATGATCACCGGGGCCAGGAGTTCTCCTTCGAAGAAAATGACGGGACCGTAAAAAGCGAAAACAGATGCGGCATACGGGGAAAGTTTCCTGGAAAATAAGCCTGTTGCCGCAAACATAAGTGCGCAGGCTGCCACGCCCGTCAAAAATTGCACCACACGAACCATCAGAAGCCGACGGCCGAATATGGAGTAAATAGCGGACAAGAAATAGGGATACAAAGGAGCCTGCCAGAAAACCTTGTCCCTTATCATTCCCTCATTAATAATCTCTCTCGCCTGTTCGTCATACGTTTTGCAGTCCACAATGGGATGATAAAAGTAGGGATTGTCTTCGATCTCATACAGATACGCAATCCTTACCGCAGCCGCAAACGCCAGGATCAAAAATAAGACTTTTTTGTCACGCCCGGTCATTACGGGAAAAAATCGGGTCCGATCTATTGAAAATGTCTTCGAAATCATTACCGTCGCTCTTTATTTTTCCGGCAAAGCGAAATCAGTTCCTTACCCTCACGTCTCGCCGTCCTAAGATTCTGTCCTCCGGTTGATGAGTTACATGGCCTTATTCAACTCGGCAGCCTTGCGTTAATCCTCTTTGGAACATCTCATTCCGCAGCGCCTGTAAGAATTCGTTTTTGCTCCAAAAATTCACGGGAGCTGCCAGCAGGTGTTCCGGACACTCTCCTATCAACCTGAAAATCACCCGGTCAGAAGGAGTCAATGTCAAAAAACTTATCGCGGATTCCAGATAATCGCTCGTCGATATTGGCCTCCACCGGCCCGACTTATATCTCCGCTCCAGTTCTGTGCCTTTCACCGCATGAAGATGATGCAGCTTTATCCCATGCACAGGCAGGCCCGCCAATCTCCGTGCCGTCTCCGATGTCTGCTCATTGCCTTCTCCCGGCAATCCCAATATGACGTGAACTCCGATCTTGACTTTGTAAGCGGATGTCATGCAAACAGCATCGACGAAGGTCTTGTAATCATGCCCCCTGTTGATTATTTCCAAAGTTTGATCATGAGAAGACTGCAATCCATACTCAATCCAAATCTCTTTATTCTCTTTCACTTTTTTCTGCAGATATTCCAGTATTTCCTTCCGTATGCAATCGGGTCTGGTCCCTATCATTAAACCGACCGTTTCTTTGAAACTCAGAGCTGTTTCGTATTTTCGGACCCATTCGTCCGCAGGTCCGTAAGTATTTGTATATGTCTGGAAATATACCAGAAACTTATTGATTTTCCGACGGCTTCTTATACGCTCCATTCCCTGTTTTATCTGTTCGGTAAGACTCATATTACTATCCAGATAAGGATTGAATGAACGATTATCGCAAAAAACACATCCCTGATGCGAAATTTTACCGTCCCTGTTAGGACAATCAGCGCCGGCATCCACGGGTATTCGCCATACCTTTTCGCCGAATCTTTTTTTAAGGTACGAGCTAAAAGAAAAATAAGGCTGTTGCGGACTTAAGTCAGCCATAATTCTTGTCGGTCATTCGGTATTTTAAACTGAATTTTCATAACTTCATCCCTGTCATTTGCGCGAAGCGAACTCATTAATTCCCGCACCGCGAGAATTAATAAATTACCATCACACGGTACAGAGGGCAATTTTTTCAGAAAACCCGGCAATTTTGCATATCGCACATTTTCTTTATTGACGGAAATCAGTAAAATGATTAACGCGGAAAATGCAAACAGCGACCTTTTTATAGGTCCTTTTCCAGGATATTTATTGCTGATGAGACGACAGCGGGAAACGACAAATGAAAAAACAAAACAAGAATAACAAACGAAATTCAGAACGACTGGCCATTATCGGAGCCGGCAACATCGGACTGGCGCTGGCAAAAGGTTTCACCAAGCTTCACCGCTTTTCCCCGGACCGGATAATTCTGACGAGGAGACGCACGCATATCATCGAGTCTTATGCTCAGGAAGGGTATGTCGTTCAATCGGATAACCGTGATGCTGTAAGGCGATCGGATATTATCATCGCAGCAGTCCCGCCGCAGGAAATGACTGGTCTGCTGAACGAAATAGGCTCCGTTCTTGATGAAAAACGTCATGTACTTATTTCCGTGGTATCCGGGGTTTGCACGGATGAAATAATGAAGCATCTGGGCAAAAAAATTCAAATCGTAAGAGTGATGCCCAATCTGGCGGTTTCCATTCATGAATCTATGACCTGCATAGCATCCAATCACGCATCCCAGGAAGCCCTGGATATTACGCAGGAACTTTTCGATCTTGTCGGCGGGACCTACATTATTCCGGAGGAGCTCATGATAGCGGCCACAGCACTGTGCGCCTGCGGAATAGCCTTCTTCCTGAGGTCCATAAGAGCAGCTTCGCAGGGAGGCATTGAAATCGGCTTTCATGCTGATGAGGCTCTATTCATGGCCGCCCAGACCGCCAAGGGCGCAGCGGCTCTGCTGTTGCAGTCCGCCAGGCATCCGGAATCGGAAATCGACAGGGTTACGACGCCCCGGGGTTGCACTATCGCCGGATTGAATTTTATGGAACACATGGGATTCAGCTCGGCCCTGATCAAGGGCATCGTCACCTCAGCCGAAAAAGCCGCTAAACTTTATGAGGAAAACAACAAAGAGTAATCCGCACGGTGCGGGCAAGTAAACTTTTAACGCCGGACTTTCGGATATGCGGGTCTTCCCCGTTATTCCTGCACCGGGGCATTAATTGTTCTTCGTCGTGATCCTTATGGAAAAAAACATGGTTTCCACTTTAGCGTAGCCCGTGTTTCAATCCAGGTTCAGATTCTCCCAGATGCTTTCGGGAATGTGGGCGAGTCTGCCGGTTTTAACGGCCCTTAAGGCGCCCTTCAGCACAGGTTTAGGACGCCGCAGTATGCTCTGGAATACTTTTTTCAGAATCTGGGGATTCCTGATGTAGTTAATGTGATTCTTCAGGAAAAACATGTTGTCGAAGCGGGCGCGGTACCTGATCAGTTTTTGTTTGTTCAGTGTCATGACGACGGACGGCTCATTGGCTTCCTTGATGATCCATTTTTCGTCGAAGGCTTGACGCTCGTTTATCAGGCCCTGTCGAAGGGCTATGGTGTAGAGTTCTGATCCTGGAAGCGGCGTAGCGAATGTGGCGACGGTAAAAGAAGCCCTGATCCGTTTTGCCAGTCGCATGGTGGCTTGAAGGTCTTCTTCTCTTTCTCCGGGCAATCCAATGATGAAGTTGGCCAGAGTTCTGACGCCTATTTGACGGGCATTCTCGAATACTTCCAGGGCCCTGTCCGGAACGATGCCCTTTTTCATGATCTTGAGTACCCGGCGTGACCCTGATTCCACCCCGAATTCAATCTGTTCGCATCCAGCGTTTTTCATTGCCTGGAGGATATCGCTGTCGGCCGAATTCACATGTCCCTGGCAACCCCATTTCAAATGAGGGAAATTCCGTTTCAACCGGTCGCAGAAATCGAACAGCCAATCCCTGGGCTTCATGAAATGATCGTCCATAAACCACAACGCATCGATATCGAATTTTTCAACAGCCGATTCTATCTCATTCATAACATGTTCTACGGAGCGCTTTCTCAGCTTGTTTCCGAATACGATATGGGTTGAACAGAAAATACAGGAATAGGGGCAGCCGCGTGAAGTGAGTATGGGATAAGGACGCTTGTGGACGGCTCCGCGAATAAAACCGGGCGCCCTGATGTAATCGTAGGGGTTTACCAGGTCCCAGTCGGGAAACGGCAACTCGTCCAGATATTTTACAGGCTCAGGGGGAGCGTTCAACTTGAATTCGCCTTTTTCCAGGTACCCTATGCCGGGGACTTCTGAAAGAGGGATTTCGCCGGACACGCAGCGACAAAGGGCAGTCATTATCCCTTCCCCTTCTCCTACAGCCACGAAGTCTGCTTCAAGCGCTCGCAGACTAATTTCCGGCAAAGCCGTGCAATGCACTCCTCCGATAATGACAGGAATCCCCGGCATTCGACGGCGTATCTGCTTCAATACATCAGCTGCTCTTTGAATCTGAGGCGTCAATATCGTTATGCCTATTAATTTAGGATCGCTTTTTTCGAAATCTTTCAGCCAGTCATTCGAGCCGTGCCTAGGGTCGAAGATGGAAACGGAATAACCTTTTTGCCTTAAAACGCTGCCCAGCATCAGCAGGCCCATCGGCGGAACCGAAGCGTTAGTGACTCTTGGATGAATAAAACTTACTTTCAATATTTCCTCAACGTCAACTCTCTAGAGACGATCAAAACTTCCAGTTTATTCTGAGGGCGCAAAGGAACGGGATTTCGTTCCCGGAATTCTTTCAGGCGCACGGAAATATCATTGTCGTCATAGTATAATCGAAAAAGGGGCTGCACAAGCCGGCTGAAGACCGGCGCCCCGTTCAGGTATCTCGTCTTGTTCAGATCATTCACTATGCCCCGCAACGGCGAAGGATTCTTCTCCACCCGGAATGTTTTAGGATTGAACCATTCCCCCTCCAGCTCATTCATTTTAATCCCTTTCGGTAACCGGAACGTAATATCTGCTGCGTCAGGGACATCAGAATAAAGGGTGGAAAAATTCTTGAGCAAAGTGAGCGCTGCGCCGGTTTCCTTATCGCGTTTTTTTAATTCTGAAACGCTTAACCAGGTATAACTTATTATAATTACTCCCATTAAAACGACGCCCGCTGCCATCCCTAAAGAAAACTCCCTGCCTCTGAGACGCCTGCGGCCCTTATCCCGTAATCCTTCCACAATATAAGCCGGAATAAGGCAGAATCCCATCAGCGGCAAATACAAATACCATTTCTGGCAAAGATTATGGACAGGCAATAAGGCAACGAGCATCCAGATATTGCCGTATCGCATAGGTTTGGGAAAGACAGGCGCCAGAAGAATCAGGGTCGCGATAATGTAAATAATCCCCAACCCCAGCGAACTCAGCGGCACAAGATACATCCATTCCAGGTACTGCTGCAACACAGGCAAAGCATGCGAAAAATTGAACAGTTCCAGCGACCCGTAACCGCCTACTCCCTGAAAAACGGCAGAACGGTAGACAAGATATGTCCCCAGCAGAGCAAAGTATAAAACAAACGGAAACACAAACCTTAAATTCAGAATCCTTCGAAAAAACGAGCGTTTCTTTTCAAAAAACAGGTCGGTCAATATCGCCAATAAAGGAAAAGTAACGGCTGTCTCTTTGCTCATCAAAGCCAGTGAAAAAGAAAAAAACGCCGGCAAAAGCATCATCTTGCTTCCGCGGATTCTGTATTTTCGATGAAAAATCAACCCTATCAATATGAACAACGCTACGAAAACCTCGGAGCGATCCAGCAATATCCACATCGGTTGCGTCGTCAACGGGTGAATGGAAAAAAACAAGGCCGTTAAAAAAGCCCCTGACCGGGAAATAATGCTCTTCAAAAAATAATATAATGCTATAACCGCGGCCAGGTGAAACAAAATGTTGACGGCATGCCAGCCGATCGGATCGGAACCGGAAATCTCATAATTAAAGTATGCGGATAACGTGACGACAGGTCTGAACGTCTTGGACGCTACAGGCAAATCAACGTAATTGCCCCAAAAACATTCAGGAATATTGAAACGGTTCTCACGCGGCAGTATAAAAAAACGGATGGTCTCATCATCAAAATAAATGGGGAAAGAAAAGGAATGGACGATAAGGGAGGCTCCGACCAGAATGAGGATTAAAATACTGTTCAAACCCAATTGTCTGCTTCTTGGGTCCGGAATCTTCCCGCTGCCGTCCGCAGGAGACTCTTCCAACTTGATGTCCGTTCCTCCGGGTTTCTCCATTATCAAAACCTATTCTTTTCTTGCCAGGCAGACCAGTGAAGACCCCAGCGGCAGGTCAAGGTATTTCAGTATAATCGTTTCAAGTTGCAGAATCTTAATCAGGATGCTGTTCATTATCTTCGGTACTACCACCAAATCATATTGTATCTCCGGCTCCTTCGTGGAGAACCGTTCGCATATGTATTTGCTTAAAACCAGGGGGAAAAAGAAAAAATTTCTGTAAAACATCCTTTCCGTTTTAAGTCCGGCTTTTCTGACTATCTTCGTCATCTGCTTCTTTTTATACCGCCTGTAATGATGCAATTCCACATCCCTTTTACTCCATAAAACAGGCATGGCGGGAGAACTGACGATCATGCAACCGCCTTTTTTCAGGTAACGCGTGAAGTCTCTTGCGGATGCGACGTCGTTCGGAATGTGTTCAAATAAATCAAGAATGACCAGCAGATCGAAGGATTCTTCTTTAAACGGCATATCATCGGTGTCGGCCTGGACTAGATGGTCGCTGCCCCTGAACCAACCGTATTGCAGAGCTTCAGAAGAAAGGTCGACGCCGTAGGCCTGACCGTATTTCGAAAGCGCTCTTACGATTTCGCCTGTCCCGCACCCGATATCGAGAATGCGCAGATTTTTTCTTTTGGGGAATGCTTTCTCAATAAGAAATTCTACGATCATTCTTTTTCCGACGAACCACCAGTTTGAATGAGCGTAGAAATAGTAAAGTTCGAATGAATTATCTTTCATAAGGTCAAAGGAACGGAGTGATGTCGCCCTTTCCCTCCCGCAGTATTTCCGGTTCTTCACCCACAAGACTGATGACTGTCGACGGCTCTGAAACCAATACTCCTCCGTGAAGTATCATATCCAGTTCGCTCCCCAGATTCTCCTCAATCTGCATGGGATCGGTGAAAATTTGCCCCTCTTTTACCCTCACGCTGGTATTGACTACCGGACCTCCCAGGAATTCCACCATCTTCAGACAAATTTCATTATCGGGAATGCGAATACCGACCGTCTTCTGTTTCGTCACCATGGTCTTGGGAACATATCGAGTCGCTTTCAACACAAAAGTGTAGGGACCGGGGAGCAATTTTTTCATCATTTTAAACGCGTAATTGGAAACTACGGCGTATTGACTTAAATCCTTGAAATCGTTGCAAATGAAACTCAATGGTTTCTTGCGGTTCATTTTCTTTATTCTGTATATCCGTTCGATGGCCTTTTTATTGGTCAGATCACACCCGATACCATAATGAGTATCCGTGGGATAAGCGATGACTCCGCCTTCTTTCAAAATATCGGCAGCCTTTTGTATCCACTTCGGATTGGGGTAATCGGGATCAAGCGTTACTATCATCATCTTCCTCCCGAAATGATAAATTCCATTGATTGACTTATGCCATCCGCAACCTCTTCTTTACTCACGACTTCCGGCAGGCCTGATAATGCCGTCAGCGAAGGGCGCCAATGCGCTGATCCGCCAAGAATCCAGCGGCGATTTCATCCGGACTCCGTTAAGGCCGCGGATAATTCATGCGTACAATAGGGTAAGGCAATTGGCGTTGTCAAATTTAAAAAGAGTTATTCGATGAAATCCTTTTAAGCCTCATGACTGTGCACGCAATTGAACCGGCCAAAGTCGGGCTTACGGACCGTATCCGAAAAGAAGGATGTCGTAATCACCGATGATGCTCGTCAAGCTTGTGTCGACCAGGGCGGCCAGAAATGCCAGACCCTGGAGCGAATCCTGTCCCGTATCCGGCCAGGTAAAAAGGTCGATGATTGTCAGGGAAGTATCTCCTGTAGGAACGTTCAGAAGGTGATAATCCAATTCATGAGTCCAGTCGTCCCAGAACCAGTATTGGCCGTAAATGTCTAGCAGGCAGAAGAGCGGCGTGTTCAGCAAGGGTTCAGAATCGTTAAAGATAACAGCGTTTAATCCGCACTCCTCTCCGGGTGAAAAATAGTCATCCGGCATAGACAAACGGACTCCGACATAAGGCATTGAGGTATCCAGCGCCTCGCCGATCTCGTCTATGATCGATGCCATGAGTTCGGGGTTTTCCGAATATGTATAAGCGTTCGTAATTATCGGCTGCAGTCGTTCCACGACCGCAGCCCTGCCCTGGACCTGTTCCAGCAGGAGGAAATACTCATAATCCTCCAATCCGTCCCGGATATGTTTAAGCCGGATGGATTCGACAGGGATATGGGAAGTTCCGCCTATCTGTGATGGGCGTCCCGGATAGAACAACGTTCCGTCGCCGTTGCCTCCGAAATAGAACTGATCGACCCAGGCATCGCCGGCTTCGTCCGCATAATTCACGGCAAAATACAATTCGCCGTGAATATCGTAGAAATAAGTCATCCAGCTCATGATCCTGTTGCGCACAGCCGAATGGTCGATCATATACGAGGGATAACCCGCTTCGCACTGATCATCCGGATCGCTTCCCGCACATCCGTGACTCATACATGACTGGTACCACCATAACTCATCGCCGTTCTGAAGCAACGTGTCATATTCATCCCGCTGATATCCCTCGTATTCCTCGTCCCAGCAAACATCATACGGCTTACCGTAAATGAAATTTATCAGCGGAACCCACACGTCGATATCGTCCTGTGCATCGTATTGAGAAGCCTCCTGAATGTCCGTGGTGACGAGCGTCCGCAGTTCCGGATCAGCCTGCCGGATGAGCGCGGTTCGGTCTGCTATCGCCGCATAATCCTCTGCATCGTAAGGTTCGTCAAAAGTATAATCGAATAAAACGCCGAGACGGCCCTGCTGTCTGAAATGCTGTGCAAAGGCTTGCCAGTAATTGATCCGCTCCTGGTCCGTTCCATCGCAATCCGTCAATTCCACGCTTGTCAATGCGGCATTCTGGAGTCCGAAAACCGTGTCGTATCCGTCCAGATAATCTCGCCAACGCTCGTCGAAAGCCGTCCAATCCACCGGCTCGTCATACATGTCCCAGTCTTCCTTCAGAAAAGATGAAAGCGTGATCCGGTGCCTTAAAGCGCTGTCGAGATATCTCCTGGTCAAGGGCACAATTTCATCATAATGTTCATGCATCTGTTCCTCTCCAAAGTGCCCCCGTAAAACCTCCCAGCCGTCGAAACCGAAAGCGGTCGGAAGGGATGACGTTGAGGGGAGAGTGAAATTCCAGACATGAACAGTGTAGCTCAAAGACTGAATCTCCTGGCCGCCGCTTTCGACGACTATCTCTCCGGCATAATCTCCGGCGCTTGCGTCAGGAGGTATGAAAAGATCGATCCATACCAGCCGGTTCTCCTCTTCAGGTACATTAATCGGGAAACTGTTCCGCTGTTCGGAAAAGTAAGGATCGACCGAAGGTATCAGTCCATCCGGCCAGGTTCCGATACCCCCTTCAAAATTCGACGGCGTTGTAATATTCATGTACGACACGCCGCAGCACAGTATATTTTCATTGCCGATGGAACCTGAATCTCCCGCCAAAGGACCGCAACTGACCGTAATCCCCTGCATGGGCCCGTTCAAAACGATTTGGAAGGATAAATACTCATTGCGCGCACCTTTCAGATTTAATTCAGACTGCCCTGAATATGTCTGGCCAGGCTTTATCTTGATCAGACTGCTCTCGAAGGTCGCATCAGCCATAACCGCAGGGCATGACGTCAGACAACCTAAAAGTAGGACCATACCGTATAGCTTGTTGATCAATAAATGCCGTTCAACCACTCTCTGTCTCCTTACCGGACGCCGCTTTTATTCCTACTGCCGGAGATTCCTTTGTTCAGGATAACGACCTTTGAGAAAATTCCTCAGCTTTTTTCCAGATAACGAATCATGCCGTTGAGTAATTTAAGGATTTGTTCGGCATCCTCCTGCAGCGTCGCAGATTCCTTGCCTGGAATGTATTCCAGGTCAGAAGCAAGTTTCAGACAAACAACAGTCTTATAAAGATGCATACGAGCTTCAATCAGAAATTTGCTGAACTCCTTTTTATCCTTGTAGGCCCTTCCGGCTGCTATGTTGACGGGGACGTTCATTGCCGCATTTTTCATCTGTCGCGTCAGTCCGTTTGACTCATCAAGGGGCAATCCCCGGCACAAAACAAAGATTTTGCGGACAAAATCCATTATGTCAGGCCAGTTCCTTATACTTTCAAATTTCCAGTCGACCATACCAACCTCGTTTCTTTCAACTCCCGGTTTTAATCCTGCATTCAAGGATTCGAGCGTTGATTATCTCCTCCTATTAGTCGTCAAAGCCTGAACAAGTCTTTATCCGCCGGCCCTTTCCGTATGTTCGTTTAAAAATCTCTCCGTTTCTCCGTAAAATTTGTCCGGTTCGTCGGAATGAATGGAATGCCCGGCATTTTCAAAGATAATCAATTCAGCGTTTGGAATGTTATCCTCCAGTTCACGGGCGAGTTTCATCGGTGTGATCCAATCATGCCTGCCGGCCAGTATTAAAACGGGAATCTCTATTTCATGCAGGCGTTCCCGAATGTCGTATTTCGGAAAAGCGTGCCGGAAAAAAGCGTTATGGGTCGCAGCGATGAACCTTTTTCTGTCGAATAGCTCTTTCGCCTTCTCCGGCGTATAAGTCTTTGAATACAAAGGATATATCTTGGCGAAATGCTCTTTGAATTCCTGATCGCTCTTCATTTTTCCGTAAAAAAGATTATGCAGCATATCTTCATTGACGCCCGGCAAGCCGCTGTTCATGGCATTTTCAAATGCGTAATTCTGCAATTCAAAGCTGGCAGCGGTTCCCCGCAGTATCATGCAACTGATGCGATCCTGGTATTTCAAGGCATACTCAAGCGCAATGATGCCTCCGTATGACCCTCCGGATAAAGCGCATTTGCCCAGCTCAAGAGACTGTCGCATCGCCTCGGTATCCTCAACATATTGTTCATGCGTGTATGTTTCCGGAGGGGTTTCCTCGGATTTCCCGTTGCCTCGGAAATCAAAATAAACGAATCGGAAACGGTCTTGCATTCTCTGGAACATTTTCTTGTTGTCGCCGTGATCGCCTATACCCGGCCCGCCGTGTAACGTCAGAACATTCGGGCCCTGTCCCATTATTTCATAATAAATATCAGCTCCATTGACGTTGATGAACAATTTATACTCCTTTCAAACCATTTAAACGTTAAACCGGAAACGAATAATATCGCCGTCTTTCACAAGATAATCCTTGCCTTCTGAGCGGATAATGCCCCTGTCTCTGGCAGCGCTCTCCGAACCCGCCTGTATAAAATCACGAAAATTGACGACTTCAGCCCTGATGAACCCCCTTTGCATGTCGGTATGAATCCTTCCGGCGGCCGCAGGCGCCGGAGTATTCACCGGAACCGTCCAGGCCCTGAGTTCCGTTCCGACTGTCGTATAAAAGGTAATAAGCTGCAACGCTTCATACCCCGCTGAGATTAACTGCTCCAGTCCGGACGACTCCAGGTCGTATTCTTCCTTGAACATAAGTTGATCTTCCGGATCAAGCTCAGACAGTTCCGCTTCAATTTTACCGCTTATCGCGGCCATACGGGAATTGGTTTCTTGCGCCTTTCGTCGAACAGACTTCAGAAAATCCGTTTCCTTGTGAAGATCGCTCTCGTGTATATTCGCAACATAGATACAGGGCTTCGCAGTCAATAATTGCAGTTCGTTCAGAAATTCTCCCTCCAACTCATGCAATTCTGGAGCCTCACGAACCGGTCTGCCTTGCTCCAGAACGGCTTTGATCTTTCCCAGGTTCTCCACTTCACGGCCCGCTTCCTTGTCGCCCACCTTCGCCAAACGGGCTCTCTTTTCAATTCTTCTGTCTATGATATCGTGATCAGCCAGAATTAACTCATAATCCACGATTTCCATATCCCGGACAGGATCGACGTCAGCTTCCGGATGGGATACATTAGAGTCCTGAAAACAGCGCACGACATGAGCTATAGCATCCACGTTCCGAATTTCACCGAGGAACTGATTTCCCAGACCTTCTCCTTTGGAAGCGCCTTTCACGAGTCCTGCGATGTCCACGAATTCGAGAGTAGTCGGCGTCGTTTTCGGAGGATTCAACAGTTCGGAAAGTTTCGCCAGGCGTTGATCCGGAACTTTCACTATGCCGACATTGGGTTTGATCGTACAAAACGGAAAACTCTCAGCCGCAGCGCCTGCAGCCGTCAAGGCATTGAATATTGTCGATTTGCCGGCATTCGGCAATCCTACGATTCCACAATTGAAGCCCATAATTTGAAACCTTTCGCACAAAATGCATTGATCGATACGAATCCTTTTCTTTCCCTATTAAAAAACTTTTTTCGCCTTTTGTCCAGAATCTTCCGCAAGAGTAAACAGAAGAAAAAAAGGGGTCCAGCAGAGGGGTCAGCAGAGGGGTCGGAGCCCTTCGCAAACCGCTGAAAAAATGATGTTCCCGGGCGGGTTATCAGGAAATCGGCGTACGGGTATTTAAGGAATTATCGGGACTGCGCGAGCCTTTGTATTTCATTCACATCTTACAGCCGTGCCTCACAGTAATTCCTGGTCGCCCGTCTTTCATTCTTTACTAATCTTCAGTAATTCTGACTGCCGGCCAGCTTCCGAAATTGCCGGCATGATCGAATGCGTATAAATCGATTTGAATCGGCCCTGGGAATCCTGCCGGATCAGCGCCGGTTATGATGAAGCTGAAGAGATAATCTCCCGCCACAAAATCACCCTGTGTTCCGTCATCTTTGAGATAGACTCCGAGGGGAGAGCCGGCGTAGTACATTTCTATGTATTCCAGGTCGTCATCGAGGCAGACAGCCATCAGAGCGATCGTACCGCCTTGCGTGGAGGAGTATTTCGAATTCCACCATCCTGCGGCTATTATTTTCGGGGGAACGGCATCCTGTTCAGAGGAGACGACGTTTGACCAACCGCTTTCCGTTCCTTCCGGCGATTGCGTTTTGACTCGATAGAAGTATTCAACGCCGTGCAGCAGCTCAGTAAACTCGTATTGATTGGCCGTGATCCAACCTGAATCGGCGACTATTTCCGCAAATTCCGAGTCCAGACTGCATTCAGCCAGGTAAGCGATGCCCAGTTCGCTGTCGGTCCAGAAAACCGTATTGGAAAAGCCCTGAGTAAAATCAGGTTCTTCGATCATGACGGGCGGATCGGGAATAATAAAAGTAGCGGTCACTGTCGGTTCGACAGTGGGAGTTAAGGTGGGTTCGTCAGTGGGCGTCAAAGTCGGAGTCAGCGTCGGAGTGAAGGTGGGCGAATGCGTAAGAGTAGGCGTTGAGGTCGCGGTAAGAGTAGGTGAAGAGGTTGGAGAAAGGGTGGGAGTGCGAGTATTTGTGGGAGTGAAAGTCGGGGAAAGAGTCGATGTAGGCGTAGCAGTGGGCGAAAGAGTGGGCGGCGCAGTGGGCGTGAAGGTCTGAGTGGGCGTGAGCGTTGGGGAGAGAGTCGGAGGAGCAGTCGGCGACAGGGTAGCGGTCGGCGAGAGTGTAGGCGATGAAGTGGGAGTAGCCTGTGCGATGGTGAAGCTGTATACGTCGGTTTCCATATCGTTGGGCGGATCGGCCAGGTCAGACGCATCTACGGTGATCAGGACCGATTGTCCAGGCGCAAAGTCTATTTCAGGATCATACGTGTAAGTGTAAGCCTGCGGCCCGCCTGACGGTTCCGACGTCACCAGAACTCCATCCACCAGAAAAATGACGCTGCTGAGATCGACGCCCTCTCCGTCATCGTTGATCGTTACGGATACGTTGGTATCCGCAGGGACATTTTCCGCTCCGGGAAGAGGGTCATGGTCCGTGGTATAGGGCGGTTCGACATCAGGAGTTGGCGTAGGACTGGGAATTTCAGTGGGTATTTCCGTAGGAACTGTTCCCGTGGGCGAAACGGTAGGGGTTAAAGTCGGTTCAGGTGAAGGAACGGCCGTCGGAGTCAAATTTATGATCGTAAAACTGTAGATATCAGTATCCATAACGTTCGGCGGTTCAGCCAAATCAAACGCATCCACTGTTACGACGACTTCGGTCCCGTAAGGAAAATATGTCGTCGGATCGTAAGTAAAGGTATATTTGCTGACGTCTCCTGAAACTTCAGGCGTAACCTCCTCATCGTTAACCGTTATAAAGACGCTGCTGAGATCGACGCCTTCACCGTCATCGTTAACCGCAACGATGATGGGATCGTCCGGCCATACGTCAATCTCGCCCGGAGCAGGATCGTGATCGCTGGTGTAAGGAGGGTCCAGATCAGGTCCGGGAGTTTCCGTCGGGCCCAGGGTAGGCGTTAAAGTCGGGGGTTCGGTCGGAATAATCGTATCGGTGGGTTCCGGCGTCATTGTGGCAGTAAAAGTAGGGGTTGAAGTAGGAGGAACAGTCGGCGAATTTGTGGGCGTATCGCTGGGTATGGGCGTCAAAGTCGGACTGTTTGTCGGCGTCAGAGTCGGTAAAGTGCCTGTGGGACTTAACGTCGCTGTCGGAGTGAGCGTCGGTGTTCCCGTCCGGGTCGGCGAAAGCGTCGGAGATAAAGTCGGAGACAAAGTGGCGCTCGGACTCGATGTGGGACTCATCGTGGGCGTCAAAGTCGACGTGGAGGTCGGAGTTTCCGTCGGCGTTTCGGTCGGAGGACCTTCGGTCGGCGTCGGCTCCTCTTCACATGTGAAAGAATATGTATCCAACGGCATCTCGTTCGGCGGATCAGCCAGATCATACGCCCCTATCGTTACCTCCACGACCTCAAGGTAATCAAAAGGTTCAGGCGGCGTATGAGTCAAAGTCATATTGTAAATGTTTCCCGATAATGTGAAGGTTACCGGTTGCCCCTGCACCGTCATTTCAACGCTGCTCGGCTCGATGCCGGATACGTCGTCCGCAAGAGTCGCTGAAATGGTCGTATTGATATCAACTCCAACTGCTCCCGCTTCCGGAATCCGGGATACGACATAGGGCGGTTCGTTATCAGGAATCGGCGTTTCCGTCGGAATTTCAGTCGCGGTCGGCGGAGGTGTTGGTTCAGGGCTGTAGTAGGGAGTTTCCGTCGGAAGCGCCGTATCAGTCGGCGTTAATGTGGGAGTAAACGTGGGGATCGTACCCGTCGGACTGAGCGTAGAAGTAGGCGTCAATGTCGGCGTCGATGTCGGAAACGGCGTCGACGTCGGCGGCTCCGCCTCCGTCGTAAAAGCATAACTGAACGGGTCCATTATGTTCGGAGGATCGGCCAGATCGTACCCGTAAATGGTTATGTCAATCACCGTCGAGTATGGAAAACTCGATTCCGGCTGATACTCGCAATAATATCCGTCCGGAACGGAAGTTATCGTCTGGGGCGTCGCTGCCGTTCCCTCAACGGTCAAATAGATCGATGCCGCATCTACTCCGTCTGCATCATCATAAATGTAAAACGTTACGGCAGCATCGACCGGGACGTCCGTCTCGTCCGGCGCTGGATCATGACCTTCCGTGTAAGGAGGTAGTGCGTCCAGCACGTCCGCACTCACACCCGAAACGCAAAAAATGATGTTGATGCCCGCCAATATGAAAACAAAAAACGATAAAAGCATGCGTTCTCTCATATCTCTCCGCTCCCGTTAAATCAAAACTCTTTATAAAAATTTTTCCTGCAAATAAATCTCCACAGTCCCCTTCATTCGGTCTCTGAACATTGATTGATCGTGCCGAATTACCCAACTGAAGTCGTTTTATCAAAAGTAATATTCAAAGTCAATCAACCGAAAATTTCACGGCTTCATAATCTCAAACCTGTCTCTCAAACCTTCGGAAACAAAAATCTCATAACCTTCAGAATTACCGCTATCCGGATAGACGAAAATCGCCTCATACTTATCATGAGCCTTGATCCAGTCAATTCCCTCTTTTTTGCCCAAAACGAAAAGTCCTGTCGCCAGAGCATCAGCATCCATTGCATTTTCTGCAGCAACTGTAACCGATGACATTCCCTTAACCGGATATCCTGTCCGTGGATCAATTACATGACAATATCGCACGCCGTCTATGGTGAAATATCTTTCATAATCTCCTGAAGTAACCACGGCGCCATTTCGGATTCTCAGTATCCCGATCAGTTCCTTTTTGTTGAAAGGATTGCGGACGCCTATTTTAAAATATTCGTCATTCAGATCGTTAAAACATTTTATATCGCCGCCCATATCCACTATGCCCCGTCGAATACCTTTTTTTTTCAATAGTTCGGCGATCCTGTCGGCAAAGAATCCCTTCGCAATTCCGCCAAGATCGACACGGACCTGGGGATCGGATTTGCTCAGAACGTTTTTCTCCCCGTCAAGCTGCAAAAGAGACGATCCCGTGTGCTTCAACGCTTCGGTCACTTTTTCTTCTGAAGGCGCGACCTTTTCCTGACCCGCCTTCTTCCATAATTTCACCAGGGTTCCAGAAGTTATATCGAAAGCTCCCGAAGTCATTTGATGAATTCTCAACGAATGTTCAACTACTTTGCCGGTATCGGCGTCCAACATCATGGAACTTTGATCCGCCCGGTTAAAGCGGCTCAACGGACTCGTTTCCCGGTAAACGCTCATTAAGGACTCCAGCCTCTCGATCTCTTTTTCAGCCTCTCCGATTGCTTTTGCAAACTGGTCTTCGGTCGCCTGAAAAGCAGAAACGTTCACGGGTACTCCGCCCATAGCATACAGAGCGCTCTTTTGAACCTTCTCCGTTCTCGAAAGCGCAGCATCCGGAATAAACGCAGCAATCATCAAAAAATAATATAAAAACAGCAAAGCGCTTCCGCACACTGATTTACTATGTCTCATGATTGATTTTCCAACCGGGGAAACCGGTTCCGCTTTAAGGGGAGAAACTTCCTTCAATTGCCGCTCCTTTGAAATGCGATCAGCATACCGGCCAAAATCGGATTCAGCCTGTTTTCTGAATACTTTATATCGGTAACGGCCAGCTTTCGTCAAGAGGCTGATTAAAATGATCGAAAAGCGAATAAGTCATTAGCGCATGATCACACTGACATTTTTAATCGGGCATGCCGGGGCGGACAGGCGCTGAGAGTCTCCGATCCGTAACGTTGTGAATTTTTGTAAAGTCAAGGATCAGAGAACTGGGCGCCTTGAGTAAATGTCGACTGATTGAACCCTCATTAAGAAATTAACCCTGATCCATAAATATCTGTTTGACGAATTCATCGCTGTTTTGTCATCAAGGGCCGTTTGTTTCGGGTTCGGGGTCGCAATCAGGATCGAAATCAAAATAAAATGATGGGGGGATTCCGTCGAATTGTAACCTCAAAAAAGGCTTTTTTGATCAATGCTTTTTTTTATTTCCTCAACTTGACTTTCCTGAATATCATGACTATAAAAGTGGGTGAACGAAGCCTTAACGTATGAAGAGTCATACAGATTGTTGAGAGATGGAGACGATGGTCCAAAGGCAATTAAAGACAGCAATGTTTAGGGATTGAAAGGACCGGAAGGAGGAGAATTTCAGGAATTTAAAGGTCCGCGTATGGTCAAAGAAAAACTTTAAAATTTTTAACTGAAGAGGAGGTTCTTATGAATCATTGGAAAATGTCGAAGCTGTCGGCGGCGATTGTGCTTTTGCTGTTATTAAGCACAGTTCCGGCTGAAGCGCAACTGATCGAATGCTGGCACATACCTGATTCGGCGGAGGCGTGCAATGATTACACGTATATGAGGGTGCCTCTGGCGCCGAACGATTATACTCAGAACGTCTGGATACACGTCGGAGTATACCCGATCACGGGAGCGGATGCGGTTACTTTGTATTACAAGGAATCGGAAGCATCGACGTGGAACACCGACACGGGCGCGCACGAATGCAATTACAGCAACAATGATTACTGGGGAACAGTGATCGATCCTGACGGTATAGCGGGAGCGGGCCCCGGCGATACGGTACAATATTACGTTAAGGTAACGAAAGACGGCATGCCCGACACATTCATCTATAACGGCAACACGAAATCCGACGTTGAGGCGGACGCTCAGGCTGACCCGTATCATTTCTGTTATTCTCCGGTTTGCGAAACGGAGCTGATAGGAAACGGCGATTTTGAAACCTGGACGGACCCCGGCGGACCTCCGGACGAATGGAGTTTGTCGGGAAGCGGCATAACCGCTGTACGCGAGGATTACGTGATATACGAAGGGAGTCACAGTTGTCATTTGAACTGGACGACGACGAGCACGCGGCAGTTGGAACAGTATACGGAATGTGCGGTATTTCCGGGCCATACTTACAATTGCAAAGCGTATATTTACGACAACGATCCGAGAGGGCGCGTCAGGTTATATGTGCGATGGGAGGATGAAACATATTCATTCGTTCAGAATAATGAATCCGAATACAGCGAAGACCAGGACAACTGGCAGATGCTGACCAGCGGCGATGTAGTCGCGCCGAACGATGCGGCTTATGCGCTGATACAAATCCGCTGCTACGATGTTTCCGGCAGCGGCTTTCCGCCCGCCGACGTATACGTGGATGCCGTTTCATTCTATGAAGTATGTGCGCCGGAGACGCCGACGCCCGAGCCCACCTACACGGCGACGCCGATTCAGACGCCCAGCAATCTTGTCAATTGCTGGCATGTTCCTCTTTCCAAGGAAGCTTGCAATGCTGATACGCCTATGAGAGTACCTCTGGCGCCTGTAGACGAAACGGACGACGTATATGTTCATGTCGGCGTTTACCCGACGATGGGTGCGGACACCGTGACGTTGTATTATCGCGTTCAGGGAACTATGACCTGGACGCAGAATGCGGGACAATGGGAATGCAACTATGATCCTTCGCAAAGGGATGTCAATGATTACTGGTATACGATAATCGATCCGGACGGCGCCGGAGCCGGTGAAGGCGATACGATCGAATATTACGTTAAAGTAACGAAAACCGGCGTAGAAGACACATTCATCTACAACGGCAATCAGACGTCTTCTGATGAGGCTGATGCCCAGGATGATCCATACTGGTTCTGTTATCCTCCGGCGATGGGCACGGAATTGCTGAAGAACGGCGGATTCGAAAGCTGGACGGAGTATGGCGCCGGCGGACCTCCGGACTATTGGAATCTCAGCGATGAGGATATAACCGCGACGCAGGAGGGAACCATCGTATATGAGGGTTCCTACAGTTGTCACATCAACTGGACGTCGACTTCGACGAGCGAGTTGGAGCAGGTTGCGGCCTGCCCTGTTCTGGAAGGACAGTGGTATAATCTAACAGGATATTTCTACGACAACGATGACCGGGGAAAGACCAGGTTCTGGCTCAGATGGGAAGATGAATATTACGATTACATTGAGGGCGCCGGTTCTTCTTATACTGTCGATCAGGATTCCTGGCAGATGCTGACGACCGGCGACGTTCAGGCGCCTGCCGGGGCCGCTTACGCCAGAATACAGATACGTGTGTATGATGAAACGGGAACGACATTTCCGCCGGCTGACGTTTATGCAGACGCCATATCCTTCCAGGAGGCGGAATCCATATTTTCACCGACGCCGGTTCCCACAATGGCGCCTACGCCGACCGAGACGGCTCCCATCAACGCCTGGCATTATCCGAAAAACAAGGAAGCATGCAATGATTACACTTACATGCGAGACCCCGTAGGGCCGACCAATCCCGCTGTTGACGTTTATATTCATGTGGGAGCCTATCCGCAGACTACGGCCATCGACAGTTACATACTTCATTACAGGAAGGTCGATGACGCCTGGCAGACTGCGACCGGAGAATGGGGATGCAATTACAACGACAACGATTACTGGTACGCATCCATGAATCCTGCAGCAATAGGCGCGGCGGCCGGAGACGTCATCGAATATTATCTGGAAGTGGCGAAAGACGGAACCATAATGTTCATTTACGAAGACAGCGGATGGACTCTGGACGAACCGACGGCCCAGGCCGATCCTTACAGCTTCTGTTATGCTCCGGAATGCGAATCCGAACTGCTGGAAAACGGCGATTTCGAAACCTGGACCGTACCGGCGGGTCCGCCCGACGGATGGACGGTCAGCGATGATGATCTGACCGCGGTCATGGAAGACACTGAAGTGCACGGCGGAACTTACAGTTGTGCACTGAACTGGACCGAATCGGGTCATTACCTCGAACAGATGATAGCCTGCCCCGTCACTCCGGGCGAAGAATATACGCTGTCGGGATTCGTTTACGACAATGATCCCACGGGTTCGCTGCGGTTGAATATTCGATGGGAAGAAGGCGACAACAGTTACATCTCCAACGATTTCTCTGAATACACCACGGATGAGGCGGCCTGGCAGGAATTATCCATCATCGATGCGGAAGCTCCCGCCGACGCCGTATGGGCCGTGATCAGAGTTCGCTGCTACGTGTCCGATAAAGCGGAAAAGGGATTGCTTTATCTTGACGATATGACGTTCACGCAGAAATGTCCGCAGGGAGAAATCAACTGCTGGCATATCCCCTATTCCATGGAAGCGTGCGACGATTCCACGACCATGCGGAACCCCTTCCTGCCTGAAAACCCGACTGCGGGCGTCGATATATTCGCAGGAGTGTATCCTCCTGCAGGCGATGAAACCATGACCCTTATCTACCGCGTGAACGAAGCGCCTATCTGGTCCTCCGCAGCGGGCGCCTACCAATGCACTTACAGCGGCAATGATTACTACAAGGCAACCGGATTGACGGCAAGCGCCGGCGATACCGTCGAATACATCATCAAAATGACCAAGACCGGCGGCGATTACGAGGCTACCTACATCTACAACGACAATGAACTGACCCTCGATCACCTGGTCGCCAAGGCAGACCCTTACACATTCCGGTATCCCATCGAATGCGAACAGGAACTGCTCTTTAATCCTTCCTTTGAAAGCTGGACCGAGCACGGCGCCACAGGACCGCCGGATGATTGGGAAGTCTACGGAGACGTTCAGGCGATGCAGGAAAACGGCATCGTCCACGGCGGCCTGGGTTCAAGTTGTCATCTGCATTGGGAAACCGAAGGCGGATACAAGAGCATTCAGCAGATGGTTTACATTCCCGTAACCCAGTACGTTGTCTATCAGTTGACGGGATATGCCTATGACGACGATACGGATACCGATATAACCATGAAAATGGTCTGGTACGACGCTACAGGCAATTTCATCTATTACGACAGAACCGATTATTCTTCCGATCAGGCTGCCTGGCAGCTCCTCGACACCGGACAAATAGTTCCGCCCAGTAACGCGGTCTGGCTTGAAATTGAAATCGGCTGTTACGAATACGGCGATCCCTGGGACGGCGCCGGTGATATCTACGTGGATGACCTGCACCTGGAGGAACTGTGCATAGACCCCCTGATCAACGCCTGGCACATCCCGGACAGCGCTGAAGCCTGCGACGACACTACCACCATGCGTTTTCCGTTCGCTCCGGAAGACCCGGCCGTCGACGTATGGGTGCATGTCGGAGCAAATCCCATCGGAGGAGCTGAAGCCGTTACGCTGTATTACAGAATGCCTGAAGATGCGACCTGGACGACCAATTCCGAAGGATGGGAATGCAATTACATGAACAACGACTACTGGGGTACGAAAATCGATGCCGATGGTATCGGAGCAGACCTGGGCGACACCGTCGAATACTACATCAAAGTTGAAAATACCGGCAACACAACGACTTACATTTATGCAGACAACACCATAACACAGACCGAAGCCGATGCCCAAAGCTCACCCTACTCCTTCTCCTTCCCGCTCGGTTGCGATACCCAACTCATCCTCAACGGCGACATGGAATCCTGGTCTTCACCGACGGGACCTCCGGACGACTGGGAACTCTACGGCAGCATTACGGCCGCTCAGGAAGATACCATCGTACATGGGGGCTCCTACAGCGCTCATCTGCACTGGGAAACAACCAGTACGGTGCGTATGGAGCAATACGGCATCATCAACGTCACCCCCGGAATCGAATATGAATTCTCGGCCTACGCCTACGACAATGACGAAGACGGCGATGTCCGCCTTACCATCAGATGGGAAGACGGAGACCACAACTACATTCAAAACAGTTATTCCGACTACAGTGAAGAAATCGATGACTGGCAGTTTTTAACCACCGGACGGGTTGAAGCTCCGGACGGCGCCGTATTCGCTCAGGCCCAATTCAGATGTTACGATCAAGGCGATTTTACGGCTGGCGACGTCTACGTGGACGACGCGCTTTTCGTGCACCCTTGTCCCGAACAAGTGCCCGCTGCAGGCACATTCGGTCTCTTTTTCGCCCTGACGACCATCTCGGCCCTGCTCTACAGGCGCCGGCGAAAATTATAAGCTTATTCCCGTGATCCTTTATTAATTCTTAATCATAGCGGATCACGGCCTTCAATAAAGCCTGCGGAAGCGTCACTCGCTTTCGCAGGTTTTTTTGTAGCGCCTCACGTCCGTCGCAGCCCCCTTCATTCATCACCCGTAGAGCAGTTGCCAATTCCGGGTAATTTCTGTATAAATGAAAAGACCGAAAGACGCAGGAGGTTCCTCTCGTCTTTCGGATAAAAAGCTTTACCGCTAGTGAACTGATATTCCTTTAAACGAATAGTCTTTCAGCGTTCAAACAGAATCTATGACGCATCACATTTTAAATGATACGCAGCCGGGAAATATTTCACCATGAAGAAAAAAAATAAGGACGGTAAACAGCCTGAACCGAAACGCTACACTTCATTATTGATTATACTGATAATTGCTTTCGGTTTCGTCTGCTACATCAACAGCCTGAACAACAAATTCGTGTATGACGATAAGGACGTTGTATCGCAGAACGCCTGGATTCAAAACGACCGTGACGTTTCCGTGCTGTTCGATCATCGTTATTTTCTCGTAACAGGTGAATATACATACCGGCCTGTCGTTACCCTTACCTTTCTTATCGATTACCTGATCTGGGAACTGGACCCCATGGGATATCATTTCACCAATCTATTTCTCCATCTGTTGTGCAGCATTGCTGTTTTTCTGTGCTTCAGAAGCATCACTCGCTCGGAATTGATAGCCTTTCCCGCTGCCATGCTGCTTACGGTTCATCCGGCGCTGGGCGAAGCGGTCAATGCCATCGCTTTCCGTGAAGATATGCTCGTCTCCCTTTTCTGCATCCTCGGCATTATGACGGGAACGGCAGTTCACAAGGATCAGTCGATGAATAAAAAGGTATTATTATATGGTTTGACGGGCCTTTTCGGATTCCTGGCCATGCTGTCCAAGGAAAGCGGCATGCTTTTTCCGGTTTTGTTTTTTCTGGCCTCCGTCATGCAATATCAGACCCGCAAAAAACATTCGCCCGATTCACCCGGTTATCGTATTCCTGCAGCCCTGATTCCCGCCTTAGCGGCCCTGATTCTTTATCTCCCCGTAAGATTCGTTATCATGAGCAACCCGGACGGACCGGTTTACGATTATATCGGCGATTCTTTCTACATTGCCGTACTTTCCACTGTCGCCATTATGGGCAAATACATCCTGCTTCTGATCCTTCCGTTGACGCTCAGGGCCGACTACGACATTCCCAAGCCCTCTTCCCCGTTGACCGTTGAGGTCCTTGCCGGTCTCGTGATTCTGGGAATTCTGTTTTATCTGATCTATCGGGGATTTAAAAACAGGAATTACTACGGACCGGGAATCCTGTGGTTCTTTGCAGGGCTTTCGCCCGTCAGCAATATCATGCCTATCGCTAATCCTATTGCCGAACGTTACCTCTATCTCCCCGTCATCGGATTGTTCGTCGCAGTCGCAGAAGGATTCCGACATATCCTGATAACCGGCAGCGAAAAGGAACTATCCTGGAAAAAAATAAGAATTCCCGCTGCCGCTGTTTTTATCATTTTTATCGGCGCTTTCTGCATGAGAACGGTTTCCAGAAACGAAGACTGGATGGATGCCTACTCCCTGTGGTCCATCACCGTCAAAGATTCGCCCAAAGCTCCCAGAGCGCATCTGAACCTCGGCTCCATCCTGAACGAAAGCGGCGATCCCGCTTCCGCTCTCAAGGTACTCAAAAAAGCTGTGACGCTTCGGGAAGATTATGCTGACGCTTACTACAATCTGGGAGTCGTTTATGAAAAACTCGGCGATATTCAGAGCTCCTATGAGCATTACAAAAAAGCGCTCGAAATAAAACCTCAATTCGAAAAAGCCAGCTCCAACCTCGGCAACCTCTACAATACCATGGGCCAGTATCAGGAAGCCATCAAGGAGCATGAAAAAGCGCGGGCGCTGTCGCCGAACGATCCGGTCATTTATTATAATCTTAGTGTGGCTCTTAAAAATGCAGGCGACCTGGATGCGTCCGAAGAAAAATGCAGGAAAGCGCTCGAATTGAATCCCTCTTTTCCTCACGCCATTAATCACCTGGGAACGCTTTACGAAGCCAGGGGGCAACCGGAAAAAGCAAAAGAACTGTTTAAAAAAACCATTCGGCTGGACCCTCACTTCTACCACGCCAGAAACAGCCTGGCCGTGCTGCTCTGGAAACAGGGCGAATACAATAAAGCCATTAAACAGTTAAAACAGGCTCTGCTTGATGCCCCCAATTTCGGATGGGGACATCTGAACCTGGGAGTCAATTATCTGGAAACCGAAAGATACAGACAGGCGATCAAAGAATTCCAAAAAGCAGAAGAACTCGATCCTTCAACAAGACAGGTGGCTCAATCGGGAATGCACCTCGCTTCCCTTCACCTGAGAATGCAGCAGGACCCGGACAATAATCAGCTCGTTAAATCGCTCGCTGAAGCTTATTTTCGCAATTTCAAATATGAAGAAGCCAAAAAATATTTCGAGCTTTACCTGGAAAGGCATGGCCCTGATGAGGAAGCATCGGATTATATCGAAGAATGCGAGCGTCTGATGAAAGAATCGGAAGAGACTGAAGAGGGTCTTTCATCAGACTCATTATCCGGACAGGACCAACCGCCGGAAATTCCCTGACAGGCAGCATAATGCCCGCCTGTACCCCAAAAGACGCGCGCGGCTGCGCCTGACCTGCCGCGGATTCATACGCATCAACCAGCGGTTTTTCACTTTCCGGGCTTGTCTTTTCAGCGTTTTCATCTTTTGAAGCTTTAATTTTTAATTCAGGCATACTTCTTGCCTCTCCTCTTGCGGATTTAAAAATAGAACTTCAACTCTAACGAGGAGGTTGAGATGAAGAAGTTCCTGATAAATCAAGGATTGCTGTTGTTTCTATCGTCGTTTTTTTTGACTCTGCTCAATTTTCCTGCCTATGCGGCATATGTTCATCCCGATGTAATTACATCGACAAGCCGCATCGATCAAGCCTCGCTGCTTCAGTCTCCAACATATGCGCCTACGGAAACTCCGACATTAACTCCCACGCGTACTCCCACGGCAACGAGGACTCCGACGGCATCGCCGACTCCGACGCCGACGTGGCATTCCAACATAATCCGGGTGCCTGCGGACCAGCCCAGCATCCAGGATGCCATCAACATAGCGGTAGCGGGCAACATCGTCTTAGTCGCTCCGGGCACGTATTACGAGCACATCGATTACCTGGGAAAGGGCATTACGGTGGAGAGCGAATCGGGGAGCGATTCGACTTTGATACACGGTACGAATAATGGTTGCGTCGCATCCTTCGTTTCTGGAGAAACTTCTGACGCATTTTTGTGCGGATTCACCCTGAAGGCGGGAGCCGGCAGCGGAGGTCCGGAGTATGCGGGGGGAGCAATAACATGCAAAGACGGTTCTTCACCAGTGATCGAAAACTGCAAGTTTTTGTATAACAACGGAGTAAAAGGCGGCGCAGTTTTCTGTGAAGACTCTTCTCCCACTTTCATTCAGAATCTTTTCAACAACAATTCCGCTGAATTCGACGGCGGCGCTGTTTATTGCATGCTCAATTCATCGCCTGTTTTCATTTCCAACCTTTTTACCGACAATGACGCAAGATACGGTGGAGCAGTATTCATGCAGCAATCCTCGCCGGAATTTATCAATAACACGTTCAACATGAACTGGGCTTCGCTTTTCGGCGGGGCTTTTTACTGCATGGACAACTCATCGCCGACGATAAAGAGCAACATTATAACCAATTCGACCGACGGCGAAGGAATATATGTAACGGCAAACTGCAGTCCTGATGCGGATTACAATAACCTCTGGCAGAACCATGACGGTAATTACGGCGGGTCAGCGACTCCGGGAGCCAACGACATATCCCTGAATCCGCTGTATGTTTTCAGCGGCGGACGGCTTTATCTGTCGCATCAGGAAGCGGGACAATCCGAAACCAGCCCCTGCATCAATGCCGGTCATGATTTCGCGACCGCTGTTTGTTTTCTGTTCACGGGCGAATCGCTTTGCTTGAGCGATTGGACTTGCCGGCTGGACCAGATTCAAGATACGGGAACGGTGGATATGGGCATGCATTACATTCCGGGAAATGTCCCCACATTTACGCCGACACGGACGCCGACTCGAACGCCGTCCTCCACCCCTACCGCAACTCTGACTCCCACGCCTACGGGCACTTTCACCGTCACAATGACTCCGACGCCCCATATCTGGCGAGTCCCTCAGGATTTCGAAACCATTCAGGAAGCCATTAATGCCTCAAAAAGCCGGGACACCATCCTGGTCTCTCCCGGAACATACGTGGAAAACATCAATTTTCTCGGCAAGGCCATTATCCTGAGGAGCATTGAAGGACCAATGAACACTATTATAGACGGCAACGGCTCCAATACGACCGTTTCTCTGCGATTCTATGAAACCAGCGCCACTATGATTGAAGGTTTCACCATCAGAAACGGGCACGGAGAAGGCGATCCGATATGGTTCGGCGGAGGAATCACCTGTAAAAACGACGCTCAAGCCAGAATTAGTCATTGCAGAATAATCAACAATGAAGGCAATTTCGGCGCGGGAATCCTTTGCGACGATTCCTCTCCCGTCATCACCAACTGCACCATCATGAACAATTCGTCCGATACGGACGGCGGCGGAATATACTGTCGCAACGGTGCAGAACCGGAGATAACCAACAATCTCATCATATCCAACACAGGCCACAACGGCGGAGGCATTTCAGCCACCTACAGCAGGCCTTATATCTGCAACAATACATTCGACGAAAATGAAGCTGTCGAGTCGGGCGCTGCCATATACTGTCTCGACTCTCCCGAATCGGAAATAATCAACAATATCATTACGAACTGCGTTGCCGGAGAAGGCGTTTTCGCCTACGGCACGGAAGCTCTTGAAATCGAATATAACGCTTTCTGGAACAATCCCGACGGCGATGTCGGCGGGACCGCTCAAATGGGCGAAGGCTCCTTTTCCGATGACCCGATGTTCATTCGCGGCCCCAGCGGAAACTACTATCTCAGCCAGATCGCCGCAGGCCAGGATGATAACAGTCCCTGCTGGAACACCGGCAGCGGACAATCCGTCAACTTCGGCATGGACAACATGACCACCAGAACGGATCACCAGATAGACGCAGGCATCGTCGATATGGGTTTCCACAGGTTCCCCGTCGCCACTCCCACTCCCACCGTCCAACCCACTGCCACTCCCGAACCTGACAGGTACATTACTGTCCACACTTCCCAAACATACTACAGACCAGGAGAATTCTTCTCCCTCTACCTCATCTCATTCAACAGCACATCAGCTATCCCCGCTGACCTCTATATCCTGCTGGACGTATACGGCCTTTATTTCTTCTTTCCCTCCTGGACGCAAGACCTGGACTTTATGCCCGACTGGACATTCCACGAAGGAGAACACCTCACTCCCATTCTGCAGTTCGTATGGCCGCAAAATTCCGGCGAAGCCGACGGCCTGTACTTCCACGCTGCCGTCTTCTATCCCGGTACCTTCGATTTCATCTGCGACCTCTGCAGCCGCGAGTTCGCTTATGGGTATTGATTCAAAAAAAACGCAATAACGCGATCAAACTGTGAGGAAGCGCCTGTTCCATAACAGGCGCAATCCTTACTCAATCAACTCATCAGATAAAGCAGGCCCGGCGGACTTCCCTTGTCGCCGCCGGGCCGGCTCTTTCCCCGGCGATACATCAACCAGAATTGTACCCCGAAAGTCCCTCATCTCCCTTGATTCCTTTTGGTCCCTTTAGTCCTTTTGGTCCTTTTAGTCCTTTTCGTCCTTTTGTCCTTTTATTTCTTTAACCCTTCAAATTTTTTCCCTCAAACAAACAACTTAACGAATGTCAATATCCCCAAAAGGCAGGTCAGCGCCCCTATGCTGCATCGTATGGCTTTTTCGGGAAACTTCCTGACCGTCAACGTAGCCATCGGCACGGACATAAGCGCGCCGGTCGTCAAAGGCACAGCTAACGCCCAGTCGGGAGCGCCCGTCGTTATTAAATACGCAATTAACCCGATGAAACAGGTTACCCCTTCCGCTATTGAGGTGATCGCTATGGCGTTCTTCGGCGATAACCCTGAAACGATCTGGCCGCCCGTTACCAAAGGCCCGTACCCGCCGCCGCTTATTCCCTTGTTGAAAGCCGCCAGCGCCCCTAATCCGATGATATGACCTCGCTTATACGACAATCGTTTCCGTAAAGTCGCCAGTATTAGTATTCCCACCGATAATATGATCGTCCCGATGATCGCCTTCAACCAGAATCCCGATATCCTTATCGCCAGCGTTACTGCCGTTATCGAACCCACAGCGCTCAACGCGCCCAGAAGCAACGCCGTCTGCTGCGCTTTCCGGTCACGTAAAAAATCTACATTCCCGTCATGGTGATGCATCAAACCCGCCGTTATTCCCGTTATGCACTCGCTCAGCAATATCGCCGGAACTATCTGCAGCGGCTCGAATCCGGCCAGAAGCAACAATGGCGTCAACGTCGTCCCGTATCCCATTCCCAAACTTGAATCAATATACTCGCACAACAAAGCCAGCATAAATATACCCAATATCTTCCCCGAATTCATCGATCCCACCAGCTCTGGAATTATACCATGCTCGGGAAATACGATCTGCCATCCCAATATCACTACTATCGACAGCAACGATATGCCCCAAATCTTTAATCGACGCATTTGAAGCTTCTCGCGGTTCGTCCTCGTACACATTACATTTCCTTTCTGATCCGACATTATGATTCCTCCTTTGACAAAAAAAATCATCATGGGTTAAAGGGCATTTTTCGTGCCGGCAGTAATGCATACTCAAAAAATGTTTATATTTAATAACTTAATTATCGAGTTGCACTTTTGGAATTTTCCATGTATTTTTTATTTTAAGGCTGACCGTTATATTTAACGGAAAACCTTTCATAAGGAGAAAACGGATGAAAAACAATGTCGAGTCCATCCTGATACGTATATGGGAAAAAACATCGCGCTTTACCGCCATCAGCGAAACGCTTCCGGCCGTTATGCCCCTGATCCGGCAACTGCTGCCGGTAAAGTCGGTCCTGTTGCGGCGCATAGACCTGGAGCGTTCATATGCGGAAACGGTGCGGACCTCTGCCGGAGGAACACTGGAAAGGTCTGTAGAACAATTGAAGACGTGCGAACTGGAGAAACTGATGGAATGGCATCGCCGGGAGGGACTCAAGCTCGTCGACGGGGAGTCGTCGGAAGCGGAAAACACCCTGTGGAGTTCGGGAAAAACGCGGGGGGAATTATTTATCGCATCAGCGTCGACAGAGAGGATATATCCTGTTCTGTTGATTTTTGAGTCTGAAGAGGGGATGAATTTTGACGAATCGCATGCGGAAGCGGTGGGACGGTTGATCGAGCCGTTATCGGCAGCAGCGGAGAATGATGCGAAATTCAGGGAATTGAAAATTCGGCGTGATTCGGCGGAAGCGGATCGTCGTTCGTTGTTGACGAAGCTGGGAAGGAAAAAGATCAGCGAGGCGATAGTGGGTGCAGAGGGGGGATTGGAGCCGGTGATGGAGCGCGTAAAGATGGTGAGCCGGTCGTCGGTGCCGGTGCTGATATTCGGCGAGACGGGTTCGGGCAAGGAGGTAATAGCCCGGGCAATTCACACGCGGTCGACTCGTTCAGAGGGTCCGTTTTTAAGGGTGAACTGCGGGGCGATCCCGCCGGAGCTGGTCGATTCGGAGCTTTTCGGTCATGAGCGGGGCAGTTTTACGGGAGCGGTCAGCATGCATCAGGGCTGGTTTGAGCGGGCGGATCAAGGAACTTTATTTCTGGATGAGATCGGTGAGCTGCCGCAGGCTGCGCAGGTGAGGTTATTGAGGATACTTCAGGACGGTACGTTCGAGCGTGTGGGCGGTCAGCGACAGTTGACGGTCGACGTCCGCATTACGGCGGCGACTCACAGGGACCTGGGCAGGATGGTTTCCGAGGGAAAATTCCGGGCCGACTTATGGTACAGGATAGCGGTTTTTCCGATCCATCTGCCGCCTTTGAGAAACCGGCCGCAGGACATGCCGGCGCTGGTCACCCATTTCGCGGAACGGGCCTCCCGGCGTTTCGGCCTTCCGCCGCTGGTCCCGACCCTGGACGATATCGACCTGCTGATGAATTATTCCTGGCCGGGAAACATAAGAGAACTGGCGGCAGTGATCGACCGCGCCGCCATCTTGGGAAACGGCGAAAGGCTGGAAATAGAAAAAGCCCTGGGCGGGTTTCATGCTGCAACCCCCGAACAAAAAACAAAAGAAGAACCTCAAAAAACAGAAAAACTGCCGGCAACCCCTTTCCCCACGCTGGACCAGGCAATAATCAACCACATAGAATGCGCCCTGAAAGCCACCAGAGGACTGATAGAAGGACCCTACGGCGCCGCAAGACTGCTTCGAATTAACCCCAATACCCTCCGTTCCAAAATGAGAAAATACGAAATTGACAGGAACCGCTTCAGAATGCCGGATTTGCAGGCGTGAATCTGACGATTTTCAGTCCAGCGCTCAAATTTGAATATGGATTTTAATTTATCGGCAGGCGCTCAAGAACAATTCAATTATAATGTTGACCTTGCTTAAAACTATTCGGATTCGTATAAAAGTCTCATTAGGGATAACATAACCATACGAATCTCTCACCATAATTTAATCCTAGGCGAATTCCGCTCGAAAGCAGAGCGGCATCGAATTTCATTTCTACCACAAATATTTGTCTTATCGTTGTAAAATGAATAAAATTATTAAAGGTGATGATCGCATCTTTTGCGGTTATCAATGATTAATAGGATAAGGAAGGCATTGCAGACTCGATTGGTTGAATATTCAAGGAAATTCGGATGATTTGCAGATTGGCGATATGACAAGGAATAATGATATTCATTGCACTTTAGGACAAATGTTAAAACCAATGTGAGTTAGAAGGAATGTTCATGGAAATTTTGGCTACAGAAAAAATAAATTTGTTCTTTTTGTTTGTAATTCCGGGTTTTATTTCAATGAAAATCTGGTCTCTACTCGTACCGTCAGAAACCCGGAAACTTTCTAATTATCTTTTGGAAGCCGTAAGTTACAGCTGTATTAACTTCACAATTTTAATTATGTTAACCGCCGTAAAACCAGAATTTCAAACAGCGCATCCAACTCTTTTCAAATTTTTCGTTTTCCTGTTCTTATTTGTCCTTCCTGTAGTTTGGCCAATAATTATCCTCCTCCTTCTTAGAAGTCACCTGTTGCGTGGATTAGTGATTCACCCTACGCCGAAATCCTGGGATTACTTCTTTGGGACTGGCCTTCCTTGTTATGTGATTGTTCATTTGAAGAACAATAGACTGATTGGAGGTCTTTACGGTACTAATTCTTTTGCCTCTTCATTACCCTTTAAGGAAGAAATTTATCTCGAAGAGGTTTGGCGGGTAAATGAAAAAGGTGAATTTCTCGAAAAAATTGAAAACACTAAAGGAATGTGGATAGATAAGGATTTTTTTGACTACCTGGAATTTTTCGAAATTCTTAAAATGGAGGAATTAGATGAGTCCAAAGAAAACTAACAATCATCGAACAAAAAAAATACAAATAACATCAATAGAGGGTATTAAAGGTTATCAACCTGTTAAAGACGGATATCAGCCTTCTGAAAGAAGAGGTTTCCAACCAAAACAAATCTCTGTTTCCATAAGTCCACCAAAGGGTGGAACAGGAGAAAGCCGGCCGCGAAAAACAGAATCCAGCAAGAAGGAAGATCATACATAAAAATTTTGAAGTGATCGTGAGAAAAAAAACGTCACAGCATCTCGAACTTCCACTCTTACTTCATTCATCAAAATAACGGAGAAAATCTTCAACGGATACTATTGATAAAAGTCAAACTTAAGTTAATGCGGCACAAGGCCGAATGGGATTTGGTTTTTGGGAATAATCGCCGGAATTATATTGTCCGAGGTTATTCCGCTTGACCAGGATGCATAAATTTTTCTCTCATATTGCTAGCTTTTGTCACTGTGAGTGATATTTTTGACTCAAAATCTCGTTCGCTATCTTGACGATACAATTGCGGAAAAGTTGAAAAAAGGCAAAAAGAGAAAGTATGTCTTAAAAATCTGATTTAAATTTGTTCGTGGAACAGGCATACCGTTTATCGATTCAACTTCAAAAAAGCATTTATGATTGTCTGTATCTGGCCTTCGCAAGAAGTTTAAATGCCAGGATGGTTACTGCCGATCGGAAATTTCTCGACGGTATACAAGAATCAAGTCTTGAAGCTCATTTGTTGTGGATCGACGATATTCCGGGATAAGCTGGAACTAAAAGCAGCATGTCGCGGGGCTTTAATGTAGAGGTTTGGATCGAATCGGCGAATCCCGGCAGAGTGAAAATGATCATGCCGGATACATATTATACGCCTGGAGATACTTGTTGGCTGGACATCTGGTACGCTCATGCCGACGCTCCTTCGAATTATCCCCTGTTCCTGATCCTGGAAGCTTACGGCAATTACTACATGGGACCTTCTTTCACCGGCGCCATGGATTATTATTCAGTAGACGCTGATCCTTTGGACATCAAAAGAATCATACCGGTTACCGCCTTTAACTGGCCCGGCGGAACGGGTTCCGGTTACGGTCTCAAATGGTATACGGCCATGACGGACAGGAATTTCAACACGCTGACCAGCAACCTCGACACCTGGGAATTCGATTATGGGAATTAAAAGAATATCACTACTCTTTATTTTTCAGAGAGAGTAGTCTCCACAGCTTTTTCAGCGCCGTCATAAATACCGGCAGCCCTTGCTTTTATTACATTTTGGTTCATTTTATCGGTCAGCGCCGGATTCTTGAGCATCCGTTTCAGCATTAAAGCCGTTTGTTTCGGGGTGCGCATCTCCGGCGTTCCCGTCCCCAGTTCTGCAGCCCTGACAGCGCCGGGAGCTTCATGTTTTCCGACTCTTCGTAAAAATAAAATGGGTATTGGGTAATAGGAGAGTTCACTGGGTTTGGTGATCATTATGTCTGCTGTTTTCATGAGTTTATTGGTCGTCATGACGGCATGGAAAACGTCTTTGTTGTGGAAAAGATGGATGCCCTGATCTATGTCTTCAGTATTTTCATCGTTATCCAGTTCGTATTTCCCGGTGAATTCATCCGTTTGGCGGGGTTCATCATACCGATGCAGCGGCAAATTGAATTTTTCAGCTTCCTCCAGCGCCGTTTTTACAATGTGGTCATGGTCTCCCGCATTCAATAAAACGATTATCTGTCCCTCTTTGATTTCGTTGACCAGGTTCTCCAACGTCGATTGCATGAAATCGGATTGAGCGCCGGCGCCTCCGATGGTGAAAAGACATCGCAGGGGCGAGGCCTCATTGCGGCGTCGAATGCGGGCATCGCAGCATTTTTCTGCCGAGGACACCAGTTCATAGTCCACATAATGGCCCACCTGTATGAGGTCTTCTTCCGGTACGCCGAGTTTAAGATAGCCGTAATACAGGGCAGGAGACTGGACCAGGTGCAGGGCGTGCGGAGCTATATGAAAGGCCTGCGGATAATTGTCGGGTATCATGTGAACGACTTTTTTGAAGTTCTTTAAAATTGCCGTATGAGCAGTCAGGACGTATGAAGAAAGCAGGGGCAGGTCGCGCGGGAAAGCGTCGATCAGGTTTTTCACCAGGTCGGCGGTTCTGAGTGAAAGGAAAAGCGAATCCCAACCGCCGCTTGAGGTGATGTTTTCCCAGAACCATTCGAGTAGGAAGTTCTTTTCAGTCCATCGTGAGAAACCGGAATAGAGCTTATCGATATCCGTCAGGACGCGGCATTCAGGAGAATCCGATTCGCGAAAATCCAGCCAGTAAGGGGTTGATCCCATCCTGAGAGCATAAGTCAAAACGGAAAGCGCCATACGGTAATGTCCATAACCCATTCTGACGGTACCCACCAGAAGTCCGTCGTCAATATCGACCTTCCCCGTTCCGCTCTTTAAAACTTTCAATTCTTTGAACAAGGACGATTCTTCAACCCGCCAACCGGGCATTTCCTGCGTACCCTCCAGATGCTTCTTTTTCAAATGCCCGTTGACGAACCTGTCCGCCCAGTCCACGAAAACTGAAGCCCTCTTCCCGTAAGCTTCCTTTAATATTTTTTCAGTTTCACTCATGATACGCTCCCTTTCATGCATGCCTGTCCACCCATTATACACATAATCGACTCACCGATTCCACCCAATAATGAAAGTTGAAAAGAGTTTCAAAAAAATTGCCCAGGACTGCCGCAAAAAAAATCAATTCCCTTTCGTCTCTTTCGTTCTTTACGTCCTTTTGGTCCCTTTGGTCCTTTTCTTTAAAGTAAAAAAACGGCAACGAAAGAATCCGGCATCTACGAATGATTAAAACATTTTCCAAGTATTACTATCCGCGAAATCACGCGAATTTACGCGAAAAGAGAAGAGAAGCAGAATTGATTTTGACCCTTGTTGGGCCATTCCGAGCAATGGGTTCGAATGTGATCGTAACGGACGGTTTCATTGCAGAAAAATCCTGTGAAATACCGGTTTCGATTGCGAGACTGATACCGACCTCGTTTTCCGATACAACATGATGGGATATTCGGAAAAATTGTAAACTCAATAAACGCATTTTTGATCAAAGCCTTATTTGCACGTGACTTCAACAAGCTCAAGGAAGCGACGTCACCAATCGAAATCCTAAATCGTCATCTCTTAATGTCGGTTCAGCAAAATTACGGAAACCCGTCCTGCATTCAAATGCATCAACTTTCCAGCTTCCTCCCCGCACGCTTCGCTGAGCGCCGGATTCAGGACCTTGAGGGTTTTTCTCCGGGGCCTTAGTAAAGTATTCGGCATCATACCAGTCCAGACACCACTCCCAAACATTGCCGGCCATATCATAACATCCGTTAGGACTTATGCCCTGCGGGAAAATCCCTATGGGACTCGTTCGGTTCAATCCGCATTCCAGAGAATTGCACCAATCTGAATTGAATTCCTCGCCCCAAGGATATTCAATGCCGTGACTCCCGCGAGCCGCCTTTTCCCACTCGGCCTCTGTCGGCAGACGATAACGCCTGCCGGTTTCTCTGCTTACCCATGCTGCGTATGCCCGGGCTTCATACCAGCTAATTCCCACGACAGGAAAATTTCTGCCGCTCCATTTCCTGTCAAGCATAAACGATGGTTCTGTGATTCCCTCACGAGATTTCCATTTCCAACCCGATGCCGTCCAAAATTCTTCCTTTTCATATCCTCCCGCACTTACGAATTTTTCGTATTCTTCATTCGTGACGGGATATTTCGATATTCCGTATTCATCGAGATAAATTTTTCTTTGAGGTTTGGAATCATAAAACCCTTCTTTAGTTCCCATCATGAACCAACCCTTTTTTACCTGAACGATATTGTTTTCTCTAAGACGAATATCGCCCAAATCTCCCACGACAGCGCCGGCCTCAAAACGCTGTTTCAACTCGACTCCGGATGCCATCACTTTATACATTTTTTCTCTTGTTTTTTTATATGTTTCTTCTTCACCTATTGAAAATCGCAAGTCCCGAAGAGCTGCAGCGCCCAGCAGCCATATCCTGTTTCGTTCCCCTGGTTCGCTTGCGCTGATCGCCAGAATCTGCTCTATTGCTTCGCAACCCTTGCTTTTTGAAAATTGAGCAAATAATTCAATATAAAGCCTTATCGTTTCCTGTTGCCGGACATCGTAAATAAAATCACGGAAATCGATTGCGTTTTCAATCATATATCTAGCGGCAAGATACTCCTGAAACACAAGATGAACAAAGCTTACTTCGTTCATGGAGCCGAGAATCAGTAAACCCGTTTTTAATACCGTCTCACTAAAAAGTTCCAGCGATTCATATTTACTCCCTTTTTTTTGCTTTAAAATTCGATTTAACAGTACAAGCGCTTCAGAGATTTCAAACGAACGGACGCATCTCGTTTGCATTTTAAAAGCCATAGACATTAGAAAAGTCATTATATTTATTTTCTGGCCTTTGCCGAAACTGCGCCTGTTAATCATATTATTTACGATGGCCTCGAAAAGTACAGCACGATTTTCAGGGATTCTCTTCTCATCCATGTAAAGGATGCAAACAGCGCTCAACATTAACGGGTTTTCAGCCAAGGAATGTAGCCGTTCAGAATGCTCCAGCGACCGCATTATGTCCTCAGTCGCTTCATGCGAAGATCGTTTTGATGATCCTAAGACAGCTTGAAACCATCTGCCGACAAGCGCCACAATTTTTTCCCGGTTAAGAGGTTCTATTTCATGACGGTATGCTGCCAATCTTTCTTCAATTTTCCCGCTGACGGCTGCCGGACGACTTGTAATCACAATTTTACCGGGTTCTGTTGAAGCCCTGAATTCCTCGATTAATTCTATAAATTCTGAGCGAGAAGGTTCCGCCAATTCGTCCAGTCCATCAAGAAGAAATAAAGCTCTCCCATGTGAGATAAACCGGGATAGGGTTGCTGTCGGGAGCGGACATCGGCGGTTTTTCAAGTATTTATTTAATAAATCGGTAAAATTGAATTTCTTGTTTTCTCCTAATGACCATTCAAGAATTTCATTTATATCGTTTAATGAAACTACGACCGGTAAGAATTTATTGAGTTTTGGACCGCAGATGCCTTGAGTTATAGTATAGGCTAAATGTTTGACGAAAGTAGTTTTACCGGTTCCCGGACCTCCGGTTAAAAAAATAAAATCTTCTGAAGACAGAAGCGACTCGATTTCTATTTTAGACGAGTTCTCTCTGGTTGAATCTTTTTCAGCGTATCCGACTGCTTTTTCCCGGACTTCACCCGGCTTGTAAAAAGGATTCTTCGTTTCAAGCGGTACATATATTTCAGAAGGGTAGAATCGAAAACGCCTGAATCCGATAGTCGACACTTCAATACTGGAGTCCGATGCCTTTATCCATTCTCTGTATTTTTCCGGGATTTTTAACGGCTCCGGCAGGCGGGCGCTTCTCCCGGAATCTCGTCTTTGAATCTCGACATCATAATAAGGTTTACCGTTTTGGTCTTTCCATCGATCAGAATCCGGGACGAATTTCACATTCTCTCTAATTTCAAGTTTATACGGCCATATTCTCATTCGCGAAAGGTTTTCATGAAATTCTATCTCGATGAACTGAAATCCGGGAACTCCAGGGTACAATCCTAAGCTGAAAAGAGACCCCATTATAACCCCGCGTTCTCCATGAGCATGCCCATGCAACAGCAATGAGCATTGATCCAGCAATTCATGACGATAGCGGCTGAGATCATTCTCATTCAGCCAATCGAACGGATGATGCATGAGTATTATCTTATTGGGCATGAGCGCCCATTCCAGGGCCTTCTCTGCTTGCGGGCGTCCCAAGGTTATCCTGTATTTGTCGTTATCGTTTTCCGATGCCCAACATGAGTTGAATCCAATAAAGGATACCCGGTACTCCTCAAAATTACGGACCCAGAAATATTCCGCTTTCGATTTATAAAGGCTCGGATTCAAACTGTTAGCGAATTTTTTGAATTGTTCAAACCTTGGGTGAATATGGTTTCTTAAATTGTCAGGAGCGCTGAGGAATTCATCGGTCCTGGAATTTAATACGACGTCATGCAGAGAAAAAAAGCGTTTTATTTTGTTCCTGTCCACGTCATGATTCCCCGGCACGATGAAAAACCTGGTTTTTTTGCCGATCATCGACTGCAGTTTCCTTAAAAAACTTGCGGCTGCATTGTAATCATTTTCTTTTCCTGTGAAAGCAATATCGCCGGTAATAGCCGCAAAATCTATTTTGCTGCTTTGTTTTTCAATATGTTCACGCACAGCCTCAATCATTTTTCGGCTTATGCTTCTCTTGTAAAAGTCGTCCGCAGAATCAGGCGAATCGCCATTGATGTACAGATCAGACATATGCAAGATGCTGATTTTTCGAACGATACTCTTATGCCGAAATTCCAGCTCACGGCCTTCTCGATCCAATTCAACGAATCGGGAACGAAAATCCAGGAAATTAGAAGTATATTGAGAAAATAAACCGAACTTGTCGGACGGCGCCCAGAAAACAGCACAGATACGCATGCGAACAAAAGTATCCCGGTGAAGATTAAGAGCGATCAACGGGTCGATATTCCCGCCGGCCAGACTCTGCTCATCGAACAGGATCGACAGAATATCAATACCGCTTCTCTTCAATTCCGTCATACGCGCAACCGGATTCTCACCTAATTCAGAAAATTTAATTATTTTGCTGTTGAATCCTTCGCTTTCCAGATTCTGGTGCACTTCATCCATTAATGTGCCGGGCGGTTCTTCGCCCTCAAACGCTACAGCGACAATAGCAGCTTTTTTCAATCGACATCGGTCGATCAACGGCGTCAGAATTTTTTTCCGTGTTCGATCGTCGGACATTTCGGCTCATCCAGATACGTTATCGTCGAGTCCCAGCATTCTTTTTATCGCAGGATGAACGCCGTACCAGCCTTCAGCATTGGGATAAAAAACAATCGCTTTACTGTGCAGAAGCCTGGGTATTTCATTAATACCTTGAATATAAGGCTCCTCATCGACTTTTTTGATCACCTCATAATCTTCAGAATATAACTGATTTCTGTAATATCTCATAGTTTCGTACCAAACGTTTTGGGTGTGTTCCAGAAGGACCTTGCCCGAATCAGATCCAACGGCATAAGCGCATGCATCTCCAGTGTTGCGTATCATATCGCGAACTATGCCGGCGGAAAGGCGAAACAGAGAAACCAGTGCGTCTTCATCAAATAGTTCCAAAGAAATATATCGGGAAATCACTTCTTTATAAAAGGTCAATCCCTGCTGGTCTATCTGATTTGAACCCGGCTTTTGAAAAACCTTTATATTGGGCACTGTTGAAAATTGCTTTCAATACTGGGACGAGGAACATAAAAATGATGATAATCATCCGATCCGGGGATTAAGGGCTGCTGCCCGTCAAGCAAAATGCTCGCTTCCTTCAAGCTTGTCGTTTTCGATTGTTTATATTTCATAACGCGTCTCTCTCTTCGAAGTTACTTTCCGCTTTATCATTCACTTTTATAATTATAACACGTCGACTCACCTGTTCAAACCTGTTCAGCCGCCTCCCGTCCGCCATCTGACCGAAAGCACGACCGATTCCTCAGCCGCTTCCCAGGTATGTTCCAGTAATCCGCCGTCCCAGATTACGTAAGCGCCTGTATTTTCGAGCGTGATCTTTCGAATTGCGGCCTTATGGCCGGCCTGTCTGAAGTAAATCGTAAAACAACCCCTGATCAGAATGCTCAGCGTCTTTTTCTCCGTCAATGAAGACCAGCCGTTAGGTCTTTTTTCTCCCTCGGGATGAATGCCCCATTTCACTTCCAGGATTCTGGTGTTCCTCAAGCCGAATCGCCCGGGACATGGCGCTTTTTTGTTTTTCATCCATCTTTCGATATCGCCGACAAACCATTGATCGAAATCCTTTCCGTCTTTTGCCGCATTTCCTGCGATCAGGGATTCTTCCTTTTCCATTTGTTGACCCCTTCTCTTGCCGATCGAGATAAAACCCTCTTACTTTCCTATCCGCAAAGCAAGCGAAAATTGTAGTCGTTCCAATGTTTCATCAGTTTTTTAATGAATTGAACGTTCAAATCTATACAGGATTGGAGGTCCTTTATCGCTATCAATTCTCGCGGAGAATGCAGGTACCGCAGGGGTATTTCAATGCAGACGGTTCCGGCTCCGACGCCGCTGGTCTGCATGGCTGAAGCGTTGGTTTCTGTTATGTCCGGCGCTGCAGCCGACTGGCAGGGAATATCGTTTTCCCGGGCGGCATCGATCAGAATAGACCGAAGATACGGCCTGATATTGGGTCCGGAATATATGACCGGACCGGCGCCGAGTCTTATGTCTCCTTCTTTTTCCTTCTTCATCTCCGGTCTGTCGGTGGCTTCCGTAACGTCTACCGCTATGCCGATCAACGGCTTCAAAACATAACTTGCGGTCATAGAGCCCCGGTATCCGACTTCTTCCTGAACGCTTGAAACGAGATGCAACGGCACTGAAACGCCTGATGATGCCAGCTTTTTAAATGCCTCCAGCGCACAAAAAAGTCCGGCCTTGTCATCCAAAGCCCTGGCGCACAGCATCCTATTCCCGATCCTTTTCGGCTCAATCTCCAATACCCCGTAATCGCCGACCGATATCCCCGCCTTGCCTCGGTTCTCATACCCGCAGTCCAACCAGACCAGCGGCGAATCATCCTCCGAATCCTCATCCCGACGCTTCTCCTTCGGCTTTTCCGTATCCCCGCATAAAATGCCGTATTCCTTTACTTCACCCATATGATCAAGAACCAGAGCCGCAGCTCCCAGAAAATCGGACGGCTCCCAGTCGCCTATCGGCGCAATGTAGGCAAAACCATCCTCATCCACATACCGCACCATGAAACCGATCTCGTCACAGTGCGCATCCATCACTATACCCGGACCTTCAGGGCCCGACGATGCCGTCAGGTTCCCATGACGGTCCATTCTTAACCGGCATTCAATTCCCTTCAGCTCCTCTTTCAAAGCATCCTGAATCCGCTGCTCCATCCCCGAAGGACTCGGTATCCGTAATATCTTCTCCAAAAACGATATGTCCATGACTCTTACCTCCTCTTCGCAAATCATCCTCACCTGCCGTCTGAAACCATTACTGCATTTCTTAAACGAATTCAACCCAATCTCACCTCAATGAAAACCATGCCTAAATTCGACAGCGATCACAAGCACGACGATGAATACATTTGCAACGTGAAGACTTTGCAATTTCTGAACTCCTGACAAGAATGTCACAAGCTATTGAAAAAGTGTGATTTTCTTGCAGTGCAACTCGGCATAATAATTGTGAAGTTTTTAGTCCCCCTAAATCCGGTAGAAGAGCGTTGATTTAATCGAAATTCGATGCGAACCATGGAAGCAAGGAAAGATTGTGAGAGATGATGACTAATGATCTTGAAGAGCTTTCATTTTCGATTAAATAAACGGACCCGCATGCGGGGGGACTTTGGTTCACTTGATTTTTTGATCGTCCATGGTTTTTTCGTCAAATATTTCACGATTTTTTATCAGTCAATGTGGGAGCTGCCAACTTCCCTAATTTTTACAATTTAGGCAACCTTATTTGCCCAATTAATAAAAATTGGGACAACTCGCTTGACGAAATAAAATTTATATGACATAATTCAAACATGAACAAGTGGTACGAAAGATACTATGAAAACAAAATATCCCGTTTTTTGAAAAAAGGTAAAGCGTTGCTGATTTTCGGTCCGCGACAATCCGGCAAGACATCGCTGGTCAAGAAATTTCTTGACGAATTTTCCGGCAGGTATTATTTCGGCTCAGGCTAAGATATGCCGTTGCAGGATATATTCAAAGCGCAATCCATTCAAAAATTCAGAAGCGTATTCAGCGGATATGATCTGATCGTCGTTGACGAGGCTCAGAAGGTTCCACAGATTGGAACAGGATTAAAAATGATTGTGGATCATCTGCCGTCGGCAATCATTATCATACTCTTTTTGTCGAGCATGCAGGGCCGATTTTAAAAATATCATTCATGCTGCAATATCTTTAAAAGTGAAACAGCCGACGCCAATTCAGACACATCAATGAAAAACCATGAATAACAGGCAACATCTTTCAGTTCACAATTTTTAAAGAGCCTATTTCCTGTTCTTCGATCCTAGCGGAATAGTTCTCACTGGGCGGAAACCCATATCGCCGGCCCAACTATCAGGCGGACTGAATGAACGCTCTGCAGAGCGACAAAATTCAGGTAAATCATGCTTGCCTCCGCCGCGACGGACGCGAGAATCACCGCTTTCCGGACCAGTAGGGTCGGTAACCGGTTCACCGCCGACAAAAATGTATGCCAGTCCCAACATCAGAAACGTCACCGTGCATATCATATAAATCTGAAGCATTGGGTTCTTTAAGTCCGACAAAATGCGTGCCGGTGAATCTTCGACTTGGGATCATTCGTTCCCACGCCAACTGAGCCCGTTAGAACTTTATAATAGACTTCTGCTCCCGCTGGAGCGCCTTCGTCGTTATAGATAAATTGCCTATCAATACCGCCTACGGGACCTGAAGGTCCGGTTGGTCCAGAAGGTCCATCCTCACCTTCTGGTCCCATCGGACCTGTAGGACCGCTCTGCCGGCAGCTCTAAAGAACAGCGGACTATTATCATGGTCGTAATAGGGTCAGAGTCCTTCGTAAGGACTTGGATATTCATATTCTGCATCCCTGAATTCTGAAAATAAATTGTCATATGCGTGAAAATGCATTATTTCATTATTGAGTATCGTTTGAGTATTGAAAAATAGCCGTCGGAACGGTTGTTATTCAGCGCTGGTTAAGACTGGTAATTTTTCGACGGCGGGGGAGCAGGGAATATGAGAAATTTTGCTGATATAGATGAACTAATCACGCTGTACCGGACAAAGGAGCAAATATGCATCTTCACAGGAGCCGGAGTATCCTTTACGTGTAATGATCGGTATCGGGCGCCGGGATGGACGGCGCTGCTGAAACAGATTTTTTTAGATTTAATGAAGGGATACGGTCATAAAGATGCCGGCGAAGCCTTCTCCGCGCTTAAAGCGGAAAATCCTGACCCCTGGGATTTGGCCACGGAAGTAAAAGCTCATGCAAAGACTGACCAGGATTTTCTAACGTCTATACGCAAAGTGATACTCAAAGAAAACGAATCGCTGGACATTGACGGACGACTGAAAGAGAAGAATTTGCGCGGCGCCGAAACGTTGAACGCTCTGATATCCTTCTGTTCCAGCGTCCGGGAAATAAAGCGGCATCCCTGTTTCGAGGTGAATCCAAAGGTTAAAGCCGTGCTGACGGCCAATTATGACTGGTTCCTGGAAGCGGGAGCGACGATCAAGCATCAGGCGGGTCTGTTCAAACCCATGACCAGGCCTGGATCAAGCCTGAAAAGGAAGCAATTGCCGGTTTATCATATACATGGATATATTCCTTTCGGCAAATCCGGTGAAGAAAACCTGATGCCGGAGGAACCCCTTATTCTGGACAGAAAAAGTTATGAATGCGCTTACCGACCGGGAAGCTGGACGCTTGATATTCTGGATATCCACCTGGCGCATTATACGACGCTTTTCATAGGCTTTTCCTTCAACGACAGATATTTCCTGAACTATCTCCAATCCCTGGCCGAAAAACCTCAAACGCCGGTTCATTTCGCTTTCATGTGCAACAAAGAGAGACGTCCGGCCGGTTTGCTGGATGAATTAGCGAAAACCCGGGTTCGCCCCATATTATATGCCGATCATATTCAAATTCCGGACCTGCTTAAGACGCTGTATTTAAGCGTTATTCCGCATAACGGCCATGAACTGCCTCTGCCGGAAGGACAAAAGCGTCTTTTCCATCCGCCGGCCATCTGGGACATGCTCAAGATGGACAAAGCCTGGACATTTGATTCAGAAGCCGATCAAGTATAATCAGCGACAGGTCAGGCAATTTATTTCGAATATTTCTTATTCCATTTTTCTTTATCGTCTTGGTTTTTGACTCGGCGTTCAACGCTTAATATAATCAACAAAGGAAGGGTTGAACGACGAACTTTGCCGAATTTAACCCGATTTTCGACGGTAGGGATGACGGCAACTTACAGGAAACGTTCACGAATCCTGAAAAAAAATGTCTTCGAAAATGATCGTACGCGATCTTTAAACGATGGTAAAATTTCTGAATGCCTTCAGATGAAAGAATGGAGAAAAAGATGAAACCGACCTTTTTCCATAAAAATTTAATGTTTATCGCCGCTGTCTTCACTCTCATTTTTTTTCATGACATTCGGGTCGGCGCGGCAGAGGAGCATCTGATCAAAATGAGGTCAGAAATATATGCCGGCGAATCGATCAATGCGATAAGAGACGTGGACTACGGTATTTTTCATTATCTTGTTGTAAGTACTGAGGAATATAATCGAATGCAGGCTGTTGGAGCAAAATTCAGTTTGTTGGAAGCCCCCTATACGCTTCGACTGGGCGAACAGAGTTTTGATCCGCTTTATGACCGGCCGGCTGTTCCCGAAGAGTGGAAGGTTGTGCGCCGCAAAGGTCCTGACTTTCGTTTGATCCAGTTCACAGGACCGGTAAAGTCGGAATGGATAAAAAGTCTGAAGGCGAACAATATCGAAGTAGTCCAGTATATTTCCCCTTTCACTTACATCGTATGGTCCGAACCTCTGGATGATAAGAAGGTTGCGGGAATTTCGGAGTATATTCGCTGGACAGGTGAATTTTACCCGGCTTATCGCGTGCTTCCTCACTGGAGACATTTATCAGAGGCGCTCGTGGAAATTGATGTACTGTTGTACAGGGGAGCGGACACGGATGGGGCTATAAAACGGATAGAAGCACTGGGCGGCCGTTCGCTGGGATGGGGCGCATTAAATGACGTATTCGAAATAGCGGGGTTCGTGATTCCGGGCGACAGGTTGCGTTCGGCATCGGAGATTTCCGGCGTTTACAGCATTCAGTTGCGGCCGAAAACGGGAGGCTTGCGGAGCGAAATGAGCAATCAGGTTAACGCGGGTAACGTGGACGGGGCCAACATTGCGTATCCGGGATATATGTCCTGGCTTTCGGGGTTAGGGCTGGACGGTTCGGGCATCGTTATCGCCAATGTCGACAGCGGAATTCAGGAAACGCATGTCGATCTGGTCAACCGCATGATTTCATGCTCTGGCGACACCTGCGGCGGCAGCGCGAGCAGCAGTCATGGAACTCACACCGCCGGCATTATGGCGGCTGACGGTTCTTCCGGCACGACCGACAGCTACGGTTTTCTCAGGGGACTGGGCATGGCGCCGGGGGCTCAACTGGTGGAACAGGTCTACAGTCCCTGGTACGAGGAACCGAACGGCATGCTGCTTCTTATGACCGATTCGTACAACAACGGGGCTTCGCTTTCAGGCAACAGTTGGGGACCTTCCGGTTATCCGGAAGGATATGACAACGACACGATGCAGGTAGACATAGGCGTTCGCGACGCCGACCCCGATGCCCCGGGAAACCAGCCTTTAAACTACATACTCTCCTTTATGAACGGTTACGGGGGAACTCAGAGCCAGGGGACGCCTGATGAAGCCAAAAACATTTTCAACATCGGATCGACCAAGATGCAGAATTACGACGGTTCACAGATTCCTGAAATCAACGATTTATCCTCCAATACCGCGCATGGCCCGGCCCTGGACGGCCGAACCATCCCGCATATGGTCGCGCCCGGCTGCTATGTCGATTCATCCGTTCCGACAAATTCGTATGGGTTGAAATGCGGTACCAGCATGGCTTCGCCGCACGTCAGCGGTTCCGTAGCTCTGTTCATTGAATATTATCGAAATCTTTTCAGCGTCGATCCCAGTCCTGCCTTAATCAAAGCGGCTTTTCTGCCGGTTTGTCATGATCTGTACGGGCATCTGGATGCGGACGGAGGAACTCTGGAGCATCCTTTCGACAGCAAACAAGGGTGGGGACGGATGAAGCTGGAAGCCGTCCTGAATCCTTCCTTACCCCCCGAATATTTCGACAATCCCGTTATTTTCGACGATACCGGGGATTATTGGGAACAGTCTTTCAACGCCGTTGCGCCGGGTCAACCCGTGCGCATCATGCTTGTATGGACCGATGCGCCGGGTCATGGGCTGGGCGGCAGCACGCCGGCATGGAACAACGATCTCGATCTTATCGTCTACTATGACGGAAATACCTATTATGGAAACAACTTCGGGGCGGACGGCTGGTCTGAACCCGGCGGCAGCCCCGACGACAAAAACAATACAGAAGGGGTGTTCCTCGAAACAGGAAGCGCCGGCAGCTACACGATCAGAATCGAAGCGGCGAACGTCAATTCCGACGGCATCCCCAATCTGGGCGACGCTACTGATCAGGACTTCTCCCTGGTCGCCTATAACGCAGGTCCTGCAGGTTCGCCTACGCCCCTTCCCACGGCTACGGCCACTCCCACCGGTCCTACTCAAACCCCGACAAGAACACCCACAGAAACCCTGACCCCGACCATTACGCCTACTCCCGAAGCAACCTACTGCCCCGCATCAGGCGGCTGCTACGAATACATCAGCGGCGTTGAAGCCGGAACCGTCAGCAACCTCGATACCGGTTGCGATAATTATTACGATTATACTTCGCAATTCTCCACAGACATGATGATCGGCCAGAATTATCCCATTACGGTTACAAACGGTTATGCCTACGAAGGAGACGACTGCGGCGCCTGGGTCGACTGGAACCAGGATAAGGATTTCGATGATCCCGGCGAATTTTACGATCTGGGAACCGGCACCGGACCCTACACGGGCAACATATCACCGCCCGCCGGCGCTATACTCGGAATGACCAGGATGAGAGTACGTATCCAATACTATTCAACACTCTCACCTTGCGGGACAACCATGTACGGCGAAGTGGAAGATTACGGAATAAACGTTGTCGACAGCGGCGGCACTCCCTCTCCGACTCATTCACCCTCGCCTACTCCTACAGGCTCAGGAACCCCGCCCAACGGCGGCAATACCTGCGAATCCGCTCCCGACATAACTTCCTTCCTGCAGCAAGCCTGGCTCCAGAGTCAATCCCTCTGCCTGCCCGCAGACAACTCCTCCATGTCCAATTACTACTCCAGCGATTGCGGCCCCTGCGGTTATATGGGAGACGCCCAGGACCTGGTCTGGAAATTCACTCCGCCGGAAACCTGGTATTTCAGAATCAACAACTGCGACAGCAATCATGACTGGTCCCTCGTCGTCTGGGAAAATGAGTGCCCCGGAGTTGTCGCAGCATGCGATGACGACTCATGCAACGATTGCTCTTTCCCTTTCGATTTTGATTCACGATGCGTCTCTTTCGCTCCAGGAACAACTTATTACGCCGTCGTATGGCCATATGACGGCATCGAAACCACTTCCGTCTGCTGGGTCCCCTGCGGCTCCCCGCCTACGGCATCTCCTACAAGAACGCCTACTACCACTCCCTCACCATCCCTGACACCTACCGCACAACCTACCTTTTCCCCCTCACCCACCGTCTCTCCCTTCTCTACTCGCTCTCCCACTCCACTCCATTCCTCTACACCTGCTCCATCACCATCTCTTTCACCAAGCCCCTCTCCCACTGGTACCATTCCGCCTGTTCCCTCACTGCACTTCACAGGTTTGCTTGCGCTTATTCTGCTCCTGGCTTCGGCGCTTCACATCTCCCTGCTAAAAATTCGCTAATTCGTTTTTGTCCATAAACGGCGAATTTTGCCCCAATACTGCGTCAGTCTTCGGAT
>CAZUFC010000022.1:0-79878 GCA_964619725.1 uncultured bacterium | reverse complement strand
CGAAGACTGACGCAGTATTGGGAAAAATTAGCCGTTTATGGACAAAAACTATCTAGGAGCCCTGGCCTTCCTGAACGCTGACATCGGTTACGTTAAAGATGCCTTTTGGAAAGAAGGAACCGTTCCAAAGGAAGCGCAACAGTTTCGCAACTGGGTTTACGGAGCCTGCGGGGGCATGAGTCTGGCATTGGGAATCCTGATAATATTCATAGCCGCCAATGCATTCATGCAAAAACAAAAATGGACATGGAACGCCCTGCTAGTAGCTTTCATTACATGGTACCTTGTCGATTCCTTCTTCTCCATCTATTGCAAAATACACCTGAACGCCCTGTTGAATACGGTCTACATTATTATCATGCTCCTGCCGCTCATATTTTCCAAGAAGCATTTCTCGCAATAGAACGCTCCAGAACGGTCCAGAACGGGGTCAGAGCCCTTCAGAAACTCTTGCGAATCCAATAGAAAGCCCCAAGGGTATCCGTAATCCAGCATCCAGCAAGGGTTCAAAGCGGGGTCAGAGCCCTGGGCAAACACTCTACCCATATACTTCTTTCCTCAGATAATGGAGCGTATGGGACTGCGGACCATTTTTTTTGAGAAGGTTATCCAGGTAACCTCTGGCCGTTATTTTGCCGCCCTGTTCGCCGCCTTCGGGTCCTATGTCTATGAGGTAATCCGACTCCAGGATGAATTCCAGGTTATGTTCTATAACCACTATGGTATGGCCCTTTTGAGCCAGTTTTCTTAGTACCGCCGTCAGTTTTTTGATGTCTGAGCTGTGCAGGCCTGTGGTGGGTTCGTCCAGGAGATATAAAGTGGTCATGGAGCCGGCTTTTCCCAGTTCGGAACATAACTTTATCCTCTGGGCTTCTCCTCCTGAGAGAGTATTGCTGCCCTGTCCCAGTTTTAAATAACCAAGCCCGATTTCCTTTAGAATTTCCAGATATTTTGATATGGATGGAGCAAACGAGAAAAAACCGGCAGCCTCTTCCATGGTCATATCCAGTATCTGAGAAATATCTTTTCCCCTGTACCGGATATCGAGCGTTTGCATATTGTAACGTCTTCCCCGGCATATTTCGCAGGGAACATAGACATCCGGCAGAAATTTCATTTCCACCTTTATTCTTCCCTGTCCTTTGCATTTCGGGCAATATCCTTCTTTTACGTTGAAAGAAAATCGACCGGGCTTGTATCCTCGCATAACCGATTCCGGCAGGGAAGCATACAGCTTTCGAATATCGTCGAAGAAACCCACGTAAGTGGCGGGAGTTGATCGCGGAGTTCTGCCTATAGGCGATTGGTCCACGAAAAGAACTCTTTTGATATGTCCGTCACATTCGAGTCTGCCCCGTGTATATTCCGGAATGGGCATTTTTCTCAGATGATTGACCATTAATGGATAAAGCGTATCCTGAACGAGGGAGCTCTTTCCCGATCCCGATACTCCGCAAACGCACGTTACAGCCCCCTGCGGTATGGAAACGCTTACGTTTTTGAGATTGCGGGTTCCGGCACGCTTGATTCTTATTTTGGGTATATTACGCCGTTTTGTTTTCCGTTTCGGAATAGTTTTTCTTTCAGCCTGCTTTCTTAGGCATATCGCCGTTTTAGAATTTTTATTATTCAGTATCTCTTTAACAGTGCCTGAAGATACGAGCTCCCCACCGAAAGCGCCGCCCTGCGGTCCTAAATCGATGATATGGTCGCTTGAACGGATCGTTTCTTCGTCATGTTCGACCACCACCACAGTATTGCCCTTCTGCTGCAGAAGCCTAAGGACATTGATCAGCCTCATGTTGTCTTTCCTGTGTAATCCTATGGTCGGCTCATCCAGGATGTAGCAGACTCCCCGTAGATTGCTGCCGAGTTGAGCCGCCAGCCGAATTCTCTGCGATTCGCCGCCGGATAACGTCCTTATGCCGCGATCAAGCGTCAGGTATCCCAGCCCTACCTCTTCCATGAACATCAACCGGGAGGCCATTTCGGGGATGATTTCTTCTGCCGCTGCTCCCCGCCTTCCGGTCAGTTTTATCTTCTGCAGAACCTGCCTGGCTTCTGATACCGTTTTATGCAAAATGTCAGCGATGTTCATATCGAGAATTTGCACGGCCAACGATGAGGGTTTCAACCGCAGTCCTTCACACGCCGGACATTGTTTCTCTAACAGGAATCTTTTTAAAAATCTTGCGTATTTGGGATACCTGAATCGCGCTATTTCTTCCTTCAAAATATTGACGAGACCAGAGAATCCATCATTTCTTCCATAAAACAGAATATCCCGTTCTTCTTGTGAAAAAGCCTTCAGCGGCTTGTTTAAATCCAATGCATGCTCTTGCTTCATGAGGGCTCTGATGTACTTAAGCGGACGGCGGGAAAACCAGGTTTTGATATTTATGGCAAGAGCATCGCCCTCCAGCGTCTCTTCTTCGTTTTTTACAAGCAGGTCAGGAGAGATAACAGAAACGCATCCTGTCCCGGAACATTCGGGACAGGCCCCGTATTTACTGTTGAACGAGAATGTCCTGGGTTCCAGTTCCGCAAAGCCTATATTGCATTTTCTGCAGAAAAGACGTGTCGAATAAAGATGAAAAGATGAATCTGCAGGGGTGTGTATTTGTACTTCTCCCCCGGACAGATTCACCGCTGCCCATATCGCATCGACTATATCTGTGCGGTTACGAGGTGAGGCCTTCAGTCGCCGGATCACGGCTGATATATCATGCAGCCTGTATCTGTCGAGTCGAGAAGTCGGCGTTATTTCTCGTAACTCACCGTTTACAAATGCTTTTTTATGATTTTTCTTTTTCAGATATTCAAAAACCTCTTTGTGAAAACCTTTTCGCCCTACGATGACCGGTGCTGCGATGGTGATATCATTTTTTTTGAATTTTTTAAGGATCAAGTCTCCCAGTTTTTCCGGGGTCTGTTCCATCACCGGAGCGCCGCACTGATGGCAGAATTGTTCTCCGGCTTTTGAAAAAAGCAGACGAAGAAAATCATAGACTTCCGATACCGTGGCTACCGTCGAGCGCCTGCCGCCGCGGGAAAGTCCCTGCTCTATCGCCACGGTAGGGGGAATTCCTGAGATGAAATCGATATCAGGTTTTTTGAGCTGCTTGATGAATTGTCTAGCGTATGCATTAAGGCTTTCAATGTAGCGCCTTTGTCCTTCCGCAAACAAAATATCGAATACCAGGGTCGATTTTCCTGAGCCGCTTATTCCAGTGACCGTCGTCATTTTATTGACCGGAAATTCGATCGAGACGTTTTTCAAATTGTTTTCGCACGCTCCTGATACGACTATGCTCCCGTTTGAACTTGATTTTACCGGAAAGGAGCTAGACGGCAAAAAGGGTTCTTCGGTCTGAAAAGGATTCCTGGAATCCCGTATAAACGCCTTCAAATATTTGCCTGTATGAGAATTCTTACGGTCAGCTATTAGCTCCGGCGCGCCGCTCGCCGTGACGTACCCGCCTGCATCCCCCCCGTCCGGACCCAGATCAATGATATGATCGGCCCAACGGATGACCTGCAGGTTATGTTCTATGACGACGACGGAATTCCCCTTTTGAATAAGATGCTCCAGAGTCTTCAGAAGATGATCTATATCGTTGAAATGCAGTCCTGTCGTGGGTTCGTCAAGAAGAAACAGCGTTCTGTTCTTCCGTGAACGGCCCAGAAATTTTATCAGTTTCAACCTTTGCGATTCCCCGCCAGACAGCATGTTTAGGGGCTGACCGAGCGTCAGATATCCCAGACCAAGCCGAACTACAGGGCGTAATTTATTGACTATCTCCTTTTCTTCGCTGAAAAATTTCAACGCCTCGTCAACGCTCATATCCAGCGTTTCCGCTATGCTTTTACCCTTGTATTTTACTTCCAGAACTTCGGGAATGTAACGTTTTCCTTCGCAGTCCGGGCATCGAAAACGTATGTCAGCCAGAAATTGCATTTCAAGGATTTCGTACCCTTCGCCTTTGCAGGTGGGACATTGAGCTCTTCTGGAATTAAAAGAAAAATGACCCGGTTTGTAATTTCGTTTTATCGATTCTGGAACGCCGGCGTATAATTTTCGAATATGATCGAAAGCTTTGGATACAGTCACAGGCGTAGTTCGCGATGATTTCGATATAGGCGACTGATCAATCAGAACGGCATTGTCAATTCTATCCGCTCCCGTTATTTCGTCATGCTTCCCTGCTTGCAGCGTCGGATCGCCCTTCGCCTTCCTGATGGCGGGATACAAAACATCGTTCATCAGAGTGCTTTTGCCTGAACCGGATACGCCGGTGATGCATACCAGGCAATTCAATGGAATGTCTACGTCGATATTCTTCAGGTTATGTTGAGACGCTCCCTTTATCCCAATGAAGTTTCCCGGCTTCGTTTTTCTTCGTTTTTCCGGTAAAGGCAGCGGTATGTCGCCGGAAAGATAGCGTCCTGTGAGAGATTCCCGGCATTTCAGCAGTTCCTCGAACTTCCCTTGAAAAATGACCGAACCGCCGCGTTCCCCGCTTTCCGGTCCCATGTCTACAATCTGATCCGCCGCTTTGATCACTGATGCATCATGTTCTACGACCAGCACAGTATTGCCCCTGTTCCTCAGATTCTTCAAAATGCCGATCAATCTGTCCGTGTCGCGAGGATGAAGTCCTATGCTGGGTTCATCCAGAACGAACAGGGTATTGACGAGCGCAGAGCCCAATGCAGTGGTTAAATTGACTCGTTCCACCTCTCCGCCGGACAGCGTTCTTGATTGACGGTCCAGCGTAAGATAGCCTACTCCTGCATCCGTAAGATATTGCAGTCTCCCGGCAATTTCTTTATAGATAGTCTGTGACGCTTCATCCTTCGTTATTTCCGCTATTTCATCTTTGAACAGATGCAGCAGGTCATCGATAGACACTAAAGCCAGGTCGTGAATGTTGTATCCGTTGATCCTGAAAAGAAGAGCCTCCGGTTTCAAACGTCTGCCCCGGCATGACGGACACTGACTATAGGAACGATAACGCGCCAGAAAGACCCTGACGTGCATCTTGTATTTCTTCTTTTCCAGCCATTGGAAAAAATCATATATCCCGTAAAATTCCTCATCGCCCTCGAATATGATCCTTTTCTGTTCATCAGTCAGCGTCCTGTAAGGCTTATCCGTCGGTATGCCGTGTTTTCGGCACATCTGCATCAATTGCTGCCTTTCATAGCGGGCTACCGGGACATCCCAGGGCTTGACAGCGCCTTCCTCTATCGTCAGTTCAGGATTCGGTACAACCAATTCAGGACTGATCCCGATTATCTTCCCGAATCCCTCGCACTCCGGACATGCGCCCAGCGGACTGTTGAATGAAAAAAGATTGGGATTAGGCTCAGGATAGTCAATATTGCATTCAGCACAATGAAATTTTCTACTGAAGGACAATTCACCTCCGTCTTCCGTCAGAACCTTGGCTTGCCCCTGGCCAAGGTAATAGGCCTGCTCGATAGACTCTACGATCCTTTCTCGATCTTTGTTTGCCTTTATTTCAAAACGGTCGATAATGACGTCCGCGGCAGTTCTGTTTTCTATCACTGTCGGGTCTTCCTCCAGCAGAAACGGCTTTCCGTCAATCAGAATTCGACGAAAACCGTTCCGAATCAAATATTCGGCCGTTTTTTCATAAGCCTCCTCAACAGGATAGGATACGGCAATCGTTATTCGCCCGTCTGAATGCTCCTTTAAACGCTCATAAACAATCTCCGGCGATTCGCGGAATACTTCCCGGCCGCAATTGCGGCAAAATAACCTGCCTAGACGAGCATAAAGCAGCTTCAGCAAATCGTTTATCTCCGTCATAGTCCCGACGGTAGATCGTGAAGTCTTGACCGGATTGACCTGATCAATAGCAATAGCAGGCGGAATGCCCTGAATCTCATCAACTCGCGGACGATCCATACGGTCCAGAAACTGTCGCATATAAGGCGAAAACGTCTCCACATAACGACGCTGCCCCTCAGCATATAACGTCTCAAACGCTAAACTCGACTTGCCTGATCCGCTAACGCCCGTTACTGCTATCAGCCGGTTCAAAGGCAAATCCAGGTCAAATCCCTTTAAATTATGCTGTCTTGCTCCAAAAATTCTGATCAAAGGCTTCATCGCAAAACAGATATTAAAGATACCGAAAATCCGCGTCAAGAAATTCAAAATTTCGGTTCCAAAAGGGTCTGCCCAGGGGTCAGAGCCCTTGGTCTGCCTAGGGGTCTGCCTAGGGGTCAGAGCCCTTCGCAAATCACCAATTTCTCGATTGTTGTTTAGCTGATGCTTCGCAAACCATTGACAGGCATTCTCTGTCGCTTATACGAATCTATGAATGATGAACTTCGATCTGTGCCGTAAATTGTCGGAGAACTTAAACCCAGCAAGACCTCCAGTCGAAAATACCATTCGCAGAGAATCCAATCCTCTTGACGATGGATCGTTCAACGAACCTAAAAACTATCTCGTGTTTTGTTCATTTTCAGTAAACGACGGAATCCCTTTACTGAGTATAGATTAACAAAACTCATTTTACGTAATTCAAATTTTTTGAAAAATATTCAAAAAATTTGACCCCCCTTTGTTTGAGCCTAGCCTTCTTTTGCGACGATTCGGCTTCTGGGTATTCAAAAATTTTGAATTTTAAGTCAAGAAATACCTTATTCCAAAAGCAAAAACTCTGTAACTTTCTAAAAAAAAATACGCGATAAAAAAAAATGCAGCCCAATGTCGCTGCTCATGAAACAATGATTTATACGTGATTGAATGTGTTGCGGAGGGCTCTGACCCCATTCTGAGCGCTTCATATCATTGGGCCGGCATCTATTTTGCTCATTCTTCGAGCGGTACGGTACCGGAAATCGATCTATGTTTTACGTTATGAATGCTTCTCATTTCGTTATTGATTAAATTTCATTAGAAGAAAGGAGGAAAAATGCCGCGACCTAAACGAATAAAGCAATCGGAACATCCCTACCACGTGTCCACGCGGACCAACAACAAGGAATACCGGTTCGATCAGAAGAAGGTGCAGAGAGCTCTGATCGAGTCGGTAGCGGAAGTTCTGATGAAGGCGAGCAAGATTTACGAAGTTCAGATACTTCACCTTGTGCTTATGGCGACCCATTATCACATGATAATTAATACACCGTTAAAGAACATCAGTGTTTTCATGCAGTACGTGAACGCCCGGATAGCTGAATTGTTCAACAAGGCGCAGAATCGAACGGGTCATCTATGGGGCGAGCGTTTTTATTCGACCATAATCGATACGGTCGAATATATGCGAAAAGTCATCCGATACGTTTACGGGAATCCTAAAAAAGCCGGTATAGTCGAGAATCCCCTGGATTACGAAAACTCCACCATTTGTTTCTATGCCTTTGGAAGACAGGCGTTCGTTAAAGTTACGGAAGACGGATTTTTCATCTCTCTGGGCGACACCCCGGAAGAACGCCGTCAGGTTTTTATCCGCGAAATTATCGGCCTCCCTATGTCGCCTGATGAAATGGAAGAAACCCGTAAAGGACTCAGAAAAAAATACTACGGAAGCGATGAGTTCATTAAAATGATGAAGAGAAAACATGAAGAACCTCAGAAATCGAAATCCGGCTGATAGGGTTGACGCGGGTTTAAGAACATTCTTCCGATGATTTGGTCTCCTGTTCCTCCATTTCATGTTGATTTTCATCCAAAGAAGGCATAGAGCAGGTTAAGCTTTCCATGGACGGGTATTTTGATCAGAGCCTTCAATTATGCTTGAAATATACGGCCAGACTCCTTACGGTATCGTCGCTTTGGTTTTCCCTGATCATCAGAATGCAGTTTTCGCCGCTTTCTTTCACAAAGTGATACGATCTTCTCGAATAAGGGTCCTTGGACAGCATGTCCGGTCCGCCGAAAGCCCTCCATCCTTCTGCCTGCATGGCGTGAACGTAGTAATTATCCACTGAGGTCAAGTTTGCCGACGATTTGTATCCGGCTGCCGCCAGTAGTCCCCCTGCAGGGGTATGCTGCTCCATGGAGAGCGTCCTGACCGATCCCGGAGGTCTGGGCGGCAAAACCTCAACATCTTTGCCGGGCTTATCTTTTCCGTCGGCTTGCCGGCTGAGAGCTTCCAGGTAGGGCCATAGAGGAGCATATTTCGGATTGGAAAGGAATTCCATTCCTGTTCCGTCCATCAGGGTCAATGCATTATCGCATATGGAACGGAAAAAGCGTTTTTCATTTTCCGAGAAACCTATGTCCTGAAGAACACGGGCGGCCTGTTCAACCAACCGCTCGTCATCGTAGTCGGCGCTGATGTTCAACCTGGTCCACGCCTTGGTTATGTTGGTTTTTTGGGCTATTTCATCCCAGTCGGCCTTTATGACATGGACCTTATCCGTTTCCTGGAAAACAAGCATGCCGTCTGTTTCACTCGTCCTTTTCAATATGCAACCCCTGTCGGCGGGTATAGTCGCGGCATAATGATCTATAGTTCTTTGAGGCGAATGCGGCGTCTGAGAATAAATCAAATGGACATTTTGTCCGTTCAGATACATTTCCGAGCTGAACTCTTCATATTCATAATTAGCGGCGCCGGTTAATTTGGAATCGAACGCATTGCCTAGGGGTCAGAGCCCTTCGCAAATCACCAATTTCTCGATTGTTGTTTAGCTGATGCTTCGCAAACCATTGACAGGCATTCTCTGTCGCTTATACGAATCTATGAATGATGAACTTCGATCTGTGCCGTAAATTGTCGGAGAACTTAAACCCAGCAAGACCTCCAGTCGAAAATACCATTCGCAGAGAATCCAATCCTCTTGACGATGGATCGTTCAACGAACCTAAAAACTATCTCGTGTTTTGTTCATTTTCAGTAAACGACGGAATCCCTTTACTGAGTATAGATTAACAAAACTCATTTTACGTAATTCAAATTTTTTGAAAAATATTCAAAAAATTTGACCCCCCTTTGTTTGAGCCTAGCCTTCTTTTGCGACGATTCGGCTTCTGGGTATTCAAAAATTTTGAATTTTAAGTCAAGAAATACCTTATTCCAAAAGCAAAAACTCTGTAACTTTCTAAAAAAAAATACGCGATAAAAAAAAATGCAGCCCAATGTCGCTGCTCATGAAACAATGATTTATACGTGATTGAATGTGTTGCGGAGGGCTCTGACCCCATTCTGAGCGCTTCATATCATTGGGCCGGCATCTATTTTGCTCATTCTTCGAGCGGTACGGTACCGGAAATCGATCTATGTTTTACGTTATGAATGCTTCTCATTTCGTTATTGATTAAATTTCATTAGAAGAAAGGAGGAAAAATGCCGCGACCTAAACGAATAAAGCAATCGGAACATCCCTACCACGTGTCCACGCGGACCAACAACAAGGAATACCGGTTCGATCAGAAGAAGGTGCAGAGAGCTCTGATCGAGTCGGTAGCGGAAGTTCTGATGAAGGCGAGCAAGATTTACGAAGTTCAGATACTTCACCTTGTGCTTATGGCGACCCATTATCACATGATAATTAATACACCGTTAAAGAACATCAGTGTTTTCATGCAGTACGTGAACGCCCGGATAGCTGAATTGTTCAACAAGGCGCAGAATCGAACGGGTCATCTATGGGGCGAGCGTTTTTATTCGACCATAATCGATACGGTCGAATATATGCGAAAAGTCATCCGATACGTTTACGGGAATCCTAAAAAAGCCGGTATAGTCGAGAATCCCCTGGATTACGAAAACTCCACCATTTGTTTCTATGCCTTTGGAAGACAGGCGTTCGTTAAAGTTACGGAAGACGGATTTTTCATCTCTCTGGGCGACACCCCGGAAGAACGCCGTCAGGTTTTTATCCGCGAAATTATCGGCCTCCCTATGTCGCCTGATGAAATGGAAGAAACCCGTAAAGGACTCAGAAAAAAATACTACGGAAGCGATGAGTTCATTAAAATGATGAAGAGAAAACATGAAGAACCTCAGAAATCGAAATCCGGCTGATAGGGTTGACGCGGGTTTAAGAACATTCTTCCGATGATTTGGTCTCCTGTTCCTCCATTTCATGTTGATTTTCATCCAAAGAAGGCATAGAGCAGGTTAAGCTTTCCATGGACGGGTATTTTGATCAGAGCCTTCAATTATGCTTGAAATATACGGCCAGACTCCTTACGGTATCGTCGCTTTGGTTTTCCCTGATCATCAGAATGCAGTTTTCGCCGCTTTCTTTCACAAAGTGATACGATCTTCTCGAATAAGGGTCCTTGGACAGCATGTCCGGTCCGCCGAAAGCCCTCCATCCTTCTGCCTGCATGGCGTGAACGTAGTAATTATCCACTGAGGTCAAGTTTGCCGACGATTTGTATCCGGCTGCCGCCAGTAGTCCCCCTGCAGGGGTATGCTGCTCCATGGAGAGCGTCCTGACCGATCCCGGAGGTCTGGGCGGCAAAACCTCAACATCTTTGCCGGGCTTATCTTTTCCGTCGGCTTGCCGGCTGAGAGCTTCCAGGTAGGGCCATAGAGGAGCATATTTCGGATTGGAAAGGAATTCCATTCCTGTTCCGTCCATCAGGGTCAATGCATTATCGCATATGGAACGGAAAAAGCGTTTTTCATTTTCCGAGAAACCTATGTCCTGAAGAACACGGGCGGCCTGTTCAACCAACCGCTCGTCATCGTAGTCGGCGCTGATGTTCAACCTGGTCCACGCCTTGGTTATGTTGGTTTTTTGGGCTATTTCATCCCAGTCGGCCTTTATGACATGGACCTTATCCGTTTCCTGGAAAACAAGCATGCCGTCTGTTTCACTCGTCCTTTTCAATATGCAACCCCTGTCGGCGGGTATAGTCGCGGCATAATGATCTATAGTTCTTTGAGGCGAATGCGGCGTCTGAGAATAAATCAAATGGACATTTTGTCCGTTCAGATACATTTCCGAGCTGAACTCTTCATATTCATAATTCGCAGCGCCGGTTAATTTGGAATCGAACGCATTGAAAAAAGGGAGCAGATCGTAAACGCGAGCGCGGGTTTTGCCAGGACCCCAGAAAACGGCAGCGCCAATAGCGAATATTAGTATTCCGAAGAGCAGTCCGGCGAAAATCCGTCCGATTATTTTTACTGTTTTCATTGAATTGCTTCCTCCATTCCTTTGATGGAAGATATATTTATTTTTCCTGTCGGTTCGTAATTCTGAAAAAAACAGTTTTCACGATACATGATCCCATTTATGAATCGGAGCCCGGCCAGGGCGGGTAATAAAACCAGGGCCAGGGCATCCACCATTGCGGGAAGCCGAACAGAAACGGAGGCGGCAGCCACCAGGGGGACCAACCGAATTGGAGTCCATAGGAAGCTATCATTCCTTCCGTGCTAAGATAAGGAAAATTAAATGAAGGGAACACCCAGGGGTTGGCATCTATGACCAATCCGGCCTTAACGATTCTATTGCCCACAAAAGAGAGCGCATCGACAGGTTCCACTTCATAGGAAACTTCACCCACTGTGGCATATTCCCTGACGTTGGGATTCAACAGATTCATAGTCAACGGCGGAAGGTATTGTCCGTTGGTCAGGAAGGTCGTCACCATGGGAACCATACCCATTAAGGTAAGAACGGGGTCGGTGTCGTCATTCGTTCCAATGTTGGCGGATTCGCCCACATCGTAGAAAAATAATGAATGAATTTTTCCGGCATCCGGTTTTGGAAAATCTCTGGCTATCTTATGCGTATGATATCGGGCGGCCATGGCCGTGCGCTGTTTTAAAACTACGGCCCTTCCGAAATAGACGACGATCCAGAAAATCAATATAAGGACCGGCAACACTATGACGCACTCCGCAACGCTCTGTCCCGACCGTTTTTTCAATCCCAGTATTGTTAAAAGGTTTTTCATGAATACCTCTTTTTTAATGCAGAATGACTGCGTTGCTTAATTCGCCCAACAACCATTCCAAAGGCGGAAAATCGATCAGGGACCATAACATGTTGTCGAAGTTTATAGGCATGAGCTTGACGTCCCACATTTTTTCCGAATAGATATTTTTGTAATTCAAAAAATCTGAAGAGGCTTTCGAATAAGGACGGGCTTGCGCCACCGTAAAGAAACCTTCGCCGCCTGCATCGAACTGTTGCGATAAAAAAGGCTCTTCGTCTTTATTGCGGTAGGCGAAAGTAAAAATCCACTGGTCCTGCGGATAGTCCGATGTGGTTTGAAAGTAGCCGTTGAATAACAAACTGTTTCCGCCGCCTTCGCATGCCAGGCTGGGTTTTAAAAGGTCAAGAACACCGCCGCCCCAAGGCGTGTCGTCGAACATCACGCTGCCTGACAAGAACATAGTTCCCGGAAAATCGGATTCACGATACTCATTGATAAGGTCTTCATAAATTTTTACCGCGGCAATGGAATAAAAAGTTGAATCTTTGGCTATACCCTCCTGCACATCATTAATGCTTTCGACATCCTGCTCCAGATTGTCATATTCCTCAAAGCAATCTATCAATTCCAATACGAAAATGACCCATAGCGGTATGCACCACCACCAGAAACCGCAATCCAGAGCTTCCATCAACCGGTAAAGCATCTCGAAAAATTCAGTCCACCAGACCCATTCCGCAGAAAAAACGGCTGCATTCAACACCATGATGACGTTGAAACCCCTGGCCTCCCATATCGCTCCGTTTAACGCAGACGCATCAACGAGATTCTGCATTCGAATCTTGGTCGCCACGAAATTTCCAACGTTTATGGTGACCCCAATGAAAGCCGCCAGCGTCATCAATATCAACGTAACGAAAACTACGGACTGACCGCCTTCATCATGGCTCAAGCTTCTCAGTTCTTTATTGACGTATTGAAACATGGAGCAGTCCCCCTTTAATAGTCTTCAGACTGTTGACTGGAAGAAACCTGGGGTTCGTTCGGGATTGCACAAACGCCGTTGATTTCCCAAAATGTTTCGCTTCCTAACCATATCCAGCTCCATAAATGTCTTCTCGCCGGAAACCAGTGCCATCCCAGCAGCTTCCTTATAATCGGTATCTGAAATCGATACGTGTAATTTACCTTTACGATAACATCGCCGCCGGATGCCCCCGGAGGAATCGTATGTCCCCATCCCGTCTCATTGTTGTTTACGTCTCCGGAAATGGAAATCCCTCCGTTTCCGAAGCCTGAAGTGGCCGCAAAGGCGTAGATCATTCGGTCCACACCGTCCAGAATATCCCTGATCGTACCGGGTAAAGATTCGAAGACATCATTTATCATGCCGAGGAACGGCCCGACAATAGGAATTTTTGATGCAACGTCCAGCCCTTCAGGCGATATCGGCGCCAGAGCGATAGACGCAGACATATGCACCTTGAAAAATTTCTTCCAGAATCCCACCTCGTTCGGGTCTTCAAAGGGCATCCCGAAAACCTCATACTCCCTGGGAACAAAGACCGCTGCGCTCCTCGCTCCGCAAAATGCCGCATAACTCACCATACTTTTGGCGTTAAACATCAGCGCAAATTCCAGGATAGTGCAGACCACGATTAAAATGATGGGAAAAGTTATCACGAATTCCGTCATCGCCTGGCCGTCTTCACCTAACTTAAGTCGCCTTCTCCTTCTAACGACCCCGGCTCTGTTTTTTCCTTTCATTCTCTTCTCCTTTGCGTAAGGATAACGAGAATCATCCTCTTATTCCTGCTGCTTTATCTGACTGATCATCGCTTTAATTCTCATGTAACTGACGATGCTCAACGCTATGATTATCCCGCCCGACAACCCTATAAGCAAATAACGGACAAACAAGTTCCACTTGTAACGCGAAACCTCCTGCTCATAAGCTCTTTCGTCGCCGTACAGCATGTGAACATCGCCGCTGCTGATTCCTCCCGCCGAACCGGCAGGTCCCTCAGCCGCTTTCGAATCCGTCCCTCTGTTTTTTCCCGGACGTTCAGGCCGCGGACGCCTCGAACCTTTTCCAGATGAAACATCAACGCCCCCGCTGGCACTGCCTGGCATTGATTCCCACCCAGAGACGTTTTTGGATCCGTTGCCCTGGAGTCCCTCAGAATCAGCCGTCGATCCGCTCCGGGCTCCGGACGATGACGAACGATCACCGTATGAGGCGGGCCGGGAATCCAGATTCTCGATGTCTTCACCGCTTTCAAATAATTTACTCTTTATCGTATCTCCAAAAAAACCGACCACCACTATCATGGCAACCGATATCATCGTTATGATCAATATGTATTCCGCCATTGACGCGCCGGATTCGCCGCCCGTTAGCTTTCTGACGCTTCTTTTAAATAATTTCATAAATGTGCATCACCCAACACCACAAAGTCCCTACGGATATCGCAAATCCGTACGGCACCGCACGGCTCTCGGCAGGATTCAAAGGAACCGTCTTCAAAAACGGCGTAATAAAAGTAAAAGCTGTCCTCAACACATTTTTTAATCCCCTTATAAGCTCCCTATGATAAAGCATGCTCACGACCGCTATGAATCCACCCGCCAATGACGTGAAAAACATCGCCCATAATATGAATGGATACCCCATTATCGCTCCTACAGCTCCCATTAATTTTACGTCGCCTCCTCCTAAACCGCCGAAAATCTTTATCAGTAAAAATACGACAAAACCGATTAAGAATCCGATTAAACTCAGCAGAAACCCCTGAACTCCACCAGCCGCCGCATTGACGATGAAACCCGCTAAAGCCGCAGGAAAAGTCAGCCAGTTGTAAATCTTTGAATATAATAAATCGGTTATTCCGCCTGTGACCAAAACGACCATCAACAGTCCGTCGTCAAGGACCGACAATATGTGCAAAATCAGCTTCTCCGGTGTGTATTAGGGGAACGGCAACGATACCCAGAAGGTTAGTCGATTGTAGTAACGAAGAACAGCGCTTCGGAATGCGTTGAATGCAACGGCCAGAGTAAGAGCCACCACTACAGTCAAAAGAATATACTCCGTCATTCCCTGACCGGACTCGTCATTATAAAACTCTAAAAGTTTCTTCCCCACAAAAGCTCCCATTCTATAATAAGCCATGAACGCTACTACGCTTCGGCTTACCCGATCGTGCGCCCGACTCTAAGTCTTCAGTGACCTTATCTCTGACCGTGTGCGAATCTTATCCGTCTAAACGCTATTCCGCCGCATCAAGACTGTCCGCGGCATCGTATGTCTTGGATTTGAGAATATCTCTGAAATAAATGAAAGCAGCGATGGCAGCGATGGCAATGAGAACGACGATCAAAATATACTCGGTCATTCCCTGGCCGGTTTCATCCTTCCATAATGCCTTAAGTTGTTTCCACATATTCTTTTTTACCTCCTCGCAAAATAATCCTAACCATACTTTCTTATTATTAACATAAAAAAAAACTTTATGCAAACGGAATGATGCCGTCCGCTCATGTTTTTGTTAAAAAACCTTAAAAAAAGCAAAAATCCTAGCAAAAAAGAAAAAGACTTTGAAAACTGAGCGGGTCGTCTTATCAAGGGTCTTAATCGCACCCGCATACCGACGCTGCAGTTATTTCATGCGCCCTCCAATTTAGAGAACACCAAAAAATGATAAAGCGATCAATCAAGGACTGTGGAGCGAACTGGATTGGGACCGGCAGCCCCCCCCTCAAGCCATTGGATGCTGGGCGTTTCCTGGAGGGTCAGAGCCCTTCGCAAACCTTGTCTTTATGTTTCGCTGATCGCCAGTTGATCTCTCAGAATTTGAGCTGCGTGTTCCGGGAGGACCGGATTGACTCTGGAGCCGGTGCCGTAGAACATTCCTTTCAGTTTATCGATGGGGTCGGGGAGGTGGGGCAGGATGGCGAAACGCCAGTGCCAGTCGTCTTCAATGCGCAGCCAGTATCCCCGGTCTATACCCCATACTTTGTTGGGTTGAGTGAGCAGGATTAGGTTGAAGGGAACGTCTCCCAGGACTCGTCGGATGAGGGTGATGCAGATATTGAGGATTTGGGAAGCTGATATTATCTGGTTTTCCGTAATATTTTTATAGTCAGATTCATGCTTTCCGGGGATGATCCAGATTTCGAAGGGATAGGCGCTGAAGAAGGGCACGAAGGCCATGAAGTCTTTGTTCATCGTAATGATCTGATGAGTGCGTTTTTTTTCCATTTTGATGATTTCGTCATCAATAATATCGCAGAAAAGGCATCTTTCTTTCATTTTGAACCAGTCCTTAGCGCCCTGCAGTTCTTTTCTGGTGTTTTCCGGAACGAAAGGTGAGATTATAATTTCCGAGTGAGTATGAGAATAGACGGCTCCTGCGGACAATCCGTGATTAATGAAAAAAATGGGATGGCCCATTTCCCTGTCTTTAGAGAGGTCTATGAATCGTTCTTTGACGGTTTTGAGGACTTTCGCCATTTCTAGTTCATTCATAGCGGGCAAATGTTTATTGTGGTCCGGATGATTGATGATCAGTTCATTGGCGCCCTTGGCGGCCATAATGTCATAAAGACGGCTTCCGCGTCTGCTGAGTTCGCCTTCGACCTGAAAAACGGGGTGCTGTTGCGGGATGACGCGGACTTCCCAGCCGCTGGGCATTTTTGAGCCTTCTTTAAGCCTGTAGAAGAATACTCCGTTTTTATATATCATGATGGTGGGCGGGGTCTCTGCTTCTTTTCCCGGGCAGAACACACAGTTTTTAACGTTATCTTCGCTGTAATCGCTTGCGTTATTTACGCCTCTTTTCAGTTCCTTCAGAATTTCATTCATGAAGTCCACGTTCGTCAGATAACATGTCCATTGTCTGGAAAGAGGATTGCGTCTTAGTTCATTCATGTGGTTGTTTTCCTTGCTAGGTGATCTAAATTTATCACGCCATCATACAACGCTGATTGCGCACGGCAGCAATAAACGGCAGTGTAAAAAAGGACAAAAGGGCTGTCAAGTTTCACGAGGTCTCTCCTCTGCTAAAAGATGCTGGAGTTTTCCAGTCGGTGGAATCGGCGCTACGTGTAGGCCGCTGCGTGCCTTTTGGGGCGACTTTTTACCAGATGATTTGTCATGCAACAAAAAAACGGCGTGATTTTTGACTTTAGAGGATTGAATTTAGTATCGTTCAGAATGGAAAACAAGCGGCGTTTTTCCGAAGAAAGAGGATGAAGAATAATCTTAAAATCACGTGTTTTATATTGTGTTTGAGTCTTGTTTCAGGTTGCGGCGATGCTCCTGAAACCGATTTAACGAAAGGGCCGACGCTTTTGGCCGGAATAGACGGAATTGAGTGGTCGGTTCTGCTTCCCTTGATTCGCGAAGGTAAGTTGCCTGTATTCGAACGGCTGATGAAGGCAGGCGGTTTTTGCCGTTTAGGAACGCTTCTTCCGACGATGTCGCCGGCGATATGGAACACGGTCGCTACGGGGAAAATACCGCCCAAGCACGGCATCCTGGGTTTCGCCTATCAATCGCCGGACCGGAACGAGAGCCCTGCGCTTTACACAAGCGCCCACCGCAAGACAAAGGCTTTCTGGAACATTTTAACGGAATGCGGCCGCCGGGTATATGTTTGCGGTTGGTGGACGACTTATCCCGCTGAAGAGATCAACGGAATAATGGTATCCCAGACCAATACGATCAGGCAGCTTGATTTCAGAAAAGGCCGCGCCGTATGGAAAGGAACGATATTAAAGGGAATTCCCGGCCAGGTACATCCGCCTGAATTTCAAAACAGGGTAATGGATATAGCGGCTCAAGTGAAGGACGATTTGCCGGAGTTGAGTCGAAAACGGTTCGGCAAGTTTACCGGCGAGATGAGCCCGTTGAACCGGCGACTATGGGAGAACAGCATATGGGGATTCCGTGCCGACAACATATATTTGGAGACTATGCTGGACATCATACGTAGAAAGGGCTCAGCAGACGTCACTGCCGTATATTTCGGCGGAACGGACGTCGTCAGCCACCGGTTCTGGCGCCATATGTCAAGTGAGGATTTTAACTATAAACCGACGGCGGATGAACGCGCCTATTTCGGGAGAATTATAACCGAATATTATCAATGGGCTAATGCAAGCATAGAAAAACTCATTCGATCCCTGGCGCATCCGGGACTCAACGTCATGATTCTTTCGGACCATGGTTTTCATGCCGTCAATACCGGAAAACGATTCGACCCTGATTCTGTGCCGGACGACATCAATTCGGGCGACCATCAGGATGCGCCCAGCGGCGTGTTTATAGGAGCGGGAAGAGTCTTCAGGCCGGCAGGAGCCTGCTTGAGCTATGCGGTTAGAGAATCAGGAGAAGTCCTTCCCCGAACATATTCCGTCGTGGACATAACTCCCACTTTATTAAGGTTGAAAGGCATCCCGGTCGGTAACGATATGGACGGCATACCGATGGCCTATTTTCTAAAGGCCGATTTTATGAAACATGTTCCTCCCACTTTTTGTGCAACTCATGATTCCGCCGAATGGTTCAAAAGCCGTGAATCCGGAAATATGCTTTCCGGCGCCGGTAGCGTCGACGAGGAGATGGAACAAGAGCGGCTGGAGCAGTTGCGCGAACTGGGTTACATAGAATGAGCGGCTTATTGTTTCATCTGCGTCCTCTTCAGAAAAACATGTTTTGTTTTAAGGTAAATCTATTGTTCAAGAAGCTTCAGCCGTCAAGTTGACATTTTGGCATAATATGAATAATAAGGGAAAAGGTTGACTTTTTCCTTAAGGAGTCCTGCAGAAGTATCAAAAATTTTAAATCTAAATGGGAGTAACTTCATGAAAGTATGCAATTCATTTCTTGTCCTCATCGGTCTGACCGTAATCGGATGTCCTGTTTATGCTCACTTCATCCCTTTAACTGACGGCATGAAGGAGCAAGATGCGGTGACTTGGAATATTCAGGACGTGGAGAACGGTTTGCGTATAACGATGGAATTTCCAGGAGCGTCCGTTCGCAAAGTGGAACGTGAGGGAATTACATTTGCCGAGTTAAGCATAAGAGGATGCGGATTAAAAGGAGAGACGGGATCGCCTTATTTACCGTTCAAGGGAATGTTTGTGGAAATTCCGTCCGGGGTAGAGCCCGGCATAAAGTTTAACGCCAGAGATTCGCTTCTGCTGCCAGGGACATACGAGGTATTGCCCAGTCAGCCGCCTCTTCCAGAAGGTTACGACAGGAATCAAGCCCCCCAATTCATTTATGATGAATCTGCGTATTCCATTGATGTTTATTCTCCGGAGGATTTGATCAAGATAACGGAGGACGGATACATAAGAGGCAGAAGGGTTTTATTTCTGGAAATCAGTCCGCTGCAGTACAATCCGGTGTCGAATTCTCTAAAGGGTTACCCTGCCATAGATTTTACAATAACCTACCGAGGCGTGCAGAATCCGGCGGCTCAAGCGAACAAGTTAAGGCTGGCCTGCCCTGAATTTGAAAATCAGGCTGCAGGGGTCATAGCTAATTACAAACCTGTTGATATGTCGCAGAAATCACGATCTCGTGACGGGGCAGACTATTTAATTATAACTTATGATGACTTTGAAGACGAGCTGGCTCCGCTGGTGGAATGGAAAACGCTGAAAGGCCGTTTGACGGAGCTTGCGACGTTGTCTGATATTGGCGGTTCAACGCCGGCTGTTATCCAGAGTTATCTTCAGGATGCTTATGATACCTGGGACCCGGCGCCGGCGTATGTGCTGCTGGTCGGCGACGTTCAGCAGGTGCCTTCCAATAACATTTCAGGCGACCTGACAGATTTGCCCTATTCCTGTCTTGAAGGCGGCGATTCTTTTGCTGATCTTTTTCTGGGCCGGCTGAACGTTCAGACAGAGGAACAGTGCACTGTAGTAGTGAACAAGCTTCTGGATTTCGATAGGAATCCGGAGGTTGCGGACTGGTATAATCACGGCTTGGCGGCAGCCCTGTTCCAGGACAGTTGGTCTCCCTACTGCGAGGCTGACAGATGGTTTTTTGAAACAGCGACGCATGTGATGCAGTATCTTGATCAGGAAATAGGGATGAGCATGTATTCCGCGTATTGCACTGATGCAAGCGGTTGTTCGACCTATCATTTTCGTTCGGACAGTTATCCGCACCGATTTGACTGGCCGGACCCGGTTCCTCAGGAACTAATTGATTTAATCACTCCCGCGTCGCAGGCCACACAAAATATAATCGATGCGTTCAATTCAGGAGTCAGCATAGTACAGCATAGGGATCACGGCGAACCATCCGGATGGAGCGATCCTCCGTTTTATGTAAGCGACCTGGGAGCGCTTGAAAATGGAAACCGAACCCCGGTAGTGTTTTCCATTAACTGTTCTTCCGGCGATATGGATTACGGCTCGGACTGCTTCGCTGAAGCGATATTGAAAAAGGATGGCGGAGGGGCTGTATCCGTAATTGCGGCTTCGGAAACCAGTTATTCTGGGCATAATGATCTGATGGTTCATGGATTCTACACCTGTTTCTGGCCCGATTATGATCCTGAGCATACGGGCAACATATATGAAAACGCTTACCAGATGGGGGCGAGTCTGAATTTCGGGAAATATTATATGTTCATGTATCAAGGCTCCGGCAGTTATACGCCGACAACCCTGCGAATTTTCCATCTGTTCGGCGATCCGGAGCTGATGATTCGAACCGACACGCCTCAGGACCCGGATATAGACCTGCCTGTAACGATTCCGACAGGGACTTCTTCAGTGACGATGGACATAACGGACAACGGCGCGCTGGTGGCGATATCCCAGGAAGGCGAATTGCTGGGCAGCGGCATAGCATCAAACGGCCAGGTGGAAATAGAGCTGGACGGACAGATACAGGCCGGAGTCGATGTCGACATCGTGGTAACCGGTTATAATTTGAATCCGTTGGAAGCATCCGTATTGTCCAGCGCACCGCAATGCGGCATCGTTCAATACATGAATTCCAATTATAACTGCAGCAGCGCTGTGACCCTGCGCGTGCTGGACTCTGATCTGAACCTTGATCCTTATGTCGCTGAGCAGGTGATGATAGACGTATGGAGCGACAGCGATCCGACAGGCATTTCGGTAGAGTGCACCGAGATAGACCCTGACCTGGCGGTATTCGAAGGACAGTTCGAGCTTTTTGCTTCAGGCGGGAGCGGCGACCTTCTGGTCGCGCATGGTGACGATGTGACTGCCTATTACCATGATGACGATTGCGAAGGCTCACCGGTAGACGTTTACGAAGACGTTACAGTCGATTGCCAGGAGCCGGCGATCAGCGGAGTCGGATTCAGCGGCGTTCTCGATACTGAAGCCGTCATAACCTGGACCACGGACGAACTCGCCACTGCCACAGTCTTCTACGGGTTCGATACGCCTCCTGTCCAGTCCGTTTCATGTTCAGAATACAGTATGGAACATTCCATCAAACTGGAAGGACTGGAAAACTGTTCAAAATACTATTTTTATGTGGAATCGACCGATCTTGCTGAAAATACGGCGACGGACGACAACAGCGGAGAATATTACTTCTTCAATACTCTGGGCAATTTCGTGCTTTTTGAGGAAAACATGGACTCCAATCCGGGCTGGACGATCTCCGGCGGCGATTGGGAATGGGGCATTCCAACAGGACAGGGCGGTGATTACGGCGGCCCGGACCCCACTTCCGGATATACCGGAGACAATGTCTACGGCTATAACCTCAACGGCGACTATACGAATTCAATGGGCGAATACCATCTCACAGCTCCGGTCATGGACTGCTCGGCAGCCGCTGGAACTACCCTCAGATTTTACCGGTGGTTGGGCGTCGAACAACCAGTTTATGACCATGCCGTTATTTCAGTTTCAGTCGACGGCACGACATTTGAGGAAGTCTGGCACAATTCTTCGACTATATATGACGGCGAATGGCTTTATTGCGAATACGACATTTCCGAATGGGCAGACGGCCAACCTGAAGTTTACGTGAGGTGGACAATGGGACCAACGGACTCAGGATGGACCTATTGCGGATGGAATATCGACGACGTGGAAGTGGGTTATTTAGGTCCATGCGATGTTCCCATCCTGATCCATGAATCGCATGTTATAGATGATTCTTCCGGCAACGACAACGGCGAACCCAATCCCGGCGAAACGATCACTTGTCCTATAACGCTTTATAACAACTCAGGTATAGATGCTGCGGGAATAAACGTCACTGTTTCAGAAAACAGCGATTACGTAACGCTTATCAATGCTGACTTGACCTTTCCTGATATGCCCGCTCACACAAGCGCTGAATCCGATCAACCTCATTTACAGTGGCAAATCGATGCTTCTGCGCCCGACGGCGAGTCGATTCAATTCTCCTTGGCCTGGACCAGCGTTGAGGGTTCAGGGAACGCTAATTTCAATGAAATGATAACCGCTCCCGCACTGTCATACCAGGACCATCTCGTAGACGATTCCTCCGGAAACGACGACGGCATTGCAGACCCGGGCGAAAACATCGTGCTGCCCGTATCCCTGCTGAACACCGGACACGGAATCGCTCCGGCTCCTTATGCAGAATTGAGCACGGATTCTATTTACATCGATATCACGGATAATTCAGCTTCCTGGCCGGACTTGGAATACGAGCAGATGGAGTGGAGCACGGACGATTTCGGGTTTTATGTCGATCCTGATGCGCCGGAGGGTGAAATGGTTGAATTTTCGATGTTTGTCGAAACAGAAGGTTTCTCTGATACCGTCAATTTTACTGTCGGCATAGGCGCTCAACCCGTCCTGGTCATCGCAGACGGAACACACCAGCACACCCAAAGTTTCGTTGATACTCTAGCCGGTAATGGTTTCCTTGTTACTGAAGAAACCGCATCATCAACCGATCCGGCTTATTGGGACAACTACGCGTTCATCGTCTGGAGTTCCGGCGATAACTCTTCGCCGGTCAGTCAGGCTGGTTGGCGAGATAACCTGACGGCTTATGTCGGTGATGGAGGGACGCTTTTGATCGAAGGCGGCGAGATATGCTACGACTTTTATTACAGCGCGCCCGATTTTCTGGAAGATGTCTGTCACGTCACGGACTGGAACGGCGACAGCTCCGGTGACCTTTCTCTTGAGGCGTCAGATCATCCTATAGTTATGACTCCTTATTCATTGCCGTCGACAATTTCCCATACCTATTCCAGTTATTATGATGAAGATGCCTGCGATGCTGCAATTGACGCGACGACAATTTTCGGATGGACGTCAGCCAATGGAGGCGGAGTCATCGCATACGATGACGATACCGATCCCTGGAACGGAGGTCAAACCGTCTTCTATTCTTTCACCATAGGCGACGTTCAAAACCAGACGGATAAAGAACATCTGATAGTCAACACTGCCCGGTGGCTGTCCGGAACAGGAGGAACCGCACCGACTGCTACGCCATTCCAGACTCCCATACCGCCGACTTATACTCCAACCGGGACCCCGACGCTCATTCCCTCCTGCACACCTACCAGAACTCCGACGCAAATTCCGCCCACGCTGACGCCGACATGCACGCCCACTCAAACGCCCACGGATGTTCCGCCTACATATACTCCTACTGATACGCCCACCCATATCCCTACCGAAATCCCCACCTGGTTCGTTACCGGTACGCCCACCGCTCACACGACCGGCACGCCTACCGCCGTCTGCTCGCCAACTCCAACCTCCCTGGAAATGAAACTGATGATCAACCAGGAAATGTTCCACGCCGAAGACCCCTTTCTCCTGGAATGCCGCATAGTCAATCCCCACGAAGCCGTTACCTTCAACCAATTCGTAATACTTGACGTCTATGACAATTACTGGTTCTACGAAAGCTGGTCCACGGATATCGACTGGGTCGTCAAAGAAATTCCAGCCTACTGCGACAACACGGAAGTCATACTCGAATTCGTCTGGCCGACCAATGCCGGAACAGCATATGGTCTTAAGTTCTGGGGAGCCCTAGTGGATAATCAATGGAACCTCATGACCGACATATCAGTCCTTGATTGGGGTTACGAATAATCGAAGTTTGAAATAAAAACTGTTTGAGTAAAAAGGATCGTTTCTGCCGGAAACGATCCTTTTTTATGATGTTCCGGAGGCTTATCAAGGGATATCGGATGTCGGAGATTCTAATCTCTGTCCTTTAAATTCAAGGGTTCCCGCAGGGCTCTGACCCCTTTCTGAATGCTTGGAGCTGAATGGCGGATGCTGATTGCCCCGGGCTCTGCCTTTTAAATTCAAGGGTTTCCGCAGGGCTCTGACCCCTTTCTGGATGCTTGGGGATCAGCGCTTGAATCTGCGGGGAGTTGGACGTTCGTAAAAGATTTTGTATGAGAAGTGTGGGTTCACAGTCGAAAAATTGATTTTCGTCATTATTTAACGATATAATTAATTTTCGTTTACTCTTGCAAAAAGAGTAATCCTGCTCATACTGGAGTTCTCAAACCGTTGATTTCTGCAGAAGTAACTATTATTCAAAGTAACTAAGGGCATAAGGACGTCAGGTTCATGAAGGTTAGGCCGACCACCGTTAATTTTTTTTTTATGAGTTTCGCCGTATTCGTCCTCGTCTTTCAGGTCGCCATAATAATCGGATTTTCATCCCGGTTTTTCGGCTGTTTTGATCCATTCCGATCCATTCAGGTGAACAGAGATGGAGTTGCATGAATTCATAGGAAGTTGGATAAGAGAATACCGTATCGATTCTATAATCGGCGAGGGGGGAATGGGAGCGGTATTTAAGGCTGAGCATCGATTATTGGGGGCGACTCGTGCGCTCAAGATATTGAAAAGCGATATTTCGCAGGATAGCGATTTTGTAAAGCGTTTTGAGCGGGAAGCCCGCATACTGGCCCGGCTGGATCACTCGAATCTGGTGCGGGTTTACGAATTTTTCAAAGAGGGCCGGCATCTGGCGCTGGTTATGGAATTTCTGGTGGGGGAGAGTTTATCTGTTCGATTGCGCCGGGCCAGGATCATGTCGGCGCAGGAAATTCTTCCGATTATCATTCAGGTTTGCGACGGTTTGATACATGCTCATAGTCACGGTATCATCCACAGGGACATTTCTCCTGACAATATAATGCTGACGACTCGTAAAGATCGTCTGGGCAGTCCTTTGGCGAAGGTAATCGATTTCGGGATAGCGAAGGCTGAGATAACGGACCGATTCGCTGCTTCGGATGCGGATGAGAAGACATCGACAGGATTATTCATTGGAAAAATAGATTATTGTTCGCCTGAACAGGCAAAAGGAGCGGCTATTGATCACAGGACCGATCAATATTCCCTGGGACTGGTATTGTTCAGGGCGCTGACGGGCAAATTTCCTTTCTCGTCCGCAAGCAAAATAGAGTCATTAGCTTTAAGAATCAGGGAGCAGGTCCCGGACATACGGGAGATGAGAGTCGACGTAGAATTCTCGCGGGAGTTGACCGATACGGTAGGGAAGATGCTCGAACGTGAGCGTGACAAGCGTTTCACGAACATGACGGAGGTTCGTAATGCTCTGATAGGCGTATTAAACACAAGCGCCGGCGATGGACGAGAGGATACAACGTCCGTTTTCTCAACCGGTGACCAGAAGACGCATCATCTATATAAAGCTGAAACAGATCAGCCTCATGATGAACTTCCCACTTTAGCCCAAAAGCCTGTAAGCGAAAAAAAAGAAACGCCGGAGAAGGGGAAGTTGGAATCCTCAGAATCGCTTTCAGCGTCGAAAATGGTTAAGGGACTGAAGATTTCCGACTCCAGGTCATACAAAACTCCGTTAATCGCAGCGGCAGTTGTTCTGATAATTGCAATCCTGGGCTGGTACGGTCTGTTCAAAGCAGAAAAGCCTTCACCGGACGGAGATCGGGAATCGCAGGCAAATTCAATTTCCCTGACTGAGAAGGAAAGTTTATCTGTTGAAGGGGCGGCAGGCGTTGCGGTTCCGATTGAGAAGGCGGAGAATGACGATGGGACTTCGGAGGATGCGCTGCAGGATGAAGCAGCCCTTCTTGCCGGAGAGCCGAGCGACGGGGATGATAATGAGGACGCCGGCCCGGATAAGCGAAACATTGACGGGACTGAAACTTCTGCATTGATCAAACCGCTTGATCATAAATACGAATCGGTTGCACCTTCCCCGTCACCGACGAATACACGGACGACCGTCCCGCCGCCCAGTCCCACAGCGACTCCTGCAGTGAAACTTGAGAGGGTTGCAACTGTTATTCCTCCGGCGTCGGGCGGATGGTTTGGAGCAAGCATAGAAACAGTAACCGAATATGAAGCCCGGCAACTGGGTTTGGGTTCTTTGAGAGGAGTACGAATAGTATCTGTCGTTAGCGGCGGCCCGGCGGATGCGGCAGGACTGCGGGGGGGCGATATACTGACTTCCATAGACGGCAGGAAAATCAACGATGCTCGGGAAGCCGGCTCCGTCCTGCAACGGAAAAGTCCCGGCCAGAAGGCAGCGCTTACTGTTTATCGGTTGGGCAGGCTTTATGAAGCGAAAGTCACGTTAGGCAAACGCAATTAATCATTAAAAAGGAGAGAACTATGATCAACGGAAGGAATACTCTGAGATTCATGCCGGCGTTACTGTTTATTTTAATCACGGCGCTGAGTCCGGGAGAAGGCGTATCAAGCGTATCAGCAGCAGAGGCATCTCCGCAAACGGCTATACAACATGATTCACTGGAGTATTATGTTCCCGGATGCCGTATTAACGTATCCGCCGTCGCTGCCGACCCTTCCGGCATTGAACTGGTTCGCTGCTATTTCAAGGGCAGCGATCACGCGGATTTCTGTTTCGTTAATATGCTTGAAATGAAGAGCGATCAGTATCAAGGCGTCATTCCAGCGCCGGCAGACGCTACCGAAAAAATCGAATATTTATTCCTGGCTGTGAACGGGGATAAAGTCGTCGTCAAAACGCAGAGCTTCATCGTCAACGAAAGCAAAGAGGCTGAGATTCCTCCATGGCAGGATTGCGACGTCTATGGAGAGGTTGACGTTTTCACGGAGCTGTCTCAGCCTCCGGCAGAAGTCGCCGGCTTCGCAGACAGCATAGCTCTGAACGCCGTTGAATCGGGTATGCGTTTCGGCGCTGTCGCCGGTGGTATTTACACGGCGTCTCAAATCGGTTCGTCGACCGCTTCTGTGGGAGCGGTAAACGGCGGTCAGATAACGGCGGCATCTACCGGCAAGTCTGTCGCAGCAGCAGAAGCAGGCTCTGCAGCAGGTGCAGGCGGAGGTTCGGCAGGAGCCGGCGCTGGTGCGTCAGCAGGATTGTGGGCCAGCCCCTGGCTCTACATCGTCGGCGGCGCGGTCATCGCCGGAGGCGGTTATGCCGCATACGAAGCGACAAAAGATGAAGACGAGGAGGAGGAAGACAACGTCGGCAGTTTTCGGGTATGGGCTGATCCCAATCCCTGCCCTTATTACAATTATATCGACGGTCTTTATTACTGGATAACCACTGTTTATGTCGAAGAAACAGGCGGCAGCAGAGTGGATATCGAATATGCCCAGTTCACCCAATACCACGAAGGCTACCAGTTCAATTATGCCTACGTCGATCCTGATTACTTCGCTGAATGGTTCGATGAGTGCGGAGCAGGGAAATCCTATATACCGGCAAAGGATCGAGTCTGCGGCGACGTCTATTACAACGCCTATTCCTATATCCCTGTCGATTCCGTGTTTGAAATTTTCGGCTACGATGAGCAGGGCAATTACGTAACCGGCTCCGTTACCATCAACCTGACCGGTAATTACGACAAACCCCCGAATGCTGATACTATTAATTTAAACGTTCAAGGCCAAGTGGAATCCTCTCCGCGGAGGTAATCCTTCTTTAGCTTAATCATTATTGATAATGTCATTTGACCGAATCCGTTCCCAAACCGCTGGAATAATCGTTTTCTACCTGTCGCTTGCGGCAGTGATCTGCATCGTTCCCAAAAACGCTGCTTCCGATGACCCTGCTCCAGCTCCTGTTATTCTTGATGAACAGGGCATCATCAATCGCGTTTTAAAATTCAACCGGAATATTGAGTTTGCCGCTGACAGGGTTGAAATCGCTCAACTTCAATTGCAGCAGTCGCGCAACGATTTAAATATTAAGTTGTACCCCGAAATAGACATGGGTCTTTCAGGAACGAACAACGAAGAGGATGAGGTTCAATTCGACTGGAATTCCGGTTTCAGTCTGAGAAAACAAATGATCGCAGGCGGCGACATCAGTGTTTCGCCTTCCTTAGGAAAAACCGAAGGAAATTACTCCTCCCGTTTAACCGTAAGCATCGATCAACCGCTGCTTCAGGGCAGAGGAAAAGAATCCGCTCTTTCTAATGTTAAGGGGGCCGAGTCCAATTTTTTGCGAACCAGAATGCAGCATTTCCGGACACAGGTCACTATGATCCAGACGGCCTTAAATACAGCCTATCAGGCCGTTAAGTGGCGCGAAACAACCCGTCTCCTCGAAGAATCGTTAACAAGAATAAGAACTCATACAGCCGCTCTCGGTGCAAAAATGAAATTGGGACATACCGGCGCAATGGACCTCTACCGCGCCGAAATAGAACGGAAAAATACAGAAAATCAACTGCAATCATCACAGGAACAATACGAAGCTGCATTAGACAGCCTGAAAAATATTTTATCGTTGCCGCTTGAACAGAACCTGCGATTAAAAATGGCAATCGAAAACGCCCTGGAGTTGCCCTCTCTCGAACATGCCGTCAATACAGCTCTCCAAAGAAGGATCGAAATAAAGGAAGCCCGGGAAAATATGAAAGAGGCGCAGCGTCTAAAGCATCTGGCGGAATTAAGGGTTCAGCCTGTCCTCAATTTGACGGCGGATTATACTCTTTCCGGGGATGCTGAAAAATTCAACGATGAACTTAAACCGGATGAGGAATCCTGGAGTCTTGGATTGCGCTCCGGGTCTGATTTTTCCAGGAGCGCGGAAAAAATTGCTTTCCGCCAGGCGGCGCTGCGAGTCAAGCAGAGTGAACTGGCGTTGGAAGAAGCAAAGCTGGAGATTCGCCGTGAGGTTAAACAGGTATTGCGTGCATTGGAACGCAGCCGGGCGCGGATCAAATTGCTGTCTGAATTAATTATGCAGACTCGGGGTAAACTTGAGCTGTCCCAGGTGAAATTCGCCCGGGGAATGATCGATAATTTTACTGTTTTGGAAAGTGAAAATGAACTGAGACTCGCTGAATCCAACATGATACAGGAAAAAATAAACTTTGCCGGCGGAAAGGTCCGTCTTCAGGCTGCCATGGGAACGCTGCTGAAGACGCCGGATTTTCAAGCCCAAACGCCGGATAATGACGGGTAAGAGGTTGATGCTGTGATTCGTCCGTTTAAGTCTGTCGGTATTCTCTTTATTTTTTTATTGGCTGTTTTACTTTTATGGCATATCCGACCTGGGGTGCAGACAGAGGAATCGGAGATAAAATTTGCGAAAGCGAAAACAGGTAATTTTGAGATAAGGCTCAGAACAATCGGTCAGCTTGAAGCAGAAAAAGCGACGTATATCGGTTCGCAAATAAAGGGTAACGACGGGAAGCTCATATATATAATCGAAGACGGAGCGGCTGTTGAAAAAGGGGATGTTCTGGCCCGGCTGGACCCGGTTGTCTTTGAGCAGGAAGTGGAACGCCTTCAATCGAGAATTCGTGAACAGGAATCTATAGTAGAAAGTTTGAAAAAGTCCCTGGCCTGGGACAAGGAGCAGGCTTTACGCAATATTGAAACTGCGGAATCTGCCCTGAGAATAGCTGAGTTGGAATATAAAAGGATAAAACTCGGCGATTTGCCGATGGAAAAATCGCAATTGGAGAAGGAAATGAAAGCTGCGGAGGAGGAGTGGTTAAATGCAGAGGGATACGTAAATGATTTGGAGGAATTGGCGGAAAGAGGTTTTTCGCATCCTCTGGAGATAGAAAATGCGGAGAAGAAAGCAGCGGAATCCGAGAGCGCCTACAATGAACTCAGAGTACGATTTAAAAATTTCAACGAATATCAAACGCCTGCAAGGTTAGAAGCTGCAGAAGCCAATCACAAAAAGGCCCAATCGAATCTGGAACAGGTAAAATCAGAATCAGCCTATAAGTCAGCCACATCAGAAAACGCATTGAATAAAGCTTTGTTCGAATTAGCGGAGATGAAAAAGGACCTCGAGCAGGCTCAAACCGACCTGGAAAAGACAATAATTCACGCTCCTCACAGCGGATTGGCCATACTGAAAGAGAATTATAAAGGAGGTTCAGTAAGAAAGCCTCATGTGGGCGATACCGTATTTATGGGTCAGCCGATAATCTACTTGCCCGATATTTCTTCGCTGGCCGTAACCACAAGAGTAAGGGAAATCGATCTGCACAAAATCAGGATAGGGATTAAATCGGCAGTAAAAGCGGAAGCTTTTCCCGATATGGTCTTTTCCGGCAGGATAGATTCTATAGGGGCGCTGGCTGAAAAGGAAAATTTAGTATCGAGGGGCGCCAGGTATTTTCGGGTCCGTATAGCGCTGGATGAAATTGATGAGCGCTTGAGACCCGGCATGACAGTTCAGGTCGATATTCTCTGTGATAAGATTCTGAATGCATTGATTATTCCCGTGCATGCCGTTTTTTATTTTGATGAGACGCCTTACTGTTTCATAAAAACCGACGCAGGTTATGTGCGCCGCGGAATAGAAACCGACAGACGTAATGAAGACTGGATGGAGATACTTTCGGGCCTTCGAGAAGGCGAATCAGTCTGCTTATTCCAACCCGAAGAATGGATCGACGGTTAACGCTGCGCCCGGAGAGAATTTGCGGAATGGACACGCATAAAGATTGGCTGGTTAAATTAGAAAACGTTTCACGCATGTTCAAAAGGGGCGTCGAGGCTGTGCACGCTCTGTCCGATATTAACCTTATAATCCGCCGCGGCGATTTCCTGGCCGTAATGGGCGCATCAGGATCGGGAAAATCAACCCTGTTGAACCTTATCGGCATCCTGGACAGGCCTACTTCTGGGCGAATATTTTTCGGAAAAACGTCGATTGAAAGAATGACCGACCAGGAAATCTCGGCGCTGAGACTTCACACCATAGGTTTCGTATTTCAGTCCTTTCACCTGATCTCATATCTGAGCGCCGCAGAAAACGTAGCCATGCCCTTTTGTTATAGTTCCATAAGGCAGCGGGAAGCTGAACGCAGAGTCGATCAGGCTCTGGAAAAAGTGGGGCTGATGAACAGAAAACGTCACAAGGCGACAGAACTTTCCGGCGGCGAACAGCAACGCATAGCGCTGGCCAGAGCCCTGGTGATGCAACCGGAGTTGCTCCTGGCGGACGAACCGACAGGCAACCTGGACACTGCTTCAGGACAGACGATACTGAAGATTTTTCAGGAACTAAACGCCGGCGGTCACACAATCGTCCTGGTTACTCACGACGTCTCCATTGCGTCTGCAGCTCATAACATTCGTCATTTGCTCGACGGAAAATGGAAATGATACGGAAAAAATGGCTAATGAGGCCGGATTCAGCTACTGAATAAAACAGAGGTAAAACCGTGCATTCTAAAAAACGGGATGATCAGGCGGGGGCAGCGATAAATGCCGCCCTTTCCATCAGGCACAAACTCCAAATCACAATACTGATTCATTATGAGCCGGCAGAAAATGAAAGAAGATAACAAACTCATACATTACTGCCTGATCGCCTGGAAAATTACTAAAGCTGCCTACCGTTCGCTCCTTTCCAATCGTCTGCGCAGCGTTTTGAGCACATTCGGCATAATTTTCGGCGTCGCATCTCTGATCGCCATGACTTCGGTAGCCGAAGGACTGAAAAAGCAGGTAATCAGTCAGATCGAAGAACTGGGAGCGCATAATTTAATAATAAAATCCGGTTATTCTGATACTGATTCCGCAGACAATACCTGGAAAGATACGCTCCTCTTTTCGGATATAGAGCGATTAAAGGCCGGGTTGAACGTGGAAGCCGCCGCCGGCATCATAGATGTTCAAGCGTTGACGCCCGCACTGACGATGAAAGCTGAAATAATAGCGGTTAATGATGATTACGGAAAGACAAAAGAACTGAGTGTAAAAAGCGGGCGATTCATCTGCAGGACTGATATAGTCGAAAGCGCCGGGATAGCGGTTATTGGATGTGAAGTATGTGAAGAACTGGGTCCCGAAGGTAAACCCGGGGAATATATTCAGATAGGAAATGAACTTTTCAAGATAGTGGGCGTACTGGACACCAGGAAGATAAATACCGGAAAAGCAGGTCCGGTAAGCATTCGCGATTTAAATCGGACCATCATAATACCAATCGGTTCTGCTCCCTCCGCAGGAATGAAAACAGTTGATAATGACCGCCCTGCCCTCAACCAGATCGTTCTCAAGTTTCCTGCGTCAACGGATATTTCCAAAGCGGCCGATGTAGTCCGTCGCATTTTAAGCAACGCCCGCCGGCAACGGGACGGCTTCCAAATAATAATCCCGCAGGAGCTCATGCAGCAAGCCGCCAGAGCTCGCCGGACATTCAATATAGTGTTGGGCTGCATTACCGGAATATCATTGCTGGTCGGAGGTATAGGTATTATGAACATAATGTACGCCAACGTTTCGGAAAGAACCCGTGAAATCGGAATAAGGAGGGCCGCCGGCGCTTCACGGAATCAGATATTGCTTCAATTCCTGCTGGAAGCGATCTTCATTTCAATGGCGGGCGCGGTTTCAGGATTCTTCCTGGGAACAGCGGCTGCGGAATTCATCGAGCGCTATTTCAATATTATCACGGCAACAACGGCGACAGCCGCTGCCGTTGCGGTAATTACCGCAGTCAGCGTCGGCATCGCAGCCGGAATAGCGCCTTCCATACGCGCCGCTAAACTTAACGCCGCTGAAGCGCTTCGTACTTAATGCCGTGATTGGTCCAGCAATGGTTTACATTTCTATTTTCAGCATTGCTTGAATGATTGGGACTGATCAAACACTCTTGTTTCGCATTTACAATTTTCGCAGCCTCGAACAACTGAGAAGACTTGAAAACCTGATAAAGACAAAACACCTTTCCTCGTAATTATTTATTCCGACTACGATACCGATACCGGATTTAACGACCCTTGATGAAAAAACAGCGGTGAGCCCGTCAATCACATAGTTGTTGTACAGGTATTTTTCTTGATGAGGATGTCAATAAGTCTAATATTTCATTAAAAAATGTAATCCCAGTTCGATCAGCCCCAGTATTATAAATCGATAGCTTTTTGGGACTCTCCTTCGGGCAATTTACAATTTATCTCGTATTTATCGGCGTTGACGGTTTCCAGGGGATAATTCAGGGCCAGTTTGCATTGCTGGAGGAGGTCCTCGTTGGGTAGGCGCAGGTATGCGGTTGCGATTATGAATTCGGCTCGATTATTGGTTTTATCGGGGAAGGTTGTAATTGTAACTTTTTCAATGCCCGGCAGTTTTTTCAGTGCATCTTTTATATCCAGGGTTTGAATCTTGCTTATGTTCGAGATTTTCAGAGCGGTTTCTCTCAGTTCATAAGCCAGTATGGCCGGGATTTTCCATATCAGGTCTGCGGCTATCTTGTCGGCCAGATTATCCAGGCAGTCTGAGCGGGATTTTGTTTTTTCCGGGAATGATGCTCTTTCCGTAAAGTGATAGGCGCCGGCTGTTTTTCCTGAGGAAATAATGACGGCTTTGGCTGAAAGTTCCGCATTGGTCATAAACAGCGGCACATTATTGACATCCATCTTTTCCGTTTTAGTCCTGATGACTCCTGTAAGGAGGATATCGGCATCTACAGCTTTGGCTACTTTTACTGCTTGAGCGGACACGCCCGATTTGGCTTGTTCGAGCATTTCGGACGTTATAGTTTCATTGGCGAGAAGATCGTCCGATGTACCAACCTGGTAGCCCAGTTCGGCGAAAGCTCTGGCTGCGGCTGCTTCTGTGGACCTGAAGGATGTACCGCCGGATTCGAAGGAGCGTTCATACGTTGTCTGCGTATCTTCGTCCAGGTCAACTTCCGGCAGCATCACCAGTATTTTGGGATTCTCCAGCAATTCCACATATTTTTTCAGTCCGGGTTCGGCGGGTTTCCTGGAAAGCGTTCTGGAAGCGACATCGGCCTTAATCGCTACCTGGTAAATATCCATGTTTTCTCGTGTGGGGCCTTCATCAACCACCAGGTAATTATTAACAAAGCCCGGGGAACGCGTAACTATTATCTCAGTAAGCCGTTTCAGGTTCTGAAAGAGCAACAATTCCCCGATATCTTCGCCCGCTCCTTCACCCACGGCATCCTTGTATGCCTCGCGAACGGCATCCAACCTGGCCCGGCTCAGGTCCCCGGAAGCAATGCGGCTTTGTCCGGATTTTTGTATGGCTATGAGTTCGGAATCTTCTGTTTGTCCTTTTGCCGGCAAAGCGTATAATGCCAGGAATATTATAATCGATGTATGACATATAACCTTTCTGCAGGCTTTTTTAAATCGATTGACGTGATGGAAGTATGGTCCTCGAATCATTGAGCCGCCCTCCGATTAAGATCGTAATTAATTATGAGTTCATTGACTCCGGCAGCAATAGCCTTTTCCAGGGCTTCATTTGCCGAGGCGGGGTCCCAGGTTCCCGTAGTGCCGCCGCTCATACCTCCACGGAACTCCTGTTCTTCCGTTGCGCGGCCTATGCCGGTTCCAATGTATTCGCCTGTGCGAGCGTTCTGCAGAAGAAGATCAATGCGCACCGTGGTGGTGAAATGCTTCACCTTCTTCATGGCGCTCACTTTACCGGTTTGACTGACGTCGAAGCGGGTCACTGCCCCTGATAAAAAATACTCACACAGCAATATTTTCTGGGCTTCCGTCATCTGACTGCGGTCATAGACCAGGCTGCATGTACTTAACGCCTCCCGATCGAACAATTGCTTCATCCGCTCCCATTCAACCACTCGAAAATATCCTGCCCGAATCAATCGACTCATAAGCATTTCCGCCGAAGTTTCCCACAATTTGTCGGCGGCATAAGCGCTTTTATTCTGGAAACCGGCTATGGCGATAAGCGGCCTTTGTTCGGGCGGCGCAGGCAAAGGCGGCAATTCATCCGTTTGATTTTCAGCGACCGGTTCCCGGGTTGTTGCGCAACCCGCCGCCAATGTAATCGCCAATAGAAACAGCATCGCACGATAATATTTTGTCATGGACTCTCCTCCGCTTGAATTTCAATCGCCTGCTCCAGGAGATTATCCTCGTCAATGTGAATTTTCCCATCCGGTAATGTTTTCAGCATCTCCTGCACCAGCCAGGCCGTTTGTTTTCTCCTGTCTGCCTTTTCATGATGAATAAAGTTTATCAGGAGGTTTATCGGGTCTCCCTGCCATTGACGGTGAGCGCTCCTCCATTGTTCCGTTTTCCAGAGAAGCTTTCCCGTATCACAATGGATCAACCGTAATGAAACCACGACCGTAAAAGCGTCATATACTCCGGAATGAACCGCTGCCGATTGATCGACCTGGCCCGCGATAATGGCATCGCTTTTTGTCTTTTGGCCCAGTTTTTCAGGCGATATGCCCGATAATTGCCCGGCCGTTTGTATTCCTAATTCCTTCATAGCCTGATCCACCAGCTCGGTTTTTATTTTTCTGTAACCCTTCTGCTGAAGTCTTTCGTATACCTCTTCCCGAAGCATGGCCGCAGTTTCAGGCTCGAACGATAAATTGTCCATCGGCAATACCGCCACCGTATCAGGTTTCAGTTTATCGAATTCAGGACTCACATACCATATTTCTTTTTCCTGCGGCTCTTTGCCTGATGCCGTTTGAACTGCGATGACGAGGATCAATAAACAATAGAAATATTTCATGAATCCTTCGTCCTCCTCTCGCTCGGGGCAGATTCTGATTCTTCATTGACAGATTAGGTAAAAAAGAGAGTAAATGTCAAAAAAATCAGGCTGATCAAGAGCGGGGCATGACCAATCACCCCATCCGAAAAAGGTTAAGAGCACTCCACAAGCTATTACGAAAAAAGGATCCCCTTCATTCATCAAGCATCCGGAGCGGGGTCAGAGCCCTCCGCAAACTATTACGAAAAAAGAACCGCCATGGTTCATCAAGTATCCGGAGCGGGGTCAGAGCCCTCCGCAGACCTGTCACGCAAAGAAATGTAAAACTTACAGCAGAGGCAGCATGTAAGCCATCTTTATCCCTGTAAACCTTTGTACAAATATTTGTAATTTTTTCGGGTTCAGCCTCTGAAACGGGCAAGCCTGTATTCTTGATCATGTATCCTGCGGCCCGTATCCCCATGCTACAACGGACCATTCTCCTTCTATTGCGGTCATGTCCTGAGTTAGCATAGCGCCGTAGAAGAAGAGGCCGGTTACGGATTCGTCGCCTGTATCAGGCCATTGGATGAGCGACAGGGCTTCTACGGATGAGGTTCCGGCCGGTAGGTATATCATATCGTAATCTATTCCGGATGTGTTCGGCGGCGAGTAATGCGTCCATCCTGGCCAGAACCAGTAACTTTCGAATGCTTCAAGGAAAAGGAAAAGCGGCACATCGTTGCGGGGTTGGCCGGGATTATCGAGATAGGCCGTTATCCAGAAATCTTCACCGGGGCTGACGAATGTGGGCATGTCCAGGCGGACTCCAAAAGGATAACCGGGTGTCGGAGTGGTTGTCGGTCCTGGTGTCGGCGAGGGAGTGTTCGTATAGGTCGGTATGGCGGCCAGCTCCACGGGATTGACTATGGAAAAGGCATCGCCGGATTCCAGTTCGATGGTAAGACGCAACTGATAAGGACCGGGAACCAGTCCGCTCGTATCCCAGGTTTCCAGCAGACCTTTGTGCACTTCATACTCATGGCGTCCGCCCACGGGATGCCATGTTTCCGGTTCATATCCTTCTCCGTAGTCCAACCAATAGGCTTCCATCAGGAAAGAAATATCAGGTCCTGTTAAAACGCGAGCGGTTCCCATGACCGGCAGATCGCAATTAACCGGTGCGGGTGAAACGGGATGAGTAATTGCGGAATCGAAAACAACTGCCGAATCAACCGGTTCGACGCCTCTTAAAAGCGACGCGTTGAACAGAAGAGCGTGAGAATTATCCGTAAGCAGGAATCTGCCGAATAAATGCCCTGAGTAAACATAAATTAATTCGCTTTGATCGGTAGCCAGAACCTGGCAGGTTGCAGAAGAAAATTGAAAATTAAGACTGGCCTGCTCCGTAACGCCGAGATAACCGCCGGTTCCGTCTATGACACAATGAGTCATTAATACTTCCGACTCCCCGTAAGCATGAACCTCGCCTAAAAGACAGTTTTCGAACTCCAGTTCCTGGTCGTTGAATGCGTACATATTCCAGGTCTTTACCTGCGTATCGATCATCCTCAAGGTTCGATCTGTCAGCGAAAAAATAAAATCCTCATACTGCGTTCCATTGACTATGCCTGATAAACTCTGAGGATCGCCTCCTTCCATGACGATGCCGCAGACTCTCAATATGGAATCTCTCACGGTAATGTCGCTGCCCATCCAGCTTATCATGCCCAAAGTAGTATCCGTGCAGTTTACCGCCGTCAGCCTGAAGTCCACTCCGTTCACTCCCGGAAGGTCCGAACTGAATTCCTACGTTAAATTTCCGCTTGTATCGGGAAAACTGAAATCCGCAGTCTCGCCCTCAGTGAATCCCAACCACAGGATTGATTCAGAGCTGTTCGAAATGAATAATTCCGATCCATCCGTCAGGATAGCTTCAATACTGCGGCTGGAACCGGATATCTCCAGGAGGGCTTCTCCCTCTAAAAGCGCTGTCGCATGAATATCAGATTCAGTATCTTCAAATACGATCTGGCTCTGACCGCTGAAATAGGCATTGCCCGGCACGCCGGAGTAACTCAGCGACGCGCTGATGAACTCTATGGCCGCATCGTCGATAGCCACGTATTGATGTTCATACCAATACCTCTGCTCCATAATGAAACTGCCTTCCTCCACCCGAAAAATCCCTTCATCCTGCACCAGAATGTTTCCCTTTAAAATCAGGGTTCCGTCCGGTCCCTGAACTATGAGACTACCCTGGTTCACCACCCGGATATCGCCTTCGTGACGATATGAATCCGTTATGATGAACATCTCATCAGCCGGATCGTCCCCTATAATCAGCATGTCAGGATTAGGGGCCATGAATTCTTCGTGGCTCTTCAGCGCAGAAAAATAGGCGCCCAGGGACGCCTCTGAATTTTCCATCGCAAAAACGTCCGATCTTGAAAAAATTATGAGGCAAAAGGCGGCCGAAGCTACAGTCGCCCACAACCAAGAGACGATTAAGTTCTTTTTTTTTCTTGATATTAAAGCGTTTATCGACATTTTTTTTCTCCATGCAGAAAAGATATCAGGCTTTCATCAAAGGAGCAAAATTCATACCGCAATCGCAGATTCCGGAAATACCATATTGATCCAGGAAGGAACGAGACGACCGGGGATAAAGAGATTCTATCGTTGTTTCAGTAATTCACAGGATTGAAAATAAACAACGCTTTTTTTCTATTCAGGAGAGTCCGTATAAGCTTTAAATCAAAAAATACAGCGCCGGCGCTTTTCTGATTTTTTCATAAGGCGCTTGCCAAATGCTGTCGCTGAATTTATAGTTCATGTCGGTCGGAAATTAAAGGGCTGCTTTGATAACAGCATTTATCAGGACTGAGAGGTTTCGTTATGAAGTTTTATCGTTTTTTGGGCTCACTGAAAATTGCCTGGATCATCGGAATGCCGGCGGCGCTCGGTTTGCCTTTCTCATCTGCTCAAACATCACAGAAAGAATCGCCTGAAGCAAGAATTCTTGCGGGAGCGCCGGAGCTTGATGCGAAAAAGCAATTTTCACGGACTTATACGGAAAAGGAACTTCATGCGCTGGATAAGGCCTTGAAAGCGGCGAATCTTGAACGGGAGGACATGAATTTTGATAAAGACAATGCTCATGGGCATTTTGCATTGCCGGTCGTAAAGGACATGCTGGCAAATCCATTGAATATAGCTCCTTTTACTGATTCGCTTGCGGACAGTATGATGTCTGCTGAAGGACCAGCTTTATCGCCATCGGAGCATATCCGCATTGCCGCATCATTATTGCCTGATCTTGATGCCGACGACGATACCGGTCTTTTTCTCAACTCCGCTATACCCGAAGAAGGACTCGCGCTACCGGAGAAACCAGCTAATTTGGGGGAACTGACGGCAAGCTGTCGGGTTTTGATGGATGAAGCTTACAGTATAAACTTTTCCGGCTGGTCTCCCATGTTGCGTGAATATATTCCTTTCCTGGCATCCTGGCGTGAGGCGATCGATTCTCCGTACGGGAAAGAGGAGCAGGAACGCTGGGAGAAGGAACTGGAAAACATGGAGGATGATTATCTTCAGCAGAAAGCTGCAGATGTGTCTTTGATCGAACTGCTGAAGATTTATTTCAGCAGCATGCCTGATCCCGCAATATGGTTGAAGGATTTGCCGGCGAGCTGTTTTCCTTCGGAGGCTCCGGTGATAATCCACACGGATAAAGGCCGCATAGGAATCGGCACTATTCATAACGACTTATGGGAGGGTAATTATGCGCTTTTGATCGATCCGGGCGGCGACGATGTTTACAGGGGTTGCCGGATAGGAGGAGCGTGGGGCACGAAAGACCGGCGTTGGGGTTATTTTGCGGACCTGGGCGGCGATGATATTTATGATTGCCGTGATGTGGACGTAACTTTGGGAGCGGCGCTTCTGGGCGTTGCTGCATTTTACGATCTGGGCGGCGGTAATGACCGTTACTTTTGCGGCAGCTTCGGAATGGGTGCAGCGGCCTGCGGAATAGCCTCCTTTTATGACGACGGCGGCAGTGATGTCTATGAGGGAAAAGTTTATGTTCAGGGAGCTGCGGCATACGGCATCGGAATAATGATTGATGATGCTCTTTTGAGTCCTCCCGATATTCCTGCAGATAAGGAAACGCCTGATCCGGCAAGTATAGCGAATTACGACAATGACGTTTACAGGGCCTGGAGTTCCGCCCAGGCTTTTGCTCGCATGCGTTCCGTCGCCGTTTGTGAAAACAGGCGCGGAAATGAACTTTATCAGGCCGGCGGAGTATATCTCCATGCGCCTCTTTTTTCAGACCGTTATCAGAGTTTTTCACAGGGATTCTCCATAGGCGACAGAGGGGTCGATCACGGCGGTGGGATCGCTCTGCTTGTAGACGGAGAAGGCAATGATCGATACCTGGGCGATATATACAACCAGGGCGTTGGATACTGGTACGGCGCTGGCCTGCTGTGTGACCGCAGCGGCAACGACGTTTATGAGATGACTCAATACGGCCAGGGCAGCGGCATTCATCTGGCCGTGGGCGGACTTATCGATGCGGCCGGAAGCGATTCCTACATCATGCACAACGGATTGGGACAAGGCGGCAGCCATGACTGGGCGGCGAGCGTTCTGCATGATCGCGAAGGGCATGATCGTTACCTGGGCTCTACAAGCTGCAACGGTTCCGGTCTCACAAACGCCGTCGGTCTCTTCTTCGACAGAAGCGGCGATGATGTATATGCTGGAAAAAAAGAGGGCGGCATCAATTACGGAAGACCTGCCCGCGGTACCTTAAGCATCGGCGTCCTGATCGATACGCAGGGTCAGGATGCCTACCTGGGCATCATGGATGACGGTAAATTGTGGTCTCATTACCGGTTCGGCGTCGGATGGGATGTGGCTGATGAAAAACCGGCTGAAAAACCACAGACGGATATCGCACAGGAAAAGCCGGAACAAACCGTCAATATGCCGGAAATACTCTCCCAAAAAAGCCCCATCGATCAGGAAACCTTTGATGAACTCTGGTCCCTGGCTTGCCGCTGGGAAGTCGGAGACAACAGAATCATCGTTCCCGCAGCAAGAAATAAAATAGTCCGGGCAGGTAAAAAGATACTCCCTCTGATCGAAAATAAGCTCTCGGATAACAGTTCTCTCGCCATGCGCGCGCACCAGGACATCTTTAAGAAACTCTATGAAAAATATCCCCAGCGAATACGGAAAATGCTCAAACGGAAACTCGAAAAGGACGACCAGGCCGCCAAAAGCAGCGCACTCTTCCTTGCAGGGGTTCTGAAAATAAAAGAACTGGAAGACGAAGCCGTGAAACTTCTGGATGATGAAAAGTTCCGGCGGCAGACCGTTCGAGTCCTCGGACAGTTGAATTCCCGGGTCGGCGATGAAAAAATTATCGACCTTATGAAGGAATCCGATTCCGAACACTTTATTTTATCCGCTGCAGAAAAACTCGCTCAGTCGCAAAATTCCTACTGGCGAGAGTTGCGCCCTTTGATGGATTATCCGCTGGTTAGCGTTCGTGAGGCCGTTTGTTCACTTGTCGCTGAGAACTTCGAACCATATTTTCCCCTGATCCAATCAGAACTGAGCCAATATGATGAACTCAATACCAGGATGCTGCGCTCGCTTCTGAGAATCCTTCAACTGACGGAGCCGGTCGATGCCGCCGTGAGACTTAAATTCAGCTTATTGTCGCTGCTGGAACATGAGGATTGGGGCGTAAGGGCCGATTGCATCAAGGTCATAAAATCCTGGAATCTGAACGACCCGGACCGCTTTCCTCAATATGCCGAAAAGGTGAACGAAAAATTGCGGACATTAAAGCAGAATGATGAGGAGCCGTATGTTCAGTTCGTTATTGATGAATAGGAATTGCTGGATTTCGGTATTGATGAGATATCTGTGTTTTAAGGCTACAATTCGTACAACTGGGAATCGGTAACAGGCATTGAAAACATAAAAAATTCAATATTTCGCTGATGCTAAATTCATATCAGCGATCATGAACCACTCTTCGGATATTTTTTTATTATCCATAAACCTGAATTCCATGAGTTACGATTTTGTACTACAGCGTATTTTTAAGCCTGGCTCTTTCCTTGAATTCTTCCTCGATATAAACGAGGATGTCCATTGGACTTGAAACAAGATCAAGTAAAGTCCGTCTGATTTTTCTAATAACGTCAATTTTTCAGTTGTTTGCCAGATCGGCAATGATGCAAAGATCAATATTCTGAGCTCCTGACAATGTGCCTGAAAAGAATTGTGAATTTTTTTGATGAAAACGGATCACGGTTCAAATCATATCAATATTGCTTGTCGTGAAATCCAAAAATATTTCACAATAATTTTGCCGATTTAGTGAGAGTAAAAATCTATTAAAATCAATTGGTTGACTAGGGTATGTCAAGAGTTCTTATATTGGAGGTTCTTGCGGGAGCGGCTAATTTTTCACGCTATCATTTTCATCGGATTTTCAGCGCCATGGCGGGTGAGACTCTGACCAGGCATATACAGAGGGTGAGAGCGGAAAAAGCTGCGACCAAGCTCATCGGTAATCCGGGCAAAACTATTACTGAGATTGCATTCGAGTGCGGTTTTATGGCATTCTTATTATACGCGGGAGGAGTTATGAGATTTTCGTTGGTTTCAGCGGCATTATTAATCTTTTTAACGGTAACATCATCGGGCGGCATTATTCACGTTCCCGGCAATCAACCTACGATACAGGAGGGAATTGATGCGGCTTTGGGCGGCGACACGGTTCTTGTTGCTGATCGCAACAGGCCCGGAAGGCGATTTTTATCTGAGTCAGCAGTCATCCGGGCAAGCTGATGACAGTCCATGCATCGATACAGGAAGCGATCAGGCTGCAAATATCTGTTTTGAAGGTCCTAACGGAGAAACATGCATGAATAATCTATGGACCAGGACCGATGAAGCTGTCGACTCAGGCGTTGCAGACATAGGTTTTCATTACGGCGCATCACTCCTTCCGTCACCCACGCCGACGTCATCTCCAACCATTACTCCGACGCCCACGAAAACTCCTACCGCAACCTGCACTTCTACACCTTCCACTACGCCTGAACCGACAAACACGCCTGTCCCCCCGCCGATTCCCGCATTGAATCATTCAGGCAAAATAATATCCGTAATCCTGATTTCTCTTGCTCTATTCAGCTTGCGTCGGCTGATTTTAAATAAAAACTGAACTTTTCTGGAAAAACCGGGTACAAAGTAAGGCTGCATCTCATCCGATCGAAAAAAAAAGTCGATTCGTATTGGACTTAAGAGACGCAGCCGATCTTTTATTTTATTCGATTTTTATTCGACGGCGCCGAGAACCAGGGCCAATAATGCCATCCTCAGAACTACGCCGTTGAAAGCTTCAGTCCAGTACCTGGCGTGACGGGTATGGTCCACGTCAGGAGTCAATTCATCCATTCTGGGAAGAGAATGCAGGACTATAACGTCTGACTTCGCCTTCTTTTTGATGAGGTCCAGCGTTATTTTGTAATTATCCGGGGTTCTTCCTTTCTTTTCGTCGGCTTCTACCCTGGATTTGGTGTAATCGGCCTGCACCACCGGTTCAACGTAGATAATGTCGGCATCCGCTATCCCCTGCTCGACATGCTCCAGCTCTTTAAAACGAAGATTCAGATCGTTCCATTCCTTCTTGAGGTCATCGCCCAATGACATTTCCGGGGGGGAAACGAATTGAGCTTCCACGTCGAACTGGGTCAGGGCGTAACCTATGGAATGCATGGTGCGCATGCGCATATCGCCTACGCAGAGGTAATTAAGGTCGTCCAGGCGGCCTTTTTCCGTGTAAATCGTGTATAAATCCGTCAAAACCTGCGTGGGATGCTCTCCCCATCCGTCTCCGCAATTGATGATCGGAACGGAGGACCATTTGGCCGCTTCCTGCGGCGCTCCCTGCATGAAATGCCGCATGGCTATTACGTCAGCATAATACTCCAGCATGTAAATCGTGTCCTTGATTGATTCCTGGTAAAAATCGCCCGCACGGGTCATTTTGAAATCGGAGAAACCGAGGACATGGCCGCCCAACCTGTGCATGGCTGCTTCCGTAGACATTCTTGTTCGGGTGCTCGGCTGATAAAAAGCTGTCAATAACGTTTTCTCTGCGAGCAAATCAGTATTCTTCCTGTCTCTGGCAATAGGCGCAAACCTGTTGCAAATCTCAAAAATCCTGAAAAATTCGCCCCTGTTTATATTCTTCAATGACAGTATATCTCTGCCTAAAAAACTCCTCATTTTAAACCTCCATTATAAAAGTCCGACTTTCTTGTTGAATTCCATAATTAATTCGTCAATTTCATCCGTCTGACCATGCACGTTGTCCCAGTAATCGGGAAAATCGTACCATTGAGCGTTCAAGTCTTCCACTTTACGCTGCTGCTGTTCGATCCAGGTGTAATATTTCAGGTTGTGGATTCTTTTACGGTCGTAAAAATTGCATTCGAGCATGTTGTCGATCGTCAAGCCCATCAGAAACTGATTGTAATCCCTGACGGCATCTTTCTCCGTATATTCCCCGTATTTTTCTCTCAATTCGTGCAGCCTGCTGCCGTAAAGTTCCATGGAATCGGTGAATACGGTGAGAACGATGTCGTTATGACCCAATTCGTAATATTTAGCGAATTTAATGGCCATCAGCATATTGGCGATGCTGGAAATGCCGAACAGTGGGAGATTTTCGACGAACTTTTCATCCAGGCCCTGCTCAACCAGATATCTCTGACCAGCCGGTTCGTTAAACAACCGAACGATGTTCATGCACGGTTCATCGTCAATCGCCATCACCAGATCAGTATTCCTTACGTTATGAATCCAGGGCACATGCTTGTCTCCGATACCCTCAATCCTGTGTCCTCCAAACCCGTTCAAAAGCAATGTGGGACATTGCAGAGCCTCACCGACAGCGATCTTGGCCGCCGGGAAAATGTCCTTGATGTAATCGCCGCAGCCCATGGTTCCGGACGAGCCCGAAGTCAAAACAACGCCTGCGCATCGATCTTTGTTGCTCATGATCTCCTGCAGCGTTTCCTCCATGGCGTGTCCCGTCACGTCGTAATGCCACAGATGATTGCCGAATTCGTCAAACTGGTTGAAAATGACGATGTCTTCCCTGGTTCTCCGCAATTCCCAGCACTTGTCGTAGATTTCCTTTACATTGCTCTCGCATCCGGGCGTAGCAATGACTTCACCCGCAACCGTCTCCAACCATTCAAAACGCTCCCGGCTCATCTCTTCAGGCAAAATGGCGATGGATTCGCATGCCATCAGCGAAGAATCATACGCTCCGCCTCGACAATAATTACCCGTCGATGGCCATACAGCCTTTTGATACGTCGGATCAAACTGTCCCGTTATCAGACGGGGGACCAGACACCCGAATGTGGCCCCGACCTTGTGAGACCCCGTCGGAAACCATTTCCCCACCAATGTGATGATCCGGGCTTCCACCCCGGAAATGGCGCTCGGTATCTCAAGCCAGTTCACGCCGCCGTACAAACCGCCTTTCGGTTTCGGCTCGTTCTTCCACGTTATCCTGAATAAATTATAAGAATTGACGTCCCATAATCCTATGTTCTTAAGCTTTTCCTTGATCTTGTCAGGAATAAGCGTCGGATCCTTCTGCTGCTTAAATGTGGGAATGATGATCTCTCGCTCTCGAGCCCGCTTCACAGTGCGCTCAAGCTGCTCCTCGTTAATCGTCAGGTCTATCATGGTTATCGCCTCCTTTGGAATTCCTGTATCCCTGCGACGAAATCCGTTTTTTCTATCCGATTCCTTTTAATATGTCAAGAGGCGGCAGACATTTTTCCCGTTAAATATTTGATAAGAGTGTGCTTACTATGTTCAAACCGCTACATCCTCTTTATGACTTGTTTTGACCAATGGACTTACGGAGCATGGACCTTCTTCAAATTCCTTTTTTGAAAAAGTTACCGCAGATATTACAAAATGATTATCGAATCCGATTTCCCATGCAGCATTTTTCTGATTTGTCTGTTCATAAAAATCACCTTATGGACAAAAACTAGTTGCCGGTCCGGGGGGGATGAGTATAGTTTTTAACAGGGGTTGCGTTTTTTCGTCCATACCCATAAGAGAATACCTGATAAAAGTAAAAGCGGCAGAAGACCTCGAGCGTCCGTTGCGGGAATGGGTTGTGGAGTGACCGTCGGCGTAGGATCGGGAGTGGCGGTGGCCGGCGTTCCGCAATTTCTGAAACCGGGACCGCACTGCATTTCCATCAAATTATGGTAGACGCGAAAGTGTCGTATGCCGTAATAATCGCCGAAACCGTCGAAATGAACCGCAATCATCAGTTCAATGGTATCGCAACCGCACGGGAGCATTATTTTCCAGCCTGATACGGAACGGCTGGTGCATTCGAGAGGCCAGTCGACGCCGACGTCGCTCCAGGCCGGCGTCCAGTAACCTGTAGGGCCGAATTCGGTCATGGAGTCGCATCCCACCGTGTAGTGATTGTCCGCGCAACGCCAGTAGACATAAAAATCAGCGACCATGTGAGTGCTCCAGCCGTCATATCCGTAACATAAATCGAAATGAATGTCTCTCGTGCATTGAAGCGTAATAGGCTCCGTAACGTAATACTGCCAGTGCATGCCTATATCAACCCCGCCAAAAGCCCATCCGACGGTCGTGTCGTCAGACGGAACACAATCCGTGGGACAAAAATATCCCAACTCGATCTCGATATCTTCAGGATCACACATAACGGCAAAATCGGTATAACCGGAATCATAATCGTTGTCCATCAGAAAAAGCTCCAACTGAGCGAATGGAGTAGGCGTCGAGGTTCCCGGAACTGGCGTCGGACTGGGCGTGGGAGAACCCGTCGAAAACCTCGAAGCAAAAGCTGTATCCTCTTCGGATTCAATCCCCGGCTTGTTGCTGCACACATCTGCGCGGGCGGCGCTCAACATGCCGGACTGACAAAAACACGTTAAAAGAAATAATGCAATGAAGTGAATGCAAAATAAATTCTTCATTATCCGCTCCCTTCCAAATTACTTATTATGTTCCGCACACTCGTCGTTTCGATACGGCAAGTACCTTTTTACTTACAATATATTCTCGAAAAAATAAACCCGGAAGGGAGGAAAATTGGAAGAGTGGGCGAGTGGACGAAGGCGTTGTTGGAAGGATGGATGATTGAGCGGCTATAGGTGTCAGGGGCTTTTGGGGTTATTTTTGGGTTAATGGTTTTAATATATTCGTGCAGGGGGCGTCAGTGATCATACGGCTGAAGCAAGAACGGAATTCAGAGGGTTTGCGAAGGGCTCTGACCCCCTGGCTGCCCCTGTTGGATCAATGGTTTTAATGTTTTCGTGCAGCGGGCGTCAGTGATCATACGGCTGAAGCAAGAACGGAATTCAGAGGGTTTGCGAAGGGCTCTGACCCCCTGGCTGGACCCCCTGGCTGGTTGACCGTATTTTAGAGTCCGCTGTCCCTCAGCTTCAGTTTTTTAAATTCATTCAGATCGGGATTGATGATGTGTGGTGAGCCTGCGACTTTCATGGCGGCGGGGACGTCTTTTAGGCCGTTGCCGGAGATAAGGCATACTATTTTATCGTTTTCGTTGAATTTTCCCGAAACAGCCATATTTTTCAAGCCTGCTACTACGGCGGCGGCGCTGGGTTCGGCAAAGACGCCGCATTGGGCGCCGCAGATTCTCACGGCATTCAATATTTCCTGGTCGGACACCTGGACCGCGTCGCCTCCGGTTTCCATGACGGCCCTGACGGCAGAAATGCCGTCACGTGGGTCATCCACAGAGATGCTGTCAGCGATGGTGGTGGCCTGGACGGTTTCCATTTCAGCGGGGAAGGGTTCGTTATGTTTCACTTTGATGCCGTTTTTCTTCAATTTTTCTACTGTGAGGGCTACAGCATTGCTTTTGTCGGACTGGACAGCGATCAGGCGGGGCATTTTTTCTATGAGCCCTATTTCCTTTAAATCCCGCAAACCTTTCCAGAAACCGCTGATGATGTTGCCGTCGCCGACTGAGACCAGGATATAATCGGGAGCTTCCCAGTTCATCTGTTCACAAATTTCAAAGGCGCAGGTCTTTTTGCCTTCTCTCGTGTAAGGATTGAAACCCGTGTTTCGATTGTACCATCCGAATTCTGAAGTGACGTTCAGGCACAAATCGAAGGCATCGTCATACGTTCCCTCTACTGCTACGACTTCCGCGCCGAATATCAGCAATTGTGCGATTTTCGCCTGCGGAGCGGACTTGGGAACGAAAATGACCGCCGGCATGTCAATGCTTGCCGAGAGACATGCCATCGAACATCCGGCGTTACCTGTCGATGCTGCTATTACAATATCTGAACCAGTTTCGACCGCCCTCACAAGCGCCGCAGCGCTGGCCCTGTCCTTGAACGATGCGCTGGGATTACGACCGTCGTCTTTGATGTAAACGTTATTGAGACCATATTTTTTTCCCAGCGATTCAGCATGATAGAGAGGGCTCCACCCCACCGCCAGGGGGGTAACATTTTTTATATCATCTACAGGCAAAAGAGGCGCATATCTCCAGATATCCATCCGTTTATTTTCCGCCAGTGAATTTTTGTTTAACTGCGATTTCACCTTTGCATAATCATACAATAAATCGAGATTGCCGCCGCATTTTGGGCAAACGTATAGAGATTCCGATAATTCGTGTTCATGAAGGCATGATACGCAACGAAATACAGTCGCATTTTTCATTTTCAAGCTCCTTTATTCAATTTTTATTTAACCTTCTAATCGGGTATAAGGTCGTTAAAGGGCCGATCAGGGCGCTGCCGGGCGGCCAGACAACGGTTTTTCTTTCAATCGCTTACGATGCGGGTGCCCGTTTCGCCCTTGACTGACGACAGGAGGGCTTCAGGCTTGGTTATGATGACCTGTCGTCCGCCGTTTTTCAGAAAGGCGACAGCAGCTTTGATTTTGGGCAGCATGCTCCCTGGTTTAAAATGTCCTTGCCGGATGAACCGTTCTGCGTCCTTGACGGTCATTTCATCTAAAGCTTTCTGATCAGATGAGCTGTAATTAAGGTACACCTTTTCCACTGCAGTAGAGATGATGAAGGTATCAGCCTTAATATTACTCGCCAGCAAGCTTGAAGCATGGTCCTTGTCAATGACGGCTTCGACGCCTTTGAGAGTTCCGTCCGGATTCCTGATTACAGGTATGCCGCCTCCTCCGACCGCTATTACGACCACGCCGCTGTTGATCAGTCCTGTGATAACGGATTCCTCAACGATTTCCTGCGGAAAAGGAGAAGCAACGACGCGGCGGTAGCCTCTGCCCGAATCTTCCACAATATCCCATTTGTCCTCTTTTCGATGCATCTCGGCATCTTCCAGGCTGTAAAAAGGTCCTATCGGCTTGCTGGGATTGTTGAAAGCTTCGTCGTTTTTATCGACTACGACCTGAGTTATCACCGTAATGACGGGCTTGTCGATTTTCTTTCGCAAAAATTCATTGCCCAGCGTTTGTTGAAACGCGTATCCGATGGCTCCCTGCGTATCCGCATCGCAAGAGTCCAGCGGTACGGGATGAATGACATGTTTCGAAAGTTCGGAACGTAATAAAATAAACCCTACCTGAGGGCCGTTACCATGAGTCAGAACTACTTCATATCCTTCTTCAACGATCTCTGCTATATGTACGCTGGTTTCTGCAATAGCCGTATACTGATCATTGATGCACTGATGACAACTGTCTTTGATTAACGAATTGCCGCCGACTGCGATTACTGCTTTTTTGTTCATACGAGTCTCCTGAACCATAAATTTGAACTCTGATTCTCAACTGCAGGCTTCATGCCTCGCTCATACTTGCGACGCCCGATCTCATATCCGATCGCTGTGTCGAAATCATTTAAGATAGTATCTGAATTCACCAAAAGTTCTTCTGTTTCATTTTTATGCCGGCGGAAGACCGTTCGGGCCGTTTCGCCGTCATTTAAAGCTAAAAATTCGGGAATTAACGAATGATGAAAAATAACGGGATGCCCGCCTCTGTCCTTGAACCTGGGTTTTAAAATAAGCGGCCGGTGTTTCAGAAAAGCATCGATCAATTTTTTCATAATATTGACTGGCACCGTCGGGTTGTCCACCGGCGACATCATGACCGCCTCGGCATTTTCCGGCATATCGGTCAGCGCTGCTTTAAGGGAATCGATCATTTCGGATTGAGGATCAGGATTGATCACGATATCAACATCTTTTAATTCGGCTTTTTTCCTGATGAGACGTTCATGGGTTTTTCCCAGAACGATGCGCAGCTCTTCCACTCCGCACGCTTTGAATTTTTCGATAAGCAAGTCGATAAAGGTTTTCCCGCTCCATTCGAGCAGCGCCTTGGGAAACCCCATGCGCTTCGAATTGCCGGCAGACAATATGACGCCCGCCATCATCCTTTTACGCACCTGTAATACCCTTTCATTAAAAGCGATTCCACCATGTCCGTCCGGTATTCCCTGGTCGATCTGACGTCTGATATGGGGGTGCAACATTCCGAAGCAGCCCTGGCCGCCTCTTTGAAAATACTTACCGATGGACCTTCACCCTCCAGTATCTTCTCAGCGCCTTCCGCCCTCATGATGGTCGGACCCACTGCTCCCAGAACTAGAGAAACGTTCTTCATTTTTCCCGCTGCCATATCAGCGAGGAACGTCACCGTCACCTTGGCGCAAGCCAATGCCTTGCGCTGTCCGAGCTTTTCATAGAAGTAAAGCGCATCATCGCTCTGGACTTTGAAATTAATCGAATTCAATATTTCGTTGGAGGCGATCCGAGTTTTTCCCGGCCCTGTAAAAAGTTCTTCCAGCAAAAATTTTCGTCCGCCTGACAGCGAACTAAGTTCCACTCCTGCTCTCAACGCTATTAGAGCCGGCACGCCGTCCGCCGAAGGAGAAGCATTCATTATATTGCCGCCGATGGTCCCGCGGTTGCGAATCTGCTCTGAACCGACAGTCTTAACGGCCTCCACCAAAAGAGGCGCTGATTCCTGCATGAGAGGCGAACGGATTAATTCCGAAAAAGTCGCCATAGACCCTAAATTTATAAAATCGCCCTGTCGCTCTATCACCTCTAAACCGGCGACCCGGTTCAAACTCATCACCCGCTTCAGATCGTTCAGCCGCTCAAACCATTGCACCATCAAATCAGTGCCTCCAGCAGCCGGAACAACCTCCTCCCTGAATTTTTCCTTTAATTCCAATGCTTCCTCAATCGTTGACGGTGCATAATATTTCATGTTCTATTCCTTCCCTGTCTTTATCTTTTTCTGATTCCCGTATTTTCTCCGGCGGCTGCTTCGCTCGCGGATGAGTTCCGCAGTGATGCTGACAGCAATCTCTTCAGGCGTTTGCGAGCCTATCTCCAATCCTATGGGCGAATGAAGCTCCGCCGTCTTCTCTTTCGGTATCCCGCGCGATTCCAGCCGCTCTCGTATTTTTATTCCCTTGTTACGGCTCGACAACAGTCCAATATAAGCATAAATATCCTTCAACATGCACTCCTCAAGACACTCCTCGTCGCTCTGATGCCCCCGAGTCGCAACCACCCAGTAACTGTCCCCGTCCGATTCGATCTTTCGTATGCCTGTCCTGAAATCTTCCAACATTAATTCGTCTGCATGAGGAAAATACTCCGGCCGAACGAACTCTTCACGGTCATCCATCACAGTCACCCGAAAACCCGCCAGACTCGCCGTTAAACTTAAAACCCGGCTGATATGACCGGCGCCCAATATGATAAGCCGCTTGCGCCTCGAAAAGGGTTCAAAAAAAACGCTGATCCTCTCGCCCCGATAATTATATTCCTCAAGCACAGGCTCTTCTTCGTAATAAGCACGCCTGGCCTTCATTATACAATCATAAATGAACGGATCGCCACGCCTTCGCTCAGGGTCCTCCGTCAACGGCATGACCATTCTGCTTCCCGTCCGACGCCCGCTTTCCGTTTCTATAATCAAAGCCGATACCCACGGTATGTCCGCAACGGTCAACTCCGCCAGTCGCTCATACGTTCCCAACGCTTCACGGGACTCATGCCATTTGTAATCAAATTCGCTTATGCCTTTCAACAGATGCCCTCCGAATACGCATGCTCACGACAGTATAACGACTTTGAAAAGAAAGTTTCAAGTTCGAAACGCCGCATTTCCTCCCTTTCGTGAAGCAGGAAACTAATTTTTGTGAGGCCGGATAAGCCTTTTATTTTTTGGGGACTGATCATACCGGGGTTACGCTTCTTTCAAAGTTTTTGACATTTTGTTTCTCTAATCGGGGTAGGTATCGGGATCGAAATCGCAATCGAAACAAAATGCTGGGATATTCGGAAGAATTGTAACTCCAAAATACGCATTTTTGATCAATGTTTTTTTTAGATCATGGAAAGGGACGCAAAGGACATCAAAGACCGAAGGGAGGGTTTAATTGCCAGTTGAATTTTGTTTTTTTTCGGCCGAGGGTAGAGATGATTATCGTCTGTCTTCGGGCTTGGTCAAAATAAATTTTTGCGAAAAGGTTCCGTATAAAATAGAATTAAAAGGGGGGCGCATTCAGCGCCTGAAATACAAATATATTTTGGAGAAAAAATGAGATTCATCAAAAATGTCACAGTATCAACTGTTTTTGTTTTTCTGATTGGGACAGGCATAGCGCCTTTTTCCGCCGGGGATTCGCTTGCCGTTAATGAAGAGCAGGTCATACGAATTATGAGTGCTAACATCACAAGCGGCGACCATCAGGCTTATGAGGATGAGGGGATTCGGATTTTTCAGGGATTGGAGCCTGACATTGTTCTTATCCAGGAATTCAACTATGAAGATGGGACGCTACGTGATTTAGTGGATGAAGCGTTCGGTCCCGAATTTCATTATTGTGTAGAAGGCGGCGGCGAATCGATTCCAAACGGCATCGTAAGCCGTTTTCGTTTTCTTTCGCATGGGGAGTGGGAGGACCCTTATGTCAGCGACCGTGATTTCGTATGGGCGATCATCGATATACCGGGCGACATTGAGCTTCAGGCAGTCAGCGTTCATCTGAAAGCATCATCAGGGGATGCGGGTACGCGTTATAATCAAACGGCAGTCCTCAAGAATTTGATCGAACTCAATTTCAACTCCGAAGAATATATTGTCGTAGGCGGCGATTTGAATACTTCCACTTATTCCGAATCATGCCTGGACTTGTTTGATGAATTTCTGTCGGTTTTCGAGCATATTCCGGAAGATCAGGACGGCAACCATAACACCAGCGAACCACGCACGAAACATTATGATTGGGTGATTCCAAACGATTCATTCGACTCCGTTCACACAGACTTGATCATCGAGTCGAACATATTCGAAAACGGCCTGGTGTTCGACAGTTGGGTTTATACTCCTTTGGATGAAGTTTACCCCATTCAGTACGGCGATTCGCACGTCCAGGGCATGCAACACATGGCTGTGATGAAAGCTTTTCAAGTGAACGTCTCGCCAACGCCGTCTCTGACGCCCACAGCGTTTCTCAGTCCGACTCCTTTCTGCACGCCCGTACCCTCACCTTCCTCTCCTCCTTCACCGCCTACCGCCACTTTTGTTCCTTCCCCAACCTTTATCCCTTCACCTACTCCAAACGGACCCCGCGTAAACCTCATGCTCAATGATAATCACTTCAAACCATACAGTCTTTTCCGGCTCCGTTTCTCTCTGATTAATGACATCCAACCCAGAACCGTTCTGCAGTTCATACTCCTGGACGTATACGGAACCATCTTTTTTCATCCTTCCTGGCATACCGAAGCCGTCTGGATGCAAAGGACGCTGACGCCGAACCAGTCCCTCTCGGAAAACATACTCGAATTCATGTGGCCTCCCGGATCAGGAAATGCAGAAAATCTCTGCTTTCACGCAGGACTAACCAACGAAAGGGGAACAGCTCTGGTCAGCAACGTCTCGTCCGTAGAATTTTCCTACAGCGATGATTAACAAGCGCCAGATTAAATAGCGCCTGTACACAAACTCGAATCTCAATTCAAAATTTAATGCTGGACAGGCACTGCGGTTTTTGGACAAAAACTAAATAAAGGCGTGGTAACGAATAATCTATCTTTTTTTTGTCAGTGCAGTATTGTCTCTTTTCAGTTGACGAAACCCGCGACAAACATGTCTGCAATAAAAGCGTTCTTGTAGCGCGTCACTTCATCCTGGTATTTCACGATTAATTCCAGATTTTCGTCCTGTAAAGGTATCTCTTCCAGCCGCAGGTTCTGAGACCATTGTTTTCCGCCGTTTACTTTTATATCCAAATCTCCCTGCCCCTGCTGCGACAAATTTTCCAACCTTTTCGAAGAGCTGTTGATGAATTCGACCAGCGACGCAGCCTCCGGCGCTTCCTCCTGTAAACGGCCTTCCTCCGCTGCATGAATGATGGTTGCCAGTTGCACCCGGGCATGCCAGACGTATTCCTTCGCCGACATACCCTCCTGACGCAGTTGCTCCACATGATTCATGCCCAGATCACGGATCGCCTCGAACAACCCCTTGGCCTGCTTCAATTTATCAATGAAAGAAACCTCCCCTTCAGCCGAATCAAGCTCCTCCAGACGTTCAAGCATTTTCCTCCCCGATTCGGCCAACGCATTCCTGACCGACAAAAACTTCTCATAGCGCCCTTCCTCCATCAAACCGGATGCCGGACGCTCAAACGGAAAATCCTCATTCACCCTCTCATACGATTCCACTAAAATCTTACTCGTCGTGTAAATCGGCTCTAAAACCTTCTTATACCCATAATAACCGCCGGCAAACATCAATACGGCTATTATTAAAAATACTACGCTGCATCCGATAAGCAGTTTCTTCATAAGACTCTCCCGTTGCTTATGAATTACATTGAAATTCCGTCGTGTCTCCGACCGTATCCATAACCCTCCTGCCTATACCCTCTCAATCCTTCATACCGCCGGAACGCAGAAAGTAATGTATAGCATTCCTCCGGCAAAAGCAACCCGCTTGATCAATTCAGCCTTGCTCAGAACGGTCAAAAATTAAATTATTGAAAAATTACCCGGAGCCGACTCCCCGCGACTCCGGGCCAAGGCAAGAATGGGGGTATTCGGGGAGAATGAGGGATCAAAACTTTAAGGCCGGAAGTTATCCCGTACCCGTAAATAATCTTTGTCGTTCCTTCTCCTTTTCCGCTCCGGACGCCAGTATATGCGTCCACCTGCGGAGATGCATCCGGTACCTTTTCCGGCTGTCGTTCATCGGTTCCAGATCAATGTAAAACTTTAAGCCGCCGTCTGTTTTCTCCGGCGTGCCCGCTTCCCTGAAATGGAATCCCTGTAAAAAATCAGCCAGCGCTCCGTTATCCGGCAAATCCAACCAAGGCTTGGGTACTATCGTAACCTCAGGATACATCTTCATTATTATGATAAATCCTAAACTCTCGTCGTCCGTCTGAACCGGCAATATCGGCTGCTTCCGCAACCGACCCAGAAACAAATCCTTGAAATTTGCGCCCTTAATTCCCCTTTCGGTCATTAATAATCAATCTCCCTTCTTCTGTCTACCTTTAATCCTACCATATTTTTGCAGGCTGTCAACATGAAAAACTAAAATTTTTGAAAAAAAAATTTACGATTTCAAGAAAATATATTTGTTCATGCCCGATAAAAAAGGTCTGGCGACGATCAAAAACCGGAATTATTGGAAACGATTGCAAAGATTCCGCGGCAACGGATACCCCGGATTATTACGGATAAGCGAAGAAGCGATCAGCCAAAAAGTAAACCCTCATTTAAACAATCGTAATAGTTTAAACGGAAAAGCGCCGCAGGAGAATATCGAAGTTGCGAAGAATCCGGGATGAGGGGGCTTTCAGGAACGTGAGCGACGAAAAGTGAAATAGAGCATTGATCGACTTAATAGGACGGGCGCCGGCCCATTGACGGATTATTGTGTCTTTCAAGTTTTTAATCGTCGGACGAGTTTGAGGTGAGCCGTTTATTGAGGAACCTGTCGATATATTTAAGGATGGAGTCCATGGGTTCAGCGACGATATTGCAGGGGGGTAAAGAGTCTATGAAGCGAGCGCCGTAGAATTTAGTTTTAATTCTTTTATCGAAAATGGCGATAATGCCGCGATCGTTTTTTGAGCGTATGAGTCTTCCGAATCCTTGTCTGAATTTGAGTACTGCCTGTGGAACGGTAAATTCCATAAAGGGGTTTCCGCCTTTTTTTTCAATATCTTCGACGCGTGCTTCGATAATGGGTTCTGAGGGTACGCGGAATGGCAGTTTGGTGAGAATGACGCATTCGAGTGTTCTTCCGGGTGCATCGACGCCTTCCCAGAAGCTGTCTGTACCGAAGAGAGTAGATGAGACATCTTTTTTGAACCGGTCGAGGAGGCGATGTCTGTCGTCTGCGCCCTGTCTGAGCGGTGTGATGTTCATTTTGAGGAGTGATTTTTCTAGTGCGTAGAAAGTTTTGTAGAGGAGCCTGTATGAGGTAAAAAGGATGAAGGCTCGTCCTTTAGTCAGTTCAAGGATTTTAAAGCATGCTTCGGCGACCTGGGCGCTGAATTGCGGACTGTTGGGATCGGGCATATCGATGGGGACGCAGACCATGGCCTGATTTTTAAAGTCGAAGGATGAGGGTAGTTCCAGCAGTTCGGTTTTTCTATCCTGGAGCAGGTTCAGTCCCAGTCTTTTTTTCATGTATTCGAATTGATCGCCTGTGGATAGAGTGGCTGAGGTATAAACCACTGTGGAAAAGTTATCATATAGGCAATTTTTAAGGATGGGACCTATTTCCAGGGGAGCGCCGTTAAGCGCCGCAAATTTTGTTTTGGAATAGGGTCGACCTTCAAACCATCGGACCAGGCCGGATTCGTCCTCCTCAAAATCGAGCAAGGTTTTAAGCGATGTTATTCGTTCATTCATGCGACTGGTGAGAGATCGGAATTGCAGCGCTTCAAATTCAATTACTTCACTCTGCACTTTTTTAAGTATTTTATTTATGTTTTTACAGGCATTTAGAATGCTGATCATCATGGAGAGGAGCTGTTCGAAGGGTTCCTGAATTTTATTTTTCCAATCGGATTCTCTGATTTTGTCCGGGATAAGTCTTAATTTAAGTTCATTATCGCCTGGTTTTCCGTTTTCTTTGAGGTATTTCAGAAATAAGTCGAAGGCATGATCGAGCTGATCGTCCAGATTGACGAAGCGTGGTTGAAGATCATGTCGGAAGACATCTTCAAATTGATTTTTTAGTTTGGTTTTTCTGAGTTTAAAGGAGAGGTGAGAGAGCAAGCCGCTTTCTTTTCCGTTTTTTTTAAGGCGATAGAACTGGTGAAACAGCCTTTTCAGTCCCAGGTGAGTGACTCTGAAGCCGAAATAGGATGCGGCGGCATCCTCGATGTTGTGGGCTTCGTCGATAATGACCCTTTTATAGTTGGGCAGGAGGACGGAAGCGCCGAAATTTTCCGTAGCCATTCTGATAGAGAGGTCAGCGAAGAGGATATGATGGTTGACGACGAGTATATCGGCAGTGAGGGCTTCATTTCTGGCGCGTCTGAGGAAGCATTTTTTCTGATCGGGGCATTTGAGGCCCAGGCATGTGTCGCTGTCGCAACAGAGCTGGTCCCATAGTCTTTTTGTTGGTTGAAAGGGGATGTCCGAGCGGGAGCCGTCATTGGTTTTATGAGCCCATTCCAGGACTTTGTTGAAAGCCGGTATGTCCGCTTCTTCAAGCAGCGATTCGGGATTGGAAGCTGCTGCGGCGAGCTTTTGGAGGCAGAGATAATTGGAGCGTCCTTTCACCAGGACGAATTTCGTTTTCATGTCCAGGGCTTTGTTCAGAAAGGGCAAATCTTTCATGAAGAGCTGCTGCTGAAGATTGATGGTATTTGTGGATACGACGCAGCGTTCGCGATTGAGATGCGTCCAGTAGACCGATGGAATGAGATAAGCCAGCGATTTTCCCGTTCCTGTTCCCGCTTCGATCATAGCGATAGAGTCCATGTTGAAGGCATCGACTATGGCTTCGATCATGCGGCGCTGTTCAGGCCGGGGTTCGAAACCCGCCAGGCGCGAACCCACTTTGCCTTCTCGCGTCAGGCATTGCAGCAGCATTGGTGTATCCAGTTTTTCCTTTTTGCGGGTCGTGACGGGTTCCACGACCACGTAAATATTCTCCGCCGCATTATCGACGATATAAAAGCCTATGCCGTCCTGGCCCAGTTGAGAAGCTATGCTGATATCGTTTCGGGAAGGCTGCAACTCTCCGCTGGGATGATTATGTATGACGGCATCCGCTTTCGCCGCCGACTCCATTATTACAGGCACGGCGGTTCTTCCGCCCCGGCAAATGGTTTCAACTTCCGCTATTTTCTGCGTCGAATCGAAGTTCCCCACAAAGAAAACTTCATTTCCGCCCGTTTCAGCAATAGCGTCTCGAATAGCGCCTGCAGCCTGCACCAGGATGTAATCCTCTATTTTCAATTTTCATCCGCCTTTGGGATAATCAGGCTTCCAGACTCACCATCCGAGATTCTCGAGTTGCTGAAAGATTTTTTTGACTTCAGGAGTCGGTTTTTTGGGCAGGTCCACATGCACGTTGACCATAAGATCGCCTCGTTCTCCGTTTTTTTTCCTGATTCCCAAGCCTCTTAATCTTAATTTAGTATCATTCTGGGTTCCCGTTGGTATTTTAACTTTCTTTTTGTCGCCTTCCAGGGTCGTTATGTCGACGCAACCCCCCAGTACGGCCTGGGAAGGTTTGACGTGAGCCTGCACAATGATGTTGTCGTTTTCTTTTTTGAAGACGGGATCGGGCATGACCTGTATTTGAAGGTAAAGGTCTCCGGGTTGACCGCCCTGAGGAGCGGGCATGCCCTTGCCTGCTATTCTCAGTTTTTGCCCTGTTTCTATTCCCGGAGGTATAGTGACGGAAATTTGTTTTTGTCCGCCGTTCACGGCGAAGCGAAAAGTCCTTTTACCGCCCAGGGCGGCTTCCCGAAAGGGTATTTTCACTTCACTGGTTAAATCCTGTCCCTTCATGGGCTGAGCCGTCTGAGCGCCAGGAAAGCCTTCGAAACCACCGAATCCAGAAAAGTCCGGGCCGGGGCGAGTCGTCCGGCGCCTGTAAGAAGATTTTCCTCCGGGCCGGGAACGTTTTCCGAAGGACCCGAAGAGTGATTCAAAAATATCTCCGCCTAGTCCCATTTCCTCGAATATGGAACCCAGGTCTGCGTTCCGGAAGATGTCTTCCCGGCTGTATTTGTTGCTGAATCCCTCAGCGCCGAAATTATCGTATTGCTTGCGCTTTTCGTCGTCATGCAAAACAGCGTAAGCCTCATTTATGTCCTTGAATTTCTCTTCCGCCTGCTTATTTCCTTTATTGCGATCGGGGTGATATTTCATCGCCAGTTTTCGATACGCTTTCCTGATATCGTCTTTACCGGCGCTGCGGGGCACTCCCAAAATTTTATAGTAATCTTTGCCGGCCATGTTTTCCTCCATCGTTGTAATTCATTTTGCATTCCCCGAAGCGAGAAAAGCAAGTTATTTTAACCTAAATAAACATTTGAATCAAATCAACAACCGGAATCGCCGCTCGAAAACAGGCCGCGCTGCAGCCCGATTCAATCATCCGGTACGAGTGAAGGTTACAGTAACGGATTTTTCGGGAGGAACTTCCAGCGAGTGTCTGAGTACGCCGTCTTGCACCGAGCCTTTTTGTTCAACGCCGTCAATATCCGCGACGTAATCCTCTCCCCAGAAGCCCCTGATCCTGATGTTTTCCATTAAGGTTTCGCCGAGTTGGTTTTTCAGGGTCATTCTGACGTAAGTTCTGTTTCTTTCCATGGTCAGTTCTGTAAGGTCGGTTTTTTCGGTGTCCGCAAAAAAATTGAATTGGGGATACCGGAATCTTTTATTGATGCCGTCTGCAATAACGGCGTGGAGCCTGCCCTCGCCTTCCTGCGAAATCCTGCAGCCGAACCCCACTTCTATCCGGGAACTGCCGATTCGAATCAGGTCCACGTAAGCGCCGGCCGCTCGCAGATAACCGTATAATCCCAGTCCTGAATCGCCGGAATAGCGGTTGTATCCGTAATGATTCGATGAAGCATCCGGCGTATAACACATGGATGCCTTTCCCTCTTCGTCCACCAGTGACCATACGCCCAGCAGCCCCGCATAACTTTTGTAAAAGTATACGTCTTCCGGGAAAAATTTGGGATGCTCGAATTTGTCCAGTCCGATCAGGGCTGTCTGAGTCGTCGTATAGTGCATGGCGGTTTCTCCATGGTCCGTTCCGTACCATCCGCCGCCGGGATTGTTCTCCATGGCGTCCCAGTAACGTTTGTCCGAACCGCACCAGAACCATGTCGGAACATAGGACTTCTGCGCCATGGAGCACTCGGCGGTCTGGATCACCATGTCGAATTCCTTCAAATATTTTGCGGTAAAATATACGTCCTCGTATCCCGTCGTATCGTATAACGGCTCAGCGCTGTATGGATAATCATGCTGCAACAATGTCTCTCCTCTGTGAATCAGAAGCGCTTCCAGCCGGTCCGCCTCGCGTTCCATTCCTTCCTTGCGCAAAACATCCGTCAGGTCATAAAGCGTGCTGTAATGCATGAAACCCACATGATACAAGTGCCACCACCATCCTTCCATGAACATCCTTTCCGCAGTCCGGTACGCGTATTCCAGGTATTCCCTGGCCGTATGGTTGTGCAGTAATCCGTAACGCCTGCCGATCTTATACATAGAATAATGAAAATTATGTACATGACAATAATTGTACGGACGCCCGATCTTGTAAGGAACTTTTCCCGGCAGAAAAAACCAGGCCACTTCAAACGTTCCGGGATTCTGCAAACGGTTCATTAAAAAATCGTCCGTATATTCCTCCAAAACTTTTATCTGCTCCTTGTCGGGATGAATCGCATTCTTTTCCGCCAGAAACAGAGCGTCCGTTATGCCCCCTTCATAGCCTCCTCCGCCCCAGTAGGAAGAAGGATCGACCAGCGGCTGCTCCGCCTGATTGTCGTAAACGAGAATCGCTCCATCCAGCACATGCCCCTCATTCCGGTAAAGCTGCTTCTCCGCTATGAACTTCGCCCGTTTTTCTATTTTAGTCCTTAAAGGCTCGACGGCTTTGAAATGTATCCGGCACGTCTCGCCTGACTCATCTGCCGCTTCAAGATCGTAATACCCCGGCTTTTCAAATATTAACCGGACTATCCTGTATGTAGGCTGATTCACCAGATGCTCCATCTTGACCGACCCGTCAACGCTCAAATCCTGGAAAGGGTCGGCAGAAACGGCCTGAACAACTGCCGGACAATCAGTCGGAACCACCATCCCCGGAAAGGACCGCATCCATATCTTCCCGTTATTCGTCAATACGTTCGCCAATACCTTCTGCTCCAATTCCCATTTGCCGATACGGCCGCTGTTGACCTTTATCGGAATAAAACGCAACGACCAGGTGCGCGATTCCCCCGCCGAAAGACTCAAAGAGGTGTGACCGTTCAACCAGTCCTCACGCATACCGTAACGATCCTTCACCGCCTCGGAATGCACATAAACGCAGGGTATGCCTTCCCATCCCACCAGCAACTGATGCGAAAACTCCAAGGACGTCCCCTTGCCCGTCAGCATATATAACGCCGGATATTCCGCATTCAAACGCTTCAGCAAAACGTAGGACGAACTCCCGCCTATGAACCGGTTCACGTAAAATCGACTCTCGAACAATCGCCGCATCCCTTCATCCGTCTGCGAGAATCCTGAATAATAATTGTTGTTGAACGGTAACGGAAATCCCAACTCGCCCAACTCAAGCGTCTGACGACTCGAATTGATTCCCCTTATCTCCCAGGACAGAACGCCCTCATCGTCCAGAGAAAATGTCGAATTGAACTTCATCAGCGATTCGTCAGATGCAAAATTGAACGTTACACTGTCGAAATCCTCCCCGGAAGAAACCTCATGCTCAACTCGAAAATTCTCCGGCTTCATCATTGTCCACTCTTCCTCTTCACCCGCCCTGTATGAACAATATATCGTCCCCAGCAATCTCTCCTCCGCCTGATCCCGCGGCGCTAAAAAATCCGCCTTGTCCTCCTCATCCTCAAAATGAAATGTCGTCGCCTTACCCTTGTGACGGTCTATCGTCAACGTCATATCACCACGCTCGAAAATCAATTCATCCCCCAGTGAAACGGCCTCCTCCGACTCAGCTTTTCTCCCGCCTGCGCCGCAACAAATTATAACCGTCGCCGACAGCAAAACCCCCACGTATAAGAAATATTTCAAGTCTTTCATATTATTCCTCCGCTCTTATGTATGAGCTGCATCATGATATTCGCAGCCCCCATCGCTCGCCTATCCTTACGGCTCCGCTTGTGCCCGTGAAAGGCTCTTTGTTTTTTTTCATGTCTTTCGCCTTTCAACAGCTAATATTAAATCCCTTCGTTGAAATTGTAAATAACGGATGCCGGAATTTCCGTTTCTTAAGATCGTTGACCTGATAGGCTGAATTTTTTTTCAGGGGTTTGCAGCAAAAGCAACAAAACCCGAAAAAGAGTGAATAACTCTAATAAAAAACAAAAAAAAGCTTATTTCAGTTATAAGCAGCTCTAAATATAATTAATGAAACTTATTGCGCCTTGACAAGAATAATTTTTTGAATAATATTATCACTCAACCGAGATGAGCGCTGACAGGTTTTCTTAAAAACAGGCGCTGACGGTTCTCGGCGAAACAAAAGATGAAAAAGGAACGTATTAACAAGGGAAAAGAGAAAACAGGAGCAATAACCTTTTCGAGTAAGGAGGTTGATGAGAGATGATTCGACCGTTACAGGACAGAATTTTAGTAAAGCGGATAGAATCGGAAGAACAGAAGACGCCGGGCGGTATAGTAATACCTGACACGGCGAAGGAGAAGCCTCAGGAAGGCAAAGTGATAGCGACGGGACCGGGCAAGACAGATTCAGAGGGCAATCGGGTAGCGATGGAGTTGAAGGAAGGAGATAGCGTATTATTCGGCAAGTATGCAGGTACGGAAGTAAAGATAGACGGAGAAGAGTATTTGATAATGCGCGAGGATGACGTTTTGGGCGTAATAACCGACTGATCGGTAAGAGCGAGGCAAAAAACCGAGAAACCCTAAATTAAGGAGGGATAAAGATGCCGAAACAAATGAAGTTTGATGAGGAAGCACGCAAAGCGCTGTTGGAGGGAGTAATTACTTTATCCAAGGCGGTCAAGGTGACATTGGGTCCCAAGGGTCGCAATGTGGTATTAGATAAAAAGTTCGGTTCACCTACGATCACTAAGGACGGGGTGACAGTGGCGAAGGACATAGAGCTTGAGGAGCCGTATCAGAACATGGGAGCGGAGATGGTCAAGGAGGTAGCGAGCAAGACGAGCGATGTTGCGGGAGATGGAACGACGACGGCGACTATTTTGGCAGAGGCGATATTCCGTGAAGGTTGCAAGAACGTGACGGCCGGAGCGAACCCGATGGAGTTGAAGCGTGGAATAGAGAAGGCAGTAGAGTCGATAGTAGAGGAGATCAAGAAGCAGTCGAAGCCGATAGAGGACCGCAATCAGATAGCTGCAGTAGCGACGATATCGGCGAACAACGACAGGATGATAGGCGACATCATAGCGGAAGCGATGGAGAAGGTCGGCAAAGACGGCGTGATAACGGTTGAAGAATCGAAGACGATGGAGACTTACATGGATGTGGTCGAGGGTATGCAGTTTGATCGGGGATACCTGTCGCCTTATTTCGTAACGAACACTGAGCGGATGGAATGCGTTCTTGAAGACCCTTATATACTGATACACGAGAAGAAGATCAGCGGCATGAAGGACCTTCTGCCGATACTGGAGCAGATATCGAAGATGGGCAAGCCTTTATTGATTATAGCTGAGGATGTGGAAGGCGAGGCATTGGCGACGCTGGTGGTCAACAAGTTGCGCGGTGTATTGAACGTAGCGGCAGTTAAGGCGCCCGGATTTGGAGATAGACGCAAGGCGATGCTGGAGGACATAGCGGTATTGACGAACGGACGAGCGATTTCGGAAGACCTGGGAATCAAGCTGGAGAACATCAAGCTGAGCGATTTGGGAACGGCGAAGCGAATCACGATCGACAAGGAAAACACGACGATAGTAGAGGGAGCAGGGAAGACCGAGCAGATAGAAGGTCGAGTGAAGCAGATCAAGATGCAGATAGAGGAGTCCACTTCAGATTATGACCGTGAAAAGCTTCAGGAAAGGCTGGCGAAGTTGGTCGGCGGCGTAGCCGTATTGAATGTTGGAGCGGCCACGGAGACGGAAATGAAAGAGAAGAAGGCCCGTGTGGAGGATGCATTAAATGCGACGAGAGCGGCAGTCGAAGAGGGAATTTCTTCCGGCGGCGGCATTGCGTTGCTTCGCGCTATCCCTCAGCTTGAACAGCTTGCGGGAGACGGAGACGAATCGATAGGCATCAGCATTGTTCGACGAGCTCTGGAGGAGCCGGTCAGGCAGATCGCCACGAATGCGGGACATGAAGGCAGCGTTGTCGTTCAGGAACTTAAGACCAAAGAAGCAGGAATCGGTTTCAACGCAGCTACGGAAGAGTATTCCGACATGTTCAAAGACGGCGTTATCGATCCTACAAAGGTAATCAGGATCGCTTTACAGAACGCTTCGTCCATTGCAGCGCTGATGCTGACTACGGAAGCTATCATTACGGATATTCCGGAAGAAGAAAACCCCATGCCCGGAGGACCTCCCGGAGGCGGAATGGGCGGAATGGGCGGAATGTATTAATTCCTGAATTCCGAAAATTCAAATCCTTCCCGAACCTCTGTTCGGGGAGGATTTTTTTCTTTCTGACATTTATGAAAAAATATGGTAATCTTCGAGCCTGCCAACAGCTTCGTGCATGCGCAGAAGCATGGAGGAGACCTCACTCATGAAGCAAAAGCGAGCATCGGCCGGCGTCTGGGTATTTTTCATACTCTCGGTCATCATTCACATTTTTTTTCTCTATTCCATAGCCCGTCATTTTGATATAAAAACTGCGAACGGATCATTCAAAATAGCGCCTGTAAAGATTCCGGGAAACGAACAGAAGCACCGGGGCGTAGTGCCGGAAGAATGTTTACGTACGCCTGGGGTATTTCGATATTTTGAGGAAAAATTCTGGGAAGAGAAGCGGAAGACTGCATTGGGCAAATTCATGTCCATTCCGCCCAGAAAAACCACCAATCAACTGATGGACCTTCTGGTTCGTGATGCGAACAATACGGACCCTGGAGGCGATTTTTATCAGATATGGCGAGCGGGTCGCGACCTCCGTTACAATTTAAGTCTTTTTCAGAATTACAATGAGCGAGACTCCAAGAGGGCAATCGAAGAACTGAACGCTGTAGACCCATTTCATCCGCCCAACCGGTATCTCCCGGCCATGATTTACCTGTTCGGATTGCCGCTGTCCTATTTAGGACCTTATCACGCCTACATCGTATGGACCGTCTTTCATGAATTGGTTCTGGCGTTATGTCTCATCATCGTCTGGAAAATCGCATCGAAAACAAGCGTAAGGCTGACGGTCGCAGGCATGTGGCTAATGTTCGCTCCATACTATCTGGAAATGTATATGGGACAGACTTCTTTTCTAATCGCCGCCTGCATTATGCTGACGGCATATGGAATAATGAAGAACAGAAACCGGCTGCTCACAGGAGCCTGGACCCTCAGTCTGCTCGTAAAGCCCCTGACGCTGCTTTTCGTTCCTCTTTTCGTCCGATTGAAAAAATGGAAAACAATCCTGACGGGGATAACCGTTTCGGCGCTGTTGGCCGTTCCCTATTTCCTGGCCAGACCGGATGATTTCCGGCTTTTCGTCTCCTGGGCTTTCGGACAGGAACTGGTAACGAATATAGGAAACCTCTGTTTTCAGAATCTTCTCAATCATTTCTTTTTTTCCGATGCCGTGCTCCGGGTTGCCGTAGCGCTGATAATGCTTAGCGCTCTTGCCGCCACATTTTACCCCAGAAAAATCGACTTAATAGACAACTTATGTCTGTGGATAACAGCCTATTTCATTACTTACGCTCATGTATGGGAACATCATCTGGTCGTGGCGCTTCCCCTTTTCGGACTTTTATACTGGAAAGCATGTGAGGGCATAGATGTCAATTCCGGAGATGCAACCGACAGGGCGGATAATGAACAGCCGGAGGCAAAGCTCCGAAAAGCTCCCAGCGTTCCCCGCAGCGTTGTGATGCTGTGCTGGGCCCTGGCGGCGGCTCCCTCCGTTTACTATCTTTACACCGGCACGGGAAGCTGGATTCGTGAAATTATATATCTGTCTCAGAAAAGCGTACCAATCATTATCCTTTATCTATGGCTGCTGATCCTCCATTTTCGCAAAGGTCGATCCATCCCGCAGAATGATGTTATTTCTTGAAAAAACAGTCGCTTTAGGGTATGGATAAGAGGGATGAGAGGAACCCCGGTGCGGCTGAGGAATATCCGTTGCAATACTCTTCAGTTTGTTCAGCGGCCGCACGAAAGATGGTTATGATATTTCGTTCTTCGATTGAATTGTATCGATTATAAGAAGAAAAAATGAAAAAAAAGGAATTCACTAACTTACACAGTCTTCTGGACCGCTGCGATCTCATATCGACTTTGGGCGAGGGAGGCATGTCGGTAATCAAACTATACAGAGACCGTCAGACCCATACGATTTATGCGGTTAAAATGCTGACGCCGGACCGCTCCATGTCCATGGAAGCCGTTGATCGTTTTTTTCATGAAATTAAGGCCAGCGCCAGACTGGATCATCCCAACATCATTCGTCTGGTGAGTTATGGTTCCTATGACGATCAGTATTGTCTGGTCATGGAGTATATCTCCGGCGGAAGTCTGAAATTGCAGATGGAAAACAGGACCTCTCTGACTCCCGAAACGTCGCTTTTCATCATCACGGAAATCTTAAGAGGCATCCATTATGCGCATCAGGAAGGCATTATCCACAGGGACCTTAAGCCTTCCAATGTGCTCCTGGATTCCTCCGGTTACATCAAGGTTACGGATTTCGGCGTCTCCAAAGTTTCCGATATGACGAGACTCACTCATTCCGGCTCCCTGCTGGGCACGCCCGCCTATATGGCGCCTGAACAGGCTGTGGGCGAAGCTGCGGACAGACGCTCCGATCTGTTTTCCGTCGGCCTTATCCTCTATGAAATTGTTTCCGGCGTCAATCCCTACCTGGCCAATTATCCCAGCGGCACGCTCATGAATATCCTCCATAAACCCTATACCTCTATTCTTCAACATAATCCAGGTCTGCCCCAATTTCTGGATGACATGCTTTTTAAATCGCTTAAGAAAAACCCGGATGAACGTTTTCAAACCGCTGAAGAAATGCTGGATGCGGCAAAAAAACTATTGAAAAAATACGACGATTCCTATGATCGTAAAAAATTCCAACGTTTTCTGGAAGACCCTTACAGCATTGAAATCAGCCTGAAAGAAAAAAGAGTCCGGCATTATCTGTCGCGGGCCGCTTCCTTGCTGAAACATAAAAAAAGCAAATCCGCCGAAGCCGTTCTGTTCCTATACAGAGCGCATTGCCTGCTGCCCCAGAATAAACGCATAAAAGAAAAACTGGCCAAATACAGCCGAGCCGCTCAATTTTATCCTAATCTTATGGGCTCCGCTGAACTCAGAAACCTGGAAAAAAAACTGAAAGAAAATCCCGCCGATCTGAAGGTCATCAAATGCCTTATTGATGCCTCCAAAAAAAATCGAGACCCCTACCGCTATCTACTGTATTCCAGGCAGGCGGATTTTTTCGGCGGAAAATTAAAAAAATCCGGAAACCAGGGACTCACGCCGTCAACCGAAAAACGCAAAAAAGAAAAAAAATCAAGCGAAAGCGATCTCAGAGACCATGTCCTGATGAACATAAAAAACAAAAAACTCCCCAAAGGCGCGGAAAAACTGAAAAATCGCATTCCCCTCTACAAGGTTTCAGAAAAAAAGAACAGGTTCCCCAGAACTCTTAAAATAGGCCTGCTCGTCGTTGCGGTAATTGTAGTCATAGCTGTTCTTCTGAATTTCGGGGAATTTGTGGAGGATACTTCGCGGGAACTTTTGAAGGACACCAAAATTAAGGCGGACAGAGCTGATTTTATAGAAACAGCATCAAACGAAAATAAATTCAGTAATGAGGAATTCCAGACGATTTATAAGTCGGGATTGCGTTACGAGGTTGAGCGGAAATGGGAGAAGGCCGCCGATTCGTTCGAAAAACTCAAAAGTTTACCCGCGGACCATCCCATGCGGCCTGAGATACTCTACAGATTAGGAAACGCCTATCTTCAAATGGGAGAAATCTGGCCGCTTGAAGAAGCGATTGACGAACTCGGTTTTATCGCTCCGGACTCTTTTTACCACACTAAATGCCTGATTGCGCATGCTCTGGAACTGAGCCGTCAGGAGAAATTCGAGAAGGCGCTATGGAGTTACGATAAGGGGTATGAGTCGATAGACAATTTAACGAACAAGAAAGATCTCGCTGAATTTTACTTTAATTTCGGATTGGCTCTGGAAGAAACCAAAAGATATTCACAGGCAGCGGCACTTTATAAAAGTTATCTGGAGAGGCAACCCGAGAAGGAGAATGAATTACGCGCCCGATTGCATCTGGGCGAGGCTTATGAGCATTTAAGCCGGTTCAATGATGCGATCGAGCAGTATGAAATTATCCTGGAGAAGGCGACTCCGGCTTCTTTGTATCTGCGTCTGGTCAAGGAACGATATGTTAACGGACGTCTGATCAAACCTGAAGAAGGAGCCTGATCTTTGAATTTCTTTTGTGTTTATTCGATGTAACCCAATTGTCTGAGTTTTTGAATATCCTCTTCTGACAGTTCTGAAGCCAGGGATTCATTGGCGGCGCCCTGGGCTGTAAACCAATTTTCGATTATCGCTTTGATGCCGTCGCTATTTTCCATATCTTGCGAATGATTTAACAACTCTCTAGGGTCTTCGTCGAGAAAAAAAATTTCAAGTTCGCTGGATGAAACGTTCAAAATGTGCTTGAGGTCTCCTAAAATGAATCCGGCGCGTGAGGGATATTCATTCACCATTTTTTTCAATTTTCTGGGTACGAATTTAAGGGCGCCCGGATATGTTTCGAAGAATATTTTTCTTTCGGGCAGAGTTTGATTTTCGGGATTAAGGTAAAGGCAGGGGGTCAAACTGTCTCCTTTCCATTTTTCAAGGTCAAGAGGAATGCCGGCGAGGTCTAGGACAGTCGGCATGATATCGACGATTTGAGTTTTCATGCTGCTGATTTTATTCATAATGCGGTCATCGCCTGTCCGGATGATTAAAGGAATGCAGAGGCCTGGCTGGTATACTCTTCGTCCGTGCCCGATATAATTATGTTCGCCGAAACTCTCGCCGTGGTCCGAAGTCAGGACGATTAAGCAGTCTTTCCAATGATTCAGCCTTTGCAGTTCCGTCAGAAATCGTCCCAGGTGCCTGTCCGTAAAAGCTATCTCCGTCCGGTAATTCCGCTCCATCCCCGAATATTGCGGTGTCCTCTGAAAGGGTTTGACGTCAGCGAATCCCCGATATCGGTTATAGGTTTTATAAGGAGAATGAGGATCGAAATAGTGAACCCAGAGAAAATAGCGGTTGCTTTCGTTATTTTTCAGCCATTGAATAACGGCATCCGTGGTTTCGTCCGCGAATCGTTGCGTGTTCACCATTCTATAACGGTCCGTCATGTGATCGTCATACAGAGCGAATCCTCTGTCCAAACCGCTCAATCTGGCTTTCAGGGTCCATCCGCTGACGAAAGCGGCTGTTTCATATCCGTGTTCAGACAATATTTCGGGTAAAGTCATCGCATTGGGAGAAACCCTGAATGTGTTGCGTATTCCTCCATGTTCGTGGGCGTAAAGGGAGGTCATCAGAGAAATGTGACAGGGGCCTGTAAGAGGAATCTGGGAATAGCAATGCTCAAAAACGACGCCCTGTTCCGCCAGCCAGTCGATGTTGGGCGTCAGATACGACCCGTCTCCGTATACGTTCAATCTATCGCTACGAAGCGTATCTATTGTAATAATGATGATCCTTTCCGGCGGTTCAACCTTTCCTGTAGCCCAATCGACCGCAAAAACGGCAAACATATTGATAAAAAAGCTTAATAAAATCCTCTTCAAGTATCCTCCTCGTTTAATAACATAAATCGCTTCAAAACCGACCGTAACTTTTTACTCTTGAATCTCATTCTCGTGCTGCAGGAGACATAAAACGCTCGTTTCCTCTCCTGACCGTTATATTCGCCTGATCCAGGTATTCCAGCAACGGAACAGCGAATTTTCTCGTAATTTTAAATATACCCTTGAAATCGCCTACTGTTATTTTCTCATTTTTTTCAAGATGCTCAAGCGTGATTCGTTTCATTTTTTCTATTGCGTCACGGTGATAAATCAAGTTTTCCTGTACCTTAATGAGGTCGCCGCGAACCAGAAGAAACCGGATTAACTCTTCAGGATTATCCCCGGATTTTTTCATTTTTTGTAAAACTTCGGATGTCAATGGGGGTTCCATATCGGCTGTCCGGTAAATCCTGATAATATCTTCCGCAGCTTTCTCCTGTTCCGCAGTCATTTCAGGCGAAAAATCGCTTCTTCTGACGAGTCCCCCTTGAAAGACCACCGACCCGTTCTCCTGCATCCGTATCATCAGGTCATTAAAAAACTCATCTGACATTCTTGTTTTAAGCAGATGTTTAAGCTTTTCTTTTTTCAAGCCCTGCGCTAAAGGATTCTTCCTGTGAAAATCTTCAAGCAGCTTCATTATTCCGGGTCGTAATTCCTTAAAAGCGTCAACATGATAGTAAAGATTGGCATCGCCTTCTGAAGCGGACAAAAGATGGTTGTTTTTCATTTCCTGAATGATCTGATGAACTTTTTCAGGAGAATCGAAAACGAGCAGGGGTGTTTTTTTTGCCTGTATTCCCTGGAATCCGGCGTTGCGAAAAACGCTTTCTATTTTCTCTCGCAAGCTTCCCTCTTTAAGCGTTTTCAGGCGTTCGAGAGGTTTATTGCGAAAGCGGTGAGCCTTATTCGAGGTCAGTTCCAGTATGACGCCTCCGCCGATGGTGGCGCTGGGGGAATATGATCGTATCACATAATAATCTCCCGGGAGAAAGACGCCTTCCTGTTCCAGTCTGATCTGGACGAACCCTTGATCGGCAGGTTCCAGAATTTCCCGGTCCAGCAGTATGACTCGTCCCATAATTTCCTGAGCGCCGGCGTGCAGCCTGATACGCGCCCGGTTGCTCAGGGGTTTGGACGCGGAAGCCAGCATTTCCATATGGGCATTGATCATATATGTGGACGGAAGATGCTCCGGCGACGTCGCTACATGGCCTCTTTTAATCTGATGCTTCGATATTCCCTGTAAATTCAGGGCAGTTCTTTGTCCGGCCGTCGCCTTATCGACTTTCGTCTCGTGTACTTCAATGCCGCGTACGCGAGCGCTTTCGTTCTGCGGAGCAATAATTATGCGATCATCCACCGATACTTCGCCGGACTGGACTGTTCCCGTGACCACTGTGCCGAAACCCTTGATCGTAAAAACCCGGTCGATGGGCAGCCGAAAGACCCCGCCTGTTTCGCGAGCCGCTACTTTATCCACAGTCTTTATCAGGGCTCGCTTTAATTCATCTATGCCTTCCTTTGTCTTCGAGGAAATACGTACGATCGGAGCGGATTCCAGAAATGTTCCCTTCACGAAATCACTCACTTCCTCTTCGACGAGCATCTTTATTTCTTCGTCCACCATGTCGCATTTGGTCAGTGCGATCAATCCATGCCTGACTTTCAGCAATCGGCAGATATCAAGGTGCTCCCTGGTTTGAGGCATAATGCTTTCATCAGCCGCCACCACCAACAGCACCAGGTCTATGCCGACAGCTCCCGCCAGCATGTTTTTTACGAATTTTTCGTGTCCCGGAACGTCGATAATTCCCAATCTCCTGTCATCAGGCAAATCAAGATATGCGAAACCGATGTCGATCGTTATTCCCCGCTCCTTCTCCTCCTTTAAACGGTCCGTGTCTATTCCCGTCAGCATCTTGATCGCTTCCGTTTTGCCGTGATCGATATGCCCGGCCGTTCCCAATATTATGTTGTTCAATCCAGCATCAGCCCTTTCTTCTTGATCAGGATTCATCTTGCTTCCTGAAAGCATTTATCAGCTTATTCTTTACTTTAACTCCGAAATCCACCATCCTCATTCCCGCATTCCTCTTTATCAATATCGCATTCTCAGGACAGTTCTCCAGACAACAATAACAGGAAATGCATCTCTTTTTGTCGACTTCAAGTTTAAAATCTCCCTTTATGGCCTCCACAGGACAATTATCCGCACACCGCCGGCATAATACGCAATTTTTAACGTCGATTACGGGGTACTGATGGAAAAACGGAAAAGCCAACCGGTTGACCCAGGGCGCCGCAAAGCAGGTCGCAGGACGTGACGGCATACGGAAATTCGATATACGGACAAAATCCCCTTCGATCTTTATATTATCAATATCCCCTTCTCCTATGCCAAGCTCATGAGCCGTATCCAACTGCACGAATCTTTTCCTCCCTAAACCGGCCATCTCCGCCATTACCGCATCGACGCTTACTCCGTCGTCAGAAGCCAGCACCCGGTTCAGCTCACGTAAAGGCGCTCCCGCCGGCCCGTTGCCCTCCATAGCCGTAAAAGCATCCATGATCACCAGGTCGGGAGGACGCACAGCGTAAACATGAACGACTATCTCCGAAAAAGTCCGCCAGTCAGGAAAACGAGCGTGCAACCGGGCTTTTTCACCTCCCGGAATGAATCCGAACGAATTCTTGATCGCTCCGGTCAGTTGAGTCAACGCATGCGTTTTAAAACGGGGCAGGGATATGATTAAATCAGTTTCCTTTACGATTCTTGAAACCGGTATCTCGCCCAAATCCGACGCCCCAGTCTTCACCCGCACGCTTTCCCGGCCGATATTCTTAAAACAGCCTCCCGCAGCATCCTGTATACCCGTCTCGAAAGCGCTTTTCTCATTCATTCCATAACCCGCTACACCCGGATTATCCCCTACCGTTGGTTCACCCCCCTGCTTCCGCACTTCCTTCACTACTGCAGAAACAAGTTTGGGATGAGTCGTCGTCTGATGCGACCGGGGATGCGGCCCCAGAATATTCGGCTTGACCAATACTCGCTTCCCCTTTACCGATAAATTGAAAAATCGAAAAATTTCTCCTACCTGGCTCTCTATCTCTTCTGACGAAGACTTTTTTATCAAAACAGTTTTCATCACCCGGATATCTCCTCTCATTCACCGCTTATATCATTTTCCGACCTCATTAATCAAACAGAACAGAAAAATCAAACAGAACAGAAAAATTGCGGGTCTGATCAAAAAACTGGGACAGTAGTTACGGCAATAAAAAGTTGCGGGACGGTCGCCATACCTCCGCTCTTCCCGCATCCTAAACGGGAAGAACGAAAGTTTGACGGCAGTTTTGAGGCTTTAGGCGCTGGAGGCTTCGATTGAGGGCGGCATACCCCTCATTCATGAAAATATGACCTCTCCTGCCTTTTACGGGTTCTGGTCTTCTCCAGAAGCTTCCTTCGTCTCGTCATCGCTTTGCTGCTTATGAACGGATTCTCCATGTACTGATCCAGTATGGGATCGGTATAATCATTCAGCCAGTATGCCTCAGGATTATTTCTGAAAATCATTATCCTCGAAAGATTCTTCTGGTCCGCCGCCTGCAAATACTTGAATATCATGTGCTTGTTCGTCCTGGCTACTATCTGAATCTTTCCCGTTGAATGAGACATGGCGAATCGCGCCGTCTTCGCCAGTCCCGCACTCATCATCTTCGCCTGCTCAAATATCCTGTATCCCCGTTCTATCGGTACCGCATAGGCTGCATTGCCCAGTGTCGGCCTGCACTGGAATACGTAATACGGCATTACACCTATGTAAGAAAGTTTGTTGAATAACTCCGAAAGCGTCGGCGGATCGTCGTTTACTCCCCTGATTAAAGGCGTCTGGTTCATTATCTTGGCGCCCGCCTTCATCAATAATGAAACGCCGCGCTTCGCCGCCGCCGTTATCTCGCGCGGATGATTGATATGAGTCATTATATAAATGCGCTTGTCGCCTTTGCCGTACTTCCCTATCATCTCCAGCAAAGAAGGATCGTTTATTATACGATAAGGATTGAATACCGGCATCTTCGTCCCCAGCCGGATTATTTGAACATGATCGATCTTTCTCAAACCGCTTACGATCCGCTCCAATCGTCCCGTAGACAGCATCAACGGATCGCCGCCGGTTAATAGTATATTGTTGATTTCACTGTGTTTACTTATGTATTCCAGAGCCCCGTCAACGTCTGTCAGCGTATCGTCCGCTCCTTGTAAAAATAAACGCTTGCGAAAACAAAATCGACAAATGGAACCGCATACATTGCTCACTAACAGTAAGGCCGTCTGCTCATATTTGTGCTGCAATCCTCGCATAGGAGTATACAAATTCTCGCACGATGCATCCAATTTACCCCAATTATCCAACTCCTCCAGACTCGGCACTACTATCCTTCCTATCGGGTCCCGAGGATCATCAAATCTCACTAATGACTTGTAATACTCGTTCGTGCGAAAGGGAAACCGCTCCAGCACCTTCCTTAATCTTCGTCGCCTCTCTTTGCTGATCTCCGGCACCTGATCCAAACGTATTAAAAATTTTGGCCCCATACTCACATCATCTCCTCTCTTTCTCGATGAAGGGCCACTCGCTCTCGCTGCTTCGCCCTTCTCGCTTAAACCTAAATAGTCCTCGTATCTCCCTGGTGACCATTCTCCTTTCCTTTGATTATTTGCGTTACTGCCTTCAGCTTACTTCGGTCGATTCCTGCACCCTTCGATGAACTTCCGACGTCAGTCTCATACCCTTCATGAACTGCCGTCTTTACAAAGTTCCCTTGCCCTTAATGCATACCTTTGACTGTCATATTGTTTGCGGCGACGGATGCTTCAGGCTGTCCTGACTCCTGCCGGATTAAACCTCTTCACTCATCTTGAACATCAAGCGGCACGGCAAGAAATTAAATAAATTCGGCCAAAATAGCCATTTAAAATATAATTGCCTGAAGCCTTTTTGTCAAGTTTAATTTCAGGCGATCCCTCGCCCGCCCTTGCAATTGCATTATTTAACCGAATTCCACGGCTCGCCTGAATGGCCTAATATTTCATTTTTTTTCTATAAATACAGAGAGTTGCCTGCCTTTTTAGAGGCAAAAAAACAACTGTAATTTACTAAACCAAAGCTTTTCAATAATTTACAAGCCGTATTGTAAAACATTAAATTAACGGGGAATAGCGCTACGGAAAGTAAAAATACCTTTAACATATTGATGAATCGAGGATTTCAAGAGCTTCGCAGGGCCGACGCAATGAATTCAGGTATCAGTTTGTTTTCAAAAGTTTATTTTTCAACAATTGACGGAGGAAATCCAGGGCGCTTTCCCTGTCGGTCACGGTACCTTCGATGCGTGCGATTTCTACGGCATCGAGCAATTTTTGGAAATGAGGTCCGGGTTTGAGCGAGAAAACGTTGATAAGGTCATTGCCGGTGACGAGTTTCGGGTTTTGAATTACCGGCTCGATTTTCCGGGATATTTGCTCAATGACCGCTGTGGTCATTTTTTTGAAGAGACCGGGGGCTGCGGGATTTGCAGCGGGTCCTTTTGCTGCGTTCAAATCCGCGTATGAGAGGAGGAGCATTTCGGGCATGAGTTCCCCGGCTTTTTTGACGAGTCTGTGAAGGGCTCTAATGGTGAGGGAGTTGGACTGATAGAGTTCCAGAAGCTGAATGGGCCGCATGTGGAGAAGGATCAGATTTTTAATGAATGAAACGTCCCGTGTGCTCATTTTTTTACGTTTCAGTGATTGTGAAGCGAGTCGGGCGCTGTGGGATGCGTGCTTATGAAAGGAGATTCTGCCGGTCCCTCGATATTCCAGGGTTTCGGGTTTACCGGCATCGTGGAACAGGGCGGCGAATCTGAGCAGGCTTTTTCTTCCGGCATCTTTGAATAATTTTGCAAAGAAAGGATCGGTAAAAGGGGCTTCTGGAGAACGTAAAAGGGCATCCAGGTTTTTCATGACCTGAATGGTGTGATCGAGGACTTTCAAATGGTGGAAATAATTCTGGGGGCAATTTTTCATGGGGGCCAGTTCAGGGAAGAGAATCAGCAGCAAACCGGCGCTGGTCATTTCTTCAACGACGGCGGCAGCGCGATCCGTTCGCATAATGAGTCCGAGTTCATAAACAATTCGTTCGGGCGAGACATCATTAATTGCGGTCATTATCTGTCTCAGCCACCGGCCGGTATCTTCATCAATTTGGAATTGAAGCTGGGCTTTAAATCTGAATGCTCTCAGCGTCCGCAGCGGGTCATCGATGAAATTGTTCCGCGACGCGGTTCTAATCCGTTTTTTTTTAATATCCTCGCATCCGCCGGCAGGATCTACCGGATCAAAGCGATTTTCAACCAGGTCATCAAGTGCGACGGCGATGCTGTTGATCGTAAAATCTCTTTTATGAAGGTCTTCCGACAGATTCTTGCCGCGATAACCAGCGAAATCGAAGATTCTGCGACGCCGATAGACGACGCGAGCGGTATCGTTTTCAGCATCCAGCGGAATAAAGGCGGCTTTAATGCGTCGGGCGAACTGTTCAGCGATCGATAAGGCGTTGCGGTTCACGACGAAATCCAGATCGAGGCTTGTTCTATTCAGCAGGAGGTCTCTTACCGCACCTCCTGTGAGATGAATTTTCAAGCCTTTTTTCCGTGACATATTGAGGAGCAGGGTGAGGAATTCGTCATTGGGGGGAGCAAGTAATTTTTTCAGCAGATGATTCACGGCGTATGACGCAATTTTTCAATAACCAGGCGGTCGGCGGGCGGAAACTCTTCGGGATTCAAACGTTCAGGCGGTATCCATTTGATGTCGGCGGCATCTTTGGCGAACGGCTCGCCGTTAATGGAGACGACCCGATAAATCAGCATCAGAAGATTAAATTCCTCATACGGGTAATACACGACGTCGAATATTTCGCCGACGTCGGCTTTAACGCCCAGCTCCTCATAAATCTCTCTAGCCAGACATTCCCGTGGCGATTCGCCCTTCTCAAGTTTTCCTCCGGGGAATTCCCAGCAGCCCTGGAGATGCGTTCCTTCTTTTCTTTTTGTTATCAGGTAACGTTTGTTTCGACAAATTAAACCTGCAACGACAAGTTTAAGCTCTAAATCCATATGCAATTTATTTTTGCTTTGTTTCTTCTTCCGAAGTCTCCGATGGCGGAGAAAAGGTTGTCGGAGCGGCCACCTTGGTATAATCAGCGGGAATCTTTTCTATTTCTTCGACTTCGGCATCCTTTACGATGCGGTCCACCGTAGTGATCGTCACCAGGTCCATACCGCCCATGTTGACGGTTTTCTCTGTTCGAACCGGGAATCCTTTCAGTCCTTCATACATCTCATCGTAAGAGCTGCCCGTGATTCCCATCAGATTCTTGCTCATGTCTATATAGACCTGGGGGTCTATCTCGATCTGATCCGTGCACCACATATTGACTTTCATTTTTATGGGCGCCTTTATGTTCATCTGGATTTCCCAGCAATCCCATCCCCGAATGCGCTTCTTGTTGCCCGTTTCCTTATAGACATCCTTCGGGAAAACGAGATTCCCTTTTTTATCCGTTTTTCCGCCCATCATCAGTATGCTCATCTTGAATAAATTGCGCAGCGCCGATTTGTCCAGGATCATGAAATTGCGGTCCTTATGATTTATCAACGTTATTTTTCTTTCTTTCAGGTCCACTATCGTCGTCGTCCATGCTCCTTCATCTTCACGCCTTATGCTCGTAGGCGTCAACCAAGTTTTTATCATCGATTTCCTGGCCGGCTTACCCATCATCTCCTGCGTTTCCTGCGTCTCCTCGATATAGTAATTCGTCGCCCCCGCAAAAGGAACCAGCAGGGCTGTCAAAAAAATTGAAACGATTGTTGCTTGCATTATCCGAAACTTCATAAAAAAACCTCCTGATTAACGGCGATTATATCCGTTCTCCATATGAGATTAATTCTTTGTTCGCTCCCTGTCAACCAGAGGCGCGACCGTCAACCGAGCCGGTTATCGACGGCGTTGAATCGAAACAGTTTATGCCTCCGCCGTTATAGTCCGCGTAATTCCCGGAAATAACATTTTTCGTGATGTAAGCATAACTGAATGAAAAGTCAATCCCGCCGCCGTTCAGGGCCCAATTATCCGATATGATGCAATCCGTTATTGACGGATGAGCTTTGGGATAACAGTAAATGCCGTCTCCAGCTTCGGCGGAATTCCCTTTTGTTATGCAGGTCATTATCGTCGGTGAAGCATACATGCATTTGATCCCGCCTCCGAAATCAGCAGCCCCGTTAATGATGGTGAAACCCACGATAACCTCTTCTTCATTCTGATATGCACTCAACTCGCAACCCCTGCCGCTCGATCTTAAATCTCCGCACTGCTCCCGAACCGCAACCTATGAACTTTCGGACGGAGAGGGGATCGGATGATGAACGACAATACTGACGACGACAGGAAATCCCTGAAATTCGCGGAAGAACCTGAACCCTTCTGGACTGAACTGGTCAGGTATTTCTTCAAACAATCCGTCAATTCCATCGAATCGGCGCTTCATTAACCGCAACATCCCAAACAATTTCATAATCTACAAGGAAATAACCATGAATCAGGCGGTCTCTCATTCCTGCTATACCACGCCAGTCTACATTTGGATTTGATTTCCGGATTTCAGTCGGAATTTTCTTTACTGCTTCGCCGATAATCTCAAGGCTTCTTACGAAAGCTCGCTGCAATACGACATCTTTTTTGAATTTTTCATAAGAAGTTTTTCGAATATGCTCCTGGAGAAAATCTATCTCCTGGAGTATGTGGTAAAGATAATCACTCAGAGAGAGGGACATTTTCTACTTCCTTTAAAATACGTTCTGCAGCGCGAATGCTCAGGCTTTCACGAGTAATAAGCTCAACCTTCCTGCCCAATAATTCTTCCAGAGGGAATGAGGCATCCATGAAACGGCGAAAGTTTTTTTGTCCAGGCAGGAAATCGACAAGAAGATCGATGTCGCTTTCCGGGTTTTGTTGCTTCCGGCTAAATGAACCGAATATTCCGATGCGTGCTATGCCTAATCTTTTCAAATCGGCTCTATGCGATAAAAGTCTGTCGATAATTTGTTCCTGTGATTCAACGGGCGCTTTTTTATGTTTTTCCGTTTTCATTCCTTCACATATCCCTTAAATCTTTAATATTCTTTTCTGTTTGAACGGCTCGCAATGAATTTCGATGAAATCAATGCTCTTCTGCCGGATTTAGGGGGGGAAAGTGCACAATTTTTATACCGAGTCTCAGTGTAAAAAAAACAATTGATTTCAATATGTTAAATTGTCATTATTCGGAGTCCTGAAATTTTATAATCTATTGTTGTGTTTTCGTTAAACAGTTCAGATTTCTTACCTGTCAATGTATGAGGATGTGAAGAAGCTGAATAAAGCAACCCAACTAAATCCCCAACCAGCCCAAAAGCAACCCAACTAAATCCCCTAACCAGCCCAAAAGCAACCCAACTAAATCCCCCAACCAGCCCAAAAGCAACCCAACTGAATCCCCCAACCAGCCCAAAAGCAACCCAACTGAATCCCCCAACCAGCCCAAAAGCAACCCAACTGAATCCCCCAACCAGCCCAAAAGCAACCCAACTGAATCCCCCAACCAGCCCAAAAG